>JBAZKH010000001.1:0-710442 GCA_041650935.1 Candidatus Omnitrophota bacterium
TAGAAAAGGCCGGACAAACTGCTAAACAGTTTTGACTACCGGCAGGTTGGACGGCCATCGCAATTTTGCACAGCAAATCGCATGCCTAATGCGATTTGCGGCAAGCGCAAGGCAACACCTAAAAGTAAACGCCGGACTGAAGACGAAAAATTTATACGAGGGAACATGAATAAGTTGATCATCACAACATTAATGCTCGCATTCAGCAACGTATTTATGACATTCGCGTGGTACGGGCACCTGAAGAACTATAACAATAAGCCGTGGATCGTTGCGGCCATCATAAGCTGGGGCATTGCGCTTTTCGAGTATCTGATACAGGTCCCGGCAAACAGGATCGGCCACCAGGTTATGAATCTCGGACAGCTCAAAATACTGCAGGAAGTAGTAACGCTGTCGATCTTTGTGCCGTTCTCGATATTTTACATGAAGGAGAACCTGAAACAGGATTATCTGTGGGCAGGGCTCTGCATTCTCGGCGCAGTATTCTTCATGTTCCGTGGATTGCTGGCTAAAATATAGATAAGGATAAAGTAATGACGACGAAACGCGATTACTACGAAATACTCGGGATACCCAGGACGGCCGGCGCGGATGATGTGAAGAAGGCGTACCGCAACCTCGCGCTCAAATACCATCCCGACAGGGTCCCCGCCGACAGGAAGAAGGAGGCGGAGGAGAAATTTAAGGAGGTATCCGAGGCCTACGAGGTCTTGATGGACCCGCAAAAGAAAGCGACATACGACCAGTACGGCCACGCCGGGGTCGATAATTCATTCAAACAGGGCGGATTCAGCTGGCAGGACTTTCACCACTTCGATGATGTCAAGGACGTGTGGGGGCAGTTCGACTTAAACGACCTGCTGCGCGGGTTCGGCTTCGGCGCGAACATGTTCAGCGACTCTTTCGAGGAAGGCCACGGCAGAGGATACGGACGCCGCAGGGGCGCTGACCTCGAATACCGGATCGGCATAACTTTCGATGAAGCGGTCCTGGGCGCGGAGAAGACGATCTCGATACCGCGCTACGAGGCCTGTGAGACTTGCGGCGGCTCGGGCGCGCGGCCGGGATCGAAGACGGAGCGGTGCCCGGCATGCGGCGGCCGCGGCAAAGTCAGCGCGTCGAGCGGATACTTCAATATAATAAGGACTTGCGAAAAATGCGGCGGCGACGGCACGATAATAAAGACGCCGTGCGCGGCCTGCGGCGGCAGGGGAAGGATGAGGACGAAGCGGAATATCAAGGTTAAAATACCGGCGGGCGTCGATACGGGCGCGCGCCTGAGGATACACGGGGAGGGTGAGGCCGGCGAAAAGGGCACAAAACCCGGCGACCTGTATCTTCACCTTGAGGTGGAGCCGCACGAGATATTCGAGCGCCACGGCGCCGATATATACTGCGAGGTGCCGATCGATTTTACAATAGCGTCGCTGGGCGGCGAAGTCGAAGTGCCGACTCTCGACGGCAGGATAATGATGAAGATACCCGCCGGTACGCACGGCGGCAGAGTCTTCCGCCTGCGGGGCAAGGGGATAGCGCATCTGCACGAATATGGCAGGGGCGACCAGCTCGTTAAGGTCGAGATAGACGTGCCGGCGGATATGACGTCGGAGCAGCGGCGGACCCTGAGAGAGTTTGCGAAAGCCTCCGAGAGGAACCCGGGGCCTATGGCAAGATCGTTTATGGATAAAATGAGGAGAATATTTAAATAATATGCCAACTTACGAATACGAATGCAATAAATGTAAAAAGAGGTTCGACGCTTTCCAGTCGATGACGGCAAAACATCTTACCAAGTGTCCCGGCTGCGGCGGTAAAGTTACCCGGCTCCTAGGGATCGGCAGCGGTATTATCTTCAAAGGAAGCGGATTTTACCAGACGGACTATAAGAACCCTTCGACAAGAGCTCAGGGTTCTAATTCCCGCAAGAATTCCCACAAGCATGCCTCAAAATCCTGCGGTAATCCAAAATCAGACGGCTGCAAGGGCTGTTCGATGAATCACGATAAATGACCGGCCGATATGCAAGCTTGTTTAAACTATGGGCGCCCGCTATCCTGTGGGCGGCGGTTATATCCGGACTATCCTCAATGCCCGGCAGGGATATACCTCAGATCGACATACCCCACATAGACAAACTCGTCCATTTCGCGGAGTTCCTCATTCTCGGGTTTTTAACTTTAAGGGCGGTTAAAAGTCCGGGCTCAAATATTAGCTTGGCAAAAGCTGTAATTTTGTCTATAATTATAATTTCCTTGTATGCCGCTTTAGACGAGTGGCACCAGCATTTTATCCCCGGCAGGACGACCGATATAGTGGATTTTATTATGGATATAACGGGCGCTATCGCCGGGATGATGCTTCACCCATGAACCAGAAAGCCATGCCTGTAAGGGCGTGGTGAGAATGGCTTTCGGTTCAGGGTTTCGCGCAGCCGAAAGAGCGAAGCCCTGTAAAAAAAGAAGCCACCGCTAATAAGGCGGTGGAGCTTCACAAAAGACGGAACCGCAATTGGCAAGATTAAAACCTTTCAGGGCAGTCAGATATAATACGCGGCGGGCCGGGAACCTCCGGGACGTAGTAGCGCCTCCCTATGATATTATCCCGAAGCGGATGCAGGACGAACTTTACCGACGGAGCAGATCTAATATAGTCAGGCTGATCCTTAACAGGATAACGCCCAAAGATACGGCCGCCGATAACCGGTATACGCGCTCGCGGAAGTTCTTCGATAAATGGCTGACGGCGGGCATCCTTGAGCGCGACGCGGCGGATTCTTTCTACATCTATTCCCAGAGCTATAAGCGCGGCGATAAGCCGGTCGAGCAGGTCGGCTTCATCGGCCTTATGGCGCTTGAGAAAGGCTCTAAAGATAAAGTCCTCCCGCACGAAAATACCCTTGCCGCGCCCAAGAAGGACAGGCTTGATCTCATGCGCGCAGTCAAAGCGAACCTGAGTCCCATATTCATACTGCACGACGATAGCGCCGTGACCAGGATATTGAAGAATTTCTGCGCCGCAAATAAGCCGGCTATGGACGTAAAATTAGCGGGTGTGCGGCACGCGGTATGGCAGATGGATGATCCGCGCCTTATTAACGATATCCGGGCCCGTATGGAAAGCGGAAACCTCTTTATCGCCGACGGACACCATCGTTATGCGGTGGCGAAGATGTATGCCGAAGAGTCCGGGGCAGAAGATTCGAAATATATGATGGTATATTTTGTCGAAGCAAGCGAAAAGATGCTCACCGTCCTGCCGACCCACCGCCTTATAAAGGACTTAGGAAATATAAAGAAGAGTGATATAATAGAAAGATTAGGAAAATTCTTCGATGTTAAGAAGGTGTCCGGCCTTAATAAGATGATATCCGCCCTCGATCTCCTTATCACCGGCCACGCTTTTGGCCTTTATCTGGGCAGAAGCGGTTTTTACGTTCTCAAATTGAAGAATATAGCGGCATCCGATAATGCGATAAAGGATAAGCCGCGGGACTGGAAGAGGCTGGATGTTTCTATACTGCACCTCTTTATATTCCAGCGCCTCCTCGGCGTAAGCGATACGGATGAAAATATAGATTTTTCAAAGAGCCCCCTGGAGGCGGTGAAGGCCGTCGACAGCGGTGCCTTCAAGGCGGCGTTTTTTTTGAACCCGACCAAGGTGTCCGAGGTGAAGCACATAGCGAAGTTGGGCGAGCGCATGCCGCGTAAATCCACATATTTCTACCCGAAGCCGCTGTCGGGATTGGTGATAAATAAATTTAGTGGATAGTATAGAGGGGATGAGATGGCAGAAGATAACTTAAAAAATATCAAGGAAGCGCTGATGCGCGGCGATAGGGCGGGGGTTGTCAAATACACAAAGGCCGCTCTTGATGCCGGCGTAAGCGTTCCTGATATACTCGAGCGAGGGCTTATATCCGGGATGGAGACTGTCGGGAGCCGCTTTAAAAATAATGAGGTATTTATTCCCGAAGTGCTTATATCGGCCAAGGCGATGCACGCGGGGATGGCGCTCATCGAGCCGCAATTTTTAAAATGCGGTATCAAGCCGATCGGCAAAGTGGTCATAGGAACGGTCAAGGGCGATCTCCACGATATCGGCAAGAACATTGTCAGCATGATGCTTAAGGGCGCGTGCTTCGAAGTTGAGGACTTCGGTATAGATGTGCCGACCGAGAAATTTATCGAGTCGATACGGAAAGGCGGCGTGGATATACTGGCCATGTCGTCTCTTCTTACGACATCTATGAATTCGATGAAAGATACGATAAAGGCGCTAAAAGCAGCTGGGTTGCGCGATAAGGTCAAGATTATAGTTGGCGGCGCGCCCGTGACACAGGAATTTGCCGATGCCATCGAAGCCGACTCTTACGCCAGGGATGCTGCCGTGGCGGTCGATAAGGCAAAAGAGCTGTTGAAGAGGTGATCTAAACGTGCCGCTATTTCCGCGAAAGCCTAAATATACCATAGTTAAAGTCGCCAGGAAGCGCGATATACCCAGCGACTTATGGACGCGCTGCGAGGATTGTAACGAGCTCATCTACAATAAGAAGCTCGACGAGAATATGCGTGTCTGTCCCAAATGTAATTTTCACTTCAATCTGGGCGCTCACGAGCGGGTAAAACTGCTCATAGACGAAGGTACTTTCAAAGAGATGGATGAGAATATGGAGTCTCTCGATCCTCTTTCGTTTGCGGGGCCCAAGACCTATAAGGAAAAGATAAAGAAAGACCAGGAGGCGACCGGTCTGAAAGAAGCGGTTATTACCGGCGAGGGTAACTTAACCGGTGCGCCCGTTATCCTCGGGGTCACTGACTCCCGGTTCATCATGGGCTCGATGGGTTCCGTTGTGGGCGAGAAGTTGACGCGGGCTATAGAGCGCGCTACGGAAAAACGCCTTCCGGTTATAATCGTTTCGGGTTCCGGCGGCGGGGCGAGGATGTACGAAGGCCTGTATTCGCTGATGCAGATGGCGAAGACCTCGGCGGCGCTCTGCCGGCACGACAGGGCGGGCGGGTTATTTATTTCGGTATTGACTGATCCCACGATGGCCGGCATCATGGCAAGTTTTGCCTCGCTGGGCGATATCATAATGGCGGAACCGAAGGCATTGATAGGTTTTACCGGTCCGCGCGTAATAGAACAGACTATAAGGCAGAAGCTCCCGGCCGGGTTCCAGCGCGCAGAGTTTCAGTTAAATCACGGCCTCATAGATATGATTGTGCAAAGAAAGAACATGAAGGAGACGCTTTCGCAGCTTTTGGCCTATTTCGCTCATAAATAGTTAGATTATGGCAGAGCTTCGCAGGGCCTATTCCTGCGCGGCCACGCCTCGGTTTTACCGCCGGCAGGCAAAACAGAATTGTCTTATTTTTAATCGCCGCCTGTGATATACTAGCTACTAATAACGAACCACGAACGATAACCAACGACCAACGACCAACGAAAATATGGCCCAGGTTAGCTTAAACAGTGTCACAAAAATCTTCCCCGGAAATATCCAGGCAATCCGCGATATAAATCTCGGTATCGAAAACAAAGAATTCGTAGTATTGGTCGGTCCTTCCGGCTGCGGTAAATCCACCACACTCAGGATTATTGCAGGTCTCGAGGAGGCGTCCTCCGGAGACGTCTATATCGGCGACCAGCGTGTCAACGATGTCCCGCCGAAGGACAGGAACATAGCGATGGTTTTCCAGAACTATGCCCTCTACCCCCACATGTCCGTCTATGAGAATATGGCGTTCGGCCTGCGTCTGCGGAAGTATCCCAGGGCCGAGATAGACGCCAGGGTCAAGGAAGCGGCGGCGGTATTAAGCATCGAGAAACTTATGCACAGGAAGCCGCGCGAGCTTTCCGGCGGCCAGAGACAGCGCGTTGCCGTCGGCCGCGCGATCGTGAGGAAGCCGCTCGTATTCCTCTTCGACGAGCCGCTCTCGAATCTCGACGCTAAGATGCGAGTGCAGATGAGGACCGAGCTGAAGAAGCTCCATATACGTTTACAGACAACGATGATCTACGTAACACACGACCAGACCGAGGCCCTGACCATGGGCGATAAGATAGTCGTGATGAAAGACGGTGTCATCCACCAGATCGCCGACCCGATCAGCCTGTACGATAAGCCGGTGAACAAGTTCGTCGCCGGGTTCATAGGCAGTCCGCCGATGAATTTCATCAAGGGGACGATAACCAGGAGCGATGCCAAATACTATTTTAACGAAGGTAAGTTCAGGGTGAGGATAGTCGATTCGATGATGAAGGCCGTCGAATCGTATATCGATAAAGAATTGATATTCGGTATAAGGCCGGAGGATATTTACGATAAGCTATTCGTCTCCGAGGCTCCGCCGGACAATACGATAAAAGCGACCTGCGAGGTTATCGAACCGATGGGCGCGGAGGCTTATCTATATCTCAATACCGGTAAGAATCCCCTGCTTGCGAAAGTTGGCGGGCACAATAAGCCTACCCTGAACCAGGATATGGATCTCGTATTCGATATGTCGAAGGTGCATTTTTTTGATAAAGCGACAGAGAAGACGATAATCTGACCGGATGACTCCTTCCGTAAAAAGAGCGGTTCTAGGAATTCTCTCCCTGGCAGTATTCATCCTGTTGACATTCCTTTTGTATAAGATACCCCCCGGCCAGTCTATCCTTGCCCCGGCCGCCGTTAAATCGGCAGACACTCTCATATTCACCTACAATATAGTCATCATCCTTGCCTACCTCGCTTTCGGTACGATGTTCGGTCTCAGTATTACGATCTTTTCGTCTTTCCTCGCACTGCTCTTCGTATTAAGGATCGGCATTATCGACCACTCGGTCGTAATAATATCGTTCTTCTTAAGTGCTATTGCCGGCCACTTCTACCGCAGAAAGAAGAGTAAACTTACCAACCTTTACCGCCTGAAACTGGAGAAATTGAGCGAAGATATCAATGTCCTTTCCAATGACATAGAAGAGAAAAGGAAAGGGATATTCTCCGTAGAGGAGAAGTTGAAGAGATATGCCGTGCTGAAAGAGGTTATCGATTCGTTCAGTACACAGCTTTTGCTCGACGACATAAAGAAGTTGATATTGGAGAAGGCTACCAAGACCATCGGTAAAGAGGGGAGGATACTCCTCTTCCTGGTCGATACCGAAAAACAGGAACTTATGCTCTCGGCGTCCAGCGGCACCGAACGCGTAGCGGCCAAAAAAGGGGACCTTTTCGACAGGTGGGTCTTAAAGAACAGGAAACCCCTCATAGTCGAAGACGTCGTTGCGGATTTCAGGTTCTCGACGGACAGCCAGGAGGGCCTGAAACAGATATCCAGGTCGCTTATAGCCGCGCCTCTTGTGAGCGGCGGTAAGATAATAGGCATCCTCAGGATGGATAACCCGCGGGAATTTACCTATACGCAGGACGATTTGAGGCTTTTGGATATAATCACGGACCTGGGCGCGGTGGCCATAGAAAACGCTTCTCTTTACGCGAAGACTCAGGAGCTGGCGATAAGGGATTCCCTGACGGGTCTTGCCGTGCGGAGATATTTCATGGAGCGCCTCCAGAAGGAGGTAAAGCGTACCGCCATGAGGAAGGGCTCCCTTTCGCTCCTCATGCTCGATATAGATCATTTCAAAAAATATAACGACCAATTCGGTCATGCCGCCGGGGATATCATATTAAAGCATATTGCGCGCGTATTGAGCTCGACGATAAAAGAAGGCGACATTACGGCAAGATATGGCGGCGAGGAGATGGTGATAATGCTTTGCGGCAGGGGCAAGAAAGAGGCCCTCCGGGATGCCGAAGATATCCTCCGGGCCGTGAAGAACAATCCTGTTACCCTTCGAAGGCACGTTGCCAATGTTACGGTTTCGATAGGGATAGCGAGTTATCCGGAAGACGCATCTATATCCGAGGGGCTCATAAAAATAGCCGATGAGCGTTTATATAAAGCGAAAGCCCGGGGGAGGGACCAGGTTTGCCAAGGCTGAAAATCGTATACATGCTCTCGCTCGCGGCAATGGGTATGCTTTTATCGTTCCTATGTTTTGCCGGCATGGCGGACTACTTCGTGGTCGGGTTTCTATTCCTTTTTGCGTCCCCGCTGGGATATCTCTATCCGTCGTATAAAATCATCCTGACCGCAACCGCCCTCCTTATCCCGGTCCTGATATTCGGCTGCCGTGCGGATTACTTAAGCGCGCTGGCTTCGGCGGGGCTATTTGCGGCTTTTCAGGTAAGCGCCGTTCAATTTAGGGAGATATTCGAGGCGGAGCGGCTTGTCCTGGAATCCGAATTAAACGAAGAGGATTCCCGGCGGAGCGGCCTTCTTGTAAGGCTCAGCTCCCTCGAGGGCGAGGAGCGCGATGTAAAGGAAGACGAGCTGATGATAGTGAATCTCTTCGAGATAACGAAGAAGATGTCGGAAAATCTCCGGTTCATCGACATCTTTAACGTCTTCAGCACCTTCCTGAAAGGAAACTTCTCGTTCAGGAAATGCGATCTGCTGGTCCTCAATTGGGACGAGCAGAAAGTTCCGCGTCTCGAGAGGAGCTATAGTGTCTGGCAGGAAGCGCTCGAGGAGACAACGAAGCAGGTAACCAATTACGATAAGCTTATACGGAATTTCCTGGCCAGTCCGCAGAAGATACACGCGTCGAAAGCCTCCGGAGCTAAAGTCCTGGAGGACCTGGGGATCGAGGATCCCGGGGTGAGGACGTTTACGGCGATACCTCTTCTCTATGAGGGTAGGCTGGCGGCAATACTGACCGTAGAGAACCTGCCGACGGATGATCTGGAGAAGTTCCTGATACTGTCTATGCAGTTCGCCCTCGAGATAAAGAAGGTCCTGCTCTATGAGACCGTAGAGCGGCTGGCCATAACCGACTCGCTGACAGGGCTCTATTTGCGCAGGTACTTTTACGATCGGCTGAACGAGGAATTGCAGAGGTCGAAACGATATAAGTTCGAATTCGCGTTTCTCATGATCGATATAGACGACTTCAAGCGCACCAACGATACCTGCGGCCATCTCGTTGGAGACGTTATCCTGAAAGAACTGGGCCGTATCATAAAAGAGAGCGTGCGCGAGATAGACCTTGTCTCCAGGTACGGCGGCGAGGAGTTTGCCATAGTCCTGCCCGAGACGGGCCCCGAAGGCGCTATGCTGGTTGCCCAGAGAGCCAGGAAGAAGGTCGAGGAGCATATCTTCAAGGCATACGATGAAACCCTGCATATTACGATAAGCGCGGGGGTCTCAACGTATCCCAGCGATTCAGAGGAGGCGGATAGTCTGATAGAGAAGGCCGACTCCGCGCTTTACGACGCGAAGAAAATGGGTAAAAATGTTGTATGTAGGTTTAAAGCATAGTATAATATGCGTTAAATTCGAATGTCGAAATTCTAAACAAAGATGAAATTCGAAATCGTGATTTGTTTCGCATTTCGATATTAAGATTTCGTATTTAAAACAGGGGTTTAGGGTGAAATTATTTATAGATACCGCTAATATAAACGAAATACGTGAAGCAAACGCTATAGGGATAATCGACGGTGTCACAACGAACCCTTCCCTCATTGCGAAAGAAGGCAGGGACTTCATATCGGTCGTAAAAGAGATCTGCTCCATAGTTGATGGTCCCGTCAGCGCCGAAGTAATAAGCCTGAAATGCGACGAGATGGTCAGGGAAGCGGTACCTCTGGCAAAGGTACATAAGAATATAGTCATAAAGGTACCGCTTACGGCGGAGGGGCTCAAGGCAGCAAAGATATTGTCCCGGGATGGGGTAAAGACGAACCTCACGTTATGTTTCTCGCCGACACAGGCTCTCCTGGCCGCAAAGGCCGGCGCTACTTACGTCAGCCCTTTCATAGGAAGGCTCGATGACATAAGCCTTACGGGTATGGATCTCATAAGAGATATAAAGACGATATTCACCAACTACTCCTTTAAGACTCAGATCATTGTGGCGAGCGTGAGAAACCCGCTCCACGTATTGGACGCGGCCAGGATAGGTGCGGATATAGCTACGGTGCCGTATGGCACACTGATGGCGCTTATCAGGCATCCTCTCACGGATATAGGCATAGAGAGATTTTTAAAGGATTGGCAGAGTGCCCAGAAAAAATAAGATAGTTATTGGTTGTCAGTTGTTAGTTGTTGGTATGACAGTACTATCCCTGTCTTTTACTCCAGCCGCTTTTGCTCTCACCTCACCGGAAGAAGTTACCCCGCAGGTGCCCAAAGAACCGATAATAGTCAACGGCGACAATGTCGAATATTTTCATGAAAAGAAGATGGTCATAGGCTCCGGAAACGTATCGATAAAGTATAAAGATATCGATCTTACCTGCGATAAGATAACCGTATATCTGGATACGAGAGAAGCTATAGCCGAAGGTAACGTCCGCGTGACCCAGAAAGGGGCCTACTTTACCGGTGAGCGGATGAACTATAATTTCGACACGAAAAAAGGCTCGGTCCTCAAAGGTTACGTCAACGCAAAGCCGTTCTACGGGAAGGCCGAAGAAGTTAATAAGATAGAGCATAAGGACCAGTTCAAACTGCGCGAAGGATATGTTACCACATGCGACCTGGAAACGCCCCATTACCGGATACAGGCGAAACAGGTCATGGTCTACCTCGGCGACAAGGTGGTGGCGAAGCATATATTTATGTACATAAAGAATGTCCCGGTCCTCTATTTCCCGTATTACGTCCAGCCGCTCAAGGAACATAAGTCCCATATTACTATTATCCCCGGCCAGAAAAAGGATTGGGGTTACTATGCCCTTACCTCATACCGCTACTATATAGACGACAAAAATAAGGGCGACATCCTTCTGGACTACAGGGCCAAGAAAGGTCTTGCGGCAGGTATTAATCATTATTACGAAACCAAGGATGTGGGTAAAGGCGCCATTAAATACTACTTTACCCGCGAAAACGAGTTTGTTTATGAGCGGAGCGGGGCGGTCAGGGATAGGTTTAGATGGCAGATAAGGCATGAGTGGGATCTGCCCGAGGAGACCGATACTAAAGCGCTCTTTGAATTCAATACGATGTCCGACAGGGATGTAATAAAAGATTACCTGTATAACGAATACGAGGAGCTGGGCGCTACGCCGGATAATTACTTAACGTTCATAACGCAAAAAGACAGTTTCTCGACGGAATTTTTAATGAGGAAACGCTTCGATAAATTCCTGACCGTAGTCGAGCGCCTGCCGGAATACAGCATAACCATACCGGATAATAATATAATAAAGGAACTCCCCGTATATTACAGGATGAACGCCAGCGCCGCTTACCTGAACCACACGTTCGATAATTCCAATACGGCCAACGGGCTGAAAGATTTCAATTCGGGCAGGATCGATTTCTACAACCGCCTCTCCTACGCGCTGAATTTTTTCCGGTCCCTTAATATTACTCCCTATGCCGGCATCGAAGATACGTACTATTCGAGGCTTGCCGGCGGCCGGACTAACCAGATAAGGAATATCTTCAGCGCCGGAGTTACGAATTCCATCAAGTTTTATAAGATATATGAGGTTCAGACAAACGTCCTGGGGCTGGATATAAATAAACTGCGCCACATCATCACTCCCACGATCGATTACTACTATACCCACAAGCCTTCGATCGCGGCAGACAAAATTCATCAGTTTGACAGTGTCGATGCGATCGATAAGGCAAACGGTTTCCTGTTTGGGCTTGAAAACAGGCTCCAGACCAAGCGCATGGACGATGAGGGCAATATGAACTCGATCGACCTCGCGACATTAAGGGTCACCACCGACTATGCTTTTACATTGAAGAGGGGCGAGCTATTCGAATCTAAGTACGATAAATTCAAGAGCGTGGATTTCCTGCTGGAACTCATGCCGTACAACTGGGCCTACCTGCAGTCGACGATGTCGATAGATACAAAGCATTACTGGATACAGAGCGAGAGCGTCGATTTGGTCGCAACCTGGAAGGATATATGGACCGCCGCCATAAGTAATAGATACGAATATACGACCAACGGCCAAAGCAGCCTCGTTACATTTGACGGCACATGGAAGATAAACGAAAAGTGGAAGATACGCGCTTACGAGCGATATAATACCTATAAGGCCATCCTTGAGGAGCACGAGTATACCCTTACAAGAGACCTGCACTGCTGGGTTGCCGAGCTTACGGCACGGTTCGACACTACCAGCACGGTGGGCCTATGGTTGGTATTCAGGCTAAAAGCATTCCCTCAAACCCCTATTGGCCTCAAACAGACCTATTCGCGCCCGCGTTTTGGAGAAGCGGGTACGCATTAATATTTCAGGTTCACTCAGCATAAATTTTCCACTTGCCTCATATTATAATATTATGCTATAATCCTAGCCTTATTTTAAGGGGTAGACCATGAATATATGCTTTATAGGTGCAGGATACGTAGGTTTGGTAACCGGAACATGCTTTGCGGACCTCGGGAACACTGTTTTCTGTATAGATAATGACGAAAAGAAGGTCAAACAGTTAAAGGCCGGCGTAATTCCTATATATGAGCCGGGTTTGGAGGAGTTGGTTAGGCATAATAGAAAGGAAGGTAGGCTATTCTTTAGCACTAACATCAAAGAAGGCGTAAAAAAGTGTGAAGTTATATTTATTGCGGTTGGCACCCCTTCCAGGGATAACGGCGATGCCGACCTGACATTCGTAGAGAATGTTTGCCGGGAGATAGCCGCATCGATGCCGTCTTACCGCCTCATTATTGAAAAATCTACAGTTCCAGTAAATACCGGCGAATGGGTGGAACATACCATAAAAGTATTCAATAAGAGGAATATAAAGTTCGACGTCGCTTCCAACCCGGAATTTTTGAGGGAAGGCTCTGCTATCAAGGATTTTATGAATCCGGATAGGATCGTAATCGGCGTGAAGTCGCGGAAGGCTAAAGAGATTCTCGTGGAATTATATAAGCCGCTCAAGGCCCCCATAGTTGTGACCGATATTAAATCCGCAGAGATAATAAAACACGCCTCGAACTCGTTCCTGGCCACGAAGATATCTTTCATAAACGCGATATCGGATATATGCGATAAAGTCGGCGCGGATATAGTGGAGGTGGCAAAGGGCATAGGCCTTGACAGGAGGATTGGCAAGGATTTCCTGAATGCCGGTATAGGTTTCGGCGGATCGTGTTTCCCCAAGGACCTGTCGGCTTTTATACGCATTGCGGACAAGGTAGGGTACGATTTCGGCATCTTGAAAGAGGTCCAGGCGGTGAACAGGTGCCAGAAGGCCCTCCTCATAAAGAAGATGGAGACACTGCTCTGGAACCTGCCGAAGAAGACCATAGGTATCCTGGGGTTGTCCTTTAAACCGGATACCGACGATATCAGGGAGGCGCCGGCCCTTGAGATAATAGATATGCTGCATAAGGAGGGCGCCGCCGTAAAGGTCTACGATCCGCAGGCGATGGCAAGGTCGCGGCAGGTGCTGCCTAAAGAAGTGGTCTTTTGCAAGGACCCGTATGCCGTGGCAAAGAATAGCGACTGCCTCCTGCTCGCGACGGAATGGAACGAATTCAAGGAGCTTGACTTCAAAAAGATAAAGCGGCTCATGCGCCAGCCTATAATCGTCGACGGCAGGAATATTTACGACCCGGCCGAAATGAAGAGGCTCGGGTTTAATTATGTAGGGATCGGGAGGAAGTGATTTCGGTGTTTGTGGAAGGGCATCTCGTATTCCGGCACGACACGAAATACGAACGACGAATAATGTGGTTGGAGGATTAAATGATAGATGGCGTTAAGGTCAAGAGACTGAAGATTATTCCCGATGAGCGCGGCAGGCTTATGGAGATACTCCGTAAAGATGACGATATTTTCGCGAAGTTCGGGCAGGTCTATATGACGACCGCCTATCCCGGTATAGTCAAGGCGTGGCATTATCACAAGAAGCAGGACGACAACTTTACCTGTATACATGGAAAGATGAGACTTGCCCTCTACGACGCGCGGCCCAGCTCCCCGACATATAAGGAAGTAAATGATTTCGAAATAAGCCTCGAAAACCCGATGCTTGTCCATATACCTAAAAATGTTTACCATGGTTTCAAGTGCATCAGCGATACGGAAGCATTTGTCATAAATACGGTGACACGACCGTACGATTACAAGAATCCCGACGAATACAGGCTGGATGCTTACGAAAATGAGATACTTTACGACTGGAGGACCTAGAAGATGAAAGGCCTGAAGGGCGTTATATTGGCCGGCGGCCTGGGTAAACGTTTATATCCCTTGACCAAGGTAACGAATAAGCATCTGCTGCCCATCTTTTCCAAGCCGATGATATATTATCCCATCCAGACGCTTGTCGACGCCGGCATTAAGGATATCCTTGTAGTTACCGGCGGTATGCATGCAGGCGAATTCTTAAGGCTTCTCGGCAACGGCAAGGAGTTCGGGCTCAAACACATAAACTATACTTATCAGGAAGGCGAGGGCGGCATAGCGGAGGCGCTGCGGCTTGCCGAGCACTTCGCGGACGAGAGCCGTATAGTCGTTATTCTCGGTGATAATGTAATCGAGACGGACATAAGGGATTGCGTAAACGATTTTGTCAAACAGAAAAGCGGCGCCAAGATATTGCTGAAAGCGGTCGATGACCCGGAGAGGTTCGGCGTGCCGGAGCTCAAAGGAGATAAGATAGTGAGCATACAGGAAAAGCCTAAGAATCCAAAATCCAAATATGCCGTAACGGGGATATACATGTACGACGAGCAGGTATTCGATATTATCAAGACACTGAAGCCGTCCGGCAGGGGAGAGCTCGAGATAACGGATGTCAATAATGCCTATATAAAGAAGGGCGAGCTGACATACAGTATTCTCGACGGCTGGTGGACAGACGCGGGGACGTTCGAATCGCTTTTGAGGGCAAACAACCTGGTAGCGGAAAGGGAAGTGAGGGAATGACAAATTTCAAAATCCAAATCAATCATTTAAAACCAAATATTTTAATGTTGGTCATTTAAAGATTGATTTGTCATTTGGATTTTGTCATTTGTCATTAATATATGGCTAAAAAAAGACTGCTAATCACCGGCGGGGCCGGGTTCATCGGCTCCAATTTCATCAGGCACCTGCTGACCAAATATGACGGCTGCCGTATTACCAACCTGGATAAACTGACTTACTGCGGCAATTTGGAGAACCTTAAGGATGCGGCGAAAAATAAACGCTACAAATTTGTGAAGGGCGATATTGCCGACGATAAATTGGTGAGGAGGCTCGTCAAGGGCTGCGATATAATAATAAATTTTGCCGCAGAGACGCATGTCGACAGGTCTATAACGGACCCTCACAGCTTTGTCCGTACGAATGTTTTTGGCACGCATACGCTTCTTGAGGCGGCCAGGGCAAGCGGCATCGAGCGTTTTATACAGATATCTACCGACGAGGTTTACGGGAGTATAGAGCGGGGCTCTTTTAAAGAGACCGATCCGCTCCTTCCTAATAGCCCATATTCTGCGGCAAAAGCCGGGGGAGACCTTTTAGCCAGGTCCTATTTCATCACTTTTAAGCTCCCCGTCATCATAACGCGCAGTTCCAATAACTTCGGCCCGTACCAGTACCCGGAGAAAGTTATACCGCTCTTCATAACGAATGCGATTGAGAATAAGAGGCTGCCCCTATACGCCGACGGCATGAATGTGAGAGACTGGCTCTTTGTCCTCGACAATTGCGAGGCGATCGACATGGTCCTGCATAAAGGGAGGCCCGGAGAGATATACAATATAGGCGGCGGCACCGAGATAACCAACCTGAGGCTGACTCACGCGATACTGGATATGCTCGGTAAGAGCCGCAGTCTCATAAAGTTTGTCAATGACAGGCCCGGCCACGATAAACGTTATTCGCTCGATATAGCCAAGATAAGCGCGCTGGGATGGCGGCCCGGCCGCGATTTCGAATCTAGCTTAAAAGCGACCGTCAACTGGTATATTGCGAATGAGCGGTGGTGGAGGCGGTTGGTCAAATGCGGGAAAAACGTTCCTGCCTGGAACGCCGCGCGCGGGGCGGGATCCCGCCAGAGATGAAAGCGATGGCGGGGAAGGTACTGATAACCGGATCGAACGGGATGCTCGGGACGGATTTGTGCAGTGAACTGAGCGCTGACTATGCGGTTTATGGAGCTGATTTAGCTGTTAACTGTCAGCTGCCGGTTGCCGGTAAAAAAATTATATGCGATATAACCGACGGAGCGGACGTCGCGGACGCGTTCGGAAAATTAAGGCCGCGGTTTGTGATTCACACAGCGGCCTGGGCTGATGTCGACGGTTGCGAGCTTGATGGCGGGAAGGCATATGCCGTTAACTCCGCAGGGACGCAGAATGTAGCGCTTGCCTCAGAAGAGGCGGGAGCGACCCTTATATATATAAGCACGGATTTCGTATTCGACGGCAGAAAGAAGAGCCCGTATATAGAAACGGATAAACCCGGTCCGCTTAATATTTACGCCAGGTCAAAGCTGTCAGGCGAAGAGTCGGTAAAGAAGATCATGACGAACTATTTTACTCTTCGGACGAGCTGGCTATATGGAAAGAACGGGAAAAATTTTGTAGATACGATCATTGATAAGGCTAAGGCGGCCAGAGAACTGAAGGTTGTCGATGACCAGGCCGGTTCACCGACTTATACGAAAGATTTCGCGAAAGCGATACATACGCTTCTGGATAAAATAACTATGGACCATCAACCATCAACTATCAACTATGGACTATACCACGTCTCTAACTCCGGCGGCGTATCATGGTACGAATATGCGAAAGAGATCCTTAAGTTATCGGGTCTCGATACCAAAATTTCGCCGATTTCATCGGAGGAGCTTGGCAGGCCGGCAAAACGTCCGGCTATGTCTGTCCTGGATAATTCAAAGTTTAATATCTTTACCGGACATAAGATGCGTCCATGGAAGGACGCGTTGAAAGAATATCTAAAGGAAAGGCCTGCCGCGCTTATCAATAGCTAAATTATGGTTTGAGCGTCGGATGGCTAAGCAGAAAAAGGAAAGGGAAGGGTTATGCTGAGTAAATTAAAAGAAAAGATTTTAAAACGGGAAGCTAAGGTAGGCATTATAGGATTGGGTTACGTGGGACTGCCGCTTGCGCTGACGTTTGCAAAGAACGGTTTCAGGGTCAAGGGCATAGATATCGATAAAGACAGGATAGCGCGGCTTAACAAAGCGCAGTCGTATATCCTTGATGTTACATCGTCGGAGATAAGCTCGGCGATGAAGGGCGGAACCCTCAGCGTTACGACGGACTTCAGTTTCATAAAAGGGCTCGACGCGGTTATCATATGCGTCCCGACGCCGCTGTATAAGACCAAAGAGCCCGACGTTTCGTATATTGTTGCAGCGGTCCAGAATATAAAGAAGTATATGAAACGAGGCCAGATAATAGTCCTGGAATCGACCACCTATCCCGGCACGACCGAGGAGGTCATGCTCCCGATACTGGAGTCGGAAGGCTTGAAAGAGGGGAAGGATTTTTACCTGGCTTTCTCGCCTGAGAGGGTAGATCCGGGTAATATAAAGTATGATACGAAGAATACGCCCAAGATCATAGGCGGCATCTCCAAAAATTCTACGGAATTAGCGCGGCTCCTGTATGAGCAGGCCATAGATACCGTCGTGCCCGTATCGTCGAGCAAAGTGGCAGAAATGGTAAAGCTCCTCGAAAATACCTTCAGGATCGTAAATATAGGGCTCGTCAATGAGATAATGCTGATGAGCGACAAGCTCGGCATCAATGTCTGGGAGGTCATAGACGCAGCAAAGACAAAACCGTACGGCTTCATGCCGTTCTATCCCGGGCCCGGAGTAGGAGGGCATTGTATCCCCGTCGATCCCATCTATCTTTCGTGGAAGGCCAGGATGCACGGTTTCGAGGCCCGTTTCATCGATCTCGCTTCGCAGGTCAATTCGGAAATGCCCCACCATGTAGTTGCCAAGGCGGCGGAGGGACTTAACGACCGGTGTAAATCCTTAAAATGCTCGACCGTCCTGGTGGCGGGAGTGGCTTATAAGAAGGACGTTAAGGACCTGCGTGAATCTCCGGCTCTCGAGATAATAGATCTGCTGATAAAGAAGGGGGCGCTCGTCTCTTATTACGATCCTTATCTGCCATACCTGAAGATCGGCGGCATAAACCTGAAGAGCGTCTCGTTCGATAAAAATTCGTTCAAGGATTCCGATTGCGTTATTATCGTGACGGACCACTCCAACGTCGATTATAAGTTCATCGCTGCGAACTCGAAACTGGTGGTAGACACGAGAAACGTCCTGAAGGGTATAAAGAACAGGACAAACATAGTGAGGTTATAGTGGCTAATTATCTGGTTACAGGCGGTGCGGGTTTTATAGGTTCGAATATCGTCGAGGAGCTTGTCAGGCGGAAAGAGACGGTCCGCGTCCTCGACAGTTTCATAACCGGCAAAAAGGAGAATCTCGCGCCGTTTTCGGGCCGCGTTAAAGTTATCGAAGGCGACATCAGGGATAAAGCGGCGTTAAAGAGATCGATGGAGGGCATAGATTACGTCATACATCAGGCCGCCCTTCGTTCAGTGCCCAAGTCGGTCGACGATCCGTTTACGACCAATGAGATAAACGTCTTCGGCACCCTCAATCTCCTGATGGAGGCGAAGAACGCGGGGGTCAAGAGAGTCGTCTATGCGTCGTCCAGTTCTGTTTACGGGGACGCTAAACATTTTCCTCAAAGGGAGACGGACATGGTCTCTCCAATCTCGCCTTATGGCGTATCAAAACTTGCGGCGGAAAATTACTGCGTCACGTTCGCCAAGACTTTCGGATTGGAGACGGTATCTTTACGGTATTTCAATGTCTTTGGCCCCAGGCAAAATCCCGAGTCAAAATATTCTGCGGTAATCCCGGCCTTCTTATTTACTATGGCAAAAGGCGATTCCCCGATAGTGGATTGGGACGGCAGGCAGTCGCGTGACTTTACCTATGTGGCGAATGTGGTCGCGGCGAATTTAAGGGCGTGTGTTGCCAAAAAGGTGTCCGGGGAGGTTTTTAATGTAGCGTGCGGTTCTACGGCATCTGTAAACGATATCGTAAGGATGCTCAATAAGATATTAGGAACGGATATAAAGGCAAAGTATGCACCGAAAAGAAAAGGCGATATCCGGAAGACATCCGCGGACATAAAGAAGATGAAGACGCTTCTTGGGGTCCGGAAGATAATCGGTTTTGAGGAAGGCCTGAAGTTGACGGTAGAATGGTTTAAAAATAGATGAACCCCGCCCTTTCGAAGAAGACCATTCTCATTACGGGCGGGGCCGGATTTATCGGCTCACATCTTTGCGACCTCTTCATGTCGAAGGAGTATCGCGTTATCTGCATGGACAACCTCATCACCGGTAAGATCAAAAATATAAAACATCTTCTTGGGAATAAAGATTTCAAATTTATCAGGCACAATGTTTCGGAATATATCGATCTTAAGGGACGGATCGACTATATTTTGCATTTTGCTTCGCCCGCCAGCCCGGTCGATTATCTAAAGCACCCTATACCGACATTGAAGGTCGGTTCTCTTGGGACGCATAACGTCCTCGGCCTTGCGAAAGCAAAGAAAGCGGTATTTCTTCTCGCGTCAACGAGCGAAGTTTACGGCGATCCCCTTATCAATCCCCAGACCGAAGACTATTGGGGCAATGTCAATCCCGTGGGCCCCCGAAGCGTATACGACGAGGCAAAACGTTTTTCCGAGGCGATTACGATGGCCTATCATCGCTTCCATAAACTCGATACCAGGATAGTCCGCATATTCAATACTTACGGCGAACGGATGCGGGAAAAGGACGGCCGGGCAATACCTAATTTCATAAGCCAGGCGCTTGCGAATAGACCGATAACGGTTTACGGGGACGGCTCCCAGACGAGAAGTTTCTGCTATGTCTCCGATCTGGCAGGCGGCATATATAAACTCTTGATGTCGCGTGAACATAATCCGGTCAATATAGGAAATCCGAACGAGATGACTCTTCTTAAGCTTGCCAGGACAATAATTAAACTTATGGGATCGAAGAGTAAAATTGTATACAAACCGCTGCCCGTCGATGATCCAAAGGTCAGGCGGCCGGACATAAAAAAGGCAAAAACGATCCTCCGATGGCATCCGGCCGTGAAACTCGAGGAAGGCCTGGCAAGGACCATAAGTTATTTCGAATCCAGTAAGGAGAATGGATGAAAATACCGTTATTAGATTTGAAGGCCCAGTACCAATCGATAAGAAATGAGATAGAGGCTGCGGTCAAAAAGACGATAGAGGAGCAGGATTTCATACTGGGCGCGGATGTGAAGGGGCTCGAGAAGGAAGTTGCCTGTTATTGCGGCGCAAAATACGGCGTCGGGGTGGCGTCGGGCACCGATGCGTTGATACTTGCCTTAAGGGCGTTGAACGTAGGCCCCGGCGATGAGGTCATAACCACACCGTTCACTTTTTTTGCCACAGCCGAATCCATCTCTATAGTCGGGGCAAGGCCCGTATTTGTCGACATAGAACCAAAGACTTATAATATAGATCCCGCGCTTATCGAGAAGAAGATCACGAAACTTACCAAGGCTATCATGCCCGTCCATCTATATGGCCAATGTGCCGATATGGATCCTATAATGGAAATTGCAGGGAAACGCGGCCTCAAAGTCATCGAAGACAATGCGCAGTCGATAGGGGCCGCCTACAAAGGCAGGCGGTCGGGATCGATGGGCGATACCGGAGCCTTAAGCTTCTTCCCGAGTAAGAATCTGGGGGCGTTCGGCGACGCGGGGATGGTAGTGACTAACGATGAAAAACTGGCCGAGAGGGTTAAGGTTTTGCGTGTTCATGGTAGTTCTGCCAGATATATCCATTCCGAGATAGGCATGAATTCACGCCTAGACAATCTCCAGGCCGCCGTGCTCAGGGTAAAGCTGAAACATCTCGATTCCTGGGCTAAGAAGAGGCAGGAGAATGCCGCGCGCTATAATGCCATTTTGAAAAGTACGCTCGCCGTAACGCCTTACGTGCCTTCTTACAATACACACGTATATCACCAGTACATGATAAGGGTCGATAAGTCAAAAAGGGACGCCCTGGTCGGGCATCTGGTGAAGAGTGGAGTAGAAGCAAGAGTCTATTATCCCATACCGCTCCATCTCCAGGAGTGCTACAAGTTTTTAGGCTATAAGAAGGGCGACATGCCCAATTCCGAAATTGCCTCGGAATCCGTCCTGGCTTTACCGGTCTATCCGGAGCTTAAGACAGACGAGATCGCCCGCGTTGCAGAACTTATAAAGAATTTTAAATAATATCCGACATGCGGCTAAAGAAGAGACTGCTTCTATCCATTCCGGTCTGCCTGGCCATAGTCCTTGCGATAGGGCTGGTTATGAATATGCAGGTCTCTATCCGCCAGGGCATAAATGGCCGTGTGCGCGAAATCAAAATGCCTCTCTATATCAAGGCGATGGAGTTCCTGGCGCGGGATTACGAGTATCATAGAATAACACGGGAGATAATAAAGAGCTGTAATACCGACGAAGAGAAGGCCCTGGCCATATTCGACTGGACGCACGAGAATATAAAACCCACCCCGCCCGGCATGCCGATTGTCGACGATCATATCCTCAATATCATCATACGCGGATACGGAGCGGTAGACCAGTCCCAGGATGTATTTACCAACCTGTGCGCCTATGCGGGGCTGCCCGCTTTTTTTATGCGGGTCTATACGCCGGACAGGCGGGCCTACTACCCCCTTTCGTTCGTAAAGATAAAGGGGCGGTGGCGGGTATTCGATTCCTATAACAAAAAATATTTCAGGACAAATTCCGGCGAGATTGCCGGCGTCGAGGACCTGGCGTCGGATAGATCGATAATCGATAAGGACGATATCGCAGGCCGTCTTTACGGCGGCGTCCCATATAAAGAATTTTACTATAACCTGAAACCGTGGGCGGATGAAGCCAAAACGATGAGGTCCGAGAAACAGATGCCCCTGAAGCGTTTTATTTTCGAGATGAAGAAATCGTTCGGCATAGAAAAGGAAGAGATCGTTACCGATGAGTCCGGACAATCTTAAGGCAAAGCAGACGTTCTCCGTCATAATACCCGTATATAACGAGGAGCGGATTCTTAAAGGCTCGGTCGAGTCGCTCGTCCGCGACATAGGCAGGATCACGGATTTCGATTCCGACTATGAGATAATACTTTGCGAGAACGGGAGCAGCGACGGCACCTGCCGGATAGCGCAGGCGCTGGTCGAAGAGTTTCCCGTCGTCCGCGTCGAGCGATTGCGGGATCCCAGCTACGGCCGGGCGCTCAAGGCGGGGATAAACACTGCCCGGCACGAAAAGGTTATCATCTTCAATATCGATTTCTGGGACATAGATTTCCTTAAGAAGACATTAACGCTTCTGGATAAGTATGATTGTATCGTTGGTTCCAAAGTGATAGCGGGCGCGGTGGACAAGAGAAAACTCGTGCGCAGGCTTATTACAAGATGGTTCAACCTGCTGTTGAGGTTATTGTACGGCTTCAAGGGTACGGATACTCACGGCATAAAAGGTTTCAGGAAGTCGGCGGTATATCCGGTTGCGGCGGAATGTCTCACCGACCGCGAGATATTCGATACGGAACTCCTGCTTCGCGCCGACAGGGCCGGCGTCTCTATCTTTGAGCTGCCCGTCAAGATCGAAGAAGTGCGCCTGACAAGGCTGAACTTACTTAAAAGGATACCTTCGACGGCAAGCGACCTGGTAAGGCTGTTCGTCGCGCTTCGTCTCAAGCCTATAATAAAGAGAGGATGATAAAGACGGATAAAAAAAGATATTTTTACGATACCTTTGCCGGGGATTTCGACGGCTATATGAACCGGTATGACCTTAATAAGAGATTATCGATAGTCTTCGGGATTCTCTCCGGCGGCGGTGAGCTTAAAGGTAAGAGATTGCTCGACCTGGGATGCGGTACCGGCCACTTTTCGAAATGTGCGGTTGACGCCGGCGCGGACGTTTACTCTCTCGATATCGGTTTTAACCTCCTCAAAAAGGCCGCGGAAAAATGCGACACAAAACGGATAGTTTCCGATGGCGCTTTCATAGGCATAAAGAACGCAACTTTTGACTATGTCATAGCCACCGAAGTCATAGAACATGCCCCCGATCCTAAAGCGGTCCTCGGTGAAGCGCGCAGGGTGCTTAAGCCTGGCGGGATACTTATATTGACAGTGCCGAACAGGTTCTGGCATTTTACAGTATCCGTTGCCAGGATATTGAGAATAAGAAAATATGACGGGTACGAGAATTGGGTGGGCTATTACGAGCTCCAGCGGTGGCTTCAAGAACTCGGGTTTTCGGTGGAGCGGATATTCGGCTTCCACCTCTTTCCTTTTGTCGTGCCTTTCCTGAACCCTATACTGAACATACTTGATTCGGGCTCACGTTTCTATTCCCCGGTAATGGTGAATATAGCCGCCAGGTGCAAAAAAATATGAAGGTGCTATTTATAAACCCCAGCTGCTCCCTCGAAGAACTTTACGGTGACCTTGCCGGGGGCGGTAATGAATTGCCGCCTCAGACATTGGCCGCGCTCGCGGCCGTTACCCGCCGCGGCGGATACGATACGGCGATACTCGATTGCCCGGTGCTTAAGATGGATATGGCGGCGATATTAAAGAAGGTCGCCGATTTTTCACCTGACTATGTCGGGATCACCGCCACCACGATAACTATGGAGAATGCGGGGCGTATAGCCGCCGGGATAAAAGCCAATACTCCTTCGGCGAAGATAATAGCCGGAGGCCCGCACGTTACGGCGCTTGTCGAAGATACTCTTGAGCGATTCCCCGAGATCGACATAGGGGTCGTGGGCGAAGGGGAGGAGACGCTCATCGAAGTATTGCGCTCTCTAGATAGGAAAGAGCCCTTGGATCAGGTCCGGGGCATTGCCTTTCGCGGGCCGGATAAGCGGATTACCGTTACCGGGAAAAGAGACCTGATCAGAGATATCGATACCCTGCCGCTCCCGGCATGGGAACTATTGCCGCCCCTCGGTAAGTTTTACAACCCGCCGGGAGATTCGATCAACAGGATGCCGGCCGTCGGCCTTGTCACTTCGCGCGGCTGTCCCGGAAAGTGCATATTCTGCGACAATCGCACATTCGGCCGCGTCTTCCGCGCGCACAGCCCTGCCCATGTCCTTAAAATGATAAGGGTCCTCGTCGAGGATCATGGCGTAAAAGAGATATATTTCGAGGACGACTATTTTATGGCCTCACGCAAAAGGTTGGTCGAGATCTGCAACGGGCTCATCACAGCAAAGTTCGATCTTACGTGGACCTGTACGGGCAGGATATCCAAGTCTATCGATAACGAGCTGCTCAAACTGATGAAGAGGGCCGGGTGCTGGCAGATCTGCTACGGCATAGAGAGCGGCTCGCAGGAGATACTGGATATTATAGAGAAGGGTATAAAGCTTGCGGATGTTAAAGAGTGCGTTGCCAGGACCAGGCGCGCCGGGCTCTCGGTGAAAGGATTTTTCATGCTCGGCAACTTCCTGGAGACGGAAGAGACGATCAGGAAGACGATGGGGCTGATCCGCGAACTGCCGCTTACAGATTTCCACATGTGCTACTTTGTGCCGTTCCCGGGCTCGGCGGCATATGCGGCCGCGGATAGATACGGCAAGTTCAATAAAGAGTGGCGGAACATGAACCTGTATGAGCCCAGGGCTTTTGTGCCGGGCGCTCTCACCGAAGACCGGATGAAAGAGAGCTTCAAAAAATGTTATGCCGCGCACTATTTTAAACCGTCGGTAATCCTGCACTATGCGCGGAAGATAAAGAATCTCGGCGCGTTGAAAAAACTTATCGTCTCGTTCATTGCTTTTTTACGGTTTTCTTTTTTCACCGGAAGGGAGGCTTAAAGTCCCTATGAATCTCGTGAAGACGGCAATCTTCCTGATACTCGCTTCCGTGACGGTTATGTTTACTAACGGGCTCTTTACGCATAAGGTTCAGATCGCCGATCTCATCTTCCTGGCCGTCTTTGTACCGGTGGCAATAAAGTTCATATCGGCCGGAAAAGAGATATATCTTTCGCCTTTCATAAAACCTATTAGCGTATATTTACTGGCGGCAGGCTTGAGCATATTCGTTTCGGTGAGCGCTAGGACCACAGCGCTCGAGTTCGCGGGTACCTTCTATCTCGTCCTACTCTTTCTTTTATGGATAAATATCGTAGATACAAAAAAAATGCTTTATTATGCGGTCTGGTGCTGGGTAGCGATCAGCGTTGCGGTCGGTCTTGTAGGGCTTTACGGTATCATCCTTGCGTACGGTTTTAATATAAATAATCCATTCGTGACGTTATTTGCCAAGCATCCTTATATAAATAACCTCTACAGGGTCCATTCCACTTTCTTCCAGAACGAAAAGTTCTTCTCCAGCTACCTGCTTATCTCGATCCCATTTACGCTGGGCCTGGCATTCTCCGAAAAGAAGAAGGGAATAAAAGTCTTCCTTTATGCCGCGCTCGCGCTATTCCTTATAAACGTATTCTTCACATATTCCAGGAGCCTTGTGGGCATATTGTGCGCGGTCTATATTGTGATATGCAGATCTTCCGGGTATTTTGCGTCGGGGAAGGGTCCTCTGGTGAAGGCGCTTAAAGCAGGAGGGGCCGTCTTGATCCTGGCAGTGTGGATAGTGATGACGATATTCTCCTATATACAGTTTATCGATATATCGGCCAGGACCACAAAGCTGTTCGAATTGCCGGAGGAGATGGAGGAGCCGTTCTATTACAGGAACGATATCGGGATAGAGCGTGCGGATATAACGGTCTATTATAATTATACCTATTATTTCCTACTGAAGAAGTATGCGTTAAAGATCTTTGCCGAACGTCCTCTTTTTGGCGTCGGCGGCGGCGCTTTCATCGATAAGATGAAGATTTACGAAGATGAAGGACGGGCGCCTAAGGGCTATTTCCTCTACGATCCGCATTCGACATTCTTCGGGAGCCTTGCGGAGGGCGGCATGATCGGCTTCGGAGTTCTCCTCTTTCTGTGGGGATCGATAATCTTTTCCATAAAGGACCGGATCAGGGATCGCAAGGATGACTTTATCTTTTATACGCTGGTTGCCGGCTATGCGGCAATCATAGGTTATTTTGTCCAGGCTATCGATATGGATATCATGAATTTCCGCTTCCTGTGGCTCTTGTTCGGGTTTGCCGCGGCGGCTTTGAGGCTGTGCAGGCCGCAGGGCGTCAAATGAGCCATAATCCGATAAAAAAAACCCGCGGCTTTACCGATAAGATAATCTCGAAGTGTTTTGTGCCGAAATATATCATACTTTTCTTCGCCGTAGTTTTTATAGGCGCGGCCTGCTATATCTACAACAGTTTTTTCTTCGCCAACCTTTTATACCAGCACTATCCCGGCGTCTCATACTACTATATAGCGAAGAAGGTGACTAAGGGTGAGCCGGATATAATCAAGAAGTCGCAGATGCTCGTCGATTATATAAATCAGAACGTCTTTACCGGTCCATTCCCCGTTAAGGATCTGCCGCCTATAAGTAATCTGATAAGAGGCGTCGGCTGGTGCGACCAGGTCTCGCATCTGTTTTTGAGGCTTATCGGGCCCCTGGACGTGCGGGGATATCTTGTCTTCCTGAATAGGTCCAGGGACGGCACAGGAGCGTCCCCTCATTCCATAGCCGTTATTACTCCCAACACGAAAGAAGCGCTGGGATACGACGATATGATTAAGCAGGGTGTAATCGTAGATGTTATGCAGGGCGTCATATTCAAAAACGAAAACGGCGGGGATGCGACATTCGGAGATGTATGTGCCAGAAATATCCTCGAATCACAGCGTAAGTACTTTACAGGAAATCCCGGTATTCGCTATGATATATATTGTAATAAGGCGGGCATATTCCTGTATAATACGCCGATTTCCATGGCTAGCCAAAAACGGCAATTATTTTATAAATATTTCTACTCGCGCCTGCCGGAATGGGCCATACGTCTATACCAGGATATGACGCTCGACAGGTGGTATAGGAGACGGTACCCCAAAGAGCTCGGTTTTCTCTATTACAAGGCGCGGAATTACCATATTTATGAAAGGTTTGGCGAGGCTATAAAACTTTATGATATAGTTATAGAAAAGACTGCCGAAAAAGAAGTCGCGGCCAAATGCCTTTTCTTTAAAGGAATGGCCCTTTATAGGATGGGACGAATCGACGCCGCCAGGAAAGAATTCGAAAAGGCCATTAAGGACTATCCGGATTCGCCATGGTCCAGCCCGGCGGGTGAGTGGCTGCGCAAGTAATTTTCTTGACAATAGGTTAATACGATAGTATCATCGTTTAAAACGTTTTAAACGATGATAAAATATGTCAAAATCATATCAAACCAGCCTCAATTGCTAAAAAAAGTGCCAGTCTATTGTGTATAAAGCCGATGTTTTAATTATAGGAGCCGGTGTTGTAGGATTGGCCGTTGCCGAAGAGCTTAGCAAATCTTCGAAGAATGTAGTAGTTGTAGAGAGGAACAAGGGGTTTGGACGGGAGACGAGTTCGCGTAATAGTGAGGTAATACACGGCGGTATATACTATCCTCCCGGCAGTCTC
The DNA here is from genome assembly GCA_041650935.1 of Candidatus Omnitrophota bacterium. Classification (GTDB taxonomy): domain Bacteria; phylum Omnitrophota; class Gorgyraeia; order 2-01-FULL-45-10; family 2-01-FULL-45-10; genus FEN-1322. The sequence continues at coordinate 27,698 of JBAZKH010000001.1, forward strand.
AAGGCGAGGATGTGTGTCCGGGGCAGGGAGCTCTTATATAAGTTTTGCATAGAGAATAAGATACCGCATAAGAAGACCGGCAAACTCGTAGTTGCCACAGACAAAGAAGATGTTGCGGCCCTGGAAGAGCTCTTCTCGAATGCTGTTAAGAATGGAGTGCCGGGATTACGGATTCTCGACGGGAAAGAAGCCGGGAAGATGGAGCCGGAGATCTCCGGGACAGCGGCTCTCTATTCTCCGGAGACCGGGATAGTCGATTCGCATGCCCTTATGCAGAGGTTAAACGACAGGGCAAAAGATAACGGCGCCATGATAGCGCTCGATTCCGAGGTCATAGCTATCGATGGCCGCGGCTATGATGTAACCGTAGAAGACGCGGATGGAACCGGTAAAATCTCCGCCGGACTTGTGATAAACTGCGCCGGCCTGGATTCGGATACCGTGGCCGCAATGGCAGGGATAGATATAAAGGAGCGTGGATATGAGCTTCATTATTGCAAGGGGCAGTATTTCCGTGTTAATCAAAAGAAGGCCGCGCGCATAAAGAGGCTGGTATATCCGGTTCCCGAGCCTAAAGCTGTCGGCCTGGGAATACATGCAACGCCGGATCTCGGGGGAGGGCTTCGCTTGGGGCCCGATCATGAATATCTGAAGATCCGCGAAAAGGATTATTCGGTAGACGAGTCGCGGCGCGGAGATTTTTTCGAATCCGCCGTAAGATATATGCCTTTTCTCGAAGAGGAAGATATCTATCCTGATACCGCCGGGATAAGGCCCAAACTGCAGGCCCGCGGCGGAGATTTTCGTGATTTTGTGATCGAAGAAGGATCTAAACTGGGATTACCGGGGTTCATCAATTTAATAGGCATAGAATCGCCCGGACTGACCGCCTCTCTTGCGATAGCTGAATACGTAAGCGGTCTTATCGGGCGCTCACAATCCAATGGCTAAAGAGAAAAATATAATCCTGATCTATCCCAAGACGGGCATGGACTTCGGCTCGACGGTAGCGCCGCCGCATGCGCTTCTTACGATAGCCGCGCCTCTACACAGGCAGGGGTACAGGATAGAGATTATCGACCAGAGGGTCGATAAGAATTGGCAGGAGAGGATAACATCGGCTCTCGGGCCGGAGACTATCTGCGTGGGTATTTCGTGCATGACCGGTACGCAGATATATTTTGCGGTAGAGATCGCAAAGGCCGTAAGAAGGTCCGGTTACGGAAAGGTGCCGATCGTGTGGGGCGGGCCGCATCCGTCGATATTGCCGGCCCAGACGCTTGCAAAAGAGTATGTGGATATAGTGTGCGTCGGCGAAGGGGACGTTACTTTCCCCGGCCTCGTAAAGGCGCTGGAGACCGGCTCGCCATTAAGCGGAATAAACGGCATAGCATTTAAAGACGGAGGCAAGGTTATCGTCAATTCCCCGGCGCCATTACTCGATATGGAAGATCTGCTGCCTGTGCCGTGGGAACTTATAGACGTGGAAAGATATATTCACCCCGACATGTATCTCAAGAGATCGCGGGTCCTCGACATCGGCCAGACGAGCAGGGGCTGTCCTTTTAACTGCGGTTTCTGCTGCAGCGCCAGCCTGCGCATGCGGAAGTGGCGCGCCATGTCCGTCGCAAAGAGCCTGGAGAGGATCATAGGGCCGGTCAGGAAATTCAACCTGGACGGGGTCTGGATCAGGGATGACGAATTTTATATAGATAGGGATAGAGCGAACAAGATCTGCGCGGAGATAGTAAGGGAGGATCTGAATATCCGGTGGTACACTTCGGGGACGAGGGTCGATGTATTCAACAAAGCGTCGGGCGAGCAGACCGCCCTATTAAAGAAGAGCGGCGCGTATGTATTGAAGTTCGGCGCGGAATCGGGGAATAACAGGATATTGAAACTGGTTAATAAGGGGATAACGGTCGAAGAGACGATCCGCACGAACCTCAAAGCCAGGACGCATGATATCATCCCTGCTTTTGCCCTTATGATAGGTTTCCCGACGGAGACATTCGACGAGGTAAACAATACTATCGACCTCATCTTCCGCCTGAAGAAAGATAATCCAAAAGCGCAGTTCGAAACAATGGCCATATATACGGCGCTGCCCGGTACTCCCATGTACGAGCTGGCGCTCGGCCACGGCCTTAAGCCGCCGCAGGACCTGGAGGAATGGAGCGACTGGAATTTCGATGAATACGATTTCCCCGGTAAGAGGATACCGTGGTTTAACGCAAGGGAGCGGGAGCGCCTGGGAAACATCTCATATATGAGCGTCCTTGCCAACGCCCTGCCGAACGCGATAGACAGCATAGAAAATTTATTCCTGAGAAGTTTATTGAAGATACTCTACAGGCCCGTGAGCGCCTATTACAGGTTCAGGTTGAGACACAAGATGTACAGTTTTTCCCTGGACCTTGCGGCCGTGAGATACTTAAGAAAGAAGATATTTTACAGGAGCCATATCGTAGTAAAGTGAAAGGGTTTTTAGCTTTATGGATAAGATGCCGCTTGTCTCCGTTATAACGCCCTTCTATAACGACATAAAGTATTTTCCGGAGACTCTCAGTTCCTATTTTGCGCAAAGTTATCCGAATATCGAGATGATAGTCGTAGACGATAATTCCGACCTGCGTCCCGACCCTATCGTTCCCGCCCAAATGAAACATCCGGTCAGGATAATCCGTTCGCAGCGGAAACTGGGCCCCGGCGGCGCGCGCAACCTTGGTATCCGGCAGGCGCTGGGAGAGTTTATCGCTTTTCTGGATTCGGACGATATCTGGAAACCGGATTTTGTCCGGAAATGCGTCGATGTTTTTTTGAAGCACGACGCCGCCGAATGGGTCTACACGGACGGGTATTATATAATAGACGGCAAGCCCGTTACGAAGCCCAACTCCGCCTACTTTGGATTTAAGAACGGTCTGCCGAAGGGGTTCGAGCCGAACGAATATCACCTGAAGGGCTATGCCTTCGAGCTGATGTCGGCCAACGTGGTACGGCGCTCCGCCGTCGAACGGGCGGGGTTTTTCACCGAGGGTCTGGCCATATCCGAGGACTGGGATTTCTTCTGCCGGGTAGGAGCCGGAGGCAACGTTTATGCCGTCGATGAGCCGCTCATCTATTACCGTAAAAGATCGGATGGGTTCCATTATACGAGGCTCGAAAATTACGCCGCGGTCCATTCCGCTATACTGAAGAAGGTATATGAAAGCCAGGGCCTGCTTCCCGGGAGGCAGGAGGATCTCGGCCGGGCCATAGCATTAAGTTACGAACGCGTCGGGATCCAATATCTGAATAAGGGTCTCCCCGCGCAGGCGCGTTACTATCTGACGCATGAAGCCGCGCGCCCGATAAGTTCGAGTTTCAGGATGACGGTGCTTAAGTGCCTGAGCTTTATGCCGCCCGTTTTCTATAAGGCCGCGATTAAGTTGTACGAATTGATCATCTAAGAAGAGGAAGAGATGCAGGAAGCCAAGTTTGCCTGTGGTGAGATAGCGAAATATTTTAAGCCGGCGGGTCTGGACAGCCTGGTCCATTTCGTGACCTATAAGTGTAATGCCAGATGCGCGCACTGTTTCTTCTCGAAGCAGCTCAACAAAGAAGGCGAGCTCTCCAGGGACGAAATTTTCCGCATGATCGGGAAACTCGGGAAACTGAAAGGGCTCCTCATCTCCGGCGGAGAGCCGTTTTTGCGGGACGACCTTGCCGGGATCGTGGCCGAATATGCGCTCAGGTGCGGCGTTGCCGTAGCATCGATTCCCACAAACGGATTTAATACGGACCGGATTATCGGCGCCTGTGAAACCATCTTAGGAAAGTGTAAGAACCTGAACCTGACCGTGGCTGTCTCCATCGACGCTCTCCACGATGATCATGACAGGCGGCGCGGTTTCCCGGGCGGGTTTGCCAGGGCCGCAGAGACCGCCCGGACTCTTGTCGAGTTGAAAAAGGCTTATCCGCGTTTGCGCGTGCATATCGTTACGGTTATAATGCCCGACAATGCAAAGACCGTCAGGGCCGTCTCCGGGTTTGTCCGGGACCGGATCGACCCCGATTATCACTGGTTTGAGCCTATGCGCCGGTTGTCCGGGAAGAGTCTTCCCCTGGAAGGTATCGCGCCGGATGAGTTGAGGAGATTTTTAAACGAGAATATCATATACTATTTTAAGAAGATCAAAGGCAGTTCGCAGAATATATATTCGAGCCGCAGGCTGAATAACGCCATAATAAATTTTGCGCTCAACAACCTTAATATTGCGCTCGACAATTTCTTAGACGGCAAGAGATGGCCGGTCAAATGTGTCGCTGGCAGGAGGATAGCGGTCCTTTACCCGGACGGCGCCGTCTCGGCCTGCGAACTGCGTGAGCCGGTAGCGACGGTGCGCGATTTCGGTTATGATCTGCGGAGGTTGTTAAAGGACTATAAGTTTAAGGATGAAGTCAGGGATATATCGAAGGGGAACTGCAGCTGCTTCCACGGCTGTTTCATACCTCCTTCCGTCAGGTTCGATCCGCTCCAGATGGGCCGGCTGGCGTTTAAGACGCTTTTCACCAAATACTAAAAAGGAGCCAGGAGACGCCAAGATGAAGACGACCTTAATATTACCTACTTTGAATGAATTGGGCGGCATGAAAGAGATCATGCCCAAGATAAAGAAGGAATGGTTCGACCAGATAATAGTGGTAGACGGCGGGTCGACGGACGGAACGATAGAATATGCCAGAGATAACGGCTACTCCATCTACATCCAGAAAGGGAAGGGTTTAAGGCAGGGTCTGCGGGAGATGTGGGGAATGGTCGAAGGGGATATCGTGGTCACTTTCTCTCCCGACGGCAATTCGATCCCGGAACTCATCCCGCCGCTTATAGAGAAGATGAAAGGCGGATACGACATGGTGATCGTCTCGCGGTATGCCAAGGGCGCGAGAAGTTACGACGACGATTGGCTGACCCGTTTCGGCAACTGGATGTTTACGACGATGATAAACGTCCTTTTCAGGGCGCGTTACGACGACGCCCTTGTAATCTTCCGCGCATATAAGACAGATCTCATAGACAGGCTGGATATAAATAATGAGGCAAAGTTCCTGACGGCCGCCGAAAGGGCGGGGATACTCATAGGATGGGAACCCCAGCTCTCTATCCGCTGTGCCAAGCGGAAACTTAAAGTGGCCGAGATACCGGGCGACGAACCGGCAAGGATATACGGCAAGAGGAAGATGAGACCGTTCCAGTCGGGATCGGTCATGCTTGCGCAGATACTTTATGAGATTTTCGTCTGGCGTTAAATTTTAACGAAAATATGAAGATGAATAAAGCACAACTTACGGCGCTTTATGAGACGATGCTTAAGATCAGGCTCGTCGAGCTGAAGATAGAAGAGCTCTATCCTCAGGACGAGATGCGGACACCCGTCCATCTCTGCATAGGCCAGGAGGCGGCGCCGGCCGGAGTTTGCGCGAATCTGGAAAAGGACGATTACGTCTTCAGCAACCATCGCGGGCACGGACACTATATCGCCATGGGCGGCGATCTGAGGTCCATGATCGCCGAATTATACTGCAAAGAGACCGGCTGTTCCAAAGGCCGGGGCGGCTCGATGCATCTTATAGATACCGCCGCCGGGTTCATCGGCAGTTCTTCGATCGTGGCCGGCAGTATACCTATTGCGACGGGCGCGGCTCTCGCTTCGGTATTACGCAATAGGCGCGGAAGAGTATCCGTAGTCTTCTTCGGCGATGCGGCCTCCGAGGAGGGCGTCCTCTTCGAGAGCATGAACTTTGCCGCGCTGAAGCGCCTGCCCGTCGTCTATGTGTGCGAGAATAATTTCTATTCGGTCTTTTCTCATCAAAGCGCAAGGCAGGCCAACTGCGACATCTTCAAAAGGCCGAGAGCGTTCGACATACCTTCATATCTCGCAGACGGGACCGACGCGGCCGATGTCTACCTGAAATCACGGAAGGCCGTTTGCGATGCCCGTTCAGGCAGGGGCCCGTCGTTTCTGGAGTGCAGGGCATACCGCTGGAGGGGCCATGCCGGCCCCGGCGATCCCCTCAAAGACTCTTACAGAAAACCGGGCGAATGGGATGAATGGATCGTGAAGGACCCGGTTAAAAAATTTGAAGGCGTTCTTAAAAAGAAGAAGGTTATTACGGGTAAAAGTATAGAAAAGCTTCGGGCAAAGATCGAGAGGGAGATCATGGAGGCATTCGAATTTGCCATACGGTCTCCTCTGCCTGCGCGGAGCGCAGTTGCGGAATATCTGGTGGGTTAGATATATGCCCTGGACAAAAATTTTAATAGAGAAAAAAGCGCCGGACTTCGATGAAGATGCGGGTAAGGATTTAAGGAAACTTACCGTACCTGAAGCGATACAGGAGACGCTTTCCCAGGCGCTTGCCGTAGATAAGCGGGTCTTTGTGATGGGTCAGGGCGTTGACGATCCCTCAGGGATGTTCGGCATGACGCTTGGCCTCCAGGAGAGATACGGCAGACAGAGGGTTTTTGACACGCCTCTATCCGAAAATGCCCTTACCGGCGTAGCGATAGGCGCGGCGCTTACGGGCATGAGGCCCGTGTACTTTCATAACAGGCCCGACTTTCTTTTACTGGCAATGGACCAGATCGTGAACCACGCCGCGAAGTATAGTTATATGTTCGGGGGCAAAGTGCGGATCCCGATGGTAATTGCCGCCGTGATAGGCAGGGGATGGGGCTCCGCCGCCCAGCATTCCCAGTCCCTGCACGGGCTCTTTATGCACGTCCCGGGACTGCGCCTTGTCATGCCGAGCACCGCATACGACGCAAAGGGGCTGTTGGCTGCCGCGATTGCCGACGGTAATCCCGTCATATTCATAGAACATCGCTGGCTCTTTAAGCACAAAAGCCATGTCCCGAAAGAGCTATATACTATCCCGTTCGGCAAAGGGCTGGTGCGGCGTCAGGGCAGGGATGTGACGATCGTGGGAATTTCCTGTATGGTTATAGAGGCCCTGCGCGCGGCGGAGGAACTGGCGCGCGCAGGCTGCAGCGCCGAGGTGATCGATCCCAGGACATTGAGGCCGCTCGATGAAGAGGTCATCCTGAAGTCCGTCAGAAAGACAGGGCGTTTATTGATTGCCGATACCGACTGGCGGACTTGCGGCGCAGCCTCCGAGATCGCTTCGATAGCGGCGCAAAAAGGATTGAAATACCTTAAAGCGCCTGTGAAGATAGTTGCCTGGCCGGACCTGCCGGTCCCGGCCAGTTATGTCCTAGAGGAGGCTTTTTATCCGGGTAAGGACGATATCGTAAAAACGGTGAAGGAGTTATTGAAAAGATGAAGAAGACGATTAAACGGATGAAGATACTGGTTACCGGAGGAGCGGGCTATATAGGATCTGTGCTGGTGCCCGCGCTATTGAAAGAAGGATTTGAGGTTACCGTGATCGATAACTTCATATATAATCAGGCCCCGCTGCTGGACTGTTGTCATGACGACAAGCTGACCATAGTCCGCGCGGACGCCAGGGATAAGAGTATAGTTTCCAGATACCTGAAAGGGGCCGATGCGATATTCCCGCTGGCCTGTCTTACAGGCGCGCCTCTTTGCCAGCAGAATCCTCTCGAGGCCAGGAGCGTAATCGTAGATGCTTTAAAGATGATACTGAGCCTGCGCAGCAAAAAGCAGGCCATCATCTATCCGACTACCAACAGCGGCTATGGAATAGGCCAGAAAGGGATCTTCTGCACAGAGCGGACGCCGTTACGGCCGGTCTCTCTCTACGGAAGACTAAAAGTTGAGGCGGAGAAGGCACTGCTCGACTCAGGTGATTGTATCACATTGAGGCTCGCCACGGCCTTCGGTATAAGCCCTCGGATGAGGCTCGATCTCCTGGTCAACGATTTCACCTACCGCGCCGTAAACGACCGGTTCATCGTCCTGTTTGAGGCGCACGCGAAGAGAAATTATATACACGTCCGGGATGTGGCGAAGGCGTTTATACATTGTCTGAATAATTTTCCGTTCCTTAAGGGCGAGCCGTATAACGTAGGCCTTAGTGACGCCAATTTGAGCAAGCGGGAACTGTGCGCGGAAATAAAAAAACAGGTGCCGGACTTCTATTTTACCGAGGCGCGGATCGGTCATGATCCGGACAAGAGGGATTATATCGTCAGTAACGAAAAGATAGAACGGACCGGGTACAGACCCGACTATTCCATCCGGAAGGGTATATCGGAATTGATAAAGGGTTACCAGGTCGTCAGAAGAAACCAGTTCTCAAACGTATGAGGTGAAAAGATGATAATATCGAGGACGCCTTTCCGCATCTCTTTTTTCGGCGGAGGGACCGATTATCCTGCGTGGTACAGGGAGAAGAACGGCGCTGTGCTGGCCACCACCATAAATAAGTACTGCTATATCTCCTGCCGTTATCTTCCTCCTTTCTTTGCCCATAAATCGCGGATCATCTACTCGAAGATGGAACAGGTCAGGCGGGTATCCGAGATACAGCATCCTTCCGTCCGGGCCTGTCTTACCCTGATGAGGATAAGGGACGGCGTGGAGATACACCACGACGGAGATTTGCCTGCAAGGACGGGACTCGGGTCGAGTTCTACGTTCACCGTAGGACTGCTTAACTCCCTGGCCGGGCTGAAGGGCAACATAATATCGAAGATGGATCTGGCCAAGAAAGCTATCCACGTAGAGCAGGATATGCTGAAGGAGAACGTAGGGTCGCAGGACCAGATATCCGCCGCTTACGGCGGTTTTAACCTGATAGAATTCAGCGGCGACCACAAATTCAAGATACACCCGGTGACTATCAACCATAAAAGGCTCAACCTATTGCAGGACCATCTTCTTCTCTTCTTTACGGGGATTTCCCGCTATGCCTCGGAGATAGCCAGGGAGCAGATAAAGAGGATACCGGACAATAAGAGCGAGCTGGGCGAGATCTTCGACATGGTCCATGAAGCGGTCGACATAGTCAAAGGCAATGCCGGGTTGTCGCGGTTCGGGAGGCTCTTGAACGAGAGCTGGCAGATCAAGAAGAGGTTATCGAAACTCATAACGACGCCGGAGATAGACGATATATATTACTCTGCCATAAAAGCCGGGGCGATAGGCGGCAAACTCCTCGGAGCCGGAGGGGGAGGGTTCATTCTCTTCTTTGCCGAACCCGGAGCGCATCCGCGGATCAGGGAGCGGTTAAAGCATCTTCTTAATGTCCCGTTCAAATTCGAAAATTTCGGCAGCCAGATAATATTCTACGATCCTACCGGTTCGCTCGAGAGGGGCAAATGAACGGATTCAGCCTATCGAAGATAGACGTCCTTATTTTATGCGGCGGTAAAGGGGAGCGGCTCAAGGGCCTTGCCGGCGAAAAACCCAAGCCGATGGCCGATATCAGCGGCAGGCCGTTCCTCGATATTCTGATAACACACCTGGCGGGTTTCGGGTTTCGCAGGTTTATCTTATGCGCCGGTTATAAAGGCGAGGTTATCAGGGATTATTATTCGCAAAAACCGCAGGGCAATTCCGAAATTTTAACGATAATAGAGAAGCCGCCGCTAGGGACCGCCGGTGCGATAAAGAACGCGGAGCCGGTTATCGGGACCAACCCTTTCCTGGTTTCGAACGGAGACTCGTTCTGCAAGCTCGATTACTTTGAATTTGTTAAAGACCATTTCGCAAGAGGCTCTTCATATTCTATGGTCGTAGCCAAGTCGTCGGGTAACCGGGACTGCGGCCTGGTTAAGCTGAACGATGCCGGCAGGATAACGGGATTTAGCGAGAAAAAGGAGAGCGCGGGCGACGGGTATGTGAATGCCGGCATCTATCTGCTGGATAAGAAGATATTTGCCCTTATAAAACGCGGCAAGAAGACGTCGCTGGAACACGACATCTTTCCTGGATTAGCCGGTAAGGATTTTTACGGTTACCCGGTAAATAACGTTCTTACGGATATAGGGACGCCCGAAAGATATTTGCGGGCCCGGAAACTTTTTGACGATGCAGGCTAAACCGCTAGACCTTCTTATAATAAAACCCGGAAGCCAGAAGATACTATACGGCGACCTGAGCAGGACTTTATCCGCCCTCGAGCCGCCGCTCTGGGCGGCGCTCCTTGCGGCATTCGTAAGAGACGCAGGTTTTAGCGTAAAGATTATCGATATGGAGATAGGGCCGGATAGTCTTTTGCCTATCCTGCGGGAAGAGAGTCCGCGTCTTGCGGCTATTGCGGTCTCCGGCACAAATCCTTCCGCTTCTACAATGAACATGATAGGAGCCCGGGCGGTCCTGGGAAGTATCAGGCGGTCGAATGCGTCTATCGCGACTATCCTGATGGGTCTGCACCCATCCGCTCTGCCGGAGAGGACTCTTAAAGAAGAGCCTGTGGATATGGTCTGCCAGGGCGAAGGTTTTCATACGCTTACGGATATTTTAAGCGGCCGGGCGAATAAAGGAATAAAAGGGTTGTGGTATAGGGACGGTGACCGTATAAAAAGTAGTCCTATGGCAGAGCTGGCCGACCCGGACAAACTTCCGTCTCCGGCCTTCGATCTTCTGCCCATGCCAAGCTACAGGGCGCATAATTGGCACAGCTGGACCAATAAGTCGGAGCGTCAGCCGTATGGAGTTATCTATACGAGCCTGGGATGCCCGTATAACTGCTCTTTCTGCTGTATCAATGCTCTATTCGGCGTCCATAAGATACGGCAGAGGTCTCCGGACCTGGTCATAGAGGATATCGCCTGCCTCGTCGATAATTACGGGGTCAAAAATATAAAGATAATAGACGAGATGTTCGCTTTCAAGGAAGCGCATGTCGATAAATTGTGCGATCTGATCGTCGAGCGCGGGTATGACCTGAACATATGGGCCTATGCGAGGGTCGATACGCTTACCAAAGGCATGGTCGGTAAGATGAAGAGCTCCGGCATAAACTGGCTCGCCCTGGGCTTCGAATCGGGGAGCAAAAAGGTAAGGGACGGTGTTACAAAGGGCAGGTTCGGAAATAAAGAGGTACTCGCCTCCGTCAGGATGATACGGGATGCCGGCATCGGTATAATCGGCAACTTCATCTTCGGCCTGCCTAACGACGATATAGATACGATGAACGAGACGCTCGAGATGGCAAAAGAGCTTAATTGCGAGTATACGAATTTCTACGTCTGTATGGCCTATCCCGGCTCGCGGCTTTACGGCGAGACCGACCCGGCATATCTGCCGGAGTCATGGGAAGGTTATTCGCAGTTCGGTTACGAGACAAAACCTCTCCCGACGAAATGCCTGCGCCCTGAAGAGGTGCTGGCTTTCAGGGACCGGGCTTTCATAGATTTTTATGGCAGCCGGCGGTATCAGGATATGATGGCCGCGCGGTTCGGGACGAAGGTGCAGGGCGAGATAAAAAACATGCTTGAATATAAACTGGCCAGGAGACTATTAAGTGTCTAAAAAAAAGCGGAAAGATAATGCGGTGCAGGTTACGTTCGGAACGGTATCTATAGACAATAGATCCAAGCGGCTCGTAAGGGATATACTCGATTCTAACCGGGTTTCGAGCGGCAGCCATGTCCGCGAGTTCGAAAGAAGGTTCGCCGCGCTTATCGGCGCCAGAGCGGCTGTAGCGCTTAGTTCCGGGACGGATGCCGATGCGCTCGCGTTGGCGGTATTGTACGATTTCGGCGCGCGCCGCGGCGACGATATCATAGTCCCGGCGCTATCTTTTGTCGCGACGGGAAATGCCGTCCTGCAGGCAGGTTTCAACCCCGTCTTCGTCGACGTGGACAGGGGAACGCTCAATATCGACCCCTTGAAGATAGAGTCTGCCATAACGCGGAAGACTAGAGCGATAATGCCTGTCCATCTCATGGGCAAGCCGGCGCCGATGGATGAGATAAAAAGGATCGCGCGGCGGCATAAGCTATTCGTCATAGAAGATGCCGCCGAGGCGCATGGCGCTAAATATAAAGGAAAGAATATCGGTACGCTGGGCGACATGGGGGCATTCAGCCTTTACGTGGCCCACATAATAACGACGATAGAGGGCGGTGTGGTGGTTACGGACAGGCCTGAGTTTGCGGAGATACTGAGGTCGCTCAGGTCGCACGGCAGGGCCTGTAAGTGCGAAAGGTGCGTCCTGAATATCTCTTCCGGGTATTGCCCGAAGAGATTCAGCGGAGAGAATAAGGACGACATAAGGTTCGTCTTCGAGAGGATAGGATTTTCGTGCAAGATGAACGAACTGGAGGCGGCTGTAGGGCTCGGCAATATAGGCAAATACGCAAAGATAGTCGAGGCAAGGAGGCGGAACCTTAAATATCTGATGAAAAAGTTCCGCCGGTTCAGCCCTTATCTTGCGACGATCAGCGAGGAGCGTTACGAGCGTATCGGCCCTCACGCCTTTCCCGTAATAATACAGGCGGCGGCCGGATTTACAAGGAACGAGATAGTCGATTACCTCGAAAAAAACGGCGTCGAAACCCGCACGCTATTTTCATCGATGCCGACACAGTGTGCCGGTTTCAAGTACCTGGGATACAAAGAAGGCGATTTCCCGAATGCCGAATATATCGGCAATAACGGTTTTCACATTGGTGTGCACCAGGGCCTGAAGCGCTGTCACCTGGATCATTTCCTCGGGCTCGTCGCTGAATTTTTGGATAGATGCGATAGACGGTAAAATTATGAAAAGAGACTCGAAGATATTGATAATCGGCTGGAAGAGTCCGGTGGGGCAAAGACTCGCGGAACGCCTTAAGGCCGATGATTTTAAGCGGATAATTACTATGCCGGAGGGAGGCTTGTCAAGACAGTCTGCCGTCGAGAGATTCTTTAAGAGTAAGAGGCCTCGCTACGTCTTCTTCATGGATGTCAGGTCGGGAGGGATCGCCGCCAATTCGGCTTATCCGGCGGAATTTATCTATGATAATCTTAGCGCGGAATTGAATGTGATCCACGCCTCATATAAAACGGGGGTAAAGAGGCTGCTCTTTATGGCCAGCTCCTGCTCATATCCGAAAGCCTGTCTTCAGCCGATGAGAGAAGAGTATATTTTGAGCGGGCCGCTTGAACCTACGAGCGCGGCCTTCGCTATAGCGAAGATAGCGGGGATGAAGATGTGCCAGTATTACAACCGCCAATATGGCACTAGTTTTGTATGCGTGATCCCGGCTACAGCGTACGGTCCGGGCGATGATTTCGACATCGGAACCTCTCATGTGATCCCGGCGCTTATCCATAAGATACATAGCGCTAAGACGGGCGGCCGGAGCAGTGTTACCATATGGGGTACGGGATCTCCGCGGCGTGAATTTATCCATGCCGATGACCTGGCTGACGCCGCCATAAAGATAATGCTGGATAAGAAAGCCCCGCCGGTTATAAATATAGGTACGGGTCACGACGTTTCTATAAAAGAACTGGCGCTGCTCCTTAAAGATATAACAGGATTCAGGGGCAAGCTTAAATTCGACCGCGCAAAACCCGACGGTGCTTACCGTAAACTGCTCGATATATCCAAATTGAAATCTACAGGCTGGATGCCTAGAGTAGACCTTAGGACAGGCCTTGAAGATCTCTATAAGTGGTACCTGAAGCATGCGGCATAAATATAAAAGAATCCTCTATATTTGCGCCGCCCTTCTTGTGGCGGGCATCTTTTTAGCGCTCCTTTACCAACCCATACAGGCTTCTTTCCACGAGCAGGATCTCTGGTGGATGGTCCCCGCGATATCGTCGCTTACGGAGGGCCGCTCTATCCTGGAAAACCTGAAACTCTTCCTCTTCAATCCATATCCCACGCATCAGGGGGACCCGGGGATGAACATTTATTTAGCGCTGGTGCTCTCGACATTCGGTTTCGAGACGAAATATTTTCTTTTTATATTAGTCGCGCTCCATCTCCTCTCGGCGTTTCTCTTCTATACTCTCCTGCGGAGAATGGGACTGGAATTCCGGATCGCCTTCTTTTCAGCCATTGTATATCTGGCGACTTTCATCCATTTCAGTTACTATACATGGCCCATGTCGGCCCACCATCTTTTTGTGCTCTTCCTGAGCCTTGTCATCCTGAACCTGTACTTCGAGACTACCGCAAGGTTCGACGCTAAAGGTAACTGGAAGCCGGTCTACTGGCTTACCATAGGCGTTAACTTCCTGGCGCCGTTCTGCCAGATAACGATCCTTCTATTGCCGGCCGCTATCCTCGCCCATATACTCATATCGGCCAAAGACGGCGGGGAGAGGCTCAAAAAATACGACTTATGGCTGCCGCTGTTCATAACCTATCTGGGTTACCCGGTGATGCGGTTTCTCTGTGTCGGCTATATCCATCTCGAGCGGTTCCTCCATTTTGCCAATAATGCGTCGAGAAATATGGCGCTATTCCCGGCGGTCTTTGCGGCAGGGGTCGGCGCGTTATTTATCTTCAGGGGTTTCATAAAATACTCGTCCAGGTATAAACTGGGCAGGATATTCAAGATCCTGTGCATAGCCGCGGTGGTCCTGTATCTAGCCGTCTTCATTGCGGTCTCCGGCAGAAGCGATCTCACCTCGCCCAGCAAGGTCAAACTGCATGACTTCTTGTCGCCATACAATTTTCTCAGACCCTTCGGCATAATGTTCATGAATTTCATATCGCCTATCAGGTCGGCATTATCCATCGACTCGACGATGACCTACCATATAATACCTCCGCGCGATACCCTCGCCGGTAATTTAATATGCCTCCTGCTTATAGGCATCTTCGTAAGCAAGTATCTTTTTAAGCATAGAGGGCTCATCGTCTTCCTGCTATTCTATGCCGTTGCCTTGCGCTATATGCGCATATTGACGACCATGCTATATTCCCGCCACTTCCTTTATGTCACGCCATTATTCGCCGTGGTCTTTTCCGGGTCTTTCGTATATATCTACGACTGGATCATCTCCCGTATCAAGTTGAAGAAGGTAATACAGGAGATCGTCCTGGTCATTATCTTCGTCGGGCTTTGCGTTCCGAATATATTTGCGATAAAGACTGCTTTGGCGCGGGGCAGGCTGGTGAATACCTTTTTGATATACGATTATATCAGGGCGGCCAATATAATTAAGAATGATACCGTTTCCACGCCCGGCCGTATTAACGCGAACGATATATCTATCAAGGGTGTGGTGCCGATGCCTTTCAATGTCGATGAATACTGGAGCCCCGGGCCCGGCGATCCGTTGAGATTTGCCCCGTTCCGGTATGCCTTCGGGCAGGTCTTTAACGACAGGTCTATGGCCGGTATCAATATAAATCGTCCCGCGGCGGCGGGTAGGCCGGCCTATGAGATAAGGGATTTCAGGGTATATGATTCGCATGGCCGGAACGTAGACAGGTTTAGTTCTTGCGTCGACGAGGGACTGCAAGAGCTGAGGATGGGAAATGATAAGAAGGCCTTGTCGGCATTTAATGAAGCTATAAAAGTGCGGCCGTTCCTATTTAAATTTATTCTCCCCGGAGATAAGTTAAGCGATATCGGGTGGATTACAAACGGCACCGATCTTAAGACCTGGATAAAGGATATTTATAATTATAATAATAATTGTGACGAAGAGTTTTATGTTGCGAAAATTAAATATGTCCAGGCTACGATTACAAGCGAGATAGCCGATTACCTTAAGGCCCTTTCTTGTGCCGCGTCCCTGGATGAGAAGCTTGGAAGGGCGGCGGAGTCTAAGGAGCTCCTGTCGTATATACGCTATATCGATAGTAATTATTCTATTGACAAGTGATGGGCTGGAGTGTAAAATCGTTTAAAACGTTTTAAACAATACTAAAGCGAGGTAATATGCATACTAAACTGGAGATGGCTCAGGATAAGTTCATAGAGAGTATAGGTGAGCTGGCTGGAAGCATCGGCATCAATAACTTCATCGCACAGCTATATGCGGTGCTCTATCTCAGCGATAAGCCCCTTTCGCTCGATGAGATAGTCGAACGCCTTAAGGCAAGTAAGGGGAATATAAGCTTGAATATAAGGGAATTGGAGAAATGGGGCGCGGTAAAGAAAGTGTGGGTTAAGGGCTCCCGCAAGGATTATTACGAGGCTGAACCGGACGTCAAAAAGGTGGCTGTGAATAAGCTGAAGAACGGTGTCGAGAAGAGGATGGCCCAGGTATCTAATATGATAGAAGAGTTTAAGGGGCTTGTCCACTCGGCCGAAAACGATATGACCGAAGAAGATAAGAAGATAGTGAAGGCATACGACCAGAAACTTAAGAAGATAGAAGAGATGAAGTCGCTCGTGTCCAAGGCGCTCGGCATTGCCGAGAAATTCTTTTAACGAAAGGCGCGATGAAGAGTTTAGATAAGTGCGGCATAATAATCCAGGCGCGCATGTCGTCAAAAAGGTTCTCCGGGAAGATGATGGCCAGGTTATCCGCGGACCCGCTGGTAAAATATGTATACGCCCGGTGCAGGAGATCCGGGGCCGGCAAGGTCCTGGTGGCTACATCCACGGAGGGTTCCGACGACGTTCTGTATAACTATTGCAAAGCGGAGCGGATACCGGCGATGCGGGGGGATATCGACAACGTCGTAAAAAGATATGCCGACGCCGCCCGCGCGGCAGGCATCGAATATATCTGCAGGGTATGCGGAGATACGCCGTTCGTCGATACGGCGCTCATAGACGCTCTATTCGATACGCTTATTTCCGGAAAACTCGATTACGCCGCGCCCGACAGGCAGACATGCGCCCCGGGATTCTATTGCGAGACATTTACACTTAAAGCGCTAACGAAGGTTCTCGAGTCGGCTAAATCACCGGATGACCTGGAGCATGTTACGAAGTATATCCTGGATAACAGGGATAAATTTGCGGTGAAACTTGTGGACGCGGGCCTGAACCCGGACTTCGCAAGGAAGACGAGATTCACGATAGACTACCCGGAAGATATCGAGACCGGAAGAAAGATAGCGGCGAGGCTTTCGGCCGATTATTCCTTTACTTCACGCGATGTCCTCGAAGCGGTCCGGGAGATCGGGTAAATTTTAGATGTGCGGGATAGCGGGCTATAAAACAGGAAGGCGGATAGACGCATCTGCGATAAAGCGTATGGTGAGCGCATTATACCATCGCGGGCCGGATGCCGACGGTTACTATTCGTCCGGCGATTACTGCGCCGGCATGAGGCGGCTTATGATAAACGACCTTAAGACGGGCAATCAGCCGCTCTTTAACAGGGATAATACTATCGTTCTTTTCTATAACGGGGAGATATATAACTCTCCGGAATTGCGCAACGCCCTGGAAACTAAGGGTTACGTCTTCAGGACGCATTCGGACGGCGAGGTCATATGCCACATGTATGAAGAGTACGGCGAGGGCCTCTTCGAGCGGCTTGACGGTATGTTTGCCGTTGCGCTGTGGCTGGAGAAGGAAAAGCGCCTGATACTGGCAAGGGATATACCCGGCGAGAAGCCGTTATATTATGCCGCGCTCTCAGCCACCGATATTGTTTTCAGCTCGGAGATAAAGAGTATCAAGCTATTCCCCGCGCTCGACCTGGAGCTTGACCGCCAGGCGATATGGGACTTCCCGACGTTTCTATGGATACCGGAACCGCAGACTATATACAGGTCGGTCCGCGCGCTCATGCCCGGGCATATACTCATCGCCGACAGCGCCGGCATAAAGATAAGACCTTACGCCAACATTTTTAACAGGCGCCGCGCAAAGACAGATGCCGCGTCCCTTGTTGATGAGACGAGGGTAGTGGTCGAAAATGCCGTAAAGAGCCGGCTCTTATCCGATGTACCCGTCGGATCTTTTTTAAGCAGCGGGCTCGACAGTTCCATAGTGACGACGCTGGCCGCCCGCAACGTAGGCGAGCTGGCGACTTTTACCATAGGGTTCGAGGATGTGGCAGACCCGTACCACGGACATGCCGATGAGTCCGCTCATGCCGAGGCCTACGCGCGTAAGTTAGGCACAAAACACACTACGATAAGAGTAAAAGCCGGCGACTTCCTCGAATCTCTCGACACCTTTTGCAAATACGGGGACCAGCCGTTTGCCGTCTCTTCGGGGCTGGGACTGCTTGCCGTGGCAAAGTCGGCCAGGGCGGCCGGCGTGAAGGTCCTCCTTTCCGGCGACGGCGCCGACGAGATCTTCGGAGGGTACTCCTGGTACAGCTGTTTAAGCGCTTCGCGGGAAGGGGAAGCTTATCCAGACGATTCCGGCGCAGATGTATCTTTTCAGAATTTCGGGACGGATATAAAAACCCGTCTGGATATCATAAATAATTACCCGCCGCAGTTAAAGGCGTGGGCGTGGCACTATTACGCTTCGGAAAACGAAAAGAAGCGGCTATTTTCCCGGGAGATATCCGGCGCGGTCGATTCGTCCCTGCGTTTCTTCCGGCAGTTTAAGCCGCAGGGCGGCTGGACGAGGGAAGATTACATAAAGCAGGACAGGTTGTTCTATCTTCCGAACGAGATGCTGAAGAAAGTCGACAGGATGACCATGGCATACTCTATCGAGGGCCGGGCGCCGTTTGTGGCGCCGGAAGTTCTTTCGCACGCGGATAAGCTTAAATATGAGCACCTGATAAGAGGGGATGAATTGAAGTGGGTCCTGCGCCGGGCATTCGCGGACATACTGCCGCAGGATATCATTGCGCGGCCCAAGCACGGTTTCAACGTTCCGATAGATCACTGGTTGAAGAACGATTGGTCCGTCCTGATGGAGGAAGCCTTCTCCGGGACTTCCGCGCTTTCCAGGGCCGGTATAATAAGCGGCAAGTCCCTGGATGTGGCGAGGAATATGGTAAACGATAAGGTGAGGTTGAGCGGCCACACGATATTTACGTATATTATGTTAAATTGGTGGCTCGAAAGGTATAACTGATAATGGAAATAATCGCAGAGATAGGGCAGAATCATAATGGCGAGATGGATCTGGCTATGATGATGATCCACAGCGCGAAAGCCGCCGGGGCAGATGCGGTAAAATTTCAGCTTTATGAGGCCAGGAAATTATTCCCCAGGGCCAATAATCCGTGGTTTAAATATAATTGCAAGACGGAACTCTCGCGCGACCAGGTCCGCCGCCTTGCCCGGACCTGCAAGTCTGTCGGGATAGAATTTCTTGCCTCGGTCTTCGATACGGAACGCGTCAAATGGCTCGAAGATGTAGGGGTGAAGCGCCACAAAGTAGCGTCGAGGTCCATCCGCGATAAGAAACTGATTGCCGCGCTCTGCCGCACGAAAAAACCATTGCTTGTGTCGCTGGGGATGTGGAGCGGGAAGGGATTCCCCGAGATACCCGCAAAAAGCGGCCTCCAATTCCTATACTGCGTCTCAAAATATCCGGCAAAGCTTTCCGATCTCAACCTTACGAAAGTCGATTTTAACAAATATGCCGGGTTCAGCGACCATACCGTCGGGATATCCGCGGCAATGGCGGCGCTCGCGCGCGGCGCCGGGATAATAGAGAAACATTTTACACTCGATAAGAATCTTTACGGGCCCGACCACGGATGCAGTATGACGCCGGACGAGCTCAAAGCGCTTAACCGTTTTCGTAAGGACCTCGGGAGGCTCTTGTAACCATGGGCGGAAAAAGGATAACGGTATATATAGTTTCGCATAATTACGGCAAATACCTGCAGGAGGCTGTTGAGAGCGTTCTCCGTCAGACCGTAGACAGCTGGGAACTTTTGCTCTTCGATAACGGCTCGACCGACAATACCTCAGAGGTGATGGCGCTTTACAGGGGCGATCCGCGGGTGAAGATATTCAGGACGCGGAAGGTCAGCCTGCCCAGGGCAGCAAATATGGCGCTTAAGAAAGCAAAGGGCAGCTATATAGTCCGCCTCGACGCCGATGACGTGATGGACGAGAACATGCTTCTTGTATTGAGTAACTATCTCGACCGGCACCAGGATATCGCCCTTGTCTTCCCGGACTATTTCCTGATGAATGAATACGGCGAAATCATAAGCCATGAGCGGCGCAAACAGATATACCATTCAAACCACCTGTTAGATGCGCCCGCTAACGGGGCCTGCACCATGATACGCGTCGGCGCACTGAAGAAATTAGGCGGTTATCGCGAGGATCTCGGCGCACAGGACGGCTTCGACGTCTGGTCGAGGATCATCCGCGCGTATAAGTGCAACAACATAAATCTCCCGCTCTTCTACTATCGCCGCCACGGCAAAAATCTCACCGACAACCAGCTGATGATCCTGAGCGCCCGCCGCACCATAAAGAAGGACGCGAGCGCTTCTTTGCTGAAGAAGTGCAGACCCATCGTAGTGACTATCCCGTGCAGGCGGAATTACGACATCTTTCCGGATCTCTGGAGCCAGAAGATAGGAAACGAGACGTTACTCGATAGGGCGATAAAGACGACAATAGCCTCCGGTATACCGGATAAGATAGTCGTCACCTCCGACAGCCCGGCGGTCCGGGACGTAATGGCAAAATACCGCGATAAACGGCTCGTATATGTCGAGAGGAGCGCAAAGAGCACTATAATTTCCGCGTCGATCGTCTTTACCCTGGAGCATATAACGCGGAAACTTAAATTGCGCCCGTCCGGTATTACCGCGGTTCTATATACCCAGGCGCCGTTCACGCCCACGGCTACTCTGGAGGAAGCGATATATACGCTTGTGATGAATGAGGCCGATTCCGCGATAGCCGTCGAAGAGGTGCCTACCCAGCTGTATAAGAGGACGCCTCACGGCCTTACGTGCATCAATTCGGTGGGGAATATGCGGTCGGACTTCGATACCGTCTATAACCAGGTCCGATCGTCGATGGCGGCCAGGAACGGTAATTTCAGGACGGGGAGTCTAATAGGATCGAAGGTTGCTTATTTTGTGGTCCCGCGGGAAGAAGTATTTTTCATAGAGACCAAGAGAGATTTAAGCGTCGCGAGAGCGCTTGCAAGAGAAGAGAAGAGGGAAAATGGATAAGAAAAAACTTAAAGTTAAGGATTATTATAATCAGGAGGCTCGGGGCTACATAATGCAGTATAAGGAAGGTTATGAAAAGTATCCGGCCAATGCTATAAGGATCGATATGGTCATCGATCGGCTGAAGAAAAATAATGTAAAGACTATCCTCGACTCCGGCTGTGGTACGTGCGGGCCGATGATAAGGCTTCTAAAAGAAGGCTTTGATGTGAAGGGTTTCGTGGAAAAACTTAAGGCGGCCGGTCTTTTTGCGAAGAACACGCGGGCAGGCGCGGATGAGGAAAAAATATCGAAAGGAGTTTAAATGTACATTTTAGGGATTCATGACGGCCATGACGCATCCGCGGCCCTGATGAAAGACGGGCGGATAATCGCGGCGGCCCAGGAGGAGAGGTTCAGCGGCCTGAAAGGGGATTATGGGTATCCCAGGCTCAGCATAGACTACTGCCTTGATTTTGCCGGGATCGGCGGCGCCGATATAGATCATATTACGCTGTCGGCTAAACATCTAAATCCCGCTATATCATATATAAAAAGGAACGCCAATTTTTCCGTCTCTCATTGGGTGAAGGAGCAGGAGCTTTTTTGGAAACCGCTAAAATTCAATAACAAAAAAGTGAGCCACTATAAGATATTCAAAGACGAGGGTTTTACAACGGACGAGTATTATGATTATCGCGGCATACTGTCGGGATACATGACCGAGCGGGAGATGAAGATCTTCCTGAAGAGGCGCGTCTCTTATATAGCAAAAAGCCTTGGCGTAAGCGCGGATAAGATAACGGTGACAAAGCATGAGACGAACCATAAATCGTATGCGTTATTCGGATCCAGGTTCAGGAATGAGCCGGTCATTATCATCACGGCCGAAGGTATCGGCGAAGCGTATAACGGGACAGTCTCCTTATATAAAGACGGCAGGATAGAGACCCTTTCCGAGATGCGCGAAAACCACCTGGCCCACATATACCAGTACGTTACGCTGATGCTGGGCATGAAGCCGAACCAGCACGAATATAAGGTCATGGGGCTGGCGCCTTATGCGAATAAATACGAGACAGAAAAGGCGTACAGGGTATTCAAAAAGATACTTAAAGTCGAAGGCATGGAAGTGAAATTCGATGTCAAGCCGAAAGACCTGTACTATTCGATCAGGGAAGCGCTTAAGGATTGCCGTTTCGACGGCATAGCCGCAGGAGCGCAGCTCCTGCTGGAGAATATATTATGCGAATTAGCGCGTAATTGCGTAGCCGCGACCGGTGTGCGCAAGGTCGTTATGGCGGGCGGCGTGGCCCAGAACATAAAAGCCATCAAGGCCGTCAGCGAGCTTGATTGTATCGACGACATCTTCGTTCCGCCTGCCGCCGGAGACACCTCGAATTCCGTGGGCACCTGCTACCAGATGGCTTACGAACTTGCCCCAAAGACATATGACGCGCATAATGCGATCGCGCCGCTCTCTACAGCGTATCTGGGTCCGAAATTCAGCGCCGGCGAGATCGAGGCAGCGATAAAACAGGATATTTCAGGTAAGGATTTTGACGTCAGGAAGAAAGCCGATAACAGGATGATAGCGTCGCTCCTGGCGGACGGCAAGATACTTGGCATAATGAGGGGCAGGATGGAATTCGGGTTAAGGGCCCTCGGCAACAGGAGTATCATTGCCGATCCATCGAACCCCATGACAGTCGACAAGATCAACCAGAAGATAAAATTCCGGGATTTTTGGATGCCGTTCACTCCCTCGATACTTGATTACAGGGCGAAGGATTATATAAAAAATCCGAAGAATCTGTACAGCCCGTACATGACCATGGCGTTTAACTCTACGGAAGGGTCGAAGAATAGAGGCGAATTGGCTGCTGCTGTCCATCCGGCGGATAAGACTGTCCGGCCGCAGATATTGGAAAAAGCCGGTAATCCGAAATACTATGACCTTATACAGGAATTTGAGAAGATTACCAAGGTAGGGGCCTTGCTCAATACGTCATTCAATCTGCACGGCAAACCCGTCGCTCTTGGTCCGAAAGAATCGATAAATATACTTCTGAACTCCGGCCTGGACGGCCTGGTCCTGGAAGACCGTATTATCCTAAGGAGAGCATGAAAATATGAAGATAGCGTTCATTAATATTTCTTTGCGCCCTGATTCAAAAAGAAGGCAGCTGCCGGTCGGGCTCGCATACGTTATGACCGCCGCGGGTAAGGCCGGTTTCGGATTCGATCTCATCGATATGGATATAAACAACCTGGGCATGCAGGATCTGGAGCGGATCGCTTCCGGCGG
Organism: Candidatus Omnitrophota bacterium; assembly: GCA_041650935.1. GTDB lineage: Bacteria > Omnitrophota > Gorgyraeia > 2-01-FULL-45-10 > 2-01-FULL-45-10 > FEN-1322. The sequence continues at coordinate 50,933 of JBAZKH010000001.1, forward strand.
GAAATATGACGTATATGCCATGGGATGTATCGTGACCGGTTTCAGGCTGGTAAGACAAATTTCCGAGGTAATCAAAAAAAATAGTCCCGCGGCCGTGATCATCGCGGGCAATTCCGTCGCCACTTCCATCCCGGAGCTGCTGCTTGAACATACAAAAGTAGATATCGCGGTCATAGGGGAAGCGGATATCACTATCGTAGAGCTCCTGAAAGCCCTGGATTCAAAGAAACCCATGTCAGGCGTAAAAGGCATAGCCTTTAAGGAAAACGGCAGGGTAGTTTGCACTCAAAAACAGCCGATCATACCCGACCTGGACACCGTTGGTTTTCCCGACTGGGATATCTTCGAATTGGATAAGTATGAGAAATACGCCTCTATAAATGTTAATAATTTTTCCGGGGACGAGATATTGTCCTACCCGCTCAATTTTGCGAGAGGGTGCCCGTTCAGCTGTACTTTTTGTTATCATGTATTCAAGGGCGAAAAGTACAGGAGGTATTCCGAAGACGCCTGCATCGAAGAGATGAAGAGGCTGCATAGCAAATACAGCTGCGATTTTATCTCTTTTTGGGATGAGCTTACCTTCCCCAGCCTGAAGAGTGTGGAAGATATGGTAAGGAAAATAAAAAAACTGGATTTTAAAATAACGTGGCAGGCCACGGTCAGGGGAGACCTGTTCAAGACCAAAGACCTCGATCTCGTAAAGGCCATGAAAGAATCCGGATGCGACAACGTTGGTTTTTCGCTGGAAAACGCCGATCCCGATATCTTAAAGGCGATAAATAAGAAGATATCCGTTTCCAACGTTATAGAGCAGGCAAAAGTCCTGTGGCAGGGCGGGGTCGTGCCTATAACAAGCGTCATCTTCGGATATCCCCAGGAGACGCCCGCGAGCATACGGCGTACCGTCGAAGTTTGTGAAGAATGCCGCATGTACCCAAGCTCCGGGTTCTTGCTTCCGCTGCCGGGCACGCAAGTGTATGAATGGGCGAAAGCGAACGGGCATATCACGAACGATGTAGAGTATCTGGAAAGGATCGGGGACAGGCAGGATTTTCATATCAACCTTACCGGGATGCCCGACGATGAATTTGTATCGTTGGTTGAAAATGAGCTGAGGGCGCTGTCGGTGCGCTTAGGTTTAAAACTGGATTCCGTCTTCAAGACGGTGACGTATCAAAAGCCAAAGGATAGTTTAACGAAATGAGAGCGGCCGTGGTGTTGCATAGCATAAAGGACGCGGAAGACTGCGTCCGCAATAAGCTTTATGAAGGCCGAATCCTTCTCTCGACTCATCCAAGCGTTGACGTTTACCTTAAGGAAGAACATAACCTGGACTGCAGGTGCTTGAGCAGGTTTACTTCGGTGGGGGCGGTCATCGATCAAAAGAAGGCATGCTCAGATATGGTAGACGATTTACTGATAAGACTGGACCGCGACCTGTCGCCGGTACTAGGCGAAAGGTTTGGCCTTAAATTGGATTATTTTGTTTCGCTCTATTCATATCTGGGTAAATATCATCTGCTGCCGTACCTATGTTTTACGGACTGCGTGAAGAAAGCCGTCGAATCATTAAAACCCGATAAGATCTATTTTTATGATTTTAAATTCGACTCTTTCCTGAAAACCAGCACGGGTATGAGCGATATCGCGGAACGTTTTTTCGCCGGTATGGCGATAGAAATTATAACGGTTTCACAATCCGGAGGACGTTTAAGGAAAATTTTTGTAAAAACCTCCGGGTGGGTCAAAAAAATATTTTCCCGCGGGCCAAAAGGCATATGGGCCGGAATAAAATTAAGGCTGGGAATGAAGGACTTCGGGAACGGCCGTTTTCGGCCAGGCAGGAAGTCGATAGTAGTAAATAACCCGCTCTTTGAGCTCGATTTCTTAAAAGAGGAGATGAAAAAATACAATATCTTTGATCCCACGGCCGATAACGGTAACGCCGGCCCGATCCCGCGGTCCGACCTGGATATCGCCGGGCTCGCGAAAGATACGGACGACCCATTCATAAAATTATTGCTTAAAGATATCGACGAAGACTTCCGTTCCGGCATAAAAGGTTACATGGAGACCGTCAATGCGGCCAGGGCGGTGAAGGAAAGCCATGGTATAGATCTGGGTGTGTGGGGGATACCGCCCTGTTGGAAGGGCCAGGCCCTAGTATATGAGTACCTTAGGACTGAAGCCATAAAGGTGGTCGGCGCCCAGCACGGCTGTTTGTACGGCGACTCTTTCCAGCCGTGGCATTTCGATTCCGACTTTAAAAGATGCGATTATTATTTAAGCTATGGGTTTACGGCAGATGACTTAAAGAGGTTATACCCGGATAAGAAGATGGGCTGCGAGATACTGCCTTTCGGAAAAGTGAAATCCGTGAAACCAGGAAAAACGGCCAAAAAGTTAGACATACTTTTCCCGATAACAAACAGCATCTCGATGCTCCGGGAAGAGATGGAAGTGGCTATGCCTCATGAGTTGACGGACGCTCAGATAGCGATCCTGGAATATTTGAATGCCATAGACGGGGCCGATGTCTACGTCAAGCCATTTGCTTATTCCGACAGGGAGAATTGCGCGGCGATCTCTTTATTCAAGCGGTTGAAGAATCTTAATGTGGTGAATAATATGACCCTCATGGAATTTCTTGCCGGACATGCCCCCAGGGCTGTGGTCATGGAGCTTCCGTCACAGCCTTTATTCGAGGTGATGCACCTTGATACCGAAATATTTTTGATGGGCACCCGGGTTATGCCTTATGAAGGAAATGCGCTCAAAGAGCTTACCAGGCGTGTTCATTATTCCGAGGATGCCAGCGGGATTATACAAAAGCTCGAACTCTTTTTAAAAGGCAGGCTGGAGAAGAAGAGAGATAATACTTTTTATGACCACTATATCCATAAGGAGAATACAGAAAAAAATATATCCGGATTGATAAGCACAATGATGTGCCGATAATACCCGGGACGCGGATAGGTTCCCCTGATACTATGGACAAAGAAGTCCATCTGGGAAGAAAATGTGGATTGTCTTAACGCATAGTATAAAAAGGAGATAGCAAAGATGCAGGCGATATATATATCGAACACAAAGAAAGACGGAAAGTTATTTGCGGAAGTTAAAAAACTGCTTCAGGAAAAGGAGGCGGTGCCGGAGCCGCAGGGTATTCATGTAAACATCTTCTACAATAACCACCACTTGTCGTATTATCAGAGCGGGAACGACTTTGTAGCTAATAACGGCACCTTCGTATATAAGGATCTTTTCAATAAGAGAGCGCTTGAAGTATTTTATGCGGATCTTATGAAAGGCCAAAAGCTCTCCGAGTTGCTATCGAAAGCGCACGGGCAGTTTTTCCTGGTTGCGCACCTGGCCGGAAAACTGTATGTAGCTACCGATAAGTTGAGGACGATCCCGATCTTTATACTCAGGGCAAACGGCGCTATCGAGATATCGAACCTCTACCATCCGCTGTCGCGAAATCCATCGGTGAAATATACGGTAAGTTTCGACCACCTGGCGCAGCAGTTGTCGTTCAACGGCTCCGGCACGCACCTATTTACCGGGGAGACGCTCTATAACGAGATCGCGTATCTTGACGCGGGGACGATCTTTACGGTGGAAAAAGATAATGTCGGCAAAGAACTCTATTACAATATTAAGAAGGACATAGAGTTCGGAAAATATAAGAGCCTCCCGGATGTAATAGACGCCGTGGCCGCCGAACTTGAGAAAAATTATAAGTTCCTTGACAGCGTGGACAGGGTATTTTGCGGTGTCACAGGCGGATACGACACAAGGTTTAACCTCGATACAGTCCTTAAAAAGAAGAAGAATTTTGCCTGCGGCAACATGATATTGGAGAGAGAGTGGGGTTTACGGCAGGGAAAGTTCAGTGATTTCAATATAACAAAGAAGATAGCCAGGGTGATGGGGCTGGAGTATAAAAATTTCGGTGTTCTGCAGGAAGATATCGATAATTGGGTCGACCAAAACCGGGTATTTATCGAATCCCATAAGGATACGGCGGGAAGCTCCCACCGTTACTATTATTATAATTCTGTCTCCAAAGAGTTCGATATAGAACTGACCGGCATGGGCGGGACGGAGCTTTTGAATAAATTCTCCAATGAGTATTACAGGAAAGGAGGGCGGTTCGACATAGACGAATTCCTGGCTCCGCAGAAGTATAACGACATATTGCAGGACCGGTATTACGACGGCCGTAAATATAAAGCGAGGCTGCGGGAATACGTATCGGACCTGCTCGACGGCATAACCTACTCCTCGAGAGGCGACCTGTTTACTTATATAATCTATGAGGGCACTTACAGGAGCTTCCAGGATGAGTATGTGGGAGCGATAAATATGTTCTGCACGGCTTACTCTCCGTATCTTGAGCCGGGTTTTGTCAAGATCATGCTGGAGACGCCTTACCGCCTGAAGGGGTTTCACATGATACAGCGCCATATCTATGCCAGGATAATGGATAAGCGGCTTGCTAATATAGATACGACGCACGGTTATCCTCCGACCACTATAGGATTTAAGAACTTTTACAGGTTCTTGCGGTTGTTGAATCCTATCGAGCCGAGCCTTCAGTATTACGGCCTGCTTAACAGGCTAAGGATAATTTATGGCAAGTATCTATACAACATGAACAGGCCGGAGCTCTATGATTTCGGGTCCGATAACCCCGTCTATAAATATATAGACAGGGATAAGCTGAATAAGCGCAGGCTTTTTACAACGACCAATTCGTTGACAAACTGGGTATCGCGGTATGCCAAAAAATTACCGCATTATGACATTTGATGACATGCACGATTCTTTAAAAAAAAGGTACTTCTATAAGCTTTCGACCAACGCCCTCGGTCTTATCCTGGGTTTTTTTAACCAGGCAATAATACCGAGGGGTCTTGGTCCGAAGGCTTACGGGGACTTCAATTTCTTAAATAGTTTTTTTACTTTTCTCGTGGCTTTTTTCGATACCGGCACATCGACATGTTTTTATATCAAGCTTTCGCAAAGGCAAAGAGAGCCGAAGATAGTCCTGTTCTACGTCTATTTCATAGGGGCGGTACTGCTCTTTATGACGGTATTTATGACCGTTGCGAACCTGGCGGGAGCGCGTGATAAACTCTGGCCGGGGCAGTTGACCGGATATATCTACCTGGCGGCCTTCCTGGCGATTTTGGTATGGGCGACCACTCTGGCGATCCAGATGGCCGATGCCTACGGCCTTACGGTTTCGGTAGAGATAAAAAGGATGTTCCTGAAGATTTTTTCGCTTGCTTTGATCGCGCTGCTATTTGTGAACAATAAGCTGAACCTGCTCAATTTTTTTATATACAACTATGTCGTCTCTATCGCTTTGATAGCCCTGGTATTGGGGATAATTATAAAGCGAGGGTATCTTTTATTGGAGAGCTGGAAGCTGAAATGGGCGGAGGTCAAAAGCTATGCTTTGGAATTTTACAATTATTCTCATCCGCTTTTTGTAAGTTCGTCGGTCGGTGTCGTGATCAGCATGCTTGATATATGGCTTTTGCAGGTATGGGGCGGAAGCGTTCAGCAGGGTTTCTTCGGTCTTTCGAACCAGATAAGCAATATATGTTTCTTTTTTACGGGCGCGATGACGCCGCTTATGATGCGGGAGTTTTCGGTTGCGCATGGCGATAATGATATCAAGCGGATGGCGACGCTTTTTCGCAGGAATATACCGTTATTATTTTCGGTTACCGCCTTCATTTCGTGTTTTGCGGTCGTCAATGCCGACAAACTGACTATCATATTGGGCGGAGGTAAATTCAGGGAAGCCTATATGGCCGTTGCGATAATGTCGATCTACCCGATCCATAGGGTATATGGACAGATGACCGGATCTTTATTCTATGCTACCGGGCAGACGAAGCTTTTCAGGAACATTAGCTTATTTTTTGCCGTGATAGGCCTGCCTTTTACATACATTTTACTCGCGCCCGCGCGATTTTTTGGACTGAATATGGGCGCAGGGGGATTGGCGATAAAGACCGTCCTAATATGTATCATTGCTGTTAATGTACAGCTCTATTTCAACTCGCGATTTCTAGGTCTTTCTTTCTGGAAATACATTGCGCATCAGGCGGCAAGCGTGGGATCTTTTTTGTTTATAGCGGTGCTTATTTCATTCGGTTTAAGGTATGCAATGGGTAAAGACGTTAATATTATTCTGGGCCTTCTGGCTTCGGGAACGGCTTATACGATAGTTGTCGGCCTCTTCGTATACTTTTATCCCAGGATCTTTGGGCTGGTAAAGACCGATATCGATAGACTTAAAGGTTTATTGCTGAGGTCGCCTGTAATAGGATAGGACTTTATCGTGAAAAGACCTTTAAAGAACTTGCTTGTCTCCATAGGTGCCGGTTATCATCCTGCGGTCAGGAGCCTTCATGGCATGGTTAGAGAGATGAGTGACAGCCGGATACTTATCTTCCAGCTGGAAAAAACATCCGCTATTGGCGAGGATCTGAGAGTAGATTGTTCAGTATCGTATAAGGATTTCCCCGGGGCATTCAAACTTTTTGAAGAATGGATTCTCAAGAACCGGTTCGAGCTTATAGGGATAAGCTTTATGTCTCATCACCGGGATATCTTTGTCGAGATGACGAGAATTATAAGGAAAGCGCTCCCCGGGTGTAAGATCATAGCCGGTGGCGTGCACGCATGGTTGATAGATCCCGACAGGACTATCGAACATTGCGATTACGTCTGCGCGGGAGAGGGGGAGGAACTTTATAAAAATTTGCTGGAATCTCTTTCCGGCCCGGAAACCGGGCGCCCGCTGAGGCTGCCGGGATTGATGGAAAAATATGACGGGAATGTTATCCGTACACCTGTGAAAGAATATATGCCGATCGACGATCTCCCGGTTCCGACGATGGGCTCGGAGTATATCCATTACCTGTATTCAAAGGGCGATATTATTACTTTTAAGCAAGAGGATCCGCAGTTGAGCAATACATTCAGCTGCGTCCATATCGGCAGAGGGTGCCCGTTTAAGTGCACGTATTGCATAAACAGTCTCTTCCCCGAAAGGCGAAAAGTGCGCGTGAGGTCTGTTAATAAGGTCATAAGCGAGATAAAGAGGCTCCTGGGATTCAGGAAATTTGAGGCGTTTATATTTATGGATGAAATTTTTCCGTTGCAAGCGAGCTGGCTGGAAGAATTCGCCGCGGCATACAAAAAAGAAGTGGGCGTTCCATTTGTCATTACGCTGTATCCCGGCATGTTGACCTATGAAAAAACAAAGCTCCTTAAAGAAGCGGGACTTAAAGAGGTTTCTATCGGTATCCAGAGCGGTTCGGAAAATATAAGGAAGAATGTTTACGAAAGGAGCGGTACTAATTCCAGGATACTCGAAGAAAACGAGATGCTTTCAAAACTAGGGATAATGACATATTATGATTTTATAATTAAAAACCCATTTGAAAAAGAGGCCGACTACCGGGATAGTCTTGAGCTGGTAAGCAGCCTGAAGAGGCCGTTCTATCTGAAGTTTCATACGCTTGCTTATTATCCTAGGCATCCGATAACGGATATGGCTTTGGGCCATAAACTTATCGATGAGGGAGATATCAGCGCTACCATAGGGTATCTCGATGTCAATACACCTCATAAAGTAGCGATAGTGGATCATTACCCAGTGGAAAGAAATCTTCTCTTCTGGAATGCCAAGCTTAGGAAAGAGATGAGTTGCGGGCACACGGACTCTTCCTACTGGTTATTGGCATCTTATTATGGGTATTGGTATATGCCGAAATTTATTCTGGAAGCTGTCAAGAGGCAGTATTTAAAGGGCGGTAGGCGGGCCTTGAACATACTTTCCTCGATAGTCCAGTTTACGCTTGTAATCCGCAATAATATATTTAGCAAGAAAGTCAATATTGCAGTTTGCATGTATAAGCAAAGAGGCCCGGTATTCGTGATGGACGAGATAAGGATGAAGATATTGCGGAGCATAAAACAGGGGCGTTATGGCAAAAAAACAAATTGTTAAATTCGCGATAATAGGCTGCGGCAGGATTTCGTACCGGCATATCGAGGCCATAAAGGCGAACGCCGGCGCCGAATTGATAGCGTTGTGTGACCTTAACGTGGATAAGGCTATCGAGAGGAATGCGGCGGCCGGGGTAAAGGTCTACCGGGATTATAACGAGATGCTTCAGAAAGAGGCGATAGATGTCGTCTGTATTATGACACCCAGCGGGATGCATGCCGAACACGCCATCGATATAATAAAAAAATACAAAAAACACATTGTGGTGGAAAAGCCGATGTCTTTAACGGTTGCAGGCGGCGTGAAACTTATAAAAACAGCCAAAGCCGGCGGTGTTAAATTATTTGTAGTCCATCAGAACCGTTTTAACAGGGCCGTGCAGAAGGTAAAGACGGCTATAGATGATAACGCTTTCGGCAAAATAACTCTAGGCACGGTCAGGATCCGCTGGTCGCGGGGCCAGAAATATTACGACCGTGATCCGTGGCGCGGCACATGGGCGCTCGATGGAGGCGTCCTTACGAACCAGGCAATTCACCATATCGATCTTTTGCAGTGGCTTGCCGGCGGGATCGACAGCGTCTCTGCCATAGGCGCTACTCAGCTCGTCGATGTCGAGGTGGAAGATACGGCATGCGCGTGGCTTAAATTCAAAAATGGCGCGTTGGGTATTATCGAAGCGACTACAACAGCAAGGCCCATAGACAAAGATCTGGAGGCATCTATATCGATCCTGGGAGCCAAAGGCGCGGTGATCGTCGAAGGCGCTTCCGTAAACCGCCTGACTACGTGGACCTTTGGCGATATAGACCTGAAAGAGTATTCCGAAAACCCGCCGAACGTCTATGGCTACGGGCATAATAACATAATCGATAATGTCGTGGAGGTATTGACGAAAGGCGGTGAGCCGCTGGTAAGAGGAGAAGCAGCCCTCGATTCGATAAAGTTGCTGCATGCGCTATACAGGTCTATGGAACTGGGCGGCAAAGAGGTCAATCTGAGCGATAACCCCGTTTCGGCGAAGCTCGGTCTTTTCGATAAGACCAGCGAGCCCATAGTGAATCTGTATAGGACGGATATGGTCCTCGAGGTAAAGAGAGCATGAAAAAATACATCGTAACGGGCGGAGCGGGATTCATAGGTTCGAACCTTACCGCGAGGCTTTTAAAAGACGGCGCAAAAGTCTATGTTATAGACGATCTGTCGACAGGTTTTAAAAGGAATGTGCCTAGGGGCGCCGAATTTTTTAAAGCGGACATAAGTAATTTTCGCGAACTGAAGGATCTTGATATCCCTGGAAACATAGATGCGGTCTTTCATCTTGCGGCCCAGACATCCGGCGAGGCCTCTTTTGACGACCCTGCAAGGGATGTGGAGGTAAACCATAAAGGCACTTACAATGTATTGAAACTTGCGCAGGCCAAAGGATGCGGGAAATTCATATATACAAGCTCTATGAGCGTCTATGGCGAAGTAAAAAAGACCTCCGGCAAGGTTAGCGAGGGCGACGAATGCCGTCCGGTATCTTATTACGGATGTAATAAGCTTGCGTCCGAAAAACTGATAGAAGTATTTGCGAAAAATACGGGAATGAAAACGGTTGTGTTAAGGCTCTTTAACGTATATGGTCCCGGGCAGAATATGCTGAATATGAAGCAGGGTATGGTGAGCATATATATGTCCTATCTCCTTAATAGCAGGCCGGTGCACGTGAAGGGCGGCCTGGACAGGTTCAGGGATATCGTCTATATAGACGATGTAATCGATGCCCTTATGCTATGTGAAAGTAACCGTAAACTTTGCGGGGAAATTCTTAATATCGGGACCGGCAGGCGGACGACTGTCCGCCGGTTGCTCGAAGTCATGCTGAAAGCCTATGGGCGAAAGGATTTTCCCGCTTGGGTACGCTGCAGCGGCAATACGCCCGGAGATGTAAAAGGATGTTTTGCGGACACAAAAAAGACGGTCAGGCTTCTTGGGTGGGAGCCAAAATACGATCTAAAAGAAGGTGTATGCCGTATGAAGACATGGGCCGAGGGGACGATAAGATGGTGGCAAAGATAATGAACGTTTGTAATGTTGTATGTAATCTATGCGGCTCCAGGAATTACGGTGAGATCAAAAAGGGCGTATACGGCAACGCCGCGCAGAATATCTACAAATGCGGCGCCTGCGGCCATTTCTTCCTCGGGCCGCTTCTGGACGATGCCGAAGAGGAGAGGTTTTACATAGAAGACTATCCGGCGTTCCTTCTGAAGAGGGGTGATTTTAAAAATACTACGCCGGAGGACCATTTCATCAAGAATGAAAAAGAAGCCCGGCGCAGATTCGGGCTGATCAAGTACCTGCTGGCGAAAGGGCAGAGCGTCCTCGAAATAGGTTCGGCAAGCGGTTTTTTCTTAAGCAAGATAAAACCCCGCGTGGAAGAAGTCTTCGGGATCGAACCCAATACGGCTTACAGGGAGTATGCCAATAAAAAAGGTATACCGACCTGCCCGGATATAAAAGAATTGGGTCATAGGAAGTTCGATATTATATTTCTGTATTATGTGCTTGAACATATAAAGGACCCGAACGGGTTTTTAAAGCACGTTAAGCATTTTTTAAAGAGTTCAAAGTCCAGGATCGTTATAGAGGTGCCGAATGTCGACGAAGCGCTTGTGTCGTTATACCATTCTCCGGCATATAACGAATTTGTCTGGCAGAGGGCCCACTGCAGTTATTTTTCTGCGCTCACCATGGAAAAGTTATTTAAAAGGTCCGGGCTAAAGGCTAAGTTTATACCCGAGCAGAGATATGATATTTCGAACCACATATATTGGCTCGCAGAGTGCAAACCGGGCGGCGCCGGCAAGTATGCGCATATATTTTCCGGGGCCCTGAATAGAAAATATGCCGATGATTTGAAGGACAAATGGCTATGCGATACTATTTTGGCCGTCGCGCAGCCTACACGATAAAGGAGGTTTTTAGATGAAAGTATTACTGGTATATCCCAATATGCATGGCATGAATATGCTGCCGTCGGCTATCGCGCTCTTTAGCAGCATACTGAAAGCGCAAGGCCATAAAATCGATCTCTTCGATTCCACCAACTGGATGATCCCCGGAGAAGAAGATTTCGACAGCGATAAGGTCAAAGAGCGAAATCTCAACGTCAGGCCTTTCGACGATTCGAAACTAAGATCGGAGATGAGACAGACGAACCTCTTCGACGATTTTAAGAAAAAAGTTGCCGGCTTCAATCCCGACCTTATGGCCGTTTCGGTGAGCGAGGACATATTTCCTATAGGCATCAGATTGCTCGAAACGGTCCGCAGTTTGAATATCCCCACGATCATGGGCGGCGTCTTCCCGACATTTGCGCCTGAACTTTGTCTTTCGTATGAAGATGTGGACATGGTATGCGTCGGGGAAGGCGAGAGGGCTATCGTGGAACTTTGCGCTAAGATGGAACGGGGAGAACCGTTCGATAACATAAATAATATATGGGTGAAATCGAACGGCTCGATAAAGAAGAATCCGATGGGCCCGTTAAATAATATGGATGAGAATCCACAGCTCGACCTGAGCCTCTTCGACAGCTCCCGCCTCTACAGGCCCATGCAGGGAAAAGTCTGGAAAATGGTGCCCGTCGAAACGCACAGGGGCTGTCCTTACCAATGCGCGTATTGCAACTCTCCGGCGCAGGCCGAACTTTACAGGCGCGAGACCGGCGGTAAGTATTTCAGGAAGAAATCCTTTGCCGCGGTCAGAAAGGATCTGCTCTATTTCAGGGACGTTATCAAGGCCGAAGCGTTCTACTTCTGGGCCGATACGTTCATGACCTACAATGATTCCGAGTTTGAGGAGTTTATCGAACTCTATTCCGATATTAAACTGCCGTTCTGGTGCCAGGCGTTCCCGGAGACCATCAAAGAGGAGAGGATACGGCGGCTCATGAGTGTCGGCCTCTTCAGGCTCAGCAGCGGCGTCGAACATGGAAACGCGGATTTCAGGGTCAGGGTGCTAAGGCGCCGCGTAAAAAACGATGTAATGATAGAGCATTTTAAAATCCTTAATAAGTGCGGCCTCCCCTTCAGCGTCAATAACATCATGGGATTCCCGACGGAAACGCGAAAACTTGCGATGGAGACAGTGGAGGTCAACCGTTCCATAGATTCCGACGGCACGAATGCCTATACCTTTAGCCCGTTTCACGGCACACCGCTGCGGGCAATGTCCGAAAAGCTGGGATATATCGATTCCAAAACGATCGCCAGGTCCGCGACCAAACAGAGCCTCTTGCGCATGCCGCAATTTACTCCCGCGGCTATCGAGGGCGTTAGAAGATGCTTTGTGCTTTACGTGAGGATGCCCAAAGATAAATGGCCGGATATTGAGCGCGCGGAGAAACTGACGCCGGAGGGCGATAAGATATGGGCGGAGTTAAGGGACGAATGCGCGGAAAAGTATATGAGTTTCTCGGCCGGATAGAGCTCGTTCAAATGCAGGAGGAATAGATGAAGGTTTTATTGGTTTACTGCAATACTATGCTGGAAAATGCGATACCCATTTCGGTTTCGCAGTTATCCGCGTGTTTAAAAAAAGCCGGCATAGACGTCGAACTGTTCGACACCACATTCTACCGCCATGGCGGGAAGAGCGCCATGGAAACACGTATATATGCCCTGCAGATAGCGCCATGTCCGCTTAACTTTACAGAGGGGGATATGGAGGCCGATTTTGTAAAGCGGATAAATGAGTATCAACCCGACCTGATAGGGCTTTCGGTGGTTGAACCGACATTCAACCTGGCCGGCAGGCTTTTAAAATGCGCAAAAGAGGTGATAGGGCGGGAAAAGATAAAGGTGGCGGTGGGAGGGGTCCACACCATACTTGCTCCCCAGACCATGTTGAAGGCGGAGCCCGTAGATTATATCTCGATCAGCGAAGGCGAGATCGCTTTCGTAGAACTCTGCCGCAGGATAAAGAAGGGTCAGGAGACTAAAGATACGCCGGGTTTCTGGGTAAAAGACGGCGATCGATGGATAAAAAATCCGCCGGCTCCGCTTGTCGATATAAATGCCCTGCCGGGCCTCGACCTGTCTATATTCTCGGAATCATACCTTAATAAGCCTATTATGGGCAGGCTCTACAGGACGATCTCGATAGAGACTACGAGGGGATGTCCTTACCATTGCTCGTATTGCGCCGACCAGTCGCTTACCGAACTCTTCAGGTCTTCCGGCAGATGGTACCGCCAGAAGACGATGGAGCGCGTAGAGGCCGAGCTTAAAGAATCCGTTGCGGCTTACAACCCGGAATTCCTGTATATAATGTCGGAATCGTTCCTTTCCGGGAGCGTGGAGCGCGTAAAAGCCTTTGCCGATAGCTACCGCGCTTTTTCCACGCCGTTCTGGTTCAATACCAGGCCGGAGGACATTACGAGCGAAAAGGTGAAGATCATCAAGGATATCGGCTGTAAAAGGATAAGCATAGGCCTGGAGCACGGCAACGAAGAGTACAGAAAAAAATATTTCTATCGCAACTATTCCAACGAGACATTTAAAAAGGCGTGCCGGGTGTTGAGAGAATACGAGATACCGTTCTCCGTCAATGTTATCCTGGGCGCGCCTTATGACACAAGGCCAATGGTCTTTGAGGCCATCGACCTCTTGCGCGAAACAAAACCGGACGGCGTAAGCACGTGCATCTTCAACCCTTATTACGGGTCGCACTTAAGAAAAGTATGCCTGCAGGAGAATATGATCGCGCCGGACCTTATAGCCGCCGATGTCTTCCAGTTCGAATATTGCCTTACAAACAACACTATTTCGAAAGATGCGGTCTTCGGGCTCTTCAGAACTATACCGCTTTATATGGAAATGGGCCGGGGTGAAGAATCACGCATAGCGGCGGCGGAGAAACTTGACGACCATGGCAACAAAGTCTTCGAGGAGCTGAGAAAAGAATTTTATAAGATCAAAGGATGGCAGGATAACGGATAAAAAATGGCGACTCTGATAATATTCGACTCATCGGTATGCGGAAAAGAGGCTTCTGCGGTAAAATTGCCGGGAAAGACGGACGAGGCAGTCCTCTTTCCGCTTACATCCGACAGCGGGATAACGTCGGAATTCTTCAATATGGTTACAGCGGCAGGTTTTAAAGCCCGCTTATTGGACACAGCAGGCCTGATAAACTCGGCGGCAGAAGAGCTGAGGGGCAGGTATTTGAAATTCATAGCCGACATGCCGGATAATGTCATTGCGGGCAATAAGAATATAAAAGAGATGTTCGCCTTGGACGGCGACACATCGTTATGGTGGCTTAGCCTTGTTGCCGGCAAAAGCAATTTTAAATCTATCGCGTTTAACAGTATTGCCCAGCTGGACGCGATGATAAAAGCGATAGGTGATAACGGTATAGATAATGCAGTATACGCCGGCCGTGACCATACGCTGAGGAAATCTTTCTTAGAATATTGCAGAGAGAAGCGAATATTGGTTAAGTGTCTGCCCGGCGCCGGATTTAAGGATATCCTCGACGGGGCGCTTCAATGGAAGCCGGTTGTATACCTCGGGCATATCTATTTTCTATTCAGGGCCGCGGCGGGATTTTTGGTCAGGATGTCAAGAGCGCGGAATATGGCGTCGAGGGCAGGCGGACCCGGCAGGGTAAAGCCGGGCTTTGAACATCCGATGCTCATAACCTATTATCCTGTAATAGACACAGCGCTTGCCGGGCAGGGCATATTCAAAAATATCCATTATGACTACATCCAGGAGGCGCTGGAATCTAAAGGCCAAAAACCGGTTTGGGTCGCCCTGTATCTTAAAAATCCGGCGGTCTCGCACGCCGAAGCCGTTAAATATGCCGAAAAATTTATCAAGAACGGATATTCTATCTACATGCTTGACGAATTCGGATCCGTTCGAAGCCATCTGGCGGCTTTCCTGCGGATAATATCATTCGGGATGAAATTTTTGTTTTACGAAAGGTCCATAGCAAAGCTGCATGATCTCGGTGGTTACAATGTGTATGATTTTTTGAAAAATGACTGGTATTCATCTTTCTGCGGGTCGGCGGGTTATAGCGCCATCCTATATTACGAGATGTTTAAATCGATGTTTGCGGCCTCGCAGTACAAAAAATGTTTCTTCCAATGCGAGATGCAGCCGTGGGAGAAGGCGCTCATAAGCGCCAGGAATTTCCTGGGAAGTTCCTCCTGCCTGGTTGGGTATCAGGCCGGGGTTCCGGCAAGAATGCTTTTAGGATGTTTCAACCATCCTGCGGAATTCAGGCGGGATTGCCGGTATCCGATGCCCGTCCCGGACAAATATGTATGTAACGGCAATGTCACATTTAACAACCTGAAGGAGTGCGGTTGGCCGGAAGATACATTAGGTATAGTCGAGGCGGTCCGCTATAACTATCTAAAGAGATATTTGGAATCGAGATGGGATAAGAAAAGAAAAGTCGTCCTGCTCCTTTTTTCGATAAGCGTGCACGAATCGAGCGCCATATTAAATACGGCTTACCATGCTTTAAAAGGGCTTGACGGCGTGGAGGTATGGATGCGTCCGCACCCGTTTATAAGTATCGAGAGCGTGCTGAAACAGTCCGGCCGCGGCATAAACGATATACCGTTTGTGATCAAAGACGGGCCGCTCGCTGACTCTCTCCGTGAGGCGAGGATAGTAATAGGGGGCGAATCCGGCACGTGTGTAGAAGCCCTGGCCTTCGGCTGTAATGTCGTTCTGGTCAATAACCCGGAATGGATCAATATGTCGTCTTTGAAGCACGAAAAATCCGGCAATATTAAAACGGCCGGCTCGGCGGAAGAGCTTAAGAGTATCGTTACCGGGATACTGGCGCAAGCGTATGACCCCGGAGTATTGAAAAAAGAGTCGGCCAGGATAATAGGGAATTATTATTATCTCGATCCCGCTTCGGATACGCCTTCAAGGATACTGGAGCTCTTGACGCCGTTTGAGGCTAAGAAAGGATAGGCGAAAAGATGAAGATACTGCTTGTATATTGTAACGCCATGCTGGAGAATGCGACGCCGATGTCGATTTCGCAGTTATCCGCGTGCCTGAAACAGGCGGGTATGACGGTGGAACTATTCGATACGACATTTTACCGCTATGGCGGCAAGAGCGCCATGGAGAACCGGATCGAGGCGCTGCAGATAGCGCCGTGTCCGCTGAATTTTATCGAGGGCGATATAGAAGAGGAATTCGTAAAGAAGATAACCCGGTTCCAGCCCGACGTGATCGGGTTTTCGGTAGTAGAGCCGATGTTTGGCCTTATGACGAGGCTTATGAAGTGCGCGCAAGAGGTGATAAAGAAGAATAATATAAAAGTAGCGGTGGGGGGCGTCCACGCCATACTTGCCGCGGAAACTTTCCTGGGCGAAGAGATGATAGATTATATTTCGATCAGCGAAGGCGAAACGGCTTTTGTGGAACTGTGCCGCAGGATAGAAAAAAAGATGAGAACCGACGATGTGGCCGGATTCTGGGTAAAACAGGACGGACTCTGGATAAAGAACGGGAAAGCGCCGATCGTCGATATAAATAACCTGCCGAGCCTCGACCTGTCCATATTCTCGGAGTCGTATCTGAACAAGCCTATGATGGGGAGATGCTACCGGACGATCTCGGTCGAGATAACGCGGGGATGCCCTTACAACTGTTCATACTGTGCCGACAGGACGCTGACGGAGTTATTCAAGGCCTCGGGCAGATGGTACAGGCAAAAGACTATGCAGAGGATAGAGGCCGAGTTTAAGGAATTGATAGCGTTATATAACCCGGAGTTCGTATATATCATGTCCGAGTCGTTCCTCTCCGGCAGTATAAAACGGATCGCCGAATTTGCCGACATGTACCGCAAGTTTTCCATACCGTTCTGGTTCAATACGAGGCCTGAAGATATAACCGAGGAGAAGGCGCGGCTTATAAAAGAGATCGGATGTAAAAGGATAAGCATAGGCCTGGAGCACGGCAACGAGGCGTATAGGAAAAAATTTATGTATCGCAACTATTCGAACGAAACTTTTAAACGGGCATGTGGGATACTGACGGATTGCGGCATATCGTTCTCGGTCAATCTTATCATAGGCGTTCCTTTCGATACGCGGGAGATGATATTTGAAGCTATCGATCTATTGCGCGAGGCCGGGCCGCAGGGAGTAAGCACTTTTATTTTCAGCCCGTATCATGGGTCGGACTTAAGGGGAGTGGCCGCGAGAGAGCGGATGATAAAACCGGACCTTATAGCGGGAGATTATTTCCAGCTCGATTATCAACTGACCAATAATACTATCTCGGAGGAGGAGGTCTTCGGCATGTTCAGGACGATACCTCTCTATATCGAATTGGATAAAAAAGAGTTTCCGCGCATCAAAAAGGCGGAAAAGTTCGACCGGGCGGGTGATGAGGCTTTCGCGGAGCTTAGGGGAGAGTTCTATAAAATGAAAGGCTGGCAGCTGCCTCAAAAGGTATAAATGAGAACCCTTGTGATTTTCGACTCTTCAAAAACTATCCTGGCGCGTCGCTCGCGCGCGTTTTCCGCCGGCGATACGGCATACCTATTCCCGATGAACGTGGACAAACGCTCGCTGGAGGGAACAGCCGGGGTATTAAAAAGCGCCGGCTCAAAAGTCGAAGTTATAGATACCGGCAGGTTGATAAACGATACGGCGGAGGACTTGAGGCTGAAATATGTCAAATTTATCGCAGAGCTTCCCGGGAGGGTCTCTTACCGGGGGAAAAATCTAAAGGAGCTCTTTGCCGTAGACGATACCGCGTCGCTATGGTGGTACAGCCTGGTTGCCGAAAAATGTACTTTCAAATCCGACGCGTTTAACAGTATCGTCCAGTTCAATTCTATAATCAAAATAATAGAGGAAAAGCAGATAGAAAGGATATTGTACGGTTGCGATGATTATATCCTTGGAAAAGAGCTTCTTCGATATTCAAAAGAGCATTCGATAGCGGCGGAAACGATAGCGGTCAGGACCTTAAAAGAGACCGCGCGCAATGTTTTTAAGTCCGGCATATTCGTTTATCTCAAACATACGGCATTGCTTTTTATCGGCAGCCGGAAGACCTTTTTGGACATGTACAGGATCAAACGGGCCTACGGCAAGGTGCAAGCGCCGGTTCCCGCGGCCGGAAAATCGATTTTTGTAACTTATTATCCGGCCTTCGATATCCGGCAGGCCGATAAAGGCATATACGTAAACAGCAATTATCCGTATTTGCAGGAAGCTCTGAAATTACGCCGCGCGGAGATTACGTGGGTGGCGCTTTATGTCCAGCATGCAACAATACCTTTTGCGGACGCCCTGGGATATTGGAAAAGATTCGCCGGCAACGGTTACAACATAGTCTTCGTGGACAATTTCTTTTCCGCGCGGATGCATATCAATACATTGTTCCCGGTCCTCGTCAACGGCTTTAAGCTATTATATTACAGAAAACGGATCAAAGGGGCCCATGAGTTCGAGGGCCATAATGTCTATGGCTTTTTGAAGAACGACTGGTATGCGTCTTTTGCCGGGTTTACCGGGTATACAGGTTTGCTATATTACCGCCTTTTCAGGAGCATCCTGGGAAAAGTAAAAGGGCAGGTGTGCGTATATCCATTCGAGATGCACTATTGGGAGAAGGCTATCGTAGATGCAAGAAATTCCATCAAATCGCAAACAGCCCTTTTTGCATATCAACCGGCCGGCATATCGCGGATGTCGTTGAATTATTTCAATCATCCGCTTGAAATAAACGCGAACGGGCCGTATCCAATCCCGGTGTCGGATAAGCTCTTATGCGACGGGCCTATAACCAGCGGTTATCTTAAAACGTCCGGCCGGGATGCCGGCAGCCTGGAGATCGTCGAAGCGATAAACTACTACCATCTTCGAAGATATTTTTCCGATAATGTAAAAGAGAAAAAGGATGAGGTGCTGATACTATTATCCATCCATCCGAAGGAGAGCCGTTCACTGCTCATGGCAGCTTATGAAGCATTTAAAGATTCCGGGGATGTCCGTGTCCTGGTCAAGCTCCACCCGTATTTAAATTTAAACGAAACCCGTAAACTGCTGAAAAAGGCGGTCAATGGTATACCTTTTCCGGTCAAGGCGGGGCCTATCGACAAGTGTTTGTCGGAGGCGAGGATAGTAATAGCCGGAGAAACGACCGCCTCAATCGAGGCTTTGGCGTATGGATGCGAAGTAATAAATGTCGATTCGCCCGATTGGATCAATATGTCTCCCTTAAAGACCATGGCATGTCCGGTTGTCAGGACTGTCAGGTCTCCCATTGAACTGCGGCAGGCGGTCTTAAGCATATTCAGCAGAAGATACGACCCGGCAGCCAATTTTTCCGAGGCGCGGAAGATAATAGAAGGTTTTTTCTACCTGGGCGACAAGATAAACGTACCAGAAAGATTTGTGAACTTGATCTATTCGGAGAGCATGCGCGGATGAGGAGCTGGTATAAATATTTCATAAACTATAATACCGAAGAGAAGATTGTTGCGAAGGACGCAAGCTTTGCAGACCATAAAAAATCTATGGAAGGATATAGTTCTGCCAAAGGCTATGGTTCGAAAGAGGATTTTTTCCGGACGCATTTTTTAAACGCCCACCCTAGGCATAGGTATTACCATGATTACCTGCGCACGCATCTCAATAAGGCGGACAATATACTTTCTATCGGTAGCGGCCGGTGTGTTAACGAATTACTGCTAGCGGAGGAAGGTTTCAGTATAACGTGTTCTGACCTTGAACAGCCGTGCATGGGCGAGACAGCGCGGCTTTTCCCCGGGATGCGTTTTATGAAATACGACGTAACGAAAGGGCCGGTGGAAGACAAATTCGATTCAATAATCTGTTTAAGCATATTCTATCTTTTTGACAAAACCATGCTCGCGGAGGTCTTCAGGAACGTGTCCGACAGCCTGAAGCCGGGGGGCAGTTTTATCGTAGACCCGTGTGGCGCCGAAAACAACGTCTGGACACGCATCATCGACGATATCATATGCCCGTTGGAAATGGTGCTGATAATGTTTTTGAAGCGTTTGACGGGAAAACGGCGTTGTATCGTTACCAAAAAGCACCAGGGCTACAGGACTACCAATGCCGAATTGACGGCGATAGCCGGAAAAGCGGGCTTTCGCCTGCGCAGTATCGAGAAATATGACCATTTTACGGAATTCGGCATGAGGAGCAACTTTTTTAGCAGGTTGCCGAAAGGCATTGTAAGGCTTTTTGGTAGAGGAGCTCCTTATGTGCGCATGATTAGCTTCGAAAAAAACTTAACGGAGTAAAAATATGCCAGAAATAAAAAAATACTTAAAGGATCTTCATCGTACCAATCCGGCCGAAGCGCTACGGAAGGGCCGGATGCGGCTCGATATGAACGAAGGTGTCCACGGCCTTCCCGATGGATTCGTGCGGTCCGTAGCGGGTAAGATCGACAATAAGCTTATGTTGACATATCCCGCATGCGCCGGACTATTGAAGAAGATCGCCCGGCATAACGGGATCAGGCCGGAGAATATATGCCTGGGCAACGGCTCGGATGGCGTCATAAAGTATATATTCGATGCGTACATTTCCCCTAACGATAAAGTATTGCTGACTAACCCGACTTTTGCCATGTATCCGATATATTGCAGGATCTCCGACGCAAAGCCGGTAGTAATCGATTATAAACCCGACCTGACATTCCCTTTCGAGGAATTCATCGGCAAGCTTAAGCGGGGTGTTAAGATGGCGGTAGTCGTAAACCCTAACAACCCTACGGGTGATGTGATCGACCCGGACAGGATGGTTTATATGATCAGGCACGCCGCGCAGAATGATATTCTGATGGTTGTCGACGAGGCGTATTTCTACTATTATCCGGAAACGGTGATAAAACTTGTCGCTAAATATGACAATCTGATAATCCTCAGGACTTTTTCCAAGCTGTGCGCCATGGCTAATGTGAGGATAGGTTATGCCGCCGCGGCGCCTTCCGTGATCCGAAATATAAAAAAAGTGAAGCCTTCGTTCGATGTTAACGGCCTAGCGGTGTTATTTACATCCGAACTTCTCGACAGGCCCGCAATAATATCGGCTATGACGAAAAAAGCCAGGGCGGGCGGTGATTATCTTTGCAGAATGCTTAAAAGGGCCGGCATAGAGCACAGGGGAGGCAATACTAACTTCATCCTGATAAAGTGCGGCAGCCGCGCGGGCGAGATAGTGAAGAAACTTAAATCCCGCGGGATCTTGGTCAGTGGTAATTTCAGCCAACCGTTCCTGAAGGATTATTTACGCGTTACCATCGGAGATAAGTCCCAAATGGCGCATTTCTGGAAAACTTTTGTTTCTATCTGGAGGCGTACGAAGTAGGCGGGGTGTGCAACTATGCGCAAGGCAGTCTTTCTCGATTTTGACGGTGTATTGTTCGATACGGTAAAAGAGGCTTACTATATCGCTATGCTCGCTTCAGGCAAAGCCGAGTCCGCGGACGATATCGATTTCAATTCGGAGCATTATGCGAAGTTTAGAAAATACAGGTTTTTGATAACGAAAGCCCCGGATTATTATTATCTGCTCAAAGCTATAGATAAAAGAAACGGGATGCCCGGCATATACAGCGCGCTTCTTGGGACCGATAAAGCGGGCGAGGAGAAGTTTAAAAGGAAGTATTTTGCACGGCGCAAGTCATTTAAAACCAAGAACCGCGATTTCTGGCTTTCATTGAATACGCCGTATGTTTTTTTTCACCGTATCAGGTATATAGTCGGGCGAAAGCCGGAAGTGTTTTTCATAATAACGACGAAGGACAAGGATACGGTGATCGACCTGCTAAAGATCCAGGGGATCAGGTTTTTTAAAAGAAACATCTTTGACTTGAGCGCCGGAGACGTTTTTAGATCAAAAAGAGAGGCCATACTATTTGTGTGCGGGAAATATAGGGTGAAGAGGAGCTTGTATATAGATGATTCTGCGTACCACCTTGCGCAGGCATCGGGAATACCGGGTATGGATATATTGCAGGCCGGATGGGGATACGCGGGCGGATCAAAAAATACCGCCGGCGAATCGGAGGCCCTGGCTAGGATAGAAAAATTTTTCGGAGGTAAAAATGTATAAATCGGAAAAAGCGCTATTCGCGCAGTTGTTGAATCTTAAAAAGAATTATGGTCTCAAGGGCATAAAAGCTGAATTCGAGGCGGAGGGATCCTCCTTCAGGGATATCGTGCGGCTCCGGAGGATGACCGCCAAGGCCGGAGTGGGGCTATTTTTGAAGATCGGCGGCGTCGAATCGGTGAAGGACATCAAGGATTCGGTCGATCTCGGTGTCGATGGGATCATAGCCCCGATGGTCGAGACCAAATTCGGGGTAAAGAAGTTCATGCAGGCTTTTGGTAGCATTTATAAAGACGAGCGGGTGCATCTTGCGATTAATATAGAGACCAAAAATGCCGTTAACCAGATAGACGAGATACTGGAATACGCTAGTGGCAGGATCGATTCCATTACCATCGGCAGGACGGACTTGTGCGCATCATATTTCCATAAGAACGTGGTGCCGGACAGCGAATTTATAATGAATGTTCTCGAGATGGTCGGCGAAAAAACCAGGCGATATGGGATGGGGGCGGCAATAGGCGGGAGCCTTGGCAAAACCAGCATAAACATCTTTAAGAAAAATAGGAGGATACTCGGGTTATTCGACAGGATGGAGACCCGCAAGGTCATATTGCCGTCAAGTGTGATGGTGGGAAATAAGAAAGCGATTAACGAAGCGCTCAGGTTCGAAGAGCTATACATACTGTCGAAGAAAGAGATAAACGACGTCTTCCTCGAATCGGAAATAGCAAGATTGACGCAGCTTGAAAGGAGGCTGTAAAGATGAATAAAAATATTGCCGTAATCATACCGGCCCTGGACAGGAACAGGTATCACGAAGAAGGCGATCTGGTCAGGTTTGGCGACCTTACTTTGCTGGAGTGGAAGTTTATCCAGTTGGAAAAGTTCACAGATAAGAAGAATATCTATGTATCTACTCCCTCCCGTAAAGTCGAAAAGGTGGTGAAGGAGTCCGGTATTAATGTTATCAGGCGTAAGAAAGGCATAGATCTTGCCACTACGGTATATGACTCCGTGAAAGCGGCGAGCGGTGAAATAATAATGTGGACGCACGCGACATCCCCTTTTGTCAGTCATAAAGATTTCGATAATATGTTCAACAAGTTCATGCGGCTGCCGAAAAAGTACGATAGTCTTATTTCCGTCTACAGGCTGCAGGAGATGATCATTTATAAAAATGAACCGCTTAACTTCGATACCGTAAAAGAATGCTGGAGGAGCGGCATCGAGCCGGTCTACAGGATAACGAACGGTTGCTCGATAGCCAGGAGAGATACGTGCCTGAAATACAAGAACCATTTCGGGATGAGCCCGTTTTTATTCGAGATCGACATACTATCGTCGATGGAGATAAAGGACGTCGAGGATCTTCCCATAGCGAACGAGATGATATCGCTCTTTATAAAAAAAGAGATCGGTGCGTCCGCGCGGAGCCGGGGATGACCGGTATGAAAATCGCTGCTCTATTGACAGGAAGAGGCGGCAGCTCGCTGCGCGATAAGAATGTCCGTAAGGTGCTGGGCAAGCCGCTCCTCGCTTATCCGGCCCTGGCTGCTACCGGCGCCGGGCGCATAACATTTTTTTATGTCAGTAGCGACGATAAGAAGATACTCGATGCCGCGAGCAGGTATGGTTATGTGAAGATCAGGAGGCCGGAGTATCTTTCCGCAGCCTCTGCCCAGCACGGCGACGTCATTATGCATGCGCTTGAAGTGATGGAAGAGCTGTACTCTGTTATTCCCGATGTTCTGGTTGTCCTCTTGGCCAACTCAGCCTGTGTGAAGACCGAGTGGATAGACGATTGCATAAGGGAGATAGTAAAAGACCGCACTCTGTCGGCAGTCGTGCCCGTGTGTGAAGATTCCGACCATCATCCGTTCCGCGCAAAGAAGATGAGCGCGGGTGGATTGCTTGTGCCGTTCTTCGATTTCGGCAAAAAGAAGGTATCGACCAACAGGCAGGACCTGGACCCGGCATATTTTCTGTGCCACAATTTCTGGGTCCTCAATTTAAAGAGATCTGTCTTTTCAGAGGGCGGCCAAAAACCATGGGAGTTTATGGGGAACAGAATAAAACCTTATCCCATAAAAGAATGCTGCGATGTCCATTGCGAGAAAGACCTGATAAGGACGAAAGAGTGGATCGCGCAGAACCTTAAGAAAAGTAAGCGAGGTAAGTAATTGTGAAAATATTGATCACAGGCGGGACAGGGCTTTTAGGCAAGGCACTCGTAGAAACCAACAATAGCGTTCGCGATATAACGGCTGTATATATCGGCAATTACGCCATGCAGGACGGCAGCAGTGCAAAATATATAAAGGCCGATATATGCGATAAAGATGCCATGGGCGATATCTTCGCCTCTACTATACCCGACGTCGTTATACATACCGCAGGGGCGGCGAATGTCGATTTTTGCGAAAAGAACCAGGCCTCCGGACGCCGGGCCAACGTTTATGGGACCGAAGTCATAACATCCCTGTGCAAAATATACGGTTCGAAGATGGTCTTTATATCGACGAACGCCGTTTTCGATGGTAAGAATGCTCCTTATTCCGAGGCCGCTGCGCCGTGCCCGCTGAATATTTACGGTAAGATGAAACTGGAGGCCGAAAAGATAGTCTCCTCGAGCGGGCTTAAATACCAGATAATAAGGCCGATATTGATGTACGGCTGGAACGATGAGCGTGAAAGGGCTAATCCGGTAACGTGGCTTATAAATAAACTCAAGAATAAAGAGACGGTAAATATGGTCGATGATGTTTACGAAAACCCGCTATTCAGTAATCACTGCGCCGAGATCATCTGGGCGCTCATCGATAAAAATAAGGAAGGCTATTACCATGTGGCCGGGACCGATGTTGTGAACAGGTACCAGTTTGCTCATATTGTCGCGGAAATCTTCGGACTGGATAAAAACCTGGTAAAGGCGGTGCCTAGCAGCTTCTTCAAGGATATTGCTCCCCGACCCGCGAATACAAGTTATTCTACGGCGAAAGTCGAAAAGGATCTGAATATTAAATTGCCGGGCCTGCGAAAGAGCCTTGAACTCATGAAGAATATGAAAGGCGCAGGATGCCCAAAGTAAGCGTAGTCATACCCGCGTATAATTGCGAGCGGTTCATATCCGGGGCGATAGACAGCGTTTTCAACCAGACCTACGGGAATTACGAGATTATTGTAGTGAACGACGGCTCTAAGGACAGGACGGCGGAGATACTTTCCGGCTATGGTACCCGTATTACGAAGATAGACCAGCCGAACAAAGGGCCGGCCGAGGCTAGGAATGCGGGAGTCCGGGCCGCGCGCGGTGAGTACATAGCTTTTCTCGACCAGGACGACGAATGGCTGCCGCATAAGCTTAAGGCGCAGGTGGAACTTATGGATAAGAACAGTAGGGTGGGGCTTGTTTATAGCGATACCTACATAATCAGGGATTCGGAGTTTTCGCATGCCGGTACGAAAAGTCGGCGCAGTTTTCAATCAAGGCGGCCGTATAGGGGTATGATTCTCGAGCGGTTGTTCATGGATAATTTTATTTCGACGTCATCCGTTATGGTCAGAAAAGAATGTTTTGCGAAGGCCGGCATGTTCGATCCGGCGATAGTTCCTTCAGAAGACGTCGGCATGTGGCTGAACATAGCGGCTTTTTATGAAACCGACTATGTCGATATGCCGCTGGTAAAATTCAGGGACCATGTTGCGTGTTTCAGTTCCAATAAGGTGCGGACTTTGACCCACATCATAGACATGCTGAACAATACTTTAGCCGGGCACCCTGTTCTTAAAACCTCGCTGGGGCGAAAAGCTGCGGAACGAGTTTCCGATTTTCATGTCATGCTGGGGAAAGCGTATCTTTCGAAAATGAAATTCAAAGAGGCGTTCGGCAATTTTAACGCCGCTTTAAGACTTGCGGGGTCCCCGGCGATGCCATTTAATATTTTGTTCTCTTTTATTGCGGAGAGTTTTTTGGACCTATTACGGCGTTTTAAAACCGCGGCGCGTGCTTAGGGAAATGGTGTTAAATAAAGAAAGGGAATGGAATGCGTAGAAAATTGCTGGATATACTGGTATGTCCGAAATGTAAAAAGACGCTGACGCTGAAGGATGAGGTTGCCTCCGGCGAACGGATAAAATCCGGCACCCTGAAATGCCGGGGGTGCGAGGCTTCATATGAAGTGCGGGATTATATACCGCGTTTCGTCGCTTCCGATTCGTATGTCGGGAACTTCAGCCTGGAATGGACGATCCATTCCAGGACGCAGGTGGATAACGCTTATTCGCAGGAGTCGCTCAAGACCTTTGCGCAGAAGACCGGGTTCGCGCGTGAAGATATACGCGGCAAGCTTGTCCTCGATGTCGGATGCGGCTCGGGCCGTTTTGCCGACATAGCCCTCAAGTGGGGAGGCGAAGTGGTGGGTGTGGATATGAGTTACAGCGTCGATGCGGTCCGTAAGAACTTTGCGAATAAAGATAAGCTGGATCTTGTCCAGGCCGATATCTTTTACCTGCCGTTTAAAGATAATGCGTTCGACATAATATACAGCATAGGCGTTCTTCACCATACAAAGGATTGTAAGGCCGCCTTCAAGCGTCTGCCGTCCTTATTAAGGAAAGGGGGCAAGATCGCCATATGGGTCTATTCCGCGCACCTCTATCGCGGCATAGACGCCCGGGTGATGGAATTATACCGGCAGGCGGGGTCTAGGCTGCCGAAGAGGCTCTTATATCTATTATGCGCTATGGCATCATTCTCTTATCCTTTATGGAACGGCCGTTTCATGTATAAATTCTGGCACATGGTGCTGCCGGGTTTTTTATTCCATTCCGTGCCGGTGCTGACCGATTACAGGAAATACGACTGGCGCTTACTCGATAATTTCGATTTCTATTCGCCGAGATTCCAGTCGAAACATTCGTATCCCGAGGTCTTCTCCTGGTTTAAGGAGGAGAACCTGACGAATATTAAACCATTGGACTTCGAAGTTGCGGTGCAGGGTGAAAAATAAGGCCAGGATCCTATATCTTGTTAACCACCTGCGCTACGGCGGCGCGGAGATAGGGCTCCTTACCACCCTCAAGAATATAGACCGGGCCAGGTTCGACTGCTCGGTGGTAAGCGTGGAGAAAAAGGGCGAGGTTGCCGAAGAGATAGAGAGCGCGGGGATACCGGTAACGTATCTCAATACGCGCTCCGCGCTCTATAATTTGCCGGCCATCCTGGCGGTCCTGGATATTATAAAGAAGGAGCGGCCCGACATACTGCATACATCGCTATTCTATTCGAATTTTTTCGGCAGGATCGCCGCGCTGATGCTCTTTGGACCGAAGCCCATTATTATAACGGAAGAGCGGAGCATGTATACGGAAAAGCGGTTTTATCATGTTATTATAGATAACCTCCTTAGCCATGTGACCGACAGGATAATAGCGTGCTCGAAATCGGTCGTCGATTTTACCGCGCGGCAGGAAGGAATAAGAAAAGAAAAGTTTCACCTTATCTATAATGCGGTTGATTCGACCAGGTTCGATATACCGGAAACCAAAGATGCGATAAGACGGCGGCGCGGGTTTTCGGAGAGAGATTTTATCGTTGGTACCGTCGGGTCAATTATACCCAAGAAAGGGCACAAGTTCCTGATAGACGCGTGCGCCGGTCTGGCCGGCGACATCCCGGAACTGAAATTGGTAATAGTGGGCGACGGCGAGATTAGGACGCGCCTTGAGCGTTACGTGAGCGCGCAGGGGCTGGCCCAGAAGATAAAATTCCCGGGCCAGAGAAAAGATGTACCGGAAATCGTAAAGATGATGGACGTATTTGTCCTGCCGTCTTTGCAGGAAGGTTTCCCCAGGACGCTTGTGGAGGCGATGTATGAGGCCCTGCCGGTCTGCGCCGCGCGGATAAGCGGCATACCGGAACTTATCCGTGACGGCGAGAACGGCTTTCTCTTCGAACCGGGCAATGTGACGGAGATAGCCGAAAAGATATTTATGCTATATAATAATGCGGACCTGCGTAACAGGATCGGAGCGAGCGCCAGAAGGACGATAGAGTCAGGATATCTTCCGGCGGACTACCTTAAGAGCCTGGAAGGCCTTTACGTGGACTTATTAAAAAGAGGAACATCGAAAGCGCGATGGTAAAGAATAAGAATATAAGGATTCTTAACGTTGTGGGCGCCAGGCCCAATATGATGAAGATAGCTCCGCTTCTCGACGAGATGCGAAAGCGCAGGGAGATAGAGCCGCTCCTTCTCCATACGGGCCAGCATTACGACAGGCGGATGTCGAAAGTATTTTTCGAGGATCTTGCGATACCGGAACCGGACATATATCTGGGCTCGGGATCGGGGAGCCATGCCGAACAGACTGCCGGCATCATGGTCAAGCTGGAGCGCGTCCTTATGAAACTTGAGCCGGATCTCGTCGTGGTGGTCGGCGACGTAAATTCGACGCTTGCCGCCGCTATCACGGCCTCTAAACTCGCGATACCGGTTGCGCATGTCGAGGCGGGCCTGAGGAGCTTTGACAGGACGATGCCGGAAGAGATAAACCGTATAGTCACGGACAGCATATCCGATTATCTCTTTGCGCCGTCGCCGGATGCGGTAACGAACCTGATAAACGAGGGTCATTCCCGCAGGCAGATATTTTTCGTCGGGAACATAATGATAGATACTTTGATGCGGCAGAGGTCCAGGGCAGAGCGCTCTGCGATACTGGAAAAGCTGGGCTTGGCGAAAGGCGAGTATGCGGCCCTTACGCTTCACCGCCCCGCAAATGTGGACGATCGCGCCAGCCTTGATAGTATCCTGACGGCCGTTGAGCGGATAGAGAAAGACATAAAGATAGTCTTCCCGATGCATTTGCGTACCAGGAAGATGGCGGAGCGGTTCGGTATGTTAAAGCGCATGCACAGGATGCGGAACGTTGTAATGACACACCCGTTGGGATATCTCGATTTTCTGAATATACTCTGCAAATCAAAATTCGTTCTTACCGATTCCGGAGGGATCCAGGAAGAGACGACCGCGCTCGGTATACCGTGTATAACGTTACGTGACAATACCGAGAGGCCCTCGACTATAACGGTGGGGACTAACATACTCGCAGGCAATGATACAGTAAAGATAGTGCGGGCCGCCGGCAAGATCCTTAAGTCCGGCGGCAAACAGGGCAAGGTGCCGAAGTTTTGGGATGGCAGGACGTCCGGAAGGATAGTCGACATAATCACAAGAAAGGTTGGCCTAGCGCATGGATAAAAGATTCAGGGTGCTTAACGGGAAGACGGTCCTTGTTACCGGCGGTGCCGGCGCCATCGGAGGGAACCTCGTAAAGTTTCTCTCCGCGCATGGCGCGAAGGTGGTCGTTATCGATGACCTCTCAGCCGGTTTCGCGGATAATCTTTCTTTAGGGCGGAAAGTGGTATTCTACGAAGATACCATCCTGAACGACGAGATCCTCAAGAAGGTCTTTAAGGAAAGGATAGACTATATCTTCCATCTGGCGGCACACTTTGCCAACCAGAATTCCATAGATCATCCCTGCGAAGATCTTTTAACGAATGCTCTCGGGACGCTGAAGCTTCTGGAGTACGGCCGGCGGCATGCGGTCAAGAGATTTATATATGCTTCCTCGTCCTGCGTTTACGGTTCTACGGATAAAAAGATGACCGAAGACCTGATAACGAGACTGGAGACGCCATACGCCGTGTCTAAATTGACCGGCGAAGAATATGTCCATTTCTATCATCGTTATTACAGGATGAAAGCAACGGTCGTCCGGTATTTTAACGCATACGGGCCGGGAGACCCTCCGGGCAGGTATCGCAACGTGATACCGAACTTCTTTATGCTGGCCGCTAAAGGCAAGCCGCTTGTAATAACGGGCACCGGCCGTGAGACGAGAGATTTTACGTTTATGGATGATGTCATCCGCGGGACGGTGCTTACAGTCACCACAGACGCATCTATGGGCGAGATATATAATATAGGAAGCGGCAGGGAGACCGAGATACTGCGTCTTGCGAAATCGATAAATAAGATAACCGGCAGCAAGGCAGGCATAGAATTTACCGCCCTGCGTAAATGGGACGCTATACGGAAGAGGGTTGCCAACATAAAAAAGTCGCGGAATCAATTGGGCTATGAACCGGTCGTCGGGCTGGAGGACGGCCTTGCCAGGACGTGGACGTGGTTTAAGGAAAGGTACGGCGTTTAATATATGACGATAATACTCCTACCCGTTTATAACGAAGAAGAGAATATCGGTAAACTGCTGGAGCGTTTCGAGGCGCTGAAATTTTTTAAGAACGGGCTTAAGATAGTCCTTGTAAACGACGGGTCCAAAGACAGGTCTAAAGATGTCATAGAAACTTTCGCTCTCCGGCTGCCGATCCTTCTAGTAAATCACCCGGTCAATAAAGGCGTGACGGAGGCGATCAAGACAGGCCTTAACGAGGTCTCGAAATTTCTTAAGGATGACGACCTGGTCATTACCATGGATAGCGATAATACCCATGATCCGGCTTCGATCATAAACGTAATGGATAAATTCGACGAGGGCTACGATATAATAAACGGTTCCCGCTATTGCAAGGGCGGCAGTATGGTCGGGGTGCCGCTCTACAGGTTATTCTTCAGTTATTCATGTAAGTTCCTCCTGACGAGAGTCTTTCCCATCGACGGGATACTGGACTATTCGATATTTTACAGGGGATACCGGGGGCGGCTCATACGCAAGGCCATCGAACTATACGGCGACAACCTTTTCCAGACAAAAGGTTTCGTGGGAATACCGGAACTGCTGATAAAAATGTCGCGTCTCGGCGGCCGCACCATCGAGATACCGCTAGTCGTAAGGTACGACATAAAATTAGGCGGTAGCAAGATGAAGGTTGCGAATACTGTCAAACACTATCTGGATATGATATGGCTCTTAAAAAGACAGAAGCTGTAATGGCGAGAGATCACGAAGACTGGGATAAGATATGGGGCAGTGATCGCGTGCCCGACTGGGACTACCTTTCGCAGGTTATCCTGCGTATCCTGGAGGATGAGGCGGGTCCCATTAACGGCAAGGCTATGCTGGAGGCGGGCAGCGGCACGGGCAGGATATCGCTTAGATTGGCCAGGGCGGGCGCGGCCGCAACACTGCTGGACAACTCCGCGCGCGCGATAGATTTTAGCAGCACGCTCTTTGCGCGCGACGGCAGGAAAGCCGTTATAACCTGCGCGTCGATCGACGCGATGCCGTATGCCGCGGATTCTTTCGACGTCGTATGGAACGCCGGGGTGGTAGAGCATTTCATCGGCGGGGAGCAGGACAGGGTATTAAAAGAGATGGCGCGGGTTTGCAGGCGGGGAGGGCTCATAGTTACGATAAATCCTTACGCAAAATCCATTCTCCACAGTTTCGGCAAATTTGTTATAGAACGGATGGGGCGGTACCCGTTCGGCGACGAAGTGCCCATAATAACGCTCAAGGATAAAGGCGGTATCCTGGGGTGCGAGCTGAAGAAACGCGAATACTCCGCAGGCTTTATCGTGCTATGGGTGGGCATGTTCAAGAGACTGACATTGCTGCCGGCGGGAAAGATCTTCAGGCCCCTCGAGCGGTCGCTCAACGCGATAGCCTGCTTTATCGACTCGTCTTTTTGCGGAAAAGTACTGCGGCGGGTAGATCTTATTCTCTCGAGGCTATTCGGCGGGTATCTGCTTGTAACGGTGTTTAAAAAGAGATGAGGTAAGGTTGCCGGTACTATTTTTTATCATAGCGTTACTTTTCAGGATCCCCGGTCTGGCCAGGCCTACGATCATGGACGAGGCGAAAGCGCTTCTCTATGCTACGCTCCCCCTTAAAAAGCTGCTCGATTTATTGATCGTGGACTCTCAACCGCCGTTATATTTTTATATATTGAAATTCTGGTCCTGGATCTCGCCCGACCCATTCCGCCTGCGGCTGCTTACGGTATTTTTGGGAGCATTTATATGCGTGCTCCTATTCAGGATCGTAAAGAGACTTTACGGCGTCCCGGCCGCGAACTATGCTTTTATATTCGCGGTCCTGTCGCCGCAGTTGATATTCCAGTCCCAGTATCTCAGGCCTTATTGTATGGGGACTTTCTTTTCCATACTTCTCGTATATCTTTTCATCGGGTTCATGTATGATGAAAAAAGGCAGCTCCTCTATGTCGGGATATTGGGTCTTGTAACGGCGTTTTGCCTATACAGCTTCTACATGTCTATATTTATAGTAGCCGCTATGAATATTTTTGCCCTGTACTTTTTCTGGAAGAGGAAAGAAAAGCTCCTGTGCTGGATAGGATCGCAGGCCATAGCCATGGCGTTATTTTCCTTTTGGTTTCCCGTATTTATGCTTCAGAAACGTCTTGTCGAAGAAGGTTTAACATGCCATCTGCTCGAGATAAACAATGCCGGGATAGGTTTTTATGTAGGTAAGATACATGCCGGAGACCTGATAAGGGTCGCTATGGCGTATCTTCACTTCGACGATATCCTGGGAGAAGGGAGGAGGTACTCGGAATATATAAAAAATGTCCCGGTCTTCCTGGCCGTTATGTCTGCATTCGGCGCTCTGATAGCGGCTTGTGTCGTCAGGGGTGCCAGGGCTATGTTCAAAACGGAGCGCGTAAAGGGCGCCTCTCTTCTTCTAGTGCTATTAATGTTGGTGCCGGCTATTTCTTTTATCGCACTCTCGGTGGGAGGCGATCTGGGCTTATGGGGTTATGCCGTGGTAAATATAAGGTATTTCAGCCAAAGCTCCATATATGCCCTCGTATTATTAGCGGTCTTCTTAGCCGGCATTACGAATAGACTGCTGAAGAGAGCCTTCTTCTCCGCCATTATCATAATCTTTATTTTGTTGGACCTTAATATTTATCGGCACCCTATGGAAATATACAGGCCGGCCGTAAAGTATCTCTCCGACGCGGGTAGAAACTGCCGCGTCGTAGTGCTGGGCCCACACAATGCCCTCGCGTTCCATAACCCGTTTTCCGACAAGCGGTTTTCTGATTATATCCTTCTGGAGTACGATGCCGATAAGAAAACGACCAGGGCAGTCAAAGAAAAGATAGGCAGTATCGATAAGCTCTATTTCTATTATTTCAAATCCGCCGAAACAATGGTCCTCTTCCCGGACCTTGATACTAAGTTCGAAAAGTTCATCGGCGGTTTGGGATTTGTAAAGAAAAAGACGCGCAAAATAAACGATATACTCTTCATCTCCTATTTCGAAAGGCGCCGGTAAATAGATGGTCAACTTCATCAGGCGGAATAAATATCTGAAGATAGTGAAGAATATGCTTGAGAATGCGGTCTGTGCATTCAAGATAAAGGCCGGGCTGTATCGCCATGAATTTGGTTCGACGCATAAAGATTTTTCCGTTGCCGAGAGCCTTGCTTATATCGACGCCGTCTTCGAGGACTATTTGAGATACGGCGGTATTTCCGCGGAGAAGTTGTCGGGTAAAACGGTGCTGGAGATCGGCCCCGGAGATAACCTCGGGGTTGCGCTTAAGTTTATCGCGTACGGCGCCGCCAGGGTAGTCTGCGTCGACAGGATCTATTCCGCCCGGGACAGGAAGAAAGAATTTGCCGTCTATTCGGCGCTGAGGGAGAGTTTGGGCGGCGCGGAGATGAAATCCAGGTTCGATTCGGCCCTTGAGCTGGATAAAGGCGAATGCATCTTCAACGATAATAAACTTGTCTATATTTACGGTTTGGATATAGGCGAGCGCGGCGCGGCGCTTAAAGAAGACAGCTTCGATTTAATAATATCACGGGCGGTCCTGGAGCACATCTATAATATCGATTCAGCATTCGACTTTATGGATAGACACTTAAAAAGAGGCGGTTGCCATCTGCATAAGGTGGACCTGAGGGATCACGATATGTTTACCCGCGATGGGCATAATCCGCTGACGTTTTTAACGATACCGGAATTTTTCTGGAGCCTTATGACGCGGTATTCCGGTAAGCCGAACAGGCGCCGGGCGGATTATTTCGAAAAGAAATTGTCGGGGTTCGGGTATGACTACGATATCTCGATAACCAGTAAAGAGGATATGAGTTCCATAGATGCCGTAAGGCCCAAATTGGCCGCGGAGTTTAAGGGTCTGCCGGACGAGAATCTTCTCGTCGGCGGGATCTTTATCGCGGCAAGAAAGAAGTAGGGCGGAATGAAAACAATTGGAAAGATACTGATCGGGATATTGCTGGGGATTATATTCAGTTTCTTTCCGGGCGGATTTCTTGTCTTCTCAGTCTTCTTATCGGTACTATATTTTATGAACCGGTATCTAAATACTCCGTCGAAAGATTTGTTGATAAAGTTATTTATGCTGGGCTTTGCGGTGAGGGTAATTATGGCGTTCGTGAATTATTACGTTGCCGTCGATGTGATGCATGACGGCGTCGATACCCAGCCCGACGCAGTCATCTATAATAACAACGCTTATTATATAGCCAATCACCTGAAACCATTCGATAACTATTCGGAAGATATAACCAGAGACCAAAGACTAAAGCTCAGCATGGAGCGTGCGAAGAAGTGGCAAGGTAACAGGATCCCGCCTGTGGGGTCGTATCAGAATGGGTTTTATGTATTCGTTATAGGGCTCTTCTATTCATGGCTGGGATACTGCCCTATAGCGGCTAAGGTCATGAATTGCATCTTTGGATGCGGGTGTGCGGTATTGACCTACTTTATAGCTAAGCATTTGTCCGGTTCCGAGACAATTGCAAAGGCATCCTATGTTGTCACCATGTTCTTCCCATCGCTTATGCTATGGTCGGCTACCCTTCTGCGTGATTCGATAGCCAATTTTTTATTCCTTGCTTATATGCTATCGTGTCTTCTCTATCTTAAATTTGGAAGAAACCGGGCTTTGCCGGCGGCTTTTGCAATGATAGTCCTGCTGGCTCTCTTCAGGTTGAAGATAGAGCCTATCCTGACGGCAGGGCTGGGGATCGTAATAATCGCGGGTTTATTGAAAAAGTTCTTCCCCGCGAAGCGGCTGACAGTTTTTTTTGCGGTTATATTCATTCTTATTATTTCGGCGGTTATGATTGGAAAGAACATCGACTTTGTGACCAACCAGGTAAATAGTAAGATCGTATTGGCATTCAAGCACCATCAGGCTTATTCGACGCACGATGTGGCATCCGTCTATAAGATATTCAAGGGAGATCTTTACGGGAAGGCAAATATGAATATCCGTGATTTTCTCGACGTCTCTTTATGTTTTTCCATGCTTAAAGGCCTGGCCTACTATTTTCTATCCCCGTTCCCGTGGCGGATACCATGGAATCATTTCTGGCTGTTGATCTTCTATCCCCAGGTTATCGTAACATTTATCTTTCTGCCGTTTATAGCGCTGGGGCTGCTGGTGTCGGCGCGCCGCGATATTTACGTAACCGCAGTTATGCTGACGGTTTTGGCCATCGTTATCCTGCCTAATGTATTTTCGGAAGGAGTTATCGGTATCGTAGTGCGTCACAGGGACATGTTCACGCCATTTTTGATTATCTTCGCGAGCTATGGTTTCTACTCGCTGATGCTGCCAAAAAAGCATCCGGAGGATGTATATCCCATCGGGAGGGATGCCCGATGAATATCGTCCTGATATATCCGCTTCTGTCCAGACAGAGGAGCCTCGTCGACGAGAATAAGCAGTATTGGCCTCCTCTGGGCCTGGCGTATATAGCCGCGGTCCTGGAGAGGAACGGCCATAAGGTAACTATTATAGACAGGGATGCGCTGCTTCACAGGCAATCGATGTCTTTTGAAAGGACGGACGAGGAGACGTTGGGCACGATAAAGCGGGTACGGGCAGATATCGTCGGGTTCAGCGCTACGACGCCCAATATAGCGGATGTCTTCGCCTTGTCGACAAAGATCAAAAAGATTTCCAGGGAAATAAAGATAGTGCTCGGAGGCCCTCACTCGACGGGTGAGCCGGAACTCACTCTCAAGCTTACGGATGATATAGATGCGGTTTGCAGGGGCGAGGGCGAATTTACGATGCTCGATCTGGCCGGCGGCAAAGGGTTAAAAGAGACCGCGGGCCTGAGCTTCAAATCCGGTCCGGAGATAGTACATAACCCGGAGAGGATGCTTATAAACAATATAGACGATCTGCCGGCCCCGGCGCATCATCTGCTCGACATGGAGTTTTACTTAAGGCCCAGCAGGTTCACCAGCAGGAACCTGAGTCTGCGCACGACGTCCATCTTTACCGCGAGGGGCTGCCCCTACAGGTGCAATTTCTGCGCGGGCCCGCTCATCTTCTCCGGTAAGGTGAGGTTCCATTCCGCCGGACGGGTTATCGGCGAGGTGGAACGTTTAATAACCGACTACGGGATCGAAGCGCTATATTTTGCCGAAGATATGTTTTTGAGCGACAGGCGAAGGGCCGGTGAGATACTGGAGCTATTTGTGCGTAACGGTATAAATAAGCGGTTGCGCTGGTTTGCCCAGGCAAAAGTGAATGTGATAGACAGGGATCTTCTTATGCTCATGAAGAGTGCCGGCTGTGCAGGCATCGAATATGGTTTCGAATCCGGTTCGCAGGCGATATTGGATAAGATGAATAAGAGAAGTACCGTCGAGGATAATATAAAAGCGGCAAAACTGACGCAGGCGGCGGGTTTAAGGTACCAGGCGAACATAATAGCGGGGTATCCCGGCGAGACGGAACGCGATTTCGAACTTACGATCGATTTTCTGAAGAAGATAAAACCCGGCAATATCGGGTTCAATCTATTCATGGCGCTTCCCGGCACGCCCGAGTATATAAAGCTGAAGAAAACAGGGGATATCTCTTATGACTGGGAGAATGTGGGCAACCCGGAGGGTGGTAAAAATTATACCGCAATGAGCGACCGGGTCTTCCAAAAGATGTATGCCAGGGCCAGGCTCAGCGTGATTCTTCCCCTTAATCTGGCGAATTTTATAAGGTATAATATCAGGAACCCGCTCAGGTTCATATATCTTATCCTGACACAATCGCGGGGAATAATAGTCAAGACTGTCCGCTCCGACCTGAAGAGGCTCTTAAGATGAAGATACTTTACATCTCCTATAACGGCGCTTTGGAGCCCCTTCTTCAATCGCAGGGCATACCTTATATAATGGGCGTTCACAGGAACGGCCATCAATTTCATATCATGACGTTCGAGCCTGGTAAAAGTATAGGGCGGCGCGCGCCGGCATTTTTAAATATGAAGAATAGCCTGTCCGGGGCGGGGATTAGCTGGACGCCCTTACATTTCCATAGCTGGCCCGGCTTTATAGCCAAGGCTTACGATCTTCTGACGGGTGCGGTAGTTTCATTTATCTTGTCCGTCAAATTTAAACCCGACGCTATCCATGCCAGGGGGCTCTTCTCCGCGCTCGTTGCTCTTCCGGCAGCTTCCGTACTGAAGAAGCCCGTGATATTCGATATGAGGAGCAAATTGTCCGAGGCCTATGCGATAAGCGGCAAATGGCGGGATGGCGGGGCTGTTTCGAGACTGATGAGTTCTCTGGAAGATCGATGTTTGAGGAGAGCGGCGGCCGTAATCGTCGAAACGACGGAACACAAAAGGGAGGTGGAAGAGTTCCTGGCCGGGAACAGGACGCGGAAACCTGTCGAGGTAATACCTTGCTGCGTGGACCTGGAGAGATTTAAGGATGCGCGAAAGATTGCGGGGCGGGCTCCGGAATTTATGATAGCATATCTCGGTTCCCTGAGCGGCTGGTATTGTCTGGAAGAGACAGTGCGTTTTTTCGAAAAATTAAGCAGGACGATCCCGGGCAGTAAGATGATATTTTTAACAAAAGACGATCCGAAAAGTATCCTGAAATATCTGAAGGATAGCAATATCCCGGACGGCGCTGTCACCATAACCGGGGTGGCTCCGGGAATGGTCCCTGAGCGCCTGGCAAGATCGACGGCAGGTATACTTTTCAAGTACCCGAACCGGAGATTGAGCTCGTTTCCCGTCAAGATAGGGGAGTATCTTGCGGCGGGGATACCGGTCATAATCAATCGCGGTATGGGGGATGTGGAAGATTTTGTTTTGGGTAATGGGGTGGGC
This sequence comes from Candidatus Omnitrophota bacterium, assembly GCA_041650935.1. Classification (GTDB taxonomy): domain Bacteria; phylum Omnitrophota; class Gorgyraeia; order 2-01-FULL-45-10; family 2-01-FULL-45-10; genus FEN-1322. The sequence continues at coordinate 89,220 of JBAZKH010000001.1, forward strand.
GTTGCAGTCGACGGGTTCGATGACGGTGCGTTCGACAAAGGTATTGCGGCGCTGATTGCCTTGGCCAAAGATAAGGATATCGTGGAAAAGTGTTTTACTGCGGCACGGAAGCTCTCGACGGAGATTGGCGTACAAAAGTACTTAGGTGTTTATGAACTTATCGAAAGAAAAACGGCGGCATAATATGCGGGTGCTTTTTATAGTACCGTATCCGACCTCGGGGCCCAGTAACAGGTTCCGGGTCGAGCAATACCTGCCCTATCTGGAAGGGCGGCGGGTATCGTATTGCCTGAGGCCGTTTTGCAACCCTGATTTCTATCTTCTCTTACGAAAGAGAGGGCATTATTTCAAGAAGGCCTATTACCTCCTGGTCTTCCTCTTCAGCAGGTTCGTCGATCTCCTCAGGGTACCCTACTACGACATCGTATTTATCCACAGGGAAGCTTTCCCGGCCAAGGACTATATATTCGAGTGGCTATTCAGGATATTCAGCCGGAGGCTCGTCTATGATTTTGACGATGCCATCTTCCTGAAGAAGCCCGCCAAGACCAGGGCAATAATCAGGTTGTCGGACCATATAATAGCGGGGAACGGTTTTCTAAAAAGTTACGCCGCGTCGCTTAATAATGCGGTAACTATTTTACCGACGTGCATAGATACCGGCAGATACAGGCCGATCGAAAAGAAATGCGCCGGAGAAAAGATAGTAATAGGATGGATGGGGACGGCCACTACGTCGGAATATTTAGGAGAGCTCCGGAATGTCTTTAAATTCATACTGGATAAATACGGGAATGTGGAGATCAGGATCGTCGGGGGGATGTCCGAAGGCTTCCTGGGACCCGGCCTGGTATATAAGAACTGGTTTTTGGATAGTGAGATACTCGACCTGCAGGAATTCGATATAGGTATTATGCCTATGCCGGATAGCGATTGGACCAAAGGTAAATGCGCCTTTAAGATAATACAGTATATGGCGGTCGGGATCCCGTCGGTAGCCGCGCCGGTCGGCATGAACCTGGAAGTCATACGCCACGGCGTGAATGGTTTCTTTGCGTCTGGCGAAAAGGAATGGATTGACAGGCTGTCGCGCCTTATAGAGGATGCCGCCTTGCGCGGCGAGATCGGCAAAAACGGAAGAAGAACGATCGAGGAGCGATACGCGCTCAAGATCGCGGAACCAAGATTCGTTGGAATATTGGAACAGACGTTGTCGAAAAGGTAATTTATATATGTGCGGTATTTGCGGAATTATAAATAATAGACCCGGGATCGCGGGTGAAAATGCGGTCAGGGCAATGTCGGATAAGCTGATCCATAGGGGTCCTGATGATGCCGGGATATATCGGGATAAGGCTTCTTTGCCGGAAGCGGTGCTGGGCCACAGGCGTCTTAGCATAATAGACTTAAGTCCGCGCGGGCATCAGCCCATGTCGAATGAAGACGGCACTATATGGCTCGTAATGAACGGGGAGATCTATAATTACAGGGAACTAAAACTCGAGCTTGAAGCGAAGGGGCACAAATTCAGCTCCAATACCGACACCGAAACGGTGGTACATCTGTATGAGGAATACGGTGAGGAATGCGTTACGCGCTTGAGGGGAATGTTCGCATTCGCCGTATGGGATGCCGGGAAAAAAATGCTGATGGCGGCCAGGGACAGGGTTGGGAAGAAGCCGCTGGTCTATTATCATGACGGCGGAACATTCTGTTTCGCGTCCGAGCTCGCCTCGCTGCTTGCAAGCGGTCTTATAAAGACCGATATAAATCACGAAGCCATAGACAACTATCTCACGCTTGGTTATATACCGGCGCCGTTGACCGCTTATCGACGGATCCTGAAACTGCCGCCGGCGCATATCCTCACCTTCCGGGATAACAAGGTGACGATAAAGCGTTACTGGGAACTGGACTACTCCAATAAGATCAAAATTACCGAAGGGGAAGCGGCCGAAGAGGTCTTGAAGCTGCTAAGAGAAGCCGTCAAGATAAGGCTCTACAGCGATGTCCCGCTGGGAGCCTTCTTAAGCGGCGGGATAGACTCGAGCGCGGTAGTTGCTTTGATGAGCAGGGTAAGCCCGGCCAGAGTCAAGACCTTTTCGATAGGCTTCGAAGAGAAGGCGTATAACGAGCTATCGTATGCGCGCTCCGTGGCGGAGCGGTTCGGCACAGAACATCACGAGTTTATCGTAAGACCCGACGCAATGGCTATCCTGCCCGCGCTGGTCGAGAGATACGGCGAGCCCTATGCTGACTCCTCCTGCATACCAACTTATTATGTCGCGAAAGAGACCAAACGGTATGTCACGGTTGCGTTAAACGGAGACGGAGGGGACGAGTCGTTTGCGGGGTACGAACGTTATCAGGCTATGATAGCTTCGAAGATATATCGAATAGTGCCGCAACCGCTGCGCAAAGTATTTAAAGGCGCTATGCAAGCCCTGCCCGGTTCCATGGACTATAAGAACAATCTGATAAGGATACAGAGATTCCTCGAGGGAGTAGAACTGCCGACGCTCCAGCGGTATGCGCGGTGGGTAAGTATCTTTAATCCAGGGATTAAAGATACTATGTATACAGCAGAGTTCAAGGCCGGACTTTCCGGCGAAGGCCATCTCGGATTACTGCGGCCTTATATTGAAGGCAGTGGTAAGATCGACCTTCTGGACCGCATTCTCATGGCAGATGTGAATACATATCTCCCGGATGATCTTCTGGTGAAAGTGGATATAGCGAGCATGGCCAATTCGTTGGAGGCCCGTTCGCCGTTTCTCGACCACAAGCTTATGGAATTCGCCGCAGCCCTGCCTCCACAATATAAGATGAGGAATTTTGTCAAAAAACATATTTTAAAGAAGGCTCTCAAAGGCCTGGTGCCGGCGGGCAATCTTCACAGGCGGAAGATGGGCTTCGGGATGCCCGTCGGCGCATGGTTCAGGGGAGAGCTCAAAGGTTTCGTCAGGGATACTATCCTCTCCGGTAATTCTTTTTGCAGCCTTTATTTTAACGGGGAGGCTGTGCGTAAGATGATAGATGACAATGCGGAGATGAAGAGAGATCATACATACCGTCTCTGGGCGCTTTTGATGCTTGAACTATGGTATCAGAAGCAGGAGCTGTAATGAGCTATTCTCCGTCCGGCCCGGATAAATTTATCCTCCTTCGCAGAAAACCCCGGGCTTTCAAGCTCAAAGATGAACGCGCAGGCCGCGGCGGTGACGAACATCGAATTGCAGGGTTTTCTGCTCCGGAGGATTCCGCCAACAGGCGAATGGAAACTCCGGCCTTTAGGCCGGAGAGCTTCATTCCGGCTGTCAGTGTTGTCATAGTGGCGTATAACCACGCTGAATATATCGGCCAGGCTATCCAGTCGGTGCTCGACCAGACTTTCGGCGATTTTGAAGTGGTCGTCTTCGACGACGGTTCGCGCGACAACACCAAAGACGTGGTTGCGTCCTTCCATGACGAGCGTATAAAGTATTACCGCCAGGAAAACAGCGGCCTTCCCGCAAAAGGCAGGAATGCCGGTATGCGGCTGGCCAGGGGCAGGTATATAGCTTTGATGGACGGCGACGATTTCTGGTATAAGGAGAAACTGGATAAGAGCATAAGGGCATTGGATACAATGAAGGATGTAAGCCTCATATGTCATAACGAGGATATTATATACGGGACGCGGATACTGCCGCATAAATCGTACGGCCCTTACAGGGCGGATATGTATTCAAGCCTTCTCTTTAACGGTAATTGCCTGCATTCTTCGGCCGTTACCATAAGGAGAGAGGTATTCTTCGACGATGGTATGCGGTTCTGCGAGGACAAAGATCTCTTTGCCATAGAAGATTACGAATACTGGATGAGACTTTCGCGGAGGTACAAGTTCTATTTCCTGCCCGACCGCCTCGGTTGTTACAGGGTAATAGATAAAGGCGCTTTCTTAAGCAGTAACGAGACGAACACAAAGAACTTGCTGTGCCTGCTGGAACGGCATTTTTCAAAACTAAACCGGCAGGACGACAAATTCCGGGCCATGGCCAGACGGCGCAGATCCTCGGTGATGTGCGCGGCCGGTAGGATGCAGCAGCATAAGGCCAACTTTAAAGAGAGCGGCAGATGGTATATCATGGCATTAAGGGAGTATCCTTTTAACTATAAGGCATTGATAGGACTTGCGTTATCGACGCTTAGGATAAAACTGTTTTATGGATAGAGAACGCAGTTAATTCTGGAGAGTGAATATGGCACGAGTATGTCTTGTCCGGCCGCCGTTTTTTAAACTGTACGGAATAGAGAAGGTCCATTTTCCCCTTAGCATAGGTTATCTTGCTTCTTATCTCGAGCGGGGCGGGCACGAAGTTAGTTTCGTGGACGGAGAGGTATTCGATTATGGCTTATATGAAGGTATCCTGTATAAGGGCATCATTAACGCGGCGCTCTTTTACGCGGACCCGTATTTTATAGAGCGAAAATTCAACGTTGTCGGGAAGGTCATGGAAGATCCGAGGCATAGGGTGTGGGATACATTGATCGGGCGGATCGCGGCCGCCAGGCCTGATGTCGTAGGCATAAGTTGTTATACCATAAACATGACGGCGGTTAATATTATTTCCGAAAGGATAAAGTCGGAGATAGGCGATATCCCGGTTGTCCTCGGAGGCATACACCCGACCGCGCTTCCCGCCGAAACATTGGAACAGGTCCGCGCTGCCGATTTTGCCGTTATGGGCGAAGGTGAAGTCACCCTGCTCGACCTGGTCAATGATATCGGGGACGGTAAGAGGACGGGTTTACATATCGCGGGAGTCGTCGAGAGAGGCAGCGCCGATTTTAAACCGAGGGAATTGATAACGGACCTAGACTCTATTCCTTTTCCGAAGCGCGACTTCTATGACAAGTCAAATTATATATTCGGCGCGCCCCTTCTGACGTCGCGGGGATGCCCTTTTTCATGTACTTTTTGCGCTTCTCACCTGATGTGGGGGCGCAAAGTGCGCAACAGGAGCGTCCGGAACGTGATAGAGGAGCTTAAAGTCCTGGCAGGGAAATTCGATGCCGGGCGGATACGCATACTCGATGACACCTTCGTACTGAATAAGCCCTGGATCATGGAATTTTGCGCGGAACTTAAGGCGAGCGGTCTCAAGCTGAGCTTTAATTGCAGCGGCAGGATAAATACGGTGGACGAGGACCTCTTCAGGGTCCTTAGCGACAGCGGCTTCGATTCCATTGCCTTTGGCATCGAGAGCGGCAGCGACAGGATAGTTAAGTCTATAAATAAGAATATAGACCTGTCCCGCGTTGTAGATGTTATCAAGACGGCAAACAGGTACGGGTTCGACACGACCTCGTTCTACATGACCGGCCACCCCGGCGAGACCGCTGAGGATATCAGGAAATCGGCCGATTTGTTTATACGGTCGATGTCTAAACGCGGCGAGCTGAGCATGCTTGTCCCGTATCCGAAGACGGATGCAGGCGAGCGGGCGGTTAAACAGGGTTTCGAATTCAGGGTCGGCGATGCCTATAAGATGCAGCACGCAAGGAATAGAGTGCTCTTCAATATGACACAGATGCCTGATGCGGCCTTCCTGGCTGAGCATAAGAGGTTCGAAAGGATCATTATGCGCCGAAATTATATGACTTTATTCAAAAAGATGGCCAAAATGGCCGTACGTTTCATCACGGGCAGGTTAAAATAACGTACGCGTGTCAAACTCGCCCCGTTCTCCAATCCTGCAAATAAGGTCTGCAATATTGGGTTGTCATGCGCGGCTGTTTACTGTATAATATTATGCTAAATTAAACAAATATCTTATTAATAGGGATATCGGTTAATGATCAAGAACGAGAATATAGTCTGCATATCGTCGATAGATTGGGACTTCATCTGGCAGGGGCACCAGGAGATAATGGATGCCTTTGCCAAGAACGGCAACAGGGTCCTTTTTATCGAAAATACAGGCGTCAGGTCGCCGGGTATCAAGGATATCCCGCGCTTACGGAAGAGGCTGGTAAGCTGGATAAAGAGCGCCAAGGGTTTCAGGGAAGAACGGGAGAACCTTTTTGTATATTCCCCGCTTGTTCTGCCGTTTCCGTATTCCCGGCTGGCCCGGTTCATTAATAAATATACACTCCTCAGATCCCTTAAGAGATGGCTTAAGGTCATGGGCTTTCGTGATCCCATTATCTGGACGTTCCTGCCTACGGGTACGGCCGTCGATATAGCAGGTAATATAGACGGTAAATTGCTTATCTATTATTGCATAGCGGATTTCTATAAACTGGTCGACAATTCAGCGAAAGTCAAGAGGACGGAAGACGAGTTGATAAAGAGATGCGATCTGGTATTTGCCCAGGGGGATCTGCTGAAAGAGAGATGCCGGCGCCTGAATAAGAATGTCCATAAATTCCCATTCGGGGTAAATATCGAGGCATTTGAAAGTTATGACCGGCTAAACGGTAAGCTGCCGAAAGAGCTGGAGGGGATAAGAGGACCCGTTGTCGGATATGTGGGAGGTCTCCACAGGCATGTAGACTTCGAGCTCATAAGGTTCATTTCAGATAAGCATCCTGATTGGTCTATTGTGATGATCGGGCCTGTGCAGGCGGATATATCCGAGATCGATAAACGGAAGAATATCCTGCTTTTAGGCAAGAAAGATTTTAATGATCTGCCGGCATATATAAACAGGTTCGACGCCTGCATGATACCGTATATCATCAATGACTATACCATGACGGTCTTCCCTACCAAGCTGAACGAATATCATGCCATGGGCAAGCCGGTCGTTTCTACGAGCTTGCCGGAGGTTATCGACTTTAACAAGAAGAATAACGCTCTCATAGCGGTAGCGGCGGCTAGGGAGGATTTTGACAGCAAGCTGGCGGCGGCGGTTGCCGACAAGAGCGGCGGACTTGCCGATATGCGGATAAAATCTGCTAAGAATAATAGCTGGACGGAACGTATCGAGGAGATGAGCCGTCTTATCCAATCGACTATGGAGAGGAAGGCGGTCAGTCCTCCGCACTGGCGGGAAAGTTTCCTGCAGTTATATAAGACCGCCAGGGTACGCATGATAAAGATCCTGGCTGCGGCTATAACCGTTTATGGTCTCATATTTTATACTCCTATTATCTGGTATGCCGCAAAACCGCTTTTGATTTCCCAGACACCGGTTAAAGCGGATTGCATAGTAGTTTACGGCGGCGGCGTGGGGGAATCAGGGAAGGCCGGACAGGGGTATGAAGAGAGGGTACAGCGGGCTGTCGAGTTATACAAAAGCGAATACGCCGGCAAGATGATCTTTTTGTCGGGTTACGCGTATCTCTTCAAAGAGCCGCTCGTCATGAAGGCGCTGGCTATATCGCTAGGCGTGCCGGAAAAAGATATAATATTGGAAGATATGGCGAAGAATACGTTCGAGAACGTGGAATTCACCAGGCGTATAGTGCAAAAGCACGGATGGCGGCATATTCTTCTGGTAAGTTCGCCTTACCATATGGGCAGGGTCTCTTTAGTCTTCCGCAAGATCGCAGGAGATATCGATGTTACGTATACACCGATTGTGAACGGCCATTTTTATGCTCGCACACCCGGCAACCTGGGCTCGAGGTGGAAGAGGATAAATATAGAACAGATCCGCGGAATACTTCATGAATATATCGGGATTCTCTATTATTGGTTTAAGGGGTATATATAAGTCAGGCTAAGGTAGTCCCTCGGTGCAGGACTTAGATTGTTGCACCTCGGGACGATTTGTCTAAAGTTAGATACAAATTAAGGTAGCCCCTCGCTGCCGGAGTTAGACAGTAGCAGCTCGGGACGATTTGTCAGAGTTAGATAATAACAAATCGGAGGTATGTATAGTGGCGAAGATAATCGATGAGAAGGGCAGGCTTTTCGGTATTATTAATGTAATAGACCTCGCCGTTATCCTGGTGATACTCTCTTTTGTGCCGATAATATTCATAGGGTATAAGGTTATGAACAAACCGGAAGAGATAACCGGCGCAAAGCAGGTAGTGATACGTACGGAAATGGTCTCTGCCCGGATAAAATTTTGGGATATAGAGCCCGAATTCAGCGGTATCATAACAAAGGGTGATGTCGAGCGAGATGCTGCCGGAAAGAAGATAAGCGAAGTTGTAGACATAGTGAGCGTCAACCCTTCCAAAACATGGGTGGTGGTCGAAAATAAGGCGTTAGCGATGATAGAGCACCCTGCGAAGAAAGATGTCGTCATCGATGCCAGGATCCTGTGCACGAAGACGGACGGCATCTTATATCATAAGTCCGCGCTTGTAAAGATAGGCAGCCCGATAATATTCACTACGGACCTGTATAATTTCCCGGGTCGGATCGTGGGATTGAAGACCGATGATAAAAACTAACTTTAGGATTTACGTCCGCGGCAACCTATTGCGAAATAGCATAAGCGCCGGGATCGCAAAAGAGGTTCTTGAAAAGAACCGTTCTTTCGAGATGAATGCGTCGGAGGTATACAGAAACAGCGTCTTATGCGGCGCTATGCGGATGTCCTGGAAAGCATTTAAAGAGTATTCCAGGCAGAGCTTTTTGGGCAGGCTTACGGAATGGAGAACGGACGGTTTTTTGGATGTCGCGGATAGCAGGATAGCGGCATGGCCTACCCGCTTTCTCAGAGAAAGCGGGGGAAGGACGGCGGAGTATTTTGAGCATAGTAAAGTAAGTTCACTCACCCGCCGCGCGAAGAGGAGCCTTTGCGCGGATCCGTTAAAGACGGTCTGCGCGGTAGGCGTGGCGGCTATCCTGACCAATGCGGTGATCTCTCCGGCCATAAAGAGCGAGATAGACTTACCCGGCTGGATAACGAGGGCGATATTTGTGCTCTTCGGCATGACTGTTATATCGAGCGGTGTTAGCTGGGATGCCGCGAAGAGGACCAGCCTCTTTGCCAGATTTTTTACCCGATACGAAAAGACGCCGGTTTGATCTATGGCAATGGTCCGGAAAGATGGAAATAAGATTAGGATAGTCAGGGTGATAACCAGGCTGAATATAGGCGGCCCGGCTATCCATACGATATTGCTTACAGAGGGCATAAATAAAGAGATTTTCGAGACGCATCTTGTGGCCGGTATGCCTGATGCGTCCGAGGGTGATCTTTCAGGGTTGGCGCGGCGGCAGAATATCAGCGTCGATTTTATACCCGAACTCGGCAGGGAGATAAGTTTTAAAGATATTACGGCTTTCGTGAAACTGCTGAAGATATTGTTGAAAGTACGGCCGGATATAATCCATACGCATACGGCCAAAGCGGGAACGCTTGGAAGGCTCGCCGCTATCCTGGCGGGCGTTCCGGTCAGGATACATACTTTCCACGGGCATATCTTCGACGGTTATTTCAGCCCGGTAAAGACAAAGTTCTTTCTTGCGATCGAGAAGTTCCTGGGGGTTTTTACCGACAGGGTTGTAGTGGTCAGCGAAAAGGTCAGGAGCGAGATAGTCGATAAATTGAAGGTGGTGCCCGGCAAAAAGTGCATAGTCCTGAAATTAGGATTCGATCTCAAAGATTTTTTGGATAATGACCGTTTCAAGGGCGCCCTTAAAAAAAAGCTGGGCATAGCGCCGGATGTCATGCTTATCGGTATTGTAGGCAGGCTCGTTCCGATAAAGAACCATACGATGTTTTTGGCTGTGGCGGGTAAGGTAATAGCGGGCATGCCGGATGAGCGGGTGAAGTTTCTCATAATAGGCGACGGGGAGTTGCGGCAGTCTCTGGCGGCGGCGGCCGCGCGGATGGGGCTTGCGGATAAGGTAATATTTACAGGCTGGATCAGAGATACCGCCAAAATATACGCGGATCTTGATATAGTGGTTCTCACATCCCTTAATGAAGGGACGCCGGTTTCGCTTATAGAGGCGATGGCGTCGGCAAAGCCGGTCGTTGCGACAGATGTAGGCGGTGTGGCGGATATAGTTAAGGATGGCGGGAACGGGTTATTGTTCGGCGCGGACGATATCGAAGGTTTTGCCCGGGGAGTATCGATTCTTATAAAAGACCGGCAAAAGAGATCGGAATTAGGCGCTGCCGGCAGGGAATTCGTAAGGAATACTTTCCATAAAGACCGGTTGATCAAAGAGATGGAGGATCTATATATGGATTGTTTAAGACGGAAGAATAAAATTAAATATGCCGGAGGGCGGTAACTAAAGATGAAAAATCTTATAACGGGCGGCGCGGGTTTTATTGGATCGCATTTGGCGGAAAGGTTACTTGCCAGAGGCGAGGAGGTCGTGATAATAGATAACCTTTCGACCGGTTCCATGAAGAATATAGAGCATCTTAAGAGCGACCCGAACTTTTCTTATCATATCGATACTATAATGAATAAGGGGTTGATGAAACGTCTCATTAAAGGGAGCGATGCCGTTTACCATCTGGCCGCGGCCGTCGGCGTTAAGTATATAATCGATAACACCCTGGACTCTATCAACACTAATGTTGAAGGTACCCAGGTAGTCTTGAGCCTTGCAAACAGGCTTGGCAATAAAAAAGTAATAGTGGCCTCGACGTCGGAGATATACGGCAAGGACAGGCCGGGGAAGAGGATATTCAAAGAGGATGACGACAGGGTCCTGGGCGCTACGACCATATCGAGGTGGAGTTACTCCTGCACGAAGGCGATCGACGAATTTCTTGCGCTCGCATATTGGAGAGAGAAAGGGCTGCCCGTTGTTATAGTGAGATTCTTCAACACCTGCGGGCCCAGGCAGACGGGCAGGTATGGCATGGTTGTGCCGCGATTTATCTCTCAGGCGCTTTCGGGTAAGCCGATAACGATATACGGCGACGGTAAACAGTCGAGATGCTTTACCGATGTCAGGGATACCGTTGCGGCGCTAGTCTTGTTGGCAAAGAATAAAAAAGCGGTGGGCAAGGTCTTCAATATAGGCAATCCGGATAATAAGGTGACCATAGGAGCATTGGCGAAAAAGATAAAGGTAATGACATGTTCCGGGTCCAGGATCGTAACGATCCCTTACGAGAAAGCGTTCAAGGAAGGCTTCGAGGATATGCGGCATAGAGAGCCGGACATAACCAGGCTGAAGTCGTTTACAGGTTTTAGGCCTAAGATTAAAATGGACGATATGCTCGAAGACATGATAGAGGATATCGGTAGAAGCAGGGATAGGATATGAACTATATCCAGATAATAGATGTCTTTTTTATTTCAGGTTTCGTAACATACTTATTGACGCCCTTTGTCAGGACGATGGCGGTAAAATTCAATTATCTGGACCACCCTCAGAATAATAAGGTGCACGCTCACCCCACGCCTCTCCTGGGAGGTATTGCCATATTCGCTGCTTTTATAATAGCCCTGTTGTCGAAAGAAGCGATCGTCTCTTTATCGCCGGTACGGGCGATGCTTATAGGCGCATTTATACTGGTTATCATAGGGCTTATCGACGACAAGATGGGGATGATGCCGAATTTCAAGCTTCTCGGCCAGTTTCTGGCGGCGATGGTCGTAATAAAGGCCGGGTTGAGGGTGGAGTTCATACAAAACTATTATCTCAGCGTTGTAGTTACCTATATATGGATAATCGGTATAACCAATGCCTTTAACCTGCTCGACAACATGAACGGCCTATCTGCGGGGATAGCTTTTATAGCGTCCGTATTCTTCGGCAGTATATCGTACATGAACGGGCAGTATGAGGTTAGCGCCGTGGCTTTTGCGCTTGCGGGGAGCTCTCTTGGATTTCTCAGATACAATTTTCCAAAGGCCGGCATATTCATGGGCGATACCGGAAGTCTCGTATTAGGTTACGTGCTTGCCGCCATAGCGATAATGGGAAGCTGGAAGACATATATATTTACGACCTCTATCATGATACCGGTGCTGGTACTCGGTTACCCGATATTTGATACGACGCTCGTTTCCGTAATGCGCATACTGGAAGGAAGATCGGTCTTCCAGGGCGGCAAGGATCATTCTTCGCACCGCCTGGCTCTTATGGGATTTAAGCGCTTCAGGACCGTTCTCGTTATTTATGCTATATGCATCTTTTTGGGGACGGTAGCGCTTGTTATAAGCAATGTGCATTGGCGTATAGGCCTTCCCATACTTGCCGCTACGGCTATTATAATGCTTGGCTTCGGTGTGCGTCTAGGCTTTGTCGACACAAAACGCTATGGAAGGAAAAAAGGCGCTTATGAAGATTGACAAAGCGAAAACAGTTTTCTTCCTGGATAAGGCGGCGGCATGGTCGCTCTATGCAATTATCTTTACACTGCCATTCTCCAAGTCCATGGTAGAGATCTCCATAGTCATTGGCATCCTGAGTGTAGTAGCGAAGAAGATCATTGTTAAAGAACGGTTTGTTGCGAATACTCACATAGAGATACTGCTTTATATATTTATCATGGCATCCCTTATCTCTATATTTAATACGCAGGCATCTCAGATGGGGCTTAGCATGAAGGCTTTATTCTCCAAGGTGCTTAAGTTCGCGGCGCTTTTCCTAATAGCTAAAGATGTCATAAATACGCGCGAAAAACTTAAGGATTTTCTGATAATCGCTTCGTTGTCATGCGTTATCATAGTGATAGACGCTTTTGTGCAGTATTACGTAACGCACATGGATTTTTTGCATAACTACCCGGCCTTCTTGTACAGGCCGGAGGTACAATCTGTGCGCGGTGTGCCGACGGCATCATTCCCTTTCCAAAACGATTTTGCCGCCTGGATACTGGTATTCATCTTCCCGGCATTATGTTTAGCCATCTTTGGAAAAATCGGCCGGCGTGGGACCGTATTCGCAGTATCGGCCTTTATAGGATTGCTTTATCTCTTGATCCTGACAAAAGTCCGAGGCGCGTGGATAGCTTTTGTTATCTCTTTTATAATACTGTCGGTCGTAAAGTTGAAGAAGGCCGGATGGGCCCTACTAGTAGTTATCGTATTATTGGGTCTTGCCTATAACGGGCGGAATATCATGTCCAGGCCGAGCATAAACGACAGGTCGGTTATGTGGAATAACGGCATGACAATCTTTATGCGTCACCCGGTAATAGGCAATGGATTGAATACTTTTTATGATAACTATATGAAGGTCCGTGAGGATAAGCATAAAAATATCCGCGGCAGTTATGCCCATAATTGTTATCTACAAATGGCGGCGGATATAGGGTTGGCAGGGCTTGCCGCTTTCCTTCTGTTTGCGATCGCCGTCCTGGCGTCCGGTTTCCGGGCGCTCAAGGCCGCCGGGGATCCGCTATGTTATTCTTTGATCCTTGGGATAAGCCTGGGGCTTATAGCGTTTCTGGTGCATAGCTCGGGAGATACAAACCTCTATTCGCTTCCTTTAGCGGCTCTCTTCTGGCTCTCCTCCGGTATATTATTGGCTGTGGTCAAAATTTCCGGACCAAGGAGCGGGGCTTAGGTGAAGATACTGATCATTAACCCCTTTGGGATAGGAGATGTGCTCTTTTCGACCCCACTGATAGAGGCTATAAAGAGAATATTCCCGCAGTCTTATATCGGATATATCTGTAACAGGAGGGTCTCGGAACTAATAAGGACGAATCCGCACCTGGGCAGGATATTCGTATATGAAAAAGACGATTACAGGGAGATATGGCGCCACTCCAAGATGAGATGCCTGGTAAAGATACTCGCTTTTTTGCGGGATGTCAGGAAAGAGCGGTTCGACGTATCGATAGACCTTTCGCTGAATTACCAATACAGCATGCTCTTTAAGCTGATAGGCATAAAGACGCGGGCGGGTTTCAATTACAGGAACAGGGGTAAGTTCCTTACGCACAAAATAGATATCGAAAGTTTCGACGATAAACATGTTGTTGAGCATTATCTCGATGTTTTACGGCTTCTGGGTGTCGATCCGTCGAAGGGCATAGCCGCTCCGAAAATATATGTCTCCGAAGAAAGCCGGCGTTTCGGTGAAAAATTTCTGGAAGAAAATAGTATCGCTAAGACGGACCTGCTGATAGGCATGGTGCCCGGTTGCGGCGCCAGCTGGGGACGGGATGCCGGCCGCAGGCGGTGGGAGGGTAAAAATTTTGCCATTGTTGCCGATAGGCTCATCGAAAAATATAACGCGCGGGTCGTTTTGCTGGGCAATTCCAAAGAGACAAATATATGCGAAGATGTCCGGGCGGCGACAAACGACAGGGCTATAAACTATAGCGGTAAGACCTCGATCGAAAAACTTATAGGTATTCTCAGCAGGTGCAAAGTCCTGATAACGAACGAAGGCGGTATGCTTCATATGGCGGCCAGCCTCGGTATCAGGACGGTGTCGATCTTCGGCCCTGTCGATGAGACCACCTACGGTCCGTATCCCAGGAGCGCAGACCATATTATCCTAGCCAAAAAGGACATTCCATGCAGGCCGTGTTATAAGCGGTTCAAATATAACGATTGCGATGAAAGGCGCTGTCTGGAGGCTATTACCGTCGATGAAGTCTTCCGGGCCGCGGAGGGCGCGATTAGGCGATGAAGTGCGATATCGTAATACCGGTCTGGAACCAGCCGGAGACTACCAGGGAATGCATCGCGGCCATAAGAAGGACGACGCGCTATCCTTACAGGCTCATAATCATAGACAATGGGAGCGGAGACGAGACGCGGAATTACCTGAAAGAAACGGCGCGGCTATATCCGTCTGAAGTAGAGATTGTGCGGAACGATACGAATCTCGGGTACGTTAAGGCGGTGAACCAGGGGCTTAAAATTTCAACCGCGCCCTACGTATGTGTTATGAATAACGATACCATACCAGGCGCAGGATGGCTGGAGAGGCTGATAAATTTCGCCGAGACACACCGCGGGATAGGGCTGATGAATCCTCTGTGTAACGGTCACGGCAGCCTTTCGATAGATGAGTACGCCGCGCATGTCGCACGGAACGCGGATAGATATATGGAGATGAACCAGTGCTTCGGATTTTGCACGCTCATCCGCCGCGAGGTCATAGATAAAGTGGGCTGCCTGGACGAGGTCTTCGGGATGGGCGGTTACGACGATACGGATTATTCGATGAGGGCATGCAGGGCAGGATACCTTTGCGCGTCGGTCCACTCCGCGTATGTATATCACAAAGAGCACGTCTCTTTCAGGGCCATGGGTGCCAAAGACAGTTCTACGCTTAAAGGGCAGGCGGAATACCTTAAAAAGTGGCCGCGCCATCTGCGGGTCGGATTGACTTTTTCTGTCGATAGCAGGACCGATAGGCCTGAGATCGCTTCTGTTTTGAAGGCGATATTGTTTCTGGCCAGGGAGTGGTGCTGGGTCAATTTCTGGATCATAGGCGACGAAAAAGAGAACAGGGAGAAGATAGCGTCGGTTTCTGCCGAAATCGGCATGCCGCTGCACCAGAATATAAAATTCAATTTTATCCCGGCGGCCTTTGCGAAACTCCAGACTTTAACGAGAGTTATCGAGCGCGCCTTCGGAACGAAGAGAAGGAAGAGGTATGATGCGGTCCTTGTCGATAACGACGGTGTTGCGGCGCTCCTGAATTTCTTCTTCGTCGTGCATAATACAAGGATAATCCTGGCAAAGCCCGGATCCGGGATGACGGCGGAAGCATGCCGGATGATTGCCGAGATACGGAAGAGCGGGGAGAGGTTGTACGCAATTAACGCGTAGTTTAAGGAGGGGTTCTACAGTGGAGAAGGTGCTGGTTACGGGAGGGGCGGGATTCATCGGTTCCCATCTGGTTGATGAGCTCATCAACCGTAAGTATAAGGTAAAGGTCCTCGATATCTTCGATCGGCAGGTCCATGGCGGTAAGAGGCCCGGCTATTTGAATAAAAGATGCGAATATATAAAAGGGGACGTTCGCAGGCCCGGGGACCTGGAGAAAGCGGTCTCTGGCGTAAACGTGGTCTTCCACCTCGCCGCACAGGTCGGAGTGGGGCAATCGATGTATCAGATCGCGAAGTACGTTGACCATAACACTCTCGGCACGGCCATCCTTATGGAATATATTATATCGAACCGCCGCAGGCTCGGTATCAGGAAGGTAGTGGTTGCGAGTTCGATGAGCATATACGGCGAAGGCGCTTACCGGTGCAGCAAGTGCGGCCCGGCCGAACCTGTAGAGAGGGATGAAGCGGATCTGAAGAAGAGGGTCTGGGAATATTCATGCCCTAAGTGTTCCGGCCCGCTGAAACCGGCGGCGACTACGGAAGAGAAGAGTTTGCGTTCAAATTCTATTTATGCGATTTCGAAGAAGGATCAGGAAGAGATAGTGCTCAATCTGGCCAAGGCGTATAAGCTGCCTGCAGTAGCTTTAAGGTTCTTCAACGTTTACGGGCCCAGACAATCCCTTTCCAATCCTTACACGGGGGTTTGTGCCATATTCCAGTCGCGGATAAAGAACGATAACCCTGTCCTGATATACGAAGACGGCCGCCAGACGAGGGATTTCATAAGCGTAAAGGATATAGCCGCCGCTAATATCTTTGTCATGAATTCTCCGGCGGCGGACTACCGGTATTTCAATGTCGGAACCGGGCGGGCCACCAGCGTCCTTGATATAGCCAGGACGCTCAGCCGTCTTTACGGTAAAGAACCAGACATGATAATAAAGAACGAATACAGGATGGGCGATATCCGTCACTGTTTCGCGGATATATCGAAAATAAAGAGCATAGGCTTTAAGCCGTCCGTCAATTTCGACGACGGCATGCAAGAGATGGTGGAGTGGGGCAAACGGGCCGTTTCCGTCGACAGGGTTAATGAGGCGGATAAGCTGCTTGCGCGGATGAATTTAAAGATATAGGTGCCGGGTGAACGTAAAACGTTGCGACATAATACTGCCGACGTGCGGACAGACCGCTCTTATCAAAGATTGCATAGAGAGCCTCATTAGGTCGACCAGCTACCCGGTCAGGCTTATAGCGATCGATAACGGCGCGTCGGAAGAAGCCTCCGCCTATTTGAAAGAGATGTCGGTATCCGGCAGGCTCGATATGATCCTGATAAAGCCGCCTGAAAATTTAGGCTGGGTCATGTCGATAAATAAAGGGCTTGAACTCTCGAAAGATTCCGAATTTGTCTCTTTCCAGAACGATGATACCGTATTTGCTTCGGGCTGGATGGAAGAGCTCTCGGACATATTTGCCAAAGACCCAAAGATCGGCATAGCAAATCCGGAATGGGAACTGCCAGAAGGCCGGGACGTAGAGAACTTTGCCGCCGGGTTAAAGAAATATGCCGGCCAGACGATCGATATGGACTGGTGCAGGGGACACTGTTTTGTCGTAAAGCGTGAAGTAGTCGATAAATTAGGCGGTTTTGATCCGGCATATATTCCTGTTTACTATGACGACAGGGATTATTCTTTGAAAGCAATAGCGGCCGGCTACAGGTGCGTGAAGGCGAAGGGCGCTTTTGTCTATCACATCAGGAATGTGACGATGAAGAAGACGATGCGGCAGGATAAGATCTCCGACCTGATGGCGCGTAACGGCAGGATATTCTATAAGAGGTGGGGGTATCCGTTACGTCTGGTATTTACGCTTAACGATCTGGCCGGCGCGAAGGGCTTGCTTAAAAAGATGTGCATGGACCAGAATAAGGTAGTCGTGATGGCGCCAAAAGGGAGCGCGGTGCCGTATGAACATACGAATATGAAGGTGCTGGGGTTCGGGAAGGCTCTATTCAATATCTCGGCCCTTGCGTACATAATTTCTAACAGGAGCAGGAAGCATCAGAAGCGGACCGACTTTATATTTACGGATGACGGAAAATTTTATTCTCTGATAAAGCCTTTTATCCGGCTTGTCCCGGCAGATGTCGTCTTCGAGCCCGACATCGCTTCTTTGACGGCGGCGGCGGTAAGACTCACGAAAGAAAAAAAAGATAAAGACAGGAGCGCGATAGAATGACGACCCCGCGCAAAAGAGAAAAACTGTCGGTAGTCGTTTTGACCAGGAACGAGGCGGATATCATAGTCCGGTGCCTGGAGAGCGTCGGGTGGGCGGATGAGGTCATCGTCATTGACGACAACTCTGCTGACGGGACCGCAGGTATAGCGAAAGAATATGCGGATAAAGTCATAGTCCATCCGCTCGATAATAATTTTTCGGACCAGAGGAACTTCGGGACCGGCTGCGCTTCGGGCGATTGGATATTACAAATGGACGCGGATGAGCGCGTTACGGAAGCTTTGCGCGGGAAGATAGAGGCGGTATTGGCAGGCGGCTCTAAGATGGCGGCTTTCAGGTTCAGGAGGTCGAATAATTTTTGCGGTAAATTTCTCACCGCCGGCGGGGAGGACAGGCACAGGCCCCTGCGGCTCTTCAGGCGGGGGCGAGCGCGCTTCTCCGGCGGGAGGATACATGAAGAGCTGGCCGTAGACGGTCCCGTAGGCGAAATAGATGCCGTAATGGAACATTATAACTTTCCGGATATAAGCCATTACGTTGCCACGCAGGATTTTTACTGCGGTCTGGAGGCCGTATCATTGCAGGAAAGCGCGGGTCTTCTGCCCAAAAAGAAACTTCGACGGGAATTGACCATCGGTCCGGTGAAATTATTCTTCAAGATATATATGAAGAAAAGGGCTTACAAGGACGGTATGCACGGACTCGTATTCGCTATACTTTCGGCATGGCGGAGGTTTCTCATATACGCGAAATACTGGGAAGCGAATCAGGAGAAATATCGGGATAAATACGAATTTCGAAATCCGGATTCCGAAACAATTTCGAAATCCGAATGACCGAATGTCAAGAATATCATATTTGTAAATGTGAATTTGGTAATTCGACGTTGTGTCTAATTTCGATATTCGTATTTTGAGTTTTTTTGTAAAAGTGAGGCATCGATGAATATTCTTGGTTTCGGAGGTCCGGGGTTTTTGCATGACCCGGCCGCGGCCATAGTGATAGATGGTAAGGTTACGGCTGCCGTCGAAGAAGAGAGGCTCATAAGGGAAAAGCACGCCGTCGGTAAACCGTGCCTTAAGTCGATAGAATTTTGTCTAAAAGCCTCCGGCCTTCGTCCTGAGGATATCGATGCCGTTGCTTTTCCGTGGTCCTTCGAGGCGTTTAACCGCAAAAAATGGCTTTACGCATTCAATACCATCCTCTCCGAACCTTCGCGCGCATATAAAACGATAGCTAGATCCGCCAGGCAGTCCGCCGGCACAAAGAAGGCGGTTTTTCAGATGCTGGACCATTTTGGTATCAGGGTGCCTCCGGAGAAGGTATTCTTTGTGGAACATCATATGGCGCATGCCGCGAGCGCTTACCTCCTGGCGGGTTTTAACGAAGCGGCCGTTATGAGTATTGACGGAAGCGGTGAATTTACCTCGACCCTCTTTGCCGAAGTATCGGGAGGGCGGATGAGGAAGATAAAAGAGATAGATATACCGGACTCCCTTGGCAGATTCTACTCCACGATGACGGCATATTTGGGTTTCGATCCGAACGACGGTGAATATAAACTTATGGGAATGGCGCCGTACGGCGACGCGTCCAAAGCCGACCTTTCGGATATCATCTCGTGCGATGGCCGCACATTCAAAACGAACCCCGAATACGTATGGCCCATCCGCTCCCGCAGATACCAAAAGGAAGCGATGATCCCGCGGAAGCTAGTCGATCGTTTTGGGCCGCCGAGGCAGGGGGATGGGCTCGCGGCGCCGTATATACATATAGCGGCCGCGACGCAGAAGGCCTTCGAGGAGACGGTGCTAAAGCTGATGGATTTCCATCTGGGCGGCACCTTGCGGCGGACAGGAAATCTTGCCTATGCCGGAGGGTGCGCGCTCAACGTTTCATTGAACCGTAAACTTGTCGAAAATCCGCTCGTGAAGAATATGTTCGTCCAGCCTGCATCGAATGACGCCGGCACGTCGCTTGGCGCCGCGGTATTCGCGTCCAGCATGATGGGCGATAGCATCTTGCCGATGAAGGACGTTTATCTCGGCCCGGGATACGCTAACGACGAGGTAGCCTCCGCGCTAAAGAGGCCCGGGCTTAAATATTCCCGCTCAAACGATATAGAGAAAGAGGTAGCCCTGCTTCTTGCGAACGGCGATGTCGTCGGATGGTTCCAGGGCAGGATGGAGTTCGGTCCCCGCGCGCTCGGCAACAGGTCGATACTCGGCAATCCCACGATACCCGGGACGAGCGACCGCATAAATGAGATGGTGAAGTTCAGGGAGAAGTGGCGGCCGTTCTGCCCGTCGATACTGCGTGAATACGCAAAAGATATTATCGGCAGGGATATGGACGCGCCGTTCATGACGCTCAGTTTCGCAGTTACGAATAAGTGGAAGGACCGCATACCGGAAGTCGTTCATGTGGACGGTTCGATGCGGCCGCAGACCGTGAGCCAGGGCGCTAACCCGAGGTTCTACCGGCTGATAAGGCATTTTTTCGAAAAAACCGGCGTGCCGGTCCTGATAAATACGTCTCTCAACAGGAGGGGTGAACCGATGGTCGCGAGTCCCAAAGATGCCGTGGATATGTATCTGGGCTCAGGGCTCGACTATCTGGCGATCGGCGACTATTTGGTTAGCAGGAATTAACTGGAAAAGAGAGCTATATGAACTGCGATATTGTTATACCTGTCTGGAATCAGCTTGCCCTTACGCGGGACTGCATAGATTCCATCTTCAAGAATACCGCGGATATTGCATTCAAGCTGATCGTAATCGATAATGCCAGTAATGAGGAGACGAAGTCATATCTTGCAGACCTCCGGAACCAGAAACCCGGGCAGGTCATCGTCGTATGGAACGCGGCCAATCTTGGTTTCGTGAAGGCGGTTAATCAGGGTATAGCCGCTTCCAGCGCGCCGTACGTCTGCCTGTTAAATAACGATACGCTCGTTACGCGGAATTGGCTTAAAGAGATGATCGCGGTCGCGGAATCCGCCGACGATATCGGGCTCGTGAACCCGTCGAGCAATAATCTGGGGCAGGCGCCTGCGCGGGGTGAGCCTATCGAGCTTTATGCCGGGAAAATAGCTAAAGAGTCCGGCGGTTTTATCGAACTGGGCGCGGCGATAGGGTTCTGTATGCTCATCAAGAGACGGCTCTTCGAAAAGATAGGGGTCTTCGACGAAATATACGGTATGGGGAATTTCGACGATACGGACTTTTCGCGGAGGGCGGTGCAGGCGGGCTACCGGTGCGTAAGGGCCTGCGGCGCCTATGTCTATCACAGGCAGAATACGTCTTTCGATAAGGTCAGGACCTTCGACGAAGATTTTAAGCGCAACCGCGAGATATATGAGTTCAGGTGGGGACGGCCGCGGAGGATCGCGTATATCCTCGACAAAGTCGATACCAACAATTTAAGACGGATAAACGGCGATGCGATGACGCTTGCGAGGAGCGGCAACTGGATATGGTATTTCATAAAGGATCCTATAGCCGTTCCGAAACATTCCAATATTATCATTAAATATTTCCAGGGACAGTGGTTCTACCCAAAAGTCATATTCACTATATTAAAGAAAAAGAAGAGATTTAACGAGATAAATATCGGCGCCGAACGGGTGGGCGGGTTTTTATCGGGCCTGACTTTCGTCCATAAAGCGAAGATAAAATTTTTCTGAACAGGTAGAGTCAGTTTAAAGGTAGTCCCTCGGCGCGGGAGTGAGAGCGTTGCACCTCGGGATGATTTGCAGGAGTGAGATAAGGGCAAATCACGGTACAATTTGTCTAAAGTTAGATACAGATTAAGGTAGTCCCTCGGCGCGGGAGTTAGATTGTTGCGCCTCGGGATGATTTGCAAGAGTGAGATAAGGGCAAATCACGGGACGATTTGTCTAAAGTTAGATATAAATTAAGGTAGTCCCTCGCTGCCGGAGTTAGACAGTGGCAGCTCGGGACGATTTGTCTAAAGTTAGATAATAACAAATCGGAGACATAATGGAGAAGATACCGGTATCGGTAGTGGTCATAACAAAGAACGAAGAAAATAATATAGCAGATTGCTTAAAGAGCGTCTCGTGGGCGGACGAGATCGTGGTGCTCGATGACGATTCTACCGACAAGACCGTAACCATAGCCAGGCAATATACCGACAGGGTCTCCGCGCGCAAGATGGACATAGAGGGGCGGCACAGGAACTACGCGTACGGCCTGGCTAAAAATAAGTGGGTCCTGTCGCTCGATGCCGATGAACGCGCAAGCGCCGAGTTGGAAAACGAATTGCGCGGGCTCTTCAACGGCGGGATGAAAGCGGCGGCCTATTCGATACCTATAAAGACTTTCATAGGAAAACGCTGGATAAGATACGGCGGATGGTATCCCGCCCCTAAGGTGCGGCTCTTCGACAAAGGGCGCTTCAAGTATGAAGAGGCCGAGGTCCATCCCAGGGCATTTATAGACGGTACATGCGGCCATCTTACGAAGGATATAGTCCATTATTCATACAGGGATTTTCACGATTTCTTCCAGAGTCTCAACAACCAGACGACGTTAGAGGCAAAAAAATGGTTCAAAGAACGCCGAAAGATAGG
The DNA here is from genome assembly GCA_041650935.1 of Candidatus Omnitrophota bacterium. GTDB lineage: Bacteria > Omnitrophota > Gorgyraeia > 2-01-FULL-45-10 > 2-01-FULL-45-10 > FEN-1322. The sequence goes on from JBAZKH010000001.1 coordinate 111,723, forward strand.
GTTTTTGAAGATGTACCGGAAGGCCATAAGCAGATTCTTGAAGGCCTATCTCCAGAAGGCCGGTTTCAGGGACGGGCTCCTGGGGTTCGTCATATCTTATGGCGGCGGCCTGTATCAATTCATGAGCTACGTAAAATACCGCGAGATGCTTGATAATGAAGGCGAATAGCTGCGACATAATAATTCCGGTCTGGAACGAGCCGGATGTTACCAGGGAGTGCATAGATTCTATAGCCCGGCATACGCATTATCCTTACAGGCTGGTCGTGATAGACAACGCGAGCGCGGAACCCGCGCGGAGTTATCTGGCGGGCCTGAAACGCCGGGGCGATATGACAGTGGAGCTCATAAGGAACGAAACGAATCTGGGTTTCGTGAAGGCCGTGAACCAGGGGATAAGGTTTTCGGACGCGCCTTATATATGTATCATGAATAACGATACCATCGCCACGGACGGCTGGCTGGAAGCGATGATAAAGGCGATGGAGACCAACTCCGGCGTCGGTCTGATAAACCCGACGAGCAATACATTCAGCCACTATCCGGACGATAACGAAACGATAGATGAATATGCCGCCAGGCTGCGTCTTTTTAGCGATGCCATACAGGAGCTGCATTGCTGCCGCTTCTTCTGCACCGTTATAAAACGCGAGATCCTGGAAAAACTGGGGCCGCTGGACGAGATCTACCATCTCGGCTATTTCGACGACACCGACTATTGCAAGAGGGCCCAGGCCCTGGGCTACAGGACCGCCCGCGCGAAGAGCGCATACGTCTACCATAAAGAGAATACGACTTTCAAAAAGCTCGCCGACAATAGCGCCCTATTCAAGGCAAACGAAAATATATTCCTCAAGCGATGGGGCCGGCACGTAAGGGTGGGCTACTTTGTAGATAAAGTAAGATCGCGGGAGCGCATAGAGGCTATCGCCATAGATGTGGCAAGGCGCGGCCACCAGGTATTCATCTTTATAAAAAAAGGTCTGGAGTGGCCGGTGGGTCTGGACCACTACAATATAGTAAAGGTAGAGGTCAGCCCGCGCCTCTTCGGCATCGTCTCGCTCTATAAGATACTTAAAAGAAAGAAGAAGAAGGCCCTGGAGATACTTTTGACGGACAATCCTCTATTCGGCGCTGTACTGAATATTTTAAAGTTCCTTCACGGGGCCGATCTGTTTGTAAGCGCCGGAAAAGAGGAACTTGTGGATAGGCTTAAAGAGAGGTCGAGTGTATTCTGAAAAAATAGGAGACAATTTAAATGGTAAATACAGGTATTAGTATAACCAGAGAAGGTGCTGAATGTCTGGCGATATAAGCTTATCGGTTGTTATGCCGGTTTATAATGAAAAAGAGTACGTCCTGAAGATCATCGACAGGGTCCTTGCGCTCGATATGGTAAAAGAGCTCATAGCGGTCGACGACTATTCGACGGACGGGACGCGCGAGCTTCTCGAGAGCACGAAGTTCGACGGGCGGGTCAAGTGCCTTTATCACGACAAGAACATGGGGAAAGGCGCCGCCCTGCGCACAGGATTTGCGCAGACGACAAAAGATGTGGTCGTGGTGCAGGACGCGGACCTGGAATACGATCCGGACGAATTCAAAGAGATGATAAAACCCATAGCGGCGGGCCAGGCGGACGTCGTATACGGCTCGAGGCTCTCCGGCGGCAGGCCGCAGAGGGTATATATGTTCTGGCACAGGATAGGGAACGACTTCCTATCATTTGTCACGAATCTTCTGTATAATTCCACCCTCACCGACATGGAGACCTGCTACAAGATGTTCAGGAAGGGCGTTATAGATAATATCAGGATAAAGTCAAACGATTTTTCCGTAGAGCCGGAGCTGACGGCCAAGATACTGAAAGATAAGCGGCTAAGGGTCTACGAGGTGCCGATCTCTTATTACGGCAGGACGTATGCCGAGGGTAAGAAGATATCGTGGCGGCACGGTTTCGGCGCCATCTGGGCGCTTTTAAAGTACAGGTTCGTAAATTAAGATGAAGATACTTTTGTTAAAACCGTTCAACAAGAGCGACCATATCCAGCCGTCGCTGGGCCTCGGGTACCTGGCGGAGTCCGTCCGCAGGGACCATGAGGTGATGATACTCGACTGTATCAAGGATAAAATCAGCGTTGATAAATTGGAAGGTGTGCTGAAGCGCTGCAGGCCGGACGTTCTCGGTATGCAGTGCTATACCTTCGACCTGAATTTCATCGATGCCGCGCTGGTGTCCGCGAAGGCATTCGATAAAAATATCGTTACCGTAACGGGCGGTCCGCATCCCTCGGCAGCCGCGGCGGAGATGATGGATATGTTCCGGGGCCGGCTAGACTTTGCTTTCTCAGGCGAGGCGGAAATAGGATTCCCGAAACTTTTGGATTGCCTGAAGAACGGCGGCAGGAATTTTGACGGTGTGCCGGGGCTTATGTGGAGAGAGGGCGCGGTATTGAAGTCGAATCCGAAGACGGTCTCTGAGGACCTTGACAATATCCCGATGCCCGCCTGGGACCTTATCCGTCCCGAGACGTACCCGGAGTCACAGCACGGAGCTTTCTTCAAACAGTTCCCGATAGCGCCCATCATGATAACGCGGGGATGCCCTTACCCGTGCACCTTCTGCGCCGGGGGAACGGTCTCCGGAAAGAAGGTCAGGCACAGGTCCATCGATAATGTGTTAAAGGAGCTCATCTACCTTAATAAGGAGCGCGGGATCAAAGAATTTCATGTCATCGATGATAATTTCACCATGGATATGGGTTACGCCAAAGAATTCCTGCGCAGGCTGAAAGCCTTAAACCTCGGCATGACCTGGGCGGTCCCGAACGGCGTCCGGATGGATGCTCTCGACGACGAACTTCTGAAGCTTATGAAGGAGACGGGGTTGTATATGATTTCTTTAGGGATAGAATCCGGCTCCGACAAGGTCCTGCGCGACATGAAGAAGAGCCTTACGATATCTAAGATAAAGGAATGCGTGAAAAGGATAAACGACGGCGGTATAGACGTCTCCGGCTTCTTCATACTCGGATTTCCCGGAGAGACCGAGGAGTCGATAAGAGATACCATACGTCTTTCGCTTGAACTGAAGCTCGTCAGGGCCAACTTCTTCACATATCTTCCTTTCCCGGGGTCCGAAAGCTATGAGCGATTGCGCGCCGAAAATAAACTTAAAGGGATAGACTGGAACAACTTCTATTTCATGACCGCCTCCTATGCGCCCGACGGAATGACAAGGGCGCGGCTCAAGAATCTGCAGCGTTTCGCTTTCGCCAGGTTCTATCTCCGCCCGCGTATCATCGCGTATAACATTATGTCTATACAGTCGTTTAGACATTTTCTGTTTCTATTCAAGAGGTTCTTCCGATGGCTCGCTTAATAGTATTCTATGCCGTCTTTGCGGCCTGGGTAGTGATGTGGGGATGGTTTCTGGTCAGGGAGGTCTTTGTCAAGGGCGCCATAAAGGATTATAAGGTGCTTATTTCGCGGCCCCTGGAAGGAAGACGCGCGTATGTCACGAAGGACAACCTGTATGAGTTCCTGACCTTTTGCAGGGAGAATCTGCCGCGGGATTCCAGTTATAGTCTGGTAGGGCCGGAACCGGGGGCGATAGAAAGGGTGAGGGCCGTGTACTATCTCTATCCCAGGATCGAATCTACGGATCCGCAATATATACTTGTTTATGGTACGCCCGGCGTCGGGCATGAAGGATATCGCCTTATCAAAAAGCTCGACGATTCCCGGTATATGCTTAAAAAGATAGAAGGATGATATAACTTGGCGCTATTGAATTTATCGACGGCAATACTCTTTATCATATTCGCAGGCGCGAATATGCTCTGCCTTATCTTCCGCCGCGCGGATACGGGCCTTTCGATGGCGGAGAAGTTAGCCATGGCCTACGGCCTGGGCATAGGTTTTATAAGTCTCGAGATGCTGGCGCTGTCATTATTAAAGATGCGTTTTACATTCTTTAATATTGCCGCGCCGTGGCTCGTTATCCTGATCGCCAATGTCATTCTGTTATCGAAGAAAGCCCCCGGGCATAGTATTAAGCCGGACCTGTCCGCTAAAGATGACAGTAAAATCCTCGTCCTTAAAATTGTATTGCAGGCCGGGATCGCCCTCGAAATTTTTTACGCGTTCTTCAGGGCCCTGATAAAACCGATAGAGTCTTATGATGCCGTTGCGATCTATGCGATAAAATCAAAAATATTCTATCTTGCAGGGATCATCCCGTCGGACTACTTCACGGCGCTTGCAAAACATTTCCCGCATCCCGACTACCCGCTCAACATACCTCTTATCGAGACGTTCATTTACCTGACGCTGGCTAGCCTCAACGATGCGCTGGTAAAGATCGTATTCCCTTTGTATTTCATCGGGACGCTTGCGATGCTCTATTTTGCGGTCAGGCGGTTTGCCAATAGTAACTACGCGCTCATATTTACTTTTATGCTGGCGACCATCCCGCAGTTCAACGCTTACGCCTGCAATGCGTATATCGATCTTCCGCTGGCATTTTACTGCTTCACGAGCGCCATATTCTTATTCGAGTACTTCAGGGACAGGACCAGGATTCACTTTATGGTATTGTCAGCCGTTATGGCGGCCCTGGCAGGCTGGACGAAAAACGAGGGGTTGATGTATTGTGCGGCGTATATCGTTACCATGATCATATATTTTGCCTTTAATCTTAAGAAGAGTTCCGTAAAGGATATCATCTCCGCGCTCCTATATGTCATTATAATAGCGGCGATATCGGTCCCGTGGCTCTTGATCAAAAAGATTTTCGGCCTGGTCAATAACGATATGGGCCTGATGGATATGAGCCCGGCGTCCCTGGTTAACAATATCTATAAGCTCGGACCTATCTTCTACGAATTCCAGAAAGAGCTGTTCGGTCCGAAGAAATGGAACATATTTTGGGCGGCGGCGGCCTGTATCTTCATAATCCGCATTAAAGCCGCGTTCAGCGGGCACCGGCGATATGTTACGATAACGCTCTTCCTTATTATATCCGGTTACGTCCTGGCATATATGGTCTCTCCTATAGATATAAGGTTTTTCCTCGCCAAGACGTGGAGCAGGTTTTTGGTGCAGTTTCTCCCCATTGCTGTTTACTGGCTGGCTCTTATGTTAAAGGACGATATTGATCTATGAGGCCGATCTTTGTAGACAGGGATGGAGTTATAAACAAGGATCCGGGCGGCTGGACGGAGCATAGTTACGTTACAAAGTGGGCGGAGTTCCGTTTTCTACCCGGCGCGAAAGAGGCGTTAAAACTGCTTACCGATAACGGGTATGATATAATCATAATCTCGAACCAGGGCGGAGTCAGCAAAAAATTCTTTTCGCAGGATGCTCTGAATGCCGTAACCGGTAAGATGCTTGAGGAGCTTGCGAGCGCCGGGGCGCGGGTGAAGAAGGTATATTACTGTATCCACCATGATAAGGATAATTGCGATTGCCGTAAGCCCAAGATAGGCATGTTTATCCAGGCGGAAAAGGATTTTGGGATAAAGGCTAAAGGGTGCTACTTTATCGGCGACGGGCGGATGGATGTCGAGGCTGGTTCGAGGGCGGGTCTGAAGACGCTGCTTGTTCTCAGCGGGAAGTCGTCGCCGGCGGACGTGGAGACGTGGGAGACGCGGCCGGATCACACATTTGAAGGTTTGACGGAAGCTGTTGAATTTGTTCTGAGGGGAGAAACAAAATGAGAATTCTTGTAACGGGCGGGGCGGGTATGGTCGGCAGCCACACCGCGGAATATTATGCCTCGAGACAGGCGGAAGTCGTCGTCCTCGATAACCTTATGCGCTCGCAGTTATTCGAGTACGACAAGAGGAGCGTGGAGTATAACTGGAATTATCTCAAACAATACAGGAATATCAAGCGTATACGGGGCGATGTCAGGGACAAGCGCGACGTACTTGCGGCCATAGGTAAGGGCGTCGATCTCTGCATCCACACGGCGGGTCAGCCGGGCGTCGGGCTCTCTATCAAAGAGCCGCTCGAGGATTTCAGCATAAATGCCTTCGGGACCCTAAATGTTCTCGAGGCTCTGAGACAGAGATCTAAAGAGGCGTGTTTTATATATTGCTCGACCAATAAGGTGTTCGGCGAAAACGTAGATAAGATAAAACTGGCCGAGAAGGAGAAGCGGTATATATTTGCCGGAGGCGAGAGCGTGAAAGAGGAGATGCCGGTAGATCTGACCGGCCACACGCCTTACGGGGCGAGCAAATACACGGGCGATATCTATGCCCAGGAGTATGCGCGCATATACGGGATGAAGACGGCGGTCTTCAGGATGAGCTGTATATATGGGACTAGGCAATTCGGATTCGAGGACCAGGGATGGATAGCCCATTTTGTAATATCGAATCTGTTGAACCGCCCGGTGACGATCTATGGCGACGGTAAGCAGGTGAGGGACATGCTATATGTCGAGGATCTCGTCGCGGCATACGATAAATTTTTTCGGAGTACCGTTAAACATAATGTTTATAACATAGGCGGAGGCGCGGAGAATACGACGTCGCTTTTGGAGCTTATAGAAACTATAGAAGGCCTGACCGGTATCAAGATGGTATATAAATTCGGAGACTGGAGGCCGTCGGACCAGCGGGTCTACATTTCGGACATATCGAAAGTATCCGGCCAGCTCGATTGGCTGCCGAAAATCACACCCTCTTACGGGGTGAAACTGTTAACGGAATGGGTCAAAGACAACATAAGGATATTTAAATGACCCCGTACCACTCACTTCGTTCGGGTACGGGGCACGGAAAGGAGCAGTTGAGTGAAGAAGATATTGATCCTTTATGCGACGGCGGGGATAGGCCATAAGAAAGCGGCCATAGCGGTAAAGACGGCGTTCGACGAATTGAATATCAGCGGCTGTGAAGTGACGCTTGCGGATGCGCTCGATTACACCAACGCCTTCTTTAAATGGTCATATCTCAAGGCATATCTTCTTATGGTAAATAAGCTTCCGACATTCTGGGGATTTTCCTACTATCTTACGGATAATTTTTACGCGAACCTTATAATATCGAAACTGCGCCGGTTCAATAACTGGCTGAATTCGGGAAAGCTGACGAAGTATCTTATCGCCGAGAACCCGGACGTGGTCATATCTACGCATTTCTTCGCGACCGAGGTGATATCGGAGCTGAAGAAAGCCGGCCGGTTAAACTCAAAACTCGTCACGGTCGTTACCGATTACAGGCTCCACTCATGGTGGGTTGCCGGCCATAGCGATATGTATGTAGTTGCGGGCCGGGACGCGTATGACGATCTTGTGCGATGGGGCATAGATAAGTCCAGGATAAAGATACTAGGCATTCCCGTCGAGCCGGTATTCGCGCGGCAGCTTGACAGGGCGAAGATATTGCAGACGACGGGGCTCAAAGATAAGATCTTTACAGTCCTGGTTATAGGCGGCGGGTTCGGCGTCGGCCCGATAGAGGATATAATTAAGACGATAGGTAATATTCCGCAACCTATACAGGTCGTGACGATCTGCGGACACAATGAAGAACTGGCCAGGAAACTGGAGGCCCTGAAGCCGTCGCTTAAATCCGATATAAAGGTATTTGGTTTCGTCAACAATGTCTATGAATATATGAATATAGCGGACCTTCTTATTTCGAAGTCCGGAGGTATCACGGTCTCCGAGAGCCTGGCCAGGGAACTGCCGATGGTAATAATAGCTCCGATCATGGGCCAGGAGACGAGGAATAGCGACTATCTCATAAGACACGGCGCAGCGGTCAAGATCGCGAAGGCCTCTGACCTGAAAGAGGTCGTAGAGTATCTGGTGCTCCACCCGGAGCGGATGGCGGCAATGAAAGAGGCCATTCGTGCTATAAGGAAGCCGGCGGCCTGTTACGATATTGCGAAATTGTCGGTCGATATATGCGGATAGAAGGGTTGGAACCTATAATATCATCCATTAAATCTTACCTGGAGCTGGAACGCTCAACGGGGATCGAAGAGTTTTTTTTCGCCTCACCGGAAGGTAATGCCGCGAAAGGAACCGCCTCACCGGATGCTCTCGCGGCTCTAAAAAAAGAGGTGCTCGGCTGTCAGGAGTGCGATCTGTGCCGGACGCGGACCAATGTCGTCTTCGGCGCAGGCAACCCAAAAGCGAAGCTCATGTTTGTAGGAGAGGCGCCTGGCCAGGAAGAAGATAAACAGGGGCTGCCGTTTGTGGGCCGCGCAGGACAGCTATTAACCAAGATAATCGAGGCGATGGGCCTGAAGCGCCAGGATGTATACATCGCCAATATACTGAAGTGCCGCCCGCCCAACAACCGTCCGCCGCTTCCCGCCGAGATACTCGCCTGCCGGGATAATGTAAAACGGCAGGTGGAGATAATAAAACCCCGCGTGATATGTACGCTGGGGAAGTTTGCCAGCCAGACGCTCCTTGCCAAGGAGACGCCTATTTCGGCCCTGAGGGGAAATTTCTATGAATATAACGGCATAAAAGTTATGCCGACCTTTCATCCTGCTTACCTTTTAAGAAATCCCGAAGACAAGCGGCTGGTCTGGCAGGACATGAAGAAAGTGATGAAAGAGTTGAAGTGATGGATCATTTCGCGGAAGTAGCGGTAGCCCTCCCAATAGACAGGACATTTCACTATTCCATACCACAAAAACTTTCGGCGGAAATAGCTGTCGGCAAAAGAGTTTTCGTTCCGTTTCAGTCGAGAGCCATAGTGGGCTATGTCGTCGGTATCAGTCGCGAGGCGGATGTGAAAGACGTGAAGCCGGTAATCTCCGTAATAGACAGGGCGCCCGTCTTAAGCGAGGAGATGCTTAAACTTACCAAATGGGTCAAGGAGAACTATTTCTGTTCCTGGGGCGAGGCTATAGCGGCTGTCATACCGGCAGGGATAAAGAAGGGGCAAGAGGCGATCGGCGCACGGCTTAAAGAGGCCGCTAAGACCCCCGGAGAGTTCCAGCCGTCCAAGCCGCATGACCTGATGGAGGAGCAGTCGCGGGCGCTCAAGACTGTCATAGAATCCGTAGATAAGCATGAACACAAAGTATTCCTCCTCCATGGCATAACCGCGAGCGGTAAGACCGAGGTATATCTGCAGGCGATCGATCATGTTTTGAGGCAGGGCAAACAGGCGATAGTCCTTGTGCCGGAGATAGCCCTTACGCCGCAGACCGTCGAACGCTTCTCGTCGAGGTTTGGCGAGCACGTCGCGGTCATACATTCGCGCCTTACGGCTGCGCGGCGGTTTCTCGAATGGCGGAAGATAAAGGATGGGAGAGCGAATATAATTGTAGGTGCCCGCTCGGCTATCTTCGCGCCGGTCCAGCGCCTCGGCCTTATCATTATAGACGAGGAACACGAGACCTCGTATAAACAGGACGACGTTCCGCGTTACCATGCGCGCGATGTTGCCGAGGAGAGAGCAAGGCTCAACAGCTGTCCGCTGATACTGGGCAGCGCTACTCCGTCCCTGGAGTCATACTACAAGTCCAAACTGGGCGAGTACAAGATGATCAGGCTCACGAAGAGGGTCGATGAGCGGCTCCTGCCGAAAGTGAAGATCGTCGATATGCGGATGGAGCTGGCGACGCGGCGGAGGATAGAGGTATTTTCCAAGGTCCTGTTAGATGCGGTTGCGGATACATTGAAGCGCGGGAAACAGGCGATAATATTCCTGAACAGGCGCGGGTTTTCGACATTTATAAATTGCAAGAGATGCGGGTTCGTCCTGAAATGCAAACGGTGCGACACCGTGCTTGTATACCATTTCGATACGAAAAAGCTTATCTGCCATTACTGTAATTATGAGGCCAATCCTCCCGATATATGCCCGAAGTGCAGGTCCGACTATATAAAGTACCTGGGGCTGGGTACAGAGAAGGTGGAATCCGAAATGAGCCATAGCTTTCCCGGCGCGCGGGTAGCGCGGATGGATTCTGATACGACGGTAAAACGCGGCTCGCATGACAGGATCCTTGGCGAATTCAAGACCGGAGCGGTTAATCTGCTTGTCGGGACACAGATGATAGCGAAGGGCCTTGACTTCCCGGAGGTGACGCTTGTAGGGGTCGTCTCGGCGGACGTCAGTCTAAATATACCGGACTTCCGGGCGAGCGAACGGACGTTTAACCTGCTGACACAGGTGGGCGGCCGGGCCGGCAGGGGCGACGCCGGGGGCGAGGTCATAATACAGACATACACGCCGCACCATTACGCGGTCCTCTCTGCGGCGAAACACGACTACGAAAAGTTTTACGAGGAGGAGATAGCCTCGCGTAAAGAGCTCTTCTTCCCGCCGTTCATCAACTTGACGAAGGTTACCGTCCGTGCGCGGAACGATGAGTTGACCGCGAAAACCGCCGGGGAATTGGCGCAGGCGATTAGAACTGAGGATCCGTCGATGCTCATGGCGGGCCCGTCGCCGGCGCCTATAGCCAGGATGCGCGGTTATTACCGCTACAATATAGTGTTAAAACATAAAGAGAGGCGCCAGTCCTGCGTGCTCCTAAAGAAGGTGCTCGGCTCTTTCAGGCGGCCGCACGGTGTCCTCATAGCCGTTGACGTCGACCCGGTGAGCATGTAAAATAAGGTAAAGTAAAATTTTGCCCGAGAGGAATCCCCTCTCGGGGTTGGCGTATCGCAGGGACGCTCAATTTTGGACCATGCCAAAATTTTCGCTCGGTAAAACTTGTGCGAACGCTGTCGCACAAGTTTTAACGCCCTGCTCAACACCAACCCCTCGGGGGACCCCTCCAGCGAGAATGGCAAAAATTTTACTAGGGGAAGAGGAAAAGAAAAGTAAAACAATAAAACTTTATGATCGAAACGCCAACATTATTCATTTTAGGTGCAGGTGCAAGTGAACCATTTAAATACCCAACCAGTTGCCATCTAAGGGAAGAGATTAGAGGGGGGGCTGGGCAACGACATATCATTATTAATGCATTTAAACTATAATGAGTAGCGAGCAACTGATGTTTAAACGGTAGCTATATCTATTCCACCCCGGGGTGGAATGGGAGCATAGTAGGGCGGGTGACGCGGCTTCTAGCCTTTTGTCGAATAGGGCGATTACGGGGTGGGGTTGGTGCTTTCGTCTTTGCCGTAGCATGATGACCGTTTAGGTTATATAGGTAGAGCTGATTAAATCAAGGATGCCGATATTAAAAGCCGCGCATGCACGCGGATAAAGCCCTATAGAACAAAAGGCGAAGCCGTGGCAGGACCCGCCAGGGGTTAAGGTGGCCATTTAAGGAGTGGTACATGAAAGTCGTATTTTTCGGAACATCGGAGTTTGCGATACCGGCGCTGAATGCGCTCATGGACTCGCCTTGCAAGGTCCTCGCCGTCGTGACACAGCCGGACAGGAAGCGCGGCAGGAACCTCAAGGTCTCCGCGCCGCCCGTGAAAGCCATGGCGATCGCCCATGATATTCCGGTCTACCAGCCGCAGGACGCCTCCGACGCGGCGGCCGCGGCGTATCTGAAATCGCTTAATGCCGACTTGTTCGTGGTCATATCGTTCGGCCAGATACTGAAAGAGAATATCCTCACTATCCCTAAATTGTATTCGATCAATCTCCACGGTTCACTCCTGCCCGCCTATCGCGGTGCGGCGCCGACGAATTGGGCGATAATAAACGGCGAAAGGGTGAGCGGTGTTACCGTCATAAAGATGAACGAAAAGATGGACGAGGGCGACATAATTTTAAGACATGAGACGGCCATATATCCGGAAGATACTAACATTACCCTGACCGAAAGGCTCGCGGATCTGGGCGCGCGCTCACTTGGCGCGGCGATCGCCTTAATCGAAAATGGCGGCGCCGTTTTCGCGAAACAGGATAGCGCTAAAGCGACATATGCGCCGAAACTGAAAAAAACGGACGGCCTTATAGACTGGAATATGAAGGCCTGCGAGATCCACGCCAGGGTACGCGGCCTTCTGCCGTGGCCGGGCGCATATAGCCGTTATGGCGGCAGGATACTTAAGGTCCTGAAGACCGAAATTGCCGGTTCCACCGGCGCGGAGTGCGCCAGGGGCGAGGTTGTAAATATAATCAAAGGTAAGGGGATCGTAGTCCGCACGGGCGCGGGCGACCTTATCGTACAATACCTCCAGCTTGAGGGGAAAAAAGTGCTCGATGCCGATTCTTTTGTGCGCGGGCACAAGATCGAGCGAGGATATCGCTTTTAATAATATGCCTTACATGTTATAATTTTCATCATGGCGAAAAAAGTAGCACCGAAAGAACTTATCCAACAGGATTTCCATAACCTGAAGACTCAGGAGAGGCTCTATACCATTCCGAGAGTGGAGGATCTTGTCTTCATGCAGTCGATCGAAGGCAGGGCCCATAACGGCGCGGGTATCTTCAATAAGCACACCTATGTCAATACGACCATGGAGGATATCGTCGGTGCGCTGGGCCGTTCCGCCAAGGTGGTAAAGGCCAAGCGCCAGGAGCTGATCGATGAGATAGTGGAGTATGTCGACAGCGTCTTTGCCGATGATCCGCGCGAGAGGCTTGTGACGCGGAACGGCCGTCCGCTTCTTGGGATCCCGCAGTTCAAAGAGAGGACGGTAAACTACCACGATATCTTAAAAGGGCTGTATCTCGGCGGGCTGAGGGACGATCCCGATATAAGGAAGAAGACGCAGGGGCTCTACAGCATAAATATAGGTTACGGCAAATGCTACATGGTAAACACCAAGATAATGGAGGAGATGGCCCTCGACGGAGAGCAGTTGGCGCACCAGGAGAATGAGGACAGGATAAATTATTTCAAGTCCTGCGGGCTTATAGTCGACGATGTAAAACCGAAACACAGCGCTTCGAAATATATAAAGTGGTTGTATATCCGCCATCACGTAGGCCCCGGCCAATCCGACGACGGCGCCATCGTCGCAAGCGGCCTGATCTACAGCGTAGACGTTGCGCTCGGAGTCTTCCTATCGGACGCCATCGATACGCTCGAAAAGTACGTGAGCATCTACCGCGACCAGGATAAGGAGCTCGCCCTCTATATTAAAGAGAAGTATCCGTTCCTCGATCTCGATGAGAAAGACGCCTATGAATTGGCATATCTGGCCGCCATACCGGGCGAGCGGGTGGATGAAATACCGGACAGCTCCTTAAGGTATCTGCTTGCCATAGACCAGGAGACCGGGCAATCTACCTTAGAGACGCACCTCAACTTTATAGAGGGAAAGCCGTTTGCGCCGATCGCTATAAGTTATAAAAGGATAGCCATATCGCAGCTATACGATTTTATCAGGGAGAAGCTGAAGAGTATCAATAAAGAAGTTTTATTCAAGATACCCGAAGCCATAGTGAAAGAACTCGACTCCTCCGTTGCCAAAGTCATGCAAAGGAGATTTATAACGGTGAGCCCGCAGACGTCGTTGAAATCCGCGCTCGAAAAGGTTGAGGCGAGGAAAGGCGAACTGATAATAGTTAAGGATGAAAACGGAAATATTCTCGGCGTCGTAAACCCGAGCGATTTTTTGGTATTCTTAAAAGGACGGAGCTAAATTCGAAATTCTAAATCCGAAATACGAAACAAGTTCTAATTTTCCAAATCCTAATGCTCCAAACTTATTTATTTTTGAATTTTGAATATTCTGATTTTGGATTTGTTTCGAATTTCAATATTCGGATTTAGGAGTTAAAGTCAATAATATATGAGAAAAATATGCCTGAGCTAAGACGCGATCCTGTAATCGGAAGATGGGTCATAATATCTACGGAGAGGGCGCGGAGGCCGGACCAGTTTGTTTCGGCGGCCGCCGAAAAAGAAGAGTTCCCGGCGGGCGGGAAGTGCCCGTTCTGTGAAGGCAATGAGGGTCTTACCGCTCCCGAGATCACCGCTGTCAGGCATCACGGCAGCCGGCCGAATAGTCCGGGATGGGAAATCCGCGTGATCCCCAGCATATCGCCGCTTTTGCAGATCGAAGGTTCTTTGGACCGCCATGGCCACGGTATGTATGATCTCATGAATGCCCGCGGCGCGCATGAGATAGTCATAGAATCGCCCCGGCATCTCAAGGAGTCCGAACTTCCGAAAGAGCAGATGGTCAAAGCCGTCAATGTTATCCTCGACAGGATACACGACCTCGAGAAAGACAGGGACATAAAATATGTGCTGATCTTTAAAAATTGCGGCAAAGCCGCGGGCAGCGGCCGCATACAGCACGCAAGGACGCAGATCATCGGGACACCCGTCAACCTGAAAAGGGTCAAGGAAGAGCTTGCGGGCGCAAAGGCGTATTATGATTACAAAGACAGGTGCATATTTTGCGATATGCTTAAGCAGGAGATGCAGTCCGGCAAGCGCGTGATAGCGGAATCCAAACATTTTGTGGCGCTGGCCGCTTTCGCGTCGCGTTTTCCTTTCGAGACCTGGATAATGCCTAAAGAGCATTCCTGCGATTTCTATAAGATCGATAGGACCAGGATACCGGACTTTGCCGAGATCATGGCGACGATATTTGCGAAGATGCGCAAGGTCCTGGGCGATTTCCCGTTCAATTTTGTACTGCATACGGCTCCTTTCAGGAGAGATTTAGGAAAACGCGGGTATTGGGAGACGATAGAATGCGATTATCACTGGCACTTCGAGATACTCCCGATACTTACCCGCGTCGCCGGGTTCGAATGGGGCAGCGGGTTCTACATAAACCCGCTCTTACCGGAGGATGCGTGTAATTCCGTGAGAGAGGCAAAGATTTAATTATGAACGAGCTTAGGCGCGATCCGATAACCGCAAGGTGGATCATCGTTCCGCTGGATAAGTCGGCGGACGTCTCCGACTTTATTTCGGAACCGCACCTGAAGACTAAGGACTCCTGCCCGTTCTGCTACGGCGGCGAGACGATGACGCCGCCGGAGATAGTCGCGCACCGGAAAAGCGGCAGTCCCAATACCCCGAATTGGACCGTGCGGGTTGTGCCGAACAAATTCCCCGCCCTTCGCATAGAGGGAGAGCTCGAGAGGCAGGGTGTCGGTATGTTCGATATGATGAACGGCGTCGGGGCGCATGAAGTCATAGTAGATACGCCGGATCACTTCAGGGATATGGCGGACTTGAGCCATGCGGAGACCGAAGAGGTCATCTGGGCTTACAGGGCCAGGTCGCTCGACCTGAGGCGGGATAGCCGCTTCAAGTATATCCTTATATTCAAGAACTACGGACGCTCGGCCGGCGCATCTTTGGAGCATCCGCACAGCCAGCTCATAGCGCTGCCCATCGTTCCCAAGAGGGTCCACGAAGAGATGGAAGGCGCCGCAAAGTACTACGATTATAAGGAGAGATGCGTATTCTGCGATATAGTGCGGGAAGAACTGGAAGAGACGGACAGGATAATATATAATGATGAAAAGTTCGTGGCCTTCTGTCCTTATGTTTCGCGTTTTGCCTACGAGATATGGATATTGCCGAAAAAGCACGCGTCCGATT
The DNA here is from genome assembly GCA_041650935.1 of Candidatus Omnitrophota bacterium. Taxonomy (GTDB): domain Bacteria; phylum Omnitrophota; class Gorgyraeia; order 2-01-FULL-45-10; family 2-01-FULL-45-10; genus FEN-1322. The sequence goes on from JBAZKH010000001.1 coordinate 127,200, forward strand.
TTGCCAATATCGACAGGGACCATGTTTCGTCGTTTGCGCGGGCACTCCGGGATTCCCTGGCAAAATTAAAAGGACTCTTGAAAGATCCGTCATATAATTTTATAATACATACGTCGCCGATCAATGGCCATGAGCGCGAGGATTACCACTGGCACGTAGAGATAATGCCGAAGCTTTCGAAGGTGGCCGGCTTCGAATGGGGAAGCGGTTTTTACGTCAATCCGGTTTTACCCGACATCGCGGCGCGGAATTTGTTTGGTGTAAAAGTTCCGGAGAAATAAAACAAAGGCCGAAAGATGGCTTGGACCTTAGGGTGAGGTTTTCAATATGTATCTTTCGGCATTAAATTCGCCCCTGCATGAAGTGAGGCGAGCGACTTATGTCGCTATCGCTCCATAAGTCGTGGGCTCATTTAAAAAAGGAGGGCAGTAGAAATGGCAGTGAAAGTAGGCATCAATGGGTTTGGAAGGATAGGGAGGATGGTGGGAAGGGCGCTACTCGAGAGGAATTCAAAGACGATAGAGCTGGTTGCCGTCAATGATATAACCGACGCCAAGACGCTGGCTCATCTTTTGAAATATGATTCCGTTCACGGTAGATTTCCGGGAGGTAATGTAAAAGCTGGAACCGATTCCATCATCGTCAATGGTAAAGAGATAAAGGTCCTCGCGAAGAAAGATCCCACGGAATTGCCGTGGAAGAGCTTAGGGGTTGAGGTTGTAGTGGAATCGACGGGCCTCTTCACCATAAAGAACGACGGTGTAAATAAGAAGGGCAAGGAAGTCAAAGGAGCGGTCAACCACATCACAAAAGGCGGCGCGAAGAAGGTTATTATTTCCGCACCTGCCGAGGGCGAAGACCTGACAATTGTGCTCGGTGTTAACGAAGACAAGTATGACGCGAAGAAGCATTCGGTCGTTTCAAATGCTTCATGCACCACAAACTGCCTTGGACCGGTTGCCAAAGTAATAAACGAGGTATTTGGAATAGAAAAAGGCCTTATGACGACGATCCACGCGTATACGAACGACCAGCGCGTCCAGGACCTTCCTCACCCAGATCCGCGCAGGGCGAGAGCCGCAGCGCTTTCGATGATCCCGACTTCGACCGGAGCGGCAAAAGCGATAGGATTGGTATTGCCCGAGTTAAAAGGCAAGTTAGACGGTTTCTCGATGCGTGTTCCCGTAGCGAACGTTTCGGTAGTTGATCTTACATGCACGCTCAAAAAAGCCGCGACAGCCGAAGAGATCAATAAGGCATTAAAAGCCGCCTCAGAAGGCAAGCTGAAGGGTATCATGGATTACACCGAAGACGATGTTGTCTCGGTCGATTTCAATCACTATCCTGCATCAGCTACCGTCGATTCGAAGATGACAAAAGTGCTCGATAATAATATGGCAAAGATCATTGCATGGTACGACAACGAGTGGGGCTATTCCTGCAGGGTAGTTGACCTTATCGAGTACATGGTTAAGAAGGGTCTGTAAATTTTTTTGTCACAGAAGGAACCGGCAAAAGCCGCTCTCCGAAAAGGATGGCGGCTTTTGTTTTCTTGGGAAAATAGATGGTTGTAGTAATGCGGGGTAATGATATAATATATGCGCTAAAGGAGGGTGTCATGAATAAACTATTGCATATAATAGCCGCTCCTAGAGGAGCGGATTCAAGGACCCTTAAAGTAAGTCATGCCTTTTTAGATAGTTTTATCAAGAAATACCCATCCTGCCATATAGAGGGACTCGAGCTCTTCAAAGAGACGCTGCCGCCGCTTACACTGGAAGTTATCTCCGGGAAGTATGTATTGCTGGGCGGCAGATCGCTAGACGAAAAACTCCAGAATGCCTGGAAAGATGTAGAGCGCTATATAAATCAATTTCTTTCCGCGGATTTAATACTTATAAGCACGCCCATGTGGAACTTCAGTATCCCTTATTTTTTAAAACAATATATAGATATAATAGTCCAGCCGAAGTATCTCTTCCGGTATACGGATAAAGGTACAGTGGGTCTGGCTGCGGACAAAAAGATGGTTGTGGTCACGAGCCGCGGCGGCGACTACACTCCGGGCAGTCCATCGGCGGCGTACGATTATCAGGAGCCGTACCTGCGCGCGATATTTGGGTTGTGCGGTATAAAAGGGATTATTTTTGTGAATGCCCAGCCCGTGGACATGGGTAATGCGCTGCAGTAAAAGGCGCTGGAAGAAGCGAAAGCGTCCGCGAAGAAAGCGGCGGAGCTGCTATAGAAGGTACGATATGGACGATCTGAAACTATCCCTTAACAGTATGGAGGTGTTGAAGAAGAGATATCTCCTTAAAGATGACAATCAAAATATCGTCGAAACGCCGGATGAGCTCTTCCGCCGGGTCGCCGGCAATATCGCGAAAGGCGAAAAGAATTTTAAGAGGGGCAACGACGCAGCCGGGGTGGAGGAGAGTTTTTACGGGATGATGAAGGACCTGGAGTTCATGCCGAACTCGCCGACGCTCATGAACGCGGGGACATCCCTGGGGCAGTTGTCGGCTTGTTTCGTCCTGCCTGTCGGGGATTCAATAGGCGATATCTTCACATCGCTCGGCAATATGGCGAAGATCCACCAGACGGGCGGCGGCACGGGTTTCGACTTCTCGCATTTAAGACCAAAGGACGATCTGGTGTCGACGACGAAAGGCGGCGCTTCCGGCCCGGTCTCGTTCATGCGCATATTCGATACGGCTACCGGGGTGATTCTGCAGGGCGGCCGAAGGCGCGGCGCCAACATGGGGATTTTGCGATGCGACCATCCGGATATAATCGAGTTTATAGAAGCGAAGCTCGATAAGGGCGCATTTTCGAATTTCAATCTCTCCGTAGGCATAACCGGCAAATTCATGAGGGCCGTCAGGACAGGAGACGACTTCGACCTGATAAATCCGCGGACGAAGAGAAAGGCGCGGAAGATAAGCGCGAGAGTGGTATTTAATCTCATAGCGCTCGCCGCCTGGCGCACGGGAGATCCCGGCCTAATCTTTTTAGACGCCATAAACGCGAAGAATCCTACGCCCGGCATTGGTGCCATAGAAGCGACTAATCCTTGCGGCGAACTGCCGCTTCTTCCGTATGAGAGCTGCAACCTGGCCTCAATAAATCTTTCAAAGATGGTGAGGGGTGGAAACGTCGATTGGAAAAAAATACGCTCTTGCGTGAGGCTGGGGATCAGGTTTTTAGATGACGTAATAGAGGTGAATAAGTTTCCTCTTACGCAGATAAGGAATATAACGTTTGATAATAGAAAGATAGGGCTTGGCGTTATGGGATTTGCCGATATGCTGATAAAGCTGGGGATACCGTATAATTCCGCCAAGGCCGTCTCGTTTGCCGGCGGCCTTATGAGGTTTGTACGCGCGGCATCGGTCGCGGCATCGGTAGATCTTGCCAGAGAAAGAGGCGTATTCCCTAATTACAAAAGATCGATCTATGCGAAGAGGGGCCTGCGGCTCAGGAACGCTACGGTCAATACCATAGCCCCGACGGGAACCGTCAGTATAATAGCGGAATGTTCCAGCGGAATAGAGCCTATATTTGCCATCAGTTTTATCCGCAATATCCTGTCCGGCGCGAAACTGTTCGAGACCAACCCGATATTTAAAGAGATGGCTAAGGGCGGCTTGCGCAAAACAAAAGAGGTGCCCGCGGCTTTTAAGAAGATATTCATAACCGCGTTCGACGTGGCGCCGGAAACGCATCTGCATATTCAGGACGCGTTTCAAAAACATACGGACAATTCGGTTTCAAAGACGATAAACCTGCCGCAGGGCGCTACCGTTGAAGACGTAAAGAACATATACCTTACGGCTTACAAATTGCGCTTGAAAGGCATAACTGTATACCGTTACGGCAGTAAAGAGGGGCAGGTCCTTTCTTTTAATTATGGCGCAAGGCATAAACTTGCGGCCGGGTCGGTAGTTGCCGGATCCGAATATTCGGGCGGATGCGTTGCCGGAATATGCCCGTTTTAAAAAACGGCCGGAAATGCTATAATGTCCGCTAAAAGAGGAGAAAAATATGGATAAGTATAAGTGTTTAGTTTGTGGATATATTTACGATCCGGCAAAAGGGGATCCGGATAACGGTGTGCCGGCAGGGACGAGTTTTGACAAGATACCCGATGACTGGGTATGCCCGGAGTGCGGCGCTCCGAAGAGTGAGTTCGAAAAAGTGTGAAGCGGTCCCTCGGCGCGGCCTATAATTAGATAGTAGCCTTGCCCGGGACGGTTTGTAGAAGTAAAACTACAACAAATCGGAGGTAAAAAATGAAGGCAAAAATTGACGCAGATACATGCATTGGTTGCGGGCTTTGTGTGACTACGTGCCCCGAGGTTTACAAGATGCAAGACGATAAAGCGGTTGTTTATGCAAGCGTCGCTCCTAATGGGTCGGAGGAGAGTTGTCAAAAGGCTGCAGATGAATGCCCCGTGACGGCAATAACCGTAACCAGGTAAAGCGCGAACCCCGCACCTTCTAGATAGGGTGCAGGGGCGGGAAGAAGGTGCGGTGTGGCGGATTTTTCTGTCCTTATAGGAGGTAAAGCCGGTTTCGGCATAGACAGGGCCGGCTTCGCCATTGCGAATATTTTGAATCAGATGGGATATTGCTTGTATATCTATCGCGATTACCCGTCGATCATACGCGGCGGCCATACTTTTTCGCTTGTAAGGGCGGCGGCGCGCAAGATCGCGGCCCATAAGGATAGGATCGACACCCTGATCGCATTGAACCAGGATGCGTTCAGTCTGCATAAAGATAAGCTGACGCGGGACGCGGTGGTGATCTATGACTCGGATTCGGTAAATATAGAAAACGCGCCGCCGGCTAGCAAGACCGCCGGCCTGCCGATCACGAAGATCCTGAAGGAAGAGAATGCCCCCGAGATAATGCGCAATTCTTGTGTGATCGGCGCCTTCTGTAAGGCGGCAGGGATTTCGCCGGAGATCCTCGAAGGAGAATTCAGGAAGGATTTTCCGGAGGGGCTGGATCTTAACCTCAAGGTTGCGCGCCGGGGATATGATGCTGTTTCGGAAATTTATAAGATTAAAGCCGCGGGCCGGAAGCGGCTTCCTATTTTTACCGGGAACGAAGCCACGGCCCTGGGCCTTGTAAAGGGCGGTCTCGAGACCTATATCTCTTATCCTATGACGCCGAGTTCGCCCATACTTCATTATTTGGCCGCGCTCGCGGATGAATTTTCACTGAAAGTGATCCATCCCGAGAGCGAGATATCGGTTATGTTGATGGCGCTTGGCGCAGCTTACTGCGGCGAGAAAGCCGCCGTCGGCACATCGGGCGGCGGGTTTTGTCTCATGACGGAGGGATTAAGTTTTTCGGCTATGGCGGAACTGCCGGCTGTCATCGTCCTTGGCCAGAGGCCCGGACCGTCTACGGGACTTCCTACATATAGCGCTCAGACGGAGCTCCATTTTGCGCTCAATGCCGGCCAGGGGGAATTCCCCAGACTTGTAATAGCGCCGGGCGATGCGGAAGAGGCGTATTATATGGCACAGGTTGCTCTCAATATCGCGTGGAAGTGCCAGGTGCCGGCAATAATACTCACCGACAAAAACCTCGGAGAAGGCGTTTACAGTTTCGATAGCGGGCTTATCCCTGATATTAAGGAAGACCGCCCTATCCTGTGGGACAGGAAATCGCCGTACAAACGATACAGCTATGCTGAAAATGGGGTTTCGCCGCTGGCCTTTGCTCCCGCCAAAGACAACGTCATTAAGATAAATAGCTATGAACACGATGAATTGGGATTGACCACAGAAGACCCGGCCGAAACAGAGAAGATGCAGGCCAAGCGCCTGAGTAAAGAGAAATATTTGCGCGCGGAATGCGCCCGTTATGAAACCGTCAAGACGTACGGGAATAAAAGCGCACGGACGGCCGTCATTTGCTGGGGTTCCAATAAAGGCGCGGCAGTCGAAGCGGCGGAAGAATTGGATTTAAAGGTGGTTCAGCCGCTCTGTCTTTCGCCGTTCCCGGTTTCTCAGGTTGCGGAAGCGATTGCCGGTGCCGAGAAATTAATAGCCGTGGAATCGAACGCGACGGGGCAACTCGTCAGGCTCATGAATCTGCACGGACTGAGTGTCCATAAAACCATATTGAAATATGACGGAAGGCCGTTTTCTGTAGAAGAACTGGTTTCGGAATTACGGAAGGCGATGAAATGAAGGAGCTAAATACGACCGCAGTTAACACGTGGTGCCCGGGCTGCGGGAACTTCGCCATCCTTACCGCTATGAAATCGGTGTTGAACTCTCTTGCCGGCGAAGGTCTCGGGCTCGAAAATGTCGTTCTCGTTTCCGGTATAGGCTGCCACGCGAAGATAGTCGATTATATCAACGTGAACAGTTTCTACTCGTTACACGGCCGGGTATTCCCTCCCGCCACCGCGATCAAAGTTGCAAGACCTGGGCTTAAGGTCATCGGCCATGCCGGCGACGGAGATGCGTATGGCGAGGGGATAGAGCATCTCGTATTTGCCGCGAAAAGGAATGTCGATATAACGGCAATAATCCACAATAACCGCGTCTACGGCCTTACCACGGGGCAATATACGCCGACATCTCCGCTTGGATACAAAGGCCGCTCCACCCCGTCGGGCACAAAAGAGCGGCCGATAAATCCACTCGATCTTATGCTTTCAAGCGGCGCGACTTTTTTGGCGCGCGGGACATCTCACGGGCTTGAACTATTGAAAAAGATATTTAAAGAAGCTATTTTACATAAAGGTTTTTCATTGGTCGACGTTCTGCAGGTTTGTGTTACCTATTACAATATGTATGAATATTACGATAAGCGTGTTTATGAACTGAAGGACCACGACCCTTTCGACTATGACCGGGCGGCGAAGAAGATAAGGGAATGGGACTATGATAAAGACGCTCCGATCGCCCTCGGTGTATTTTATAAGAAAGCCGCGCCGACCTTCGAAGAAGGATTTGTTAAGACAGGATTGAGTGAAATTGAAAGACGGGAGAAGCTGAAAGCATTGATGCAAGGGGCGGAGTAATTTTAAAGATTGGGATTTGGAAATTAATTTGTCATTTGGATTTTGACGTTAAAGTTGGGCCTTAAGTGAGTAAATGATGGATCCTAATGTCCTGCACAATTTAAGTTACGGAATGTACATAGTTTCGTCGAATAAACTCGAACGCTTAAACGGCCAGATCGCGAACACCGTCTTCCAGATAACGAACGAGCCGGTGACTATCGCTATAAGCATAAATAAGAACAACCTGACGCACGAATTCATCGAGACTAGCCGCCAGTTTGCGGTATCGGTCCTAAGCGAGGAAGCGCCGCTTACGTTCATCGGTAAATTCGGGTTTAAAACAGGTAAGACGGAAGACAAGTTCAAAGACGTAAATTTTAAAAAACTTCCTTCCGGATGCCCTGTGGTACTGGATTATTCCATATGTTATGTCGAAGCAAAAGTGGCGGGCAAATTCGATTGCGGGACGCATACCGTCTTCCTGGGCCAGATGACGGCTTCGGAGATGGTAAAACCGGGGAAACCCATGACGTATGAATATTACCATTTAGTCAAGAAAGGAACGACGCCGCGCCGAGCGCCGACATTTATAAAAGGAGAGAAAAGATGAAGCCGCTTGAGATTAAAAAAGGGATATATTCCGTCGGAGTAGTCGATTGGAACATCAGGAACTTCCATGGGCACACTTATTCTACGCAAAGAGGGTCGACTTATAACTCTTATCTTATTGTTGACGAGAAGATCGCCATAATTGACACCGTACTTGGTTCTTTCGCGAAAGAATTTATAGAAAGAATAAGAGAGGTCATCCCCCCGGAGCGGATAGATTACGTCATCGCGAACCACGTAGAGACGGACCACTCCGGCGCGATGCCGGCGCTTATGAAGCTTTGCCCGAAGGCGAAGGTCTACGGTACCCAGAAATGCAAGGAAGGCCTTTACAGGAACTACTATGAGAATTGGGATTTTAATATAGTGCGGACGGGGGATAGATTGAAACTGGGAAAAAGGACTCTCTCGTTTGTCGAGGCGCCGATGATACACTGGCCGGACAGCATGTTCACATACTGTCCCGAAGAGGAACTCCTTATGCCTAACGACGCGTTCGGCCAGCATCTTGCTACGAACGAGCGTTTCGACGACGAAGTGGACCAGTGCGCCCTTATGGACGAGGCCGCCAAATATTACGGTAATATACTCTGGCCTTTAAGCTCGCTCATCCTGAAGAAGATAGAAGAAGTGCAGCGGATGAATATATCCATAAAGATGATCGCGCCGAGCCACGGCATCGTCTGGCGCAAGGATCCGATGAAGATAGTAAATTCGTATGTCAGATGGGCGCGGAACGAGACTAAAACCAGGGTGGTTATCGTTTATGAGACTATGTGGAACTCGACCGAAAAGATGGCCAGGCGGATAGCCGAAGCTTTGACGGATTCCAATATCGACGTGAAACTCTTCGATATCGCGCAGTCCGATAGCACGGAGGTCATCAAGGAAATGCTGGATGCTAAAGGTTTTATAATAGGCTCATCTACGCATGATAACGATATGCTTACGACGATTGCAGGGTTCATGGAATTCCTGAAAGGGCTGAAGCCAAAAAACAGGCGCGCCGCGGCGTTCGGTTCATACGGATGGTCGGGCGGCGCGGTTGCGTCTATCGAGAAGGTGCTTAAAGAAGGAGGCATAGAAGTCGTTCAACCCGGTATCGGTGTTAAATTTGTTCCGGACGGGGATGATTTAGATAAGATTTATCAGTTCGGGAAAGATTTTGGGGATAAGCTAAAGTAACCGTGGTATAATAAGGCAGATAGCGGAGTAAATAGTTTTGAAAAAAGGAGGGGCTATGGCGGAAGCGAATGCTGCTATGGAGTTGAAAAGTCTCTTCCAGAGCGCCGACTGGAAGAAGGAAAAACATGTGCCTGTGATCGATGCGCCGGATAGCGCTAAGAAGGGCGAGTTTTTTAAGATATCCGTCTGTGTCGGCAAAGATATCCCGCACCCCAACGCAACCGCTCATCACATAAGATGGATTGCGGTATTTTTCCTGCCCGAGGGAGAAAAAATCCCTTATCAGATAGGCCGGGCGGAATTTACGTCTCACGGCGAGTCTACGCTGGGCGCGGATACGAGCACCGTCTTCACCCATTCCGAGGCTGTGCTATCGATGAAGACGGATAAGCCGGGTACGATTATGGCTTCGTCGTATTGCAACATACACGGCTTGTGGCAGGACTCGAAGAGGATAGGTATAAAATAGGTATCGATGGTATATATAGATTCTATCTTTTTCGACATTGATGGTACGCTCATCGACGCCAGAGGCGACATCGTCACGGCGATGAACTACGCTCTCCGGGAGATGGGTTTTCCCGAGAAGCCCTTTGAAGAGATAATTTCGTATGTCGGCACCGGCGTCACATACCTTATCTCAAAGAGCCTGGGTTCGGACGATGACAGCCTCGTCGCAAAAGGTGTCGAGCTATACGCCGGTTATTACGTGGCCCATCCGGCGGACAAAGCGAGTCTCTTCCCGCATGCCAGGGAGATCCTGGAACATTTCAAGAAGAAGCGAAAGATCATACTCACAAACCGCTACACAAACTTCGCCGAACCTGTCCTCAACGCGCTTGGCATCAGGGGCTACTTTGAAGATATAGTGGGCGGAGACGACGAGAACTGCCTTAAGCCTTCCGCCTGCGTTCTGGACCCAATAGTTTCAAAATTACATATCGATAGATCGAAATCGCTTATAGTCGGCGATATGGCTATAGATATAATGACAGGAAAGAATTCCGGGATAAAGACCTGTTGGGTCAGGCACGGACTTGGAAAGGCTGAAGATGTCCAGCCGTTGAAGCCGGATTTTGTAATAAGCGATCTTATGGAGTTAATAAATATAATACGGTAGTTGCAAGTAACGGATAGGGCAGGTTTAAACCTGCCCTGCAATAGCTTTTAATCGGAGGTGTATATGGCCAAAACCGTAACGGTATACAGCACGCCGACGTGCCCTTTCTGTATAAGGGCAAAGCAGTTCCTGAAGGACAATAATATCCAGTTCAAGGATATCGACGTATCCGAAAACCATGAGAAGGCTCAGGAGATGATCGCGAAAACGGGCCAGATGGGGGTGCCGGTTCTCGATATAGACGGCGATATCGTCGTCGGGTTCGACAAAGAGCGGATAAAAACGGCGTTAGGGATATAATCCGAACAACGCACAACGGACAACTGATAACGAATGTTGTATGACTTGATTATTATAGGAGCCGGCCCGGCCGGAATCACCGCCGCTGTATATGCCGCCCGCAAGAGGATGGACTTCGTCGTTATCACCAACGACATCGGAGGCCAGACCGCGTGGTCGGGCGACATAGAGAACTACACGGGTTACCAGTTTGTAACAGGGCCGGACCTTGTCAATAAATTCGAAGAGCACATGAAAAAGTTTGATGTGAGCGTAAGAGAAGGCGAGCAGGTAGCCGATATAAAGAAAAAAGGCGGCGACATTATCGTTAAGACGGATAAGGGCGAGTACGAAGCCAGGGCAGTTATAATTGCCTCCGGAAAGATTTCGAGGCAGCTCGGCGTGCCGGGCGAAAAAGAATTTAAAAACAAGGGGCTCACCTACTGCGCTACATGCGACGCCCCGTTATTCTCAGGTAAAGACGTTGCGATAATAGGCGGCGGCAACTCTGCCCTCGATGCGGCGCTCCAGCTTATCAAGATAGCCAGGCAAGTCTATATAATAAACATAGCTTCGCAAATGGGCGGCGACGCTGTCATGCGTGAAAAAGTCACGGCAAACGGCAAGGTGAAAGTTCTTAACAATGCGCAGGTTACCGCTATATCGGGCGACAAGATGGTTACTGCTATTAAGATAAAACAGGAGGGTAAAGAGCGGGAGATACCTGTGGAAGGGATATTCGTCGAGATAGGGCTATCGCCCAATTCCGGCTTTGCCAAAGTCGTGGAAACGAACGAGCAGGGTGAGATAAAAGTGAACTGCAGGAACCAGACCAATGTTCCCGGAATATTTGCAGCCGGAGACGTTACCGACGTTCCGGAGAAGCAGATAATAATAGCTGCAGGAGAAGGTTCAAAGGCCGCTCTCTCCGCCTTCAAATACTTAAGCCATAAGAGATGAACTCCGCCAACCCGTCCACAGAGGAACTGGTCTCGGAATATAAGAAACTACGGCCCGCCATAAGAAAACGTTTGGGTGAATTCAGTCTCCTTCATAAAGCTGCCGATGAGAAGATATTCGCCGAACTATGCTATTGCATATTTACGGCCAATGCCAATGCTCTTCGCTGCGATGAGGCTGTAAAAGAGCTTGTGCGAAAAGACCTCATACTGAAAGGTAATGCCGGCGAGATCAGGCCGGTCATAAAGGGGCGGGTGCGTTTTCATAACAAAAAAGCCGGTTACCTGGTCGGAGCAAGAAAACTGTTCAAACGCGGCGCTTCCATAGATATAAAATGCAGGCTTAAGGCAGATGATCTATTTAAGGTAAGGGAATGGCTGGTTGAAAGCATCAAGGGCTTCGGATATAAAGAGGCGAGCCATTTCCTGCGCAATATAGGATTGGGCAGGAATATGGCAATACTGGACAGGCATATCCTGAAGAACCTGAAGAGATACGGCGTTATAAAGAGGATACCGCCTTCGCTAGGATCAAGGCGCGTCTATCTTGAAATAGAAGATAAGATGAAGGCCTTTTCCCAAAAGACAGGCATACCGCTCGAGGATATGGACCTCCTCTTTTGGGCCCTTCAGACGGGATTTGTGTTTAAGTAAATTTTTCATTCCCGAAAGGGGATCCTTCCGGCAGAAAATGAAAAATTTCTAGGCCCGCAAAAGGGATTGACAAACGAAGACCAGGTTATTATAATCATATACCTTTAATATAGGAGAGAAGCGGCTATGGCAAAAAAGACTATTAAAGACGTTGATTTGAAGGATGAAAAGGTCCTTATCAGGGTCGACTTTAACGTCCCCCTGGATGAAAACCTTAATATAACCGATGATATCAGGATCAGGGCAGCGTTGCCCACAATAAAGTATGCGCTTGATAAAGGCGCTAAGGTAATTCTGATGAGCCACCTCGGCAGGCCGGATGGCAAGGTTGATGAGAAACTCAGGCTTGTGCCGGCGGCAAAGAGGCTTGAGAAGCTTCTGGGCAAACACGTTACCGCTCTCAAAGATTGCATCGGAGAGGATGTCAAGAAGGCCGTTTCCTCTATGACGGCGGGCGATATAATTTTGCTGGAAAACCTGAGGTTCCACCCTGAAGAAGAGAAGAACGATCCGGTATTTGCGAAAGAGTTAGCTTCGCTAGGCGGCATATTCGTGAACGACGCGTTCGGCACAGCGCACAGGGCGCATGCCTCAACAGAGGGAGTGACCCATTACCTGCCGTCTGTTGCGGGATTCCTCCTGGAGAAAGAGATAGAATATCTTGGTAACACCGTCGATAATCCAAAGCGGCCGTTTATTGCGATATTGGGCGGTGCAAAGGTAAAGGATAAGATAAAAGTCATCGACAATCTTTTGAATAAAGTGGACGCCCTGTTAATAGGCGGCGGTATGGCTTACACTTTCCTTAAGGCGCAGGGTAAGACTATAGGCTCATCCAAACTGGATAAAGACGGCCTCGAGACGGCAAAGCAGGCGCTCGATAAAGCGGCTAAGAAGAATATCCCGATACTCCTTCCGGTCGATAACATTATCGCCGATAAATTCGACGCGGCCGCCAATGCGAAACTTGTCGGTGAGGATATCCCGGCCGGCTGGATGGGGCTCGACATAGGACCTAAGACAGTAAAACTTTTCGAGGATAAGCTGAAGGGCGCGAAGACGATAGTCTGGAACGGCCCTCTCGGAGTATTCGAGATGGATAAGTTTGCCGGGGGCACCGAGGATATTGCAAAGTTCATAGCGGGCCTTAAAGGAGCGATATCTATAATAGGCGGCGGAGATACGGCCGCGGCTATGTCCAAATTCAAGGTTGACGGCAAGATGACGCATATCTCCACGGGCGGAGGCGCTTCGCTCGAATATCTCGAGGGGCGCGGGTTGCCGGGGATCGACGCGTTGAATGATAAGGACTCTTCATGCTGCTGTTCCGGCGGAAAGTGTAAGTAGAAAGAGATAAAATATGCGTAGAGTGATCATTGCCGGCAACTGGAAGATGAATAAGAATATAGCGGAGTCGATCGATCTAGCCAATTCCGTAAAACGGCTGGTCTGCGATGTCGAGCGGGTCGAAATAGTGCTCTGTCCGCCGTTTACGTCATTAAGCGATGTTAACGAGATCGTGATGGAATCGAATATCTCACTGGGCGGGCAGGATGTATACTGGGAGAGCGCGGGCGCTTTCACGGGCGAAGTATCCGCCCCCATGCTGAAGAACGTCGGCTGTGCTTATTGTATCGTGGGCCACTCCGAGAGGAGGCAATTTTTCGGGGAGACCAACGAGACCGTTAATAAAAAAGCCAAAGCGCTTCTAAGGGAAGGGCTAAAACCGATAGTCTGCGTCGGGGAAAAGCTCGAGGAGAGGAAAGCGGGCAAAGCCTTCGATGTAGTGAAGGGCCATGTGGCCAATTCACTTGCCGGCTTTACGAAAGACGACATGAAGAACATTGTTATAGCGTACGAGCCGGTCTGGGCGATAGGTACAGGGGTGAATGCAACTAAGGATGAAGCCCAGGAGATCCATAAGTATATCCGCGGGTTGTTAAAAGGCATGTTCGGTGAAGAGACGGCGGCTTCCGTCAGGATACAATACGGCGGGAGCGTAAAGCCGGATAATATAAAAGAACTTATTTCGCAGGCAGATGTCGACGGCGCGCTTGTGGGCGGAGCGAGCTTAAAGGCGGATTCATTTGCCCAGATAGTGCGCGGCTGTTTATAGCGGGAAACCGCATGTGCGATTAAGCCGCCGGTAATCGCCTGATTGCGAACGAGTTATTTGCGAGGAGATAATATGTTATACGGATTGATCATTGCGATACATGTGATAGTATCTATGGTATTGATAGCCGTAATCCTGCTTCAGGCGGGGCGGGGCGGGGGATTGAGTGAAACATTCGGCGGCAGTTCGACCCAGACTCTATTTGGGACGAAGACCTCGCTATTCTTGAAACGGGCGACAGCAGTGTCGGCGGTAGTCTATATATTAACCTGCCTTATACTTGCGGTTTTAACGAGCCACAGGGGCAGGTCTCTGGTATCACGGGGTACCATGGCTCCGATTACCCAGGGCCAGGCAAACGTTCCCCAGCCTTTACCCGAAGAGCCTATAGATTTTTGAGTGAAGATGCGAGATCCCGTTGTTCATTCCGCCTTCGCCGAGGCTTCGGCAGACAGGCGTTCATTCCGCCTTCGCCGAGGCTTCGGCGGACAGGCGTTCATTGTTCGTAAGATACCGCTGGTTATATCCGCGGTATTTTTTTTGTTCTGCACAAAAACGTTTTGCGGTGAACCGGATAAACCTTGTTATGGCGACGCCATTGTCGTAAGTTCTATAAGCGATGCGCGTACGCTCGTCCCCATACTTGCGTCGGATTCCGCCTCATGCACTGTCTGCGACAGGCTCTTTAACGGGATGGTCAAATACGATAAGAATGTCCGCATAACAGGAGAGCTTGCCGAGAGCTGGGAGATAACCGGCGGCGGCCTCATTATAACATTCCATTTAAAGAGGAACGTGAAGTGGCATGACGGGAAACCCTTTACGGCTAGGGACGTCCTCTTCACATATAATAAACTTATCGACCCGAAGGTTAAGACCCCTTACAGCGGTGATTTCGAGAGGATAAGGTTGCTCGAAACGGTCGACGACTATACCGTAAAAGTCACTTACAAGGAGCCTTTCGCGCCGGCCCTCTCCAGCTGGGGCATGTGGATAATGCCGGAGCATCTTTTAAAAGACGAGGACCTGAATTCGACCAAGTTTTCGCGCAACCCTGTCGGGACCGGGCCGTATAAATTTAAGTCATGGAGGACGGGCGAGAAGATCGAACTCGTTTCGAACCGCGACTATTTCGAAGGCAGGCCATGTATAGACCGGTATATATATCGCATAATACCCGACGATGCCACCATTTTTCTTGAACTTGAGACCCGGGGCGTCGACCTCTCGACGCTTTCGCCGCTTGAGTATACGCGGCAGACCGATAATAAATTCTTCCGCACGTATTACAATAAGTTCAGGTATCCGAGTTTCGGTTACAACTTTATGGCATATAACCTGTCGGATCCGAAGTTCCGCGACCTGAAGGTAAGGGAGGCGATAAATTACGCGGTAAACAGAGAAGATATAGTCAGGACGATATTCTTCGGTCTTGCGGAAGCGACAACAGGGCCTTTTATGAAAGAGTCGTGGGCTTACAATAGAGATGTTATGCCTGCCGCCTACGATCCCGGACGCGCTAAAGCGCTCCTGGGTGAAGCGGGGTGGCGGGATACCAATGGCGACGGGTGGCTGGAGAAGGATGGAGTGAAATTCGAGTTTACGGTTCTTGTTAATCAGGGGAACGGCGAGCGTCTGCGCTCGGCCGAGATGATCCAGAAGTACCTTGAGGACGTTGGGATAAAAGTGAAGATACGGATCGTGGAGTGGAGTACCATGATAAGCGAGTTTCTCGATAAGCGCAGGTTCGAGGCCGTCATAATGGGGTGGTTCCTGCCCCGCGATCCGGATTGCTACGATATATGGCATTCGTCTAAGACGCGGGAGGGCGAATTCAACTTTGCGGGGTATAAGAATGAGGAAGTCGACAGGCTTCTGGTGGAGGGAAGGCGCATCTTCGACGAGGCGCAGCGCGCCGGGATATACCGCCGGATACACTCACTTATCTACGCCGACCAGCCGTACCTGTTCCTGTATACATCGGATATCCTGCCGATCGTGAGTTCGCGTTTCCGCAATGTCAAGACCTCGGCGATCGGCATCGGGTATAACTTTATCGAGTGGTACGCGCCGCGGGATGAGCAGCGGTACAGGGAGAAGTAAAATCTGTTTCCACCCCGGGGTGGAATACCAAAGCGACCGAGGACATGACCCATAGATTTATAGAGTAAAATTATATGCTCAGGTACATCGCAAAAAGACTGATCGGACTTGTGCCAGTATTCTTCGGGATTACACTGATATCGTTCTTCGTAATCCATCTTGCCCCGGGGAAGCCGACGGATGTCGATACGAGCCTCAATCCGAAGGTATCGTATGAAGCGAGGATGCGGCTCGAAAAATTGTACGGATTCGACAAACCGATTCACGTACAGTATTTGAACTGGCTCAAGGCGTTTGTGTTCTTTGACTTCGGCTCCTCCTTCGTTGACGGCAGACCCGTAGCGGAGAAGATAGCGGAACGCATACCGGTAACGCTCCTTATAAATATATCGTCGATGATATTGATGCTGAGTATCGGTATACCGCTGGGCATCCTCTCGGCCGTGAAACGCGGCTCGCTCCTCGACAGGACGACGACGATCGTTACCTTCATCGGTTTTTCCGTACCCGAGTTCTGGCTGGCCCTTCTTTTAATGAGCTTTTTTGCGATAACGCTGGGCTGGCTGCCCATATCCGGGATAAAATCGCTCGACTTCGAATACTATTCGCTTGCCGGCAAGATACTGGATGTGGCAAGGCACCTCGTCCTGCCCGTCGCGATCGCCGCGTTCGGAAGCCTCGCAGGCATTTCCAGATATACGAGGTCGGCCATGATTGGTGTTATCCACCAGGATTATATAAGGAGCGCCCGCGCAAAAGGCCTGAGTGAGCGCATCGTGATATACCGGCACGCCCTGAAGAATGCGATGCTGCCGGTTATAACGATCCTGGGCCTTTCGGTCCCGGGTCTCATCGGCGGCAGCGTCATATTCGAATCGATATTTGCCATACCGGGGATGGGCAGGCTCTTCTACGAATCCGTAATGGCGCGGGATTATTCGACGATAATGGGCATCCTCTCGATAGGGGCGATATTGACGCTATTGGGCAATTTTCTCGCCGACATTGCATACTCTTATGCCGACCCGAGAATACGCGTTACGGGGAGCGGCGAATGAAGACATTTTTAAAGAATAAGGCGGCGTTTGCATCGTTACTCTTTATAGCGATGATAATACTCTTCGCGTTCTTCGCGCCGCTTGTCGCCCGGCACGACCCGTCCGCCATCGATACAAACTCGATCCTCGCCGCGCCGTCCGGCGCGCACATATTCGGGACGGATACTCTCGGCCGCGACATATTTGCCCGCATCGTATACGGCTCCAGGATCTCGCTCGCTATCGGGTTTATCGCCGTCGGAATCGCGGTACTTATAGGCACGGTCTTCGGTTCGATCGCCGGATATTACGGCGGAAAGGCCGACTCGATAATGATGCGGTTCGTCGATATCATGCTCTGCTTCCCGGCGTTCTTCCTGATCCTTGCCGTTATAGCGGTACTCGAACCGTCGATATTTAACATCATGGCCGTCATAGGATTGACGAGCTGGATGGGCGTTGCCCGGCTGGTGAGGGCTGAGGTGATGACGCTTAAAGAGCGCGACTTCGTCTGGGCCTCGAAAGTTATGGGCGCAAGCGACACATGGATAATAGCGCGGCACCTCATTCCCAATGCCATCGGCCCGGTGTTTGTCAGCGCTACGCTCGGAATAGGCGGAGCGATCCTGACCGAATCCGCATTAAGTTTTCTTGGGATAGGTGTCCAGCCTCCGACGCCCAGCTGGGGCAATATACTTATGGACGGAAAATCGACACTTGGCGTGGCGTGGTGGCTCACTATATTCCCCGGGTTATTCATACTGTTTACGGTCTTGTC
Organism: Candidatus Omnitrophota bacterium; assembly: GCA_041650935.1. Taxonomy (GTDB): domain Bacteria; phylum Omnitrophota; class Gorgyraeia; order 2-01-FULL-45-10; family 2-01-FULL-45-10; genus FEN-1322. The sequence goes on from JBAZKH010000001.1 coordinate 145,073, forward strand.
ATATAACCTCCTGGGCGAGGGCTTAAGAGATGCTTTAGAGCCAAAATTGAAGGAGTTATCCACAAAGTAGCTGACGTTTAAACGTCAGCTACTATCAGACACCATGAAAATATTGCAGATCGAAGATCTAATGGTATATTTTGGGCCGCAGAAACGTCCCTTAAGGGCTGTTGACGGCGTAAGCTTCGAAATAGAGCGGAATAAAGTCTTCGGGCTGGTCGGAGAATCCGGGTCGGGCAAGACACTTACGGCACTCTCCATCATTAAGTTAATTCCCGAAGGCGCTTACTTTGCCGGAGGCAGGATCTTATTCAACGAAAAAGATCTCCTGGCCGCAGAAGATGAGTACCTTCGCAAGCTTAGGGGGTCGAAGATATCGATCGTTTTTCAGGATCCCGCCAGTTCCTTAAACCCGGTCTTCACCGTCGGATACCAGATAGCTGAGGCGATCCTCGCCCATCAGGATATCGGGACCCCCTCGGCCGTAGAGCTTGCGCTTGAATTTTTGCGCAAGGTCCACATAGCCGATCCCAAAAGAGTGTTCCACGATTATCCGCACCAGCTCTCGGGCGGGACGAAACAGCGCATAAGTATAGCGATGGCGCTCGTCAACTCTCCGGAGCTTGTGATTCTCGACGAGCCGACGACGGCCCTCGATGTTACGATACAGGCGCAGATCCTGGATCTTCTTACCGAGATAAGAGAGAAAGAGAAATTGTCCATGCTTTTCATAAGCCACGATTTCGGAATAATTGCCAGGATGTGCGATGAAGTGGGCGTCATGTATAAAGGAAATATGGTCGAGCGCGGCCCGACCAAACAAGTTTTAACCAGCCCGAAAGAGCCATACACAATATCGCTGTTGGAATCGGTAAAGGCGTTTATATGATAATGGTAAAATGCGACAGCCTGACGAAGTCTTTCCCGGTATTCAAGGGTTACCTGAAGGAAAGGGCGGGTGAGGTGACGGCGGTTGATAACGTCTCCCTGCAGATAGAGCGGGGCGAGATGTTCGGTCTTGTCGGAGAATCGGGGAGCGGAAAGACGACGCTGGGTAAGATTATCCTCGGCATCCTGAAGCCGGATTCAGGGAACGTGGAACTCGCGACCGGCAGGCTTAACGTAATATTCCAGGATCCGTACAATTCCCTCGATCCGAAGATGAGAGTTGGTGACATAATAGCGGAAGGGCTGGTCGTTAGGAGACCGGAGACCAAAGACCGGGTAGGGGAAGCGCTCGAACTCGTCAAACTGCCGCGGACGGCCGCGACTAAATATCCGCACCAGTTCTCCGGAGGGGAACGGCAGAGGATAGCGATAGCGAGGGCTGTTATTACAAAGCCCGAACTCATCGTCTGTGACGAGCCCGTCTCGAGCCTCGATGTCACGGTCCAGCTCCAGATATTGAATCTTTTGAAAGGTATACAGAAAGAATCCGGCATTACGTATCTCTTCATAAGCCATGACCTCAGGGTTATAAAATATATGTGCGGCAGGGTTGCTGTTATGAAGGCGGGCAGGATCGTCGAAGAGAATACGACAAGATCCTTATATTCGACGCCCGCGCATCCTTATACAAAACTTCTCCTATCGTCTATTCTGTCCTATGATTACTCAAGATAAGATCAAGAAGATATTATCCGTTCTCGAATGTGCCTACGGCCGGCCGGAGCCGTTTAAGAGAGACAACCCCATCGATGTCCTTATACGCACGATCCTTTCGCAGAATACTACGGATAAGAATTCGCTCAAGGCATTTGCTGTGCTGAAAGCGGCCTTCAGGCCCTGGGATAAAGTGCTGGCCTCCGATGCAGGCAGGATAGCCGGGGTCATAAAACATGCGGGGCTCGCGAATATAAAAGCGCGGCGGATCAAGAACGCGCTGGCCGAGATAAAAAAGCGCGAAGGGAAGCTTAGCCTGGTAAATCTACCCAGGTTAGATGCCGAAAGCGCCCTGGGTTACCTGACATCCTTGAAAGGGGTTGGACCGAAGACGGCGGCATGTGTACTTCTATTCAGTTTCGGCAGGCCTGTGATGCCGGTAGATACGCACATTTTCAGGGTAGCGCGGCGGTTGGGCCTGATAGATAAGAAAGTCGGTATAGAGGATGCTCATAAGATCCTGACAAAAATTATACCAAAGCACTTGATATGCCGTTTTCATTTATGTATAATAGAACACGGTCGCAGGACCTGTAAGGCGCAAACCCCAAAGTGCGGGGTTTGTGTCGTTTATAGGCTGTGCAAGTTCGCAAGGAAGGAATACTGCAAAAGTTTAGCAGAGCAGGTTTAAACCTGCTCTGCTATAAGTCGAGGCATCTAGATGATACGCAAAGCTAAAGTCACGGACGTCAAGGCGATACAGCGGCTGATAAATTATTACGCCAAGCGCGATAAGATGCTCCCAAGATCGCTAAATGAGTTGTATGAGAATATACGCGATTTCTTCGTCTACGCGGAAGGCCAAAAGGTCTATGGCTGCTGCGCCCTCCACATAGATTGGGAGGACCTGTCCGAGATAAAGTCGCTTGCGGTTGCGCCGTCCAGGGCCGGCAGGGGGATGGGGAAGAAACTGCTGGAGGAGTGCATTAAAGAAGCGAAGGCGTTAAAGCTGAAGAAGGTATTTGCGCTCACCTATGTTCCGGGCTTCTTCGAGCGGTTTGGATTTACGATCGTGAACAAGGCCGAGCTTCCTCATAAGATATGGAGCGAGTGCATTAAATGTGTCTATTTCCCCGGGTGCAAGGAAATAGCTGTAATGAAAGAGTTATAAAATGGGATATACGATAACCGAAAAGATTTTATTGAAGCATACGGGTGAGAAAGATATCCATCCTGGCAAATTCATCGATGCCAGGGTAGACCTCTGCCTGGGCAACGACATCACGGCGCCTTTCGCTATCGAAGAGTTCGAGAGGCTCGGCGCCAAAAAAGTATTCGACAGGAAGAAAGTTGTGCTGGTACCGGACCATTTTACGCCCGCAAAAGATATGAAGAGCGCTAACCAGTGTAAGATACTCGCCAACTTTGCCAAAAAATACAACGTGAAGCATTACTTCGAGATAGGCAGGATGGGTATAGAACACGCGTTATTGCCGGAGATAGGGCTCGTGTTTCCCGGCGATCTCGTCATAGGCGCGGATTCGCATACCTGCACATACGGTGCGCTGGGCGCTTTCTCGAGCGGCGTAGGTTCGACGGATCTGGCCGCGGCGATGGTTACGGGCGAGTGCTGGCTCAAAGTCCCGGAGTCGATGAAGTTCGTATTCTACGGCCGCCGCGGGAAGTGGATTGGCGGCAAGGACCTTATACTTTATACTATAGGTGACATAGGCGTCGACGGCGCGCGTTACCGGGCTATGGAATTCTGCGGTGAGACGATCGCGAATCTTCCCATGGATGACAGGCTCACCATGTGCAATATGGCGATCGAGGCCGGCGGTAAGAACGGCATAATCGCGCCGGATAAGATCACGGCGCAGTACCTGAAAGAGATAAAGAACCCTTCGACAGGCTCAGGGTTCTATCCCGAGCGAAGCCGAGGGAAAAATAAACCCCGCCCGGGCCAGGGTAAATTTTACGCAAGCGATAAGGACGCAGTCTATTCGGCCGTAAAAGAGTATGATGTGCGCAAGATAGCCGAGCCCGTAGTCTCGTGCCCGAACCTGCCGAGTAATACGCGACCGGTCAGTAAGCTTAAAGGTGTGAAGCTGGATCAGGTGGTGATAGGCTCGTGCACGAACGGCAGGATCTCCGATATGAGGCTTGCCGCGCGGGTGCTTAAAGGTAAGAAGGTAAAGGCCGGCGTGCGGCTCGTGGTAATACCGGCTACACAGAAGATATATTTAGAATGCGTGAACGAGGGGCTCGCGAAGATATTCGTCGAGGCCGGCGGGGTATTTTCTACGCCGACCTGCGGGCCGTGCCTGGGCGGGCATATGGGCATACTCGCCGAAGGCGAGGTGGCGCTGGCGACGACGAACAGGAATTTCGTCGGCCGTATGGGCCACCCGAATAGCAGTGTCTATCTTTCGAACCCGGCCGTTGCCGCCGCGAGCGCTATAACGGGCCGCATTACGCATCCGGAAGAGGTAGTTTAGTCAGTTAGATTGAGTTACGTTGCTAGTTGTCAGCTATACGTTGTTCGCGTGATATTTAAAGCCGCGAAGCGACACAACGTACGCACAACGAGAAAGAGGTCTTACGCGTGATATACAAAGGCCGTGCGCACAAATTCGGGACCGATATAAATACCGACGATATCATTGCCGCCAAGTATCTTAATACGACGGATAGGGCGGAGCTTGCCAGCCATTGTATGGAACATATCGATAAAGATTTCATGAAGAAGGTCTCCTCTGGCGACATGCTGGTAGCCGGCAGGAACTTCGGCTGCGGCTCATCGAGAGAGCATGCGCCTATAGCGATCAAGGCCGCCGGCATATCGTGTGTTATAGCCGAGAGTTTTGCGCGCATATTCTTCAGGAACAGCATAAATATAGGGCTTCCCATAGTGGAGTCTAAAGAGGCGGCCGGACGCATCAGGATCAAAGATGTGGTTGCCGTCGATACTACAAAAGGCGTAATAAAGAATCTGACGAGGAAAGAGAGTTATAAGATAGAAAAATACCCGCCATTCATGCAGCGGATATTCTCGTCGGGCGGGCTGATTGAATCATTAAAGAAGAGAGGGAAGAAGTAAAATGGCTGTGAAAAATTATAAGATCGCGGTGATCCCGGGTGACGGTACCGGCCCGGAAGTAGTTGCCGAGGGGTTGAAGGTCATGAAGGCCGCCGCTAAAAAATTCGGCTTTAGTTACAAAACGGATATGTTCGATTATGGCGGCGCGAGATATCTTAAGACGGGCGAGACCATTACCGATAAAGAGCTGGCCGCGCTAAAAGAATACGATGCCATCTTTTTGGGAGCGATAGGGCATCCGGACGTAAAACCCGGTATCCTGGAGCAGGGGATACTCCTGAAGACACGGTTCGGTCTCGACCAGTACATAAATTTGAGACCTGTAAAATTATACAATTCCGCGTTCTGCCCGTTAAAGGATACGACGCCGGAGGATATAGATTTTGTCGTCGTGCGCGAAAATTCCGAGGGCCTGTACAAGGGCATGGGCGAATTCCGGGATAAGGGCAAGCCGGATGAGGTTGCGATACAGATTTCATATAATACGAGGAAAGGCGTCGAGCGGTGCATCCGTTACGCGTTCGAGTTCGCGAGAAAACGTAATAAAAAAAAGAAACTGACGCTCTGCGGCAAGACAAATGTCCTCACCTTTGCGTGGGACCTTTGGCAGAGGACATTCGACATCGTGAAGAAGGACTACCCGGATATCCAGACCGACTACGCCCATGTCGACGCGACCACGATGTGGTTCGTAAAGAACCCGGAATGGTTCGACGTAATCGTTACCGATAATTTGTTCGGCGATATCATAACCGACCTTGGCGCCATGATACAGGGCGGCATGGGCATCGCCGCGGGCGGTAATATCAACCCGGCAGGCGTATCGATGTTCGAGCCGATCGGCGGTTCCGCGCCGAAATATACGGGTAAACATGTCATAAATCCGCTCGCCGCGGTCTGCGCGGGCGGGATGCTGCTCGATAATATAGGCGAAGAAAAAGCGGCGCGGGCTATCGAAAGAGCCGTTATAAAGATAGCAAGCACCAGGATGAAGAGTCTCGCGGCGGGCAAGATGGGGTACTCGACCGAAGAGGTAGGGGATCTGGTGGTTGAAAATCTGTAGAGACGAGTTATCCACAATGTAGGGGACGTTTAAACGTCCCCTACTGCAGAATGATGGGCTGAAACATGAAGAAATACAACGTAGCCATAATGGGCGCGACAGGCGCCGTCGGGAATTGTTTCTTACGGATTCTCGAGGAGCGTAAGTTCCCCATTAAAAATATACGGCTTCTTGCTTCCGAGCGTTCGGCGGGCAAGAAATTAAAGTTTATGGGCAAGGACCATCCCGTGGAGGTCCTGACCCACGACTCCTTTAAGGGGGTCGATATCGTCCTGGCAAGCGCCGGCGCGTCGCGGAGCCTCGAATTTTTGCCGAGTGCGGTAAAAGCCGGGGCTGTATGCGTCGATAACTCGAGCGCTTTCCGGATGGATAAAGGGGTGCCGCTTGTCGTCCCCGAGGTAAACCCGCAGGATATCAAAAAGCACAAAGGTATTATCGCCAACCCCAACTGCTCGACGATACAGATGGTCGTGGCGCTCTATCCGGTGCATAAGCGCGCTAAGATAAAGAGGATAGTGGTGACGACCTTCCAGTCCGTCTCCGGCGCCGGGCAGAAGAAGATAGTCGAACTCCAGGAACAGGCGGCGGCATTCCTCGCGCGGAGGCCCTTTAAGGCGGTTGAACTGCCGTACCAGATAGCGTTCAATCTCATCCCGCAGATAGACGTATTTATGGATAATGGATATACGAAAGAAGAGATTAAGATGGTCAACGAGACACGTAAGATCATGGGCGACGATTCGATCAACGTGAATGCTACGTGTGTGCGGGTGCCCGTATTCTACGCCCATTCGGAGAGCGTCAATATCGAGACTGCCAAATATATAAGCGCCAATGAGGTGCGCGAGCTCCTTCTGAAGGCGCCTGGCGTGAAGCTCGTCGACGATCCGCAGACCAGGCGGTATCCGATGCCTATCGACGCGGAAGGCCGTGACGCGACGCTCGTCGGCAGGATCAGGCAGGACGAGTCCGTGAAGAACGGGATATCGATGTGGGTCGTTGCCGACAATATCCGCAAAGGCGCCGCGTTAAACGCCATCCAGATTGCTGAGCTACTGTAAAATTTTTCGTCTGTGGAGAAATCCCCTTTCGGGATTGTGCCTCGCGGGCACGAATCCCTGCGGGGATTTCGACGGCGGGACTAGAGTGGCAGACGAAAAATTTCCATACTAATCATGCGCAATATAAAACTCACGATACGATACGACGGTACGCGGTATGCCGGCTGGCAGTCGCAGACAAACGGCCTTGCCATACAGGATGTTATTCAGGATACCATTAAAAAGATAACCGGTGAGCGCGTTACTGTGATAGGCTCCGGCAGGACAGATGCTGGGGTCCACGCCGAAGCCCAGGTTGCCAATTTTAAGACCAGGACAAAGATACCGCTTAAAAATATACAGATGGCCCTCAATAGCAGGCTGCCCAGGGATATCGCTATAACATATATAGAGGAAGCTGACCCGAAGTTTAACGCTCAGAAGAGCGCGAAGTCAAAGCTTTACAGGTATACGATACTGAATAATGACTATATGGACCCCCTCAGGAGGTATTTTACCGCAAAGTGTTTCTTTAAGCTGAACGTGAATTCGATGCGGAAGGCCGCCGGATACCTTGAAGGCCGGCACGATTTCAGGTCGTTTCAGACCACTGACGGAAGAGAGAAGAACTCTGTCCGGACGATAAAGTCTATCGATATCCGGAAGGACGGGAATATTATATGCGTTTACATAGAAGCCAACGGGTTTTTATACAATATGGCAAGGAATATTGTGGGCACTCTTGTCGAGGTCGGCCGCGGAAGATTTACGCCGATGCTTGTGAAAGATATCATAGCAAAACGTGACAGGAGTTCTTCCGGCCCGACGATGCCGGCGAAAGGGCTTTGCATGGTCAAGGTGCGGTATTAATATGAAGAAGAGATATACGACGATCGCATTCGACCTGGGCAATACCGTTATCAGGTTCGACCACAATATCTCGGCGCGTAAGATAGCCAACCTCTTCAATATCGATTCCAGGAAGATATATGATACTTTTTTTGATTCGGAAGTAACGAGGGCATTCGATAGGGGGCGGTTGTCATCCAGGCAGTTTCACAAAGAAGCGACGCGGGTGCTGGGCATAGTGCTTCCATATATGGACTTCGCGAAAATCTGGAGCGAGATATTCTGGGCAGATGAGAAAGTCTGCGGCCTTGTGCGGGAGCTTAAAAGCTTGAATTACCGGTTATTCCTCCTCTCCAATATAAACCGCATCCATTTCGAATATATCGAAAAACGGTTCGACATCATCAAGGCCTTCGACGAACTAATCCTTTCCTATATGGTCGGCGCTATAAAGCCCGAGCCTTTGATATACGAGGATGTCATAAGAAGGGCCGGCGGCAACAGGCAGGATATCCTTTATATCGACGACAGGGAGGATCTTATAAAGGAAGCAACCGCGATGGGTATCGATTCGATCCGGTTTGAAGATTTTGATCTCTTAAAACAAGAGATGGCGCATAGAGACATCCTGTGAGGTTTTCCACCCCGGGGTGTAAAATTAAGATTTAAAAAAGTTAGACATTTTCACTTGACAAATCTTTCCTGTGTGGTAAACTACACACAAGTTGTTTTATCCGCCTTCGCTAACTGACTTAAAATAACGGAAAGCTTCGGCGGACACTTTAATACAGAATGTAACAGCGAACGCTTGGCAAAATTGCCGGGCGTTTTTTATTTTTATAAAAGAGTTTAATAAGTCGAAATACTACAAAACAGGAGGAGCTATAAATGAAGAATAAGATATTAATAAAATCTTTGAGTATAGTCGTTTTATGCGCATTTCTATTTAACGATCTCGCCTATGGCCTGAGTCCTATAGTCGTGTCGGGCCCCGATGGTGGAGGCTCCGGCACCAGAGATGACATGTACGCCCTCGGCAAGAAGTTATTTGCCGCGAAGTGGCTCGGTCCCGGCTCAATCGGTGCGATGGACATGTCCCGTGTTGGTATCCCGAAATTTCGCGGAACCGCCCCGAAGATAAAGAACGTCTCAAATTTCCGCAGGGTGACTTACCGGGAAGACATGGAATTTCCCGCCGGCTGGTCAAATAACAAAGTGAATAGGGAGTTGCTAAAGTCTCGGGACCTCATCTCTGCCCTCAGATGTTTCAGGAAGAATGAAGCCGCAATATCGGGTGAATTCCTATCTATCGAAGAAGGGTATTTTGAACCGGAGCGGAAGGGTGAACTGCCGATAGCCAGGACGGAAATACTTGATAACGGCATGCTTAAGCTCATCGTACATACGGAATTTGTCCAGATGTGGGACGATCTGCTGGCCCGCGATATATGGTTCGATCACACCTTCCCGGACGGTAAGACCAGGACCGTGAGCGCTGCGTGGGCGCTATTTTACCGCCTGGCCAAGCACGAGATGGCGGATAGGGTTAAGGTAGGAGCGTATCATAAAGGCGGAGGGCACATATCAAGCTTTTCTTTCGGGAGCATTCCCGAAATATTCAGCAATGAGTTTTCGGCAAACGAGATCGGCGGGCGATATAATATCATAAACGACGCTATATGGCTCTGGTATCTGGGCTCTTATTCCTATACCAACAAGACGAGATACAATAATAGAACCGCGAAGGCGAGGTACAACTGGATATTTAACGGTAAGAAGGCTAAGGAGCTTGAGCTCGACCAGGAATTTCCCAATCTTCGCGGCGGCGAAAACAAGGCAAATAGGGAATTTGCCATCAAGCTGGCCCTGAATATAAATAAGACGTGTTTTGAAAAAGGTAGAATAGTGTGGGAGACCGTAGTCGATCAAAAATTCATCGATGCCTACGAACGGCGACGACAGAGGATTTATTCTGTCCTACCCGCTACCGGCCGCGACGATGATCGAAAGCCGCGCGCGCATGACCGTTGGGCCAGGGGTGAGGCCGGGCCGGCTAAGAAAGATCTTGCCGCGGCCAGCGTCGACGATATCACGGCGCTTCTAAGGAAGTATGGCCTTAAGCCGGCTACTATATCCGAACGCGAATGGATAGCTAGTGTCGCGTCGATGCTGTGTGTGGAAGCAGGCTTTTCGAAGATTGCCCCGCTGGTGAATAAACTGTGCTTAGTGCAGGACCTCGGGCGTTATATCGAGGATACAGAACCGGAACTTTACGGGCGGGTAAAGGCAGCTTTTAAAAAGCATGGGCTGGAGACTACCGCGGATGCGCTTATAGATGCCGCGAAAGAAGCCGGTTTTACCGATATGATGGATTTCGCAAGAAATGTTATAGGCGGCGAGATAGAGTGGAATCCAAAGACCGAAGAAGCCGCCCGCGGATTGGCCGATCATGAAAATAGGACCTTGGAATTACTGGAAGATGAGGGTTATTCTATAGGGCAGTTCGAAGTAAACCTCATACCTGCGCACCATGATTTTTCCAAGCTATCTACCGAAACTACGCCGGTAAAGCGGGCTATTACGGCGGCTATCCGGCTGGCGCTTATACTCAATTATTCTAACAGGAATAAAGGCGATTCGATGGAAGCGGTAGAGAGTTTTATGGTTAGCAGGATTAACACGGAAGGTATGGCCGGGTATGGTATAGATGCGATGCAGAACTACCGCAGGCTGCTTGCAGCGGAAGGCGGCCAGCTTTTAGCGAGAATAAGAGAAGCGCGGGCGGCATATTCCGCCGATTCTGTCATAAGAGAAGGTGATGCGGAATTTTTGGCATCTCTGCAGGGACGATTAATGTCCGGCGAACCACCTGTTGCCGGTGCAGGGTCGGACGGATCTGTTATTGAAGGCAAACTCACTATAGGTGACCTTAATAGAGCGGTCATAAGAGAGATAAATAGTGATTCCGGCATAACAGTATCGGATGCAGAAGGATATATAGAATTATGGGGAAACTTTATTGCGGAGCACGCCGCGGAGAACACGACTGTTAATATCTCGGATATCGAGAACATTCTTGCCAGTAAGGGCGAAGAGACTATTGGCTGGCGCGAAAGTATAAGAGCATTAATAACTCCTTTATCTGTTGGGATAGGTATTGTATGGGGCTATACAGGCTTTTGGTATATAGCGGCAATGCATTATGTCGCAGGGGCAGTATTTTTTGGCGATTTTATATATAACAATTTCATAAAAGGGAAGGATGAAAAAGAGGGTTTTGCGGCTCTGGCAGGATACCTCAGGAAGGCCAAGTTGGGCGTGCCGGGCCAGGCAGTGACTTTCTTCGCGATAGGAACCCCATCCGTTACGCCGAAAGCAACCCTGGCGAATCTGACCATAGATGCCCTTACCGGAGAAATTACAAAAGCGCTGAAACATGACTTTAGCCTGACAATTTGGGATAGATTTAGATATGGGGAGTTGTGGGGCAAAGTCATTGAAAAGTATGGAGAAAATGCGGCCATTAGTATTTCAAATATAGAGAAGGGCCTTATTAATAAGAGAAGCCGGCTCATCGGATGGTGCGGTGCAGGAATAGCTGCAGGCTGTGTATTTGGCGCTGCAGGCGTCCTTTGCGGTATCGCCGTTCCTTGGGCAACGGCATTATTTGATTTAATTACAGTATATTATTCGATAGAGGGTATCTTTGGGCTTGTCGGCACTAGACAGCAAGACTTAGCTGCGCTGGCAGGCTACCTTAAAAAAATTGAGTATGAGTTGAGGAGCCAAGAGGCAGGAGAGGCAGTGGAAACGCCTGCTCAACCACAGCGTGATGACAAACACAGCCCTGGCGAGCCGCCGACGGCGGGATCGATCGACGGAGTAAAGCCGTCCGACCTTGCCATACATCCGATGCTGAATGCGCTTATTAATAAATATTTGCAAGGCGGGAATGGAAATGCTTGCGTATCAGAAGATATAAAGACCCCGTTTTTTGACAAACTTTACTTGCTGGGAGACGCTAATGATTTTACGTTCCGGGATATTTTCGACAAGCTTGTCAACCGGGAAATGCGAGAGCAGCATATGAACCGGCCGGATGCGGAAGCCGCATTGGTCATACAGCTTGTAAACCACTACAGAAGCTATGCCCATATTAACAGGCATATGGTCGAAGCGTTCAAGAACCAGCTTGCCCAGCAGGTCGAGCATTTCGGCGTCTACCATAACGGCGCCATATACGTTATGCGCGGGCTTATAGGAAGTAAAGATGAGATAATACAGCATGCGGTCCTGGAGTGCCGTATCCATAGAGAATGCGCTGAAAGCCTGGATTATAACGGTCAAGGCGCGGAATCGGCCTACCGGTCGTGGAGAGATCCAATAGACAGCCGGGAGATGGACGTAAATGTCGCTATTCCCGAACACGGCATTAATATAAGAGGGCGAATGACGTATAAGCGGTTTGTCGACCTGGCTTATGACGCCGCGGAGAAAGCGTATCCTCTATCGAGCCTGATCCCAAAAAATAAACGGCATAAGCTGGGCGACCTGAGCTATGCCCTGCCCGGTGAACCACCTGTTGCCGGTGTAGGGTCGGACGGCGCCGGCGCTGAAAGTAAACTTACCATAGACGACCTTACTAGGGCGGTTATACGCAGTATAAATGATGACCCCAGCCTGACGGAATCAGTTATAGAGGGATATGTAGACTTGTGGAACGATTTTATTCAAGAGCGTCCTGAGGATAATGCGACCGTTAATATCTCGGATATCAAGAAGGCTCTTGCCGAGAAGAACGAACAGCTTACTCCTTTGGCCGGGGTTGTTATAGAAGCGACTACGGCCGCTATATTTTTTGCCGTAGGTGTCATATGGAGCATCACGGGCCCTTGGTATGTGGCGGCAATATATTATGCCATAAGTACAGGATTTCTTGCCGATTCCATAAATAATTATCTTTCTCATCATAAACAAAAAGACTTCATGGCGCTGGCAGGCTACCTTAAAAAAATTGAGTATGAGTTGAGGAGCCAAGAGGCAGGAGAGGCAGTGGAAACGCCTGCTCGGATGCCCGAAGAAACCGACCGGCGGATAAAGCGCGGTAAGTCCCCGGATTGGGCGCTCACTGTAATTGCGCTCTCCGGCCTGGAAGAAATTACGATAAAAGATTATTTGGATCAATTTGACTGGGCGATAGAAGAGTATCCGGAGTTTGACCTTGACGTCCGCGCCGAAAAGAAGCCGGAATCTACCGCAAGGAGAGACCTTTACCTAAACCCCCGTTCGTTGGAAATAATGGGTATCATCGAACCCGCAAGCCGTCTTCCGGGCTCGAGGGAATATAGGTGGCGATTGACGGAAAAAGGAAGACGCCTGGCAGAGCTTACCGTCCGGATGAGGAAAAAGATCGAGGAAGCCTGGCAGATAGTCCCGTCCGGCATACGATGTGATGGAACTACGAGCGAAGAGCTGATTATTGTGGAGGACGATAAAAAAGTTTTAGAGAGCGAACTTAAAAGCCTGCTTAGATTAAATGGCCGTGACCTTGCGCAAAAATTAGCGGCGGCAAGGTTGGAAGATAGATGTGAAATCGATGACATTCTCAGAGATTTAAGTGGTAATGCCCGCGTCTCGGAAAAACTGCGTACTTGTATAGAAGATGCGAAGGCCGCGGCGGCGGAGTTTAACAAAGTAACGTCGATGCTGGAACCGCGGAAAGCCGGCGTGAAGCGCCGTGAGCCGCCTACGATGCAGGAAAAACTTGAGCCGGAGGAGTTTTTTGCGCAAAATAGGACTAAAAATGCAGAGCCCATTAAGCCGATGAGCAGCCTGCCATATAGTCACGATGACAACATAAGGTTTATGTCCCAAACAGGAAAAGAACGACAGCTTGCGCCCCAAAACTCTGCCGAACCTGCGCGTATAAGCGTGGGCGGGTCGGAGAAAACCGAAGCCATATCCGTTCCATCATTGGCCGATATCCGCAATATTAGCAGTGCTTTTGCTGCAAGATTACCAAGTAATTTTCCGGATTCTTTTAGAACAAGACGCGATCTTCGATTGTGGATGCTCAACGATATCCAATCTTTAAGAGCGCAGTTTTTAGAAAATATGGCAAGAGCAGGGGGCTATAAAAAGACAGATGTGATGTATCCGCAATATTCAGGCTGGGCTATTGAATGTGATAATAAACGATCTGAAGCTGAAAGGGTATATGGAATACTATTCGGCGAAGGGGAAGCGAAACCGGCCCGGCCGCGCGACAACGCCCGCTTTGATTACAAATCTCCCGGCAGTCCGGCGCATTACCTGCTTTATATAGGGTTATATCCACCCATTCCCACGGGATGGAAGCCTCGGACATTAACCAGCGCCCACTTTTCGCAGATGGGGAAGATCAGTGACAGGACATTGCGGCGGGACAGAAAGTTTTTAGAAGATATTGGGTATCTGGACATAGAAAAGCCTACCTGGCTTACGGAGAAGGGTTACGCGGAAGCATGTGATTTTGCAGGCAGGCTGAAAACATTAGCCGCGCAGGTTAAGCCCGGTTACTCTGGGGATAGCCGTCTACTTGTACAGGATTTGATAAAAGAAGCAAATCCCCAAATACTTTCCGAAATCAAGAAGATGAACGACAAACTTCGGGCGGAAGCAAAATCAGTCCGGTTGAGCAAAGCTGACCAACGGAAAAGACTCGCTGCCATACTATCCGCAGCGAAGATAAAAGATCTGACCGCCCGCGTCACAGCATTAATATACTTACGGGACAATCTGCCCCGGGAGACTAAAAGAGAAGACGAAAAACTGAAGCGGTCCATTGTCGAAATAGCCGGTCAGAATGATAACCTGGCCGCCCGCGTCACAGCGTTGGCATACTTAAGAGATGTTCTGCCGTCAAGGACCGAGATCGAGTCCGAAAAGCTGTGGCAGTCCATCTGTGCAATAGCGACTCAGAAAAAAGATCTCACAGCCCGCGTCATGGCGTTGATATATATGAGGGATGAGTATGATCCCGACATTGACGCTGATAAACGCCAGGAAAAGCTCTGGAACTCTATCGGTAAAATAGCACGCCAGAAAAAAGACCTCACAGCCCGCGTCACAGCGCTTATGTTTTTAAAAAGTCCAGACAGATGGGTACAACATGAATTCTCGCGGCTAGCACCGGATGGTGAACTTTTATATTTTTATCGTGATAGTGATAGGCGAAGAGCTAGCCCTATCCGTGAGATAGCTAACCAGGATAAAGACCTCACAGCCCGCGTTGCGGCGTTGATATGTCTGAGGAATGGAGGAGATTATAACTGTGAAGAACTCTGGCAGTCTATCCGTAGAATAGCCCACCAAAAGAGAGACCCTGTAGCCCGTGTCACAGCGTTGATATATATGAGAGATAATACACCGGAAATTGCCGGGGATGAACGCGAGCGCTTATTGCAAAGAATTCAAGGTAAAGAACCGGCCTCTGTATCCGTGCCTCGATTCGATTGGGTGGATACGTTAAGTCGCGCCGAAAGGAAGGAGATAGTAGACAATCTTGCACTTACAGATGAGCAAATAGCCGATAGAACCATCTTAAGGGCGGCTATTGCAGCGGTGACTGCGAATACAGAACAAGATAAAAAACAGGCAATGATTGTGCTCGCATGCCGTTTCCAGGAATTAGATGGCGATGGCTCGTACGCCGCCGCAGAACGCGCAGAACAGTCAATAAAAGATATTCGCCGCGAAATAGATAACAAGGGAGAGATCGACCGGCGCACGGAATCCGGCAAGGGACAGGCAGCGGAAACACCTGCCCGGCCGCGCGATGGAAATGACCGTTCTTGGAATGGCCATATAACGGAAGGCGATATAAGGATGCACGCGGATGTGGGTAATTCGGAAGATATTAACTGGCTTGTTGATGCCAGCGCTAACCAGCCCGATATGGTGGAGAAAATACTCACTGAGCCTAAATACGCCGCTGTACGCAAGCAGTATAAAGTGGCGCTAGCGAAATTACCATCAATGCAATGGGGGATAAAAGATTTTACTAGTATGGCGCAATTCCTAGGAAAACATGCGGCTTCTTTTAAGAAACAGGTTGGTGGGTTCCATTTTTACATAGGAGTACCGGAACACTCGGATCAGCGTTCACTTAAAACATCTTTCATTTCTTATAACGCCAATTTTGGGAAAGGAATGAGCTATACTTTCCGAAAAGAACCGTCCGGAGAGATTTCGTTGATAGTCAATCGTGCTATATGTGATGGCATGGGGGAATCACATATTTTTACAATAAATGAAAACATGATACGAGAGGAATACGGATCCAGGGCAGAGGTTATAGAAAATGGCTTGATAAAGGGATTTGTGTCCAAAGATGGGTGTTTGTATGTTCTTGTTAGTCATGCTGGGAAGGAATTTGCAAAAAATTATATACCTGAATTTGACCCTGAATATAAGTTTGTGTCTTTTGTCGAATCAATGCCCGGTACAGTAGTGACGACGCCGGTACTGGAGACGGATGTAGCGAAAACTGCGCAAGCTGCGACAGGTGTGTCAGCGGATGCGCAAGAAGTAACGCAACCAGAAGCAGAAGATCTCGAGAACCTCCATTATTATTGGCTTGCATTGGGAGCCGCCCAGCGAGAAGCAATAATTGAAAATATCGCTGAAGTTACTCTCAGAAGAGTGTCCTATGCCGATACTGATTTGTTGTACAGTGTAGCGGCAAGGGTAGGAGCCAAGATGCCGAACGAAATTAATCAGGCTATGGCAATGATTGTCAGATGTTTTAAATCGAGAGGAAAAGATGACACGGCCGCTCAAAAAACAGCGGAAGAGCTGGTGGAACTTGTCAACACGGCCTTAAATGCCATTAAGACACTCCCCGAACAAAGAATAAGGTTTCAATCTGCATTAGATGGAGCACGTAATAGGCTAACTGCAGAACAAATGGGTGTGAGATTCCCTGTTGCGCAACCCGCGGTAAATGAAAAACCCCAGGCCGCGGCAATATCAGATACTGCGACAGAATTGGTCGAGTTGATGGCAAAGAGAGATGCTTTGCCGGAGAGCGCCGACCTGCTTGTGGTCTTTGGCAGTCCGGATGCCGAAATGGTCGCGGCGGAAGCGGCTAAAATGTATCGTGAGCGTAAGATATCGCGTATATTGGTTTCCGGGAAATACGGAAAACATTGCACCCCGTGTGCGGATAACGGTGACTTTGGACGTGATAAGGATGGTAACATCGTCAGGGCGGAGGCATTAATAATGAGAGATGCTATTATTGCCGCCGGAGTGCCGGAGTCATCGATCCTGGTTGAAAAAGAATCCCAGGGGATGACCGATAACGGAGTATTTTCCGTGAATAAATTAATAGAGGCGAATATTGTGCCCAAAACGGTCATTTTTATGCATGCGCCCCTTATGCAGTTAAGAGGCTCGTTGGCTCTTCGCAATGCCTTGGCGCAAAATAAGATAGAAGCCGCGGTATACGATTATGCGGCGTCTATTCCCGTAAACCCTTCCGAAAAATTAAGCGCTATTATTTGGCAGGCAGGCCGGCTGGATATTGAAATCGAGCCGATCGTCGGCAAAGAGAGATATGCTCAAATAATACTTCTGCTGGAGAGCCTGAGGATGCCTGAAAAGAGCGCGGGGGAGCAGTCCGCGACTGGAATGAATATGCCGGTTGCAAACGAAGTCAATGTGGCCGAAGCGAAACCGGCCCAGCCTGCGGTGCGCGCGGGCGGCAGGGCAAATAATTTAATCGAAATATCCGAATTAAATCAACATATCGTAGAATTGGAAGCGATGGCTTCCAGAGGGAAGTATGTTGCAGATGAACTTGCGGTTGCTCATGAACGGCTTTTAGCGCTTGCGAAAGCTGCAGCGGTCAATGCGCAAGAAGTAACACAACCCGCCGCGCAGGAAGCCGAAAACGCATCGGTTGCGCAGCCCACTTTAGAAGAGCTCACGGTGGAGATGTCCAGTGGAGCCACTGCGGTTGACTGGATGCCGGTGTGGGAAAACGTACTGCAAATGGTTTTAAGCAAAAAAGTGTACGGTTCTGCCGTAACAATAAGAGAATATATGGAGTGTAATGATGTTGATCGCGAAACGACTGTTACTGCACTTTCTGAACTTGTTAGGCAAGGTTATTTAGTGCGATCTAATATTATAAGGTGGAGTTACGATCTTACGCCAAAAGCTGCCGTTGAAATATTATGTGCACAAGCAATAGCTGAACAAGGGCTGGATACGGACGAATTCTGGAGCGCCCGCGCCGCGGCTATAAAAGATACGAAGAATAGAGCCATCATTAAGGCGATATCGGATTTCACCGCTCGGCAAGGTCCGAATGCGGGCCCGGGCGCTATGATCCCGCTTTCGAAGACGACGACGCTCAGCATCTGGCAGATAGTAAACCTGGCCCATCAAAACAGGATAGAGATCTTCCGGCCCCAGGAGGACGGCCGTTCCGCCGGCATGAAGAAGGCCCTTGATACTATCGAAAAGCGGAGAGGGGATATCATAAGCGATAGATTCTACACCGGGAATAATCTCGAGGCGATGCTTAGGGACCCGGCCAAAAAGGGCACATTAAGGATAGTACTCACCACAAACGCGGAATCGAAGAGACTTGTGGAAGCCCTGTCCAGGAAAGATGTTACGCTATTTAAGTCTACGCGGCTATTGAATCTGACGCTTCCCAGGGAGTACAGCGCATATCTTCCGAACTCTAAGGAGAGGACGTACTACCAGGCGAAGATGATATTCGAAGCCATACTGGCGCGGTTATATGAAAAGGGCAAGACGCCTATGGTCGAGCTTATCATGAGGAGCGTCTTCGAAGGCCGCATAGATGGCGGTATGGATAAATTCCTGGAGACATTGGCCGAGGCCGAAGACGAAAAGGATAATCCCGACCCGGAGAAGATAAAGATAAGGATCGAAAACTGTCTTAACATAATCGTGAGGCTTTCCGAGGAAGTGGCCAGGTCGATCGAGCATTTGAAGTTGATCATGAAGGAGTTCTGGACAGCGGCGTAAAAAATATTATATTGACAAGACAGGGGTGATATGATAATATCAATCGCCTCTGCGAAAAGAGGTATTTTTTTATCTATGAAAACATATATAGCGAAAGAGAAAGATATCCAGAAGAGCTGGCACGTCGTCGACGCCAATGGCTTGGTGCTCGGCAGGCTTGCCGCTAAAGTAGCCACTATCCTTATGGGCAAGAATAAGGTAATATATTCGCCCCACCAGGATACGGGCGACGAGGTTATAGTTATAAATGCGAGTCTTGTAAAGGTCACCGGCAATAAGCTCGGCCAGAAGACTTATAAGAGATACTCGGCATACCCGGGCGGGTTGAAAGAGGAGAGTATGGCCTCCGTGATGAAGAAGGGTTCGGAGCGTGTCATAAGACACGCGGTCCACGGGATGCTGCCGAAGAGTAAACTCGGAGCGAAGTTACTGAAGAAGTTAAGGGTCTATCCGGGCCAGACGCACCCGCACCAGGCGCAGCAGCCGAAAGTGTTGAGGGTAGAGTAAGGGCAGAGTAAGAGTAGAGTTTAGGGTATACCCTATACCCAAGAGCGTAATCTAAGTGGGAGCAAAGATGTCAGATAAAGTCCAGTATATAGCAACCGGGAGACGTAAAAATTCTACGGCCCGTGTCAGGCTCATGGCCGGTGAAGGTAAGGTCACTATCAACGGAAGGCCTTTTAACGCGTATTTCCCGAGGGAATCGAACAGGCTCATTATTATGCAGCCGCTCGAAACCGCCAAAGCGGAGACGAAGGTCGATATCTTTGTCAATGTAAATGGCGGAGGTTTAAGCGGCCAGGCGGGGGCTGTAAAACAGGGTATTGCCAGGGCGCTTGTCAAGATGGATGCCAATCTCAAAGCCGACATCAAGAAGGCCGGATTCCTGACGAGAGATTCCAGGAAGAGAGAGCGCAAAAAATACGGCAGGAAGCGAGCCAGGAGAAGATTCCAGTTCACTAAACGATAAAAATAGTTTCTCGACGAGGTTTAAAAAACCTATCTGGTCAACTCCGACGACGATTTTAGTTGACACGATAGGTTTTTTATTTTAATATGAAAAGATATTCCGACGGAGGACAAATGATAAAAGCAGGAGTTGTCGGCGCGACCGGCTACGCCGGTGAAGAGGTAATAAAGATCCTCGTGAACCATAAAGGCGTGAAGATAACCGAACTTTCAGCGGTTATCGATAAGGAAGAACAGTTCTCTTCCATATTTCCGGCCTTTAAGGGTAAACTGGATCTCATATGCAAAAAACCCAATCCGGAAGCGATGGCCGGGAATGTCGATCTCGTATTCTTGGGATTGCCGCACAAAGTTTCGATGGAGCTGGTGCCGGTATTCATGAAGGCGGGGAAGACCATCATCGACTTAAGCGCAGATTACAGGCTCTCACCGGAAGTATATAAGGTATGGTACGGCATCGAACATAAAGATAAAGAGAATTTGCCTAAGGCCGTGTATGGTCTGCCCGAATTATATTATGATGCGATAAAGAAAGCAAAATTGATCGCGAATCCGGGATGTTATCCTACGAGCGTAATCTTAGGTATCGCGCCCATATTAAAAGAGAAGGCGATTAAGACCGATTACATGATAGCCGATTCGAAGTCCGGCGCGACGGGCGCAGGGCGCAAGCCTGATCTGGCGCTCTCATTCTGCGAAGTGAACGAGAACCTTAAGGCCTATAAGGCAAACGAGCATCAGCATAAACCTGAGATAGGGAAGATACTTTCCGAGGTGGCGGGTAAAGAGATAGACGTAATATTTACGCCGCACCTTATTCCGATGAACAGGGGAATACTCTCGACGATCTACCTTAAGCTGAACAAGGCGCTTGATACGAAATCGGTATTGGGGGTATACAAAAAGTTTTACCAGGACAAGCCTTTTGTGCGGATATCGGACGAAGGGCGGCTGCCTCAAATCAGAGATATAGTCGGGACGAATTACTGCGATATCGGGTTGAAAGTGACGGGCGACACCCTGATCATCGTCTCGTGCATCGATAATTTGAAGAAGGGCGCGGCGGGCCAGGCGGTACAGAATATGAATATTATAGCAGGATTTGATGAAACCGAGGGATTAATTTAGGTGATAACTAAATTCTTGCCGGGTGAAATTTTCACCCGGCAAGAATTTCACCCGGCAAGGAGTGTGGTATGATAGCAGTTAAAGGTGGTGTAGCGACAGCTATAGGATTCGTCGCTAACGGCGTCAAGGCCGGCATAAAGAAGTCGGGCAATAGGGACCTTGCGCTTCTCTATTCAGAGGTCCCGGCCGTCGCGGCCGCGGCCTTTACGACGAATGTCTTCGAAGCCTCGCCGGTGAAGGTGAGCAAGCTTCATATAAAGAATAAGACGCACCAGGCCGTGATCGTAAATAGCGGCAATGCAAATTGCGCGAACGGTAAGACCGGATATAAGAGCGCGCTTGCGATGGCCGAATATGCCGCTAAGGGCTTATGGTGCGATAGGCGGGAAGTGCTCGTGGCCTCGACCGGTATAATAGGGTGCGCTTTACCGATAAAGAAGATAGCGGATAAGGTGCCGGGCCTTGTCTGCGGCCTGTCGAAAGACGGCGGCAGGGGATTTGCCGAGACGATAATGACGACCGATACGGTGAGAAAAGAGTTCGCGATAAAACTTAAACTCGGCTCGTCTACGGTTACGATCGGCGGCGCCTGCAAGGGCGTCGGGATGATATATCCCGCGATGAAGACTGCCTCCGGCAGCCGTGGCAAGGGACACGCGACCCTCCTGGCCTTTATCACGACGGATGCGGCCATATCCAAGAGGATGCTTGAGGAGGCTCTGGGCGAGGCGATAGAGGGTTCTTTCAATATGGTCTCCGTCGACGGCGATATGAGCACCAACGATACGTGTTTTGTCCTCGCCAACGGCATGGCTGGGAACGCCAGGATAACGAAGCGGGATGCGAACTACAAAAAATTCGCCGCGGGCATGAAGTACCTGAGCTGTGAACTGGCAAAGATGCTTGCCGCCGACGGCGAAGGCGCGACAAAATTTGTGGAGATCGAGGTCAGGGGCGCGCGGACGGACCGGGATGCCTCGACGGCGGCAAGGAAGATATCGGTCTCGAGCCTTTTAAAATGCGCGATATTCGGCGAGGATCCTAACTGGGGCAGGGCCGCGGCCGCCTGCGGTGCGGCCGGGGTGGATTTCGATCCGGCGCGGATGGATATATATCTCGGCACGATGAGGGCCCTTTCGAGCGGCGCGATCGATAGAAATTACGATAAAGAGCGTGCCCGCAAGTTCTTTAAGACAAAGAGCGTGAAGATAGCGGTCGACTTAAAGAGCGGAAGAGGCAAGGCAACGGCATGGACGTGTGACTTCTCGAAGGAATACGTTGCGATAAATTCGGAGTATAGTACTTAGTATAGTGAATAGTGGAGAGTGAATAGTAAAATCGAACCGCAGTTTTTTTATCCACTAATAAAAGAGGAATTATGCGCGAAGCAATAAAGAAGAGTGAAGTCCTCATCGAAGCACTGCCGTATATACGCAAGTTTTATAAGAAGACGATCGTTATAAAATACGGCGGTTCCGCGGTCGAGGAGAAGGGCATAGAGCAGGGCATCCTCGAGGATATAATATTTATGAGCTATGCCGGTATGCGTCCGGTAATTGTCCACGGCGGCGGACCATATATCTCGCGGATGATGAAGAAAGCCGGTATCGAGCCGAAATTTATACAGGGCCTGCGAGTTACCGACGGCCAGTCGATCCATATAATAGACAGGGCGCTCCATGCTATAAACAGTAAGATTGTCCGCACGTTAAGAACTCTGGGGGCGCGGGCGTTCGGGATGAGCGGGAAAGAGAACGGTATGATCAAGGTCAAGCGGATGAAGCGCGAATACGATCTAGGCTTCGTGGGCGAGGTTACGTCCGTCGACACTACGGTGGTGAAACAGCTCATCGAGGATAACATCATCACTGTGATATATCCGCTCGGTATAGGCAGAGACGGCCATACATATAACGTAAATGCCGACGATGTAGCCAGCTCGCTTGCAAAAGCGCTCAAAGCGGAGAAGTTTGTTTTATTGACGAACGTGAACGGTATTATGAAAGATAAGGATGATCCTCGGACCCTGTATAATACGATAAAGGACTCCGAGGTCGAACGCCTTATAAAGCGGCGGGTCATAAATTCCGGGATGATACCAAAGGCGAGGGCCTGTATCAACGCGACGAAGGGCGGCGTTAAAAAGGCGCATATACTCAACGCCGGCATACCGCACGCGTTATTATTGGAAATATTCACGGATAAAGGTATCGGGACAGAGATTGTGAAATAGTGGATAGTGAATAGCGGAGAGTGGATAGTATGAAAAAAACAGAAAAAGTAGTTATGGCGTATGACAGATATGTAATGAATACTTACAAGCGTGTTCCGCTCTGCATTGAAAAAGCAAGCCTCGCGAAGGTCTGGGATATCGACGGCAAGGTTTACCTCGACTTCTTCCCGGGCTGGGCCGTTTCGGGGATAGGGCATTGCCATCCTGCGGTAGTGAAGGCGATAAATAACCAGGCGAAGAAACTGATGCATGTCTCGAATAATTATTACAGCGAGCCGCAGGCCCTTCTCGCGGAGGCGATAATAAAGAATTCATATCCGGGGAAGGTCTTCTTTGCCAACTCCGGCGCGGAGGCCAATGAGGCGGCGGTAAAACTCGCCAGGAAGTACGGCCATGATAAAGGCAAGTTTGAGATAATCACCATGACCAAGTCGTTCCACGGAAGGACGCTCGCCATGATAACGGCGACGGGCCAGGATAAGGTCAAGATAGGATTCGAACCTCTTCCTGCAGGATTTAAACATGTCCCGTTTAACGATATCGCGGCCGTAAAAGCAGCCGTGAGCGATAAGACCGCCGCCATAATGCTCGAACCGATACAGTGCGAGGGCGGTATCAATATCGCGGATCCTGAATACATGCGGGCGCTGCGCTTGCTCTGCGATGAGAAGGATATAGTCCTTATATTCGACGAGGTGCAGACAGGGATGGGCAGGGCCGGGAAGATATTCGCGTACCAGAATTACGATATTACACCGGACGTTATGACCCTTGCTAAGGCTCTCGGCGGAGGCTTGCCGATAGGCGCGTGCGTGGCAAGGGGTAAATTCGGGGATGTCCTTACGCCGGGGACGCACGCTTCCACCTTTGGGGGGTCTCCTATAGTCTGTGCCTCGGGCTTGAGCGTCTTCGAGGCGATAAAGAAAGAAAAATTGATCGCTAATACGAATAGGATGGGAGCGTACCTTAAAAAACGGCTTGAAGAGTTGAAGCGGAAATATCATTTTATAAAAGAGATAAGGACCGTCGCGCTTATCATTGGCGTCGAGCTTAGCATCAAAGGGGACGATATCTACAAGCAGTGCCTCGAAGACGGGCTCCTCATCAATTGTACCCAGGATACGATCCTCAGGATAATGCCGCCGATGACCGTTACGAAATCGGAAATAGACAAGGCCATTTCGATACTTGACAAAGTCTTTTCGAGGATATAACCGAAGGCTGATATTATGAAAGAAGATTTTATCTCTATAGAGTATCTCGACGAGCGGGATATATCCGACATCCTGGATCTTACGGGAAAAGTTAAATCCGATAGATCCAAATATGCCGCCGCCCTTAACGGCAAATCGATAGGGCTTATATTCCAGAAACCGTCGAACCGGACGAGGGTCTCTTTCGAGATAGGCATGGTCCAGCTCGGGGGGCACGCCCTGTATCTGGGCCCGGACGAGATAGATATGGGAGGGCGGGAGTCCGTCAAGGATGTGGCATGTGTCCTGTCGCGCTATCTCGACGGTATTGTCGCCCGGACATATAAGCACAGCGATGTGATAGAGCTTGCGTTGTATGCCGGTATCCCGGTGATAAACGGTTTGAGCGACAGGGCCCATCCCTGCCAGGCATTGACGGATATATTTACGATAAAAGAGCGGTTTGGCACCTTCAAAGGGATAACGCTTTCGTATATCGGCGACGGGAATAATGTGCTGAATTCCCTCATGTTTGCCGCCGCTAAGGTCGGGCTCGATATGCGGATAGCGGCGCCCGGCGGTTATGAGCCACAGAAGGAGCTTATAGGCATTGCGAATAAATTCGCGCGTATTTCGGGCGCGCGTATCTCGTTTCTGGACGATCCGCGCTCTGCCGCAAAGGGCGCCGACGTGATATATACGGATGTGTGGGTGAGTATGGGGCAGGAGAAGGATTCCGCAAAGCGGCTGAAGGCATTCAAGGCCTTCCAGGTTAACGATGCCCTCATGAAACTTGCCAAGAAGGATTGTTTGGTGATGCATTGCCTGCCGGCGCATAGAGGACAGGAGATAACGGATTCGGTTATCGATTCTCGGAATTCCATAGTCTATGATCAGGCGGAGAACCGGATGCATACCGAGAAGGCGATATTGTTACGGCTGTTACGATAAGAGAGGTTGTCGAGTTAAACGGTGTCGACTAAGAAGGGCTTAAGGTTGAGGCTGCGCCTGAACCTTAAGTCGTTTTAAGCGGGTAACCTAAACCTTAACGTAATTTGTGAGGAGCTGTCTATGAGTAAAAAAGTGGTGCTTGCCTATTCCGGCGGGCTCGATACATCGGTAATAATAAAGTGGCTCTCCAATAAAGGCTATGAAGTCATAGCTTACATGGCCGACGTCGGGCAGGGTTCGGACTTTGCGGTCTACAAGCGCCGCGCGCTGGCTACGGGTGCGGTAAAAGTCGTAGTCGACGACCTGAAAGACGAATTCGTTAAGGATTTCGTCTTCAAGGCGCTTAAGGCGGACGCCGTTTATGAAAATAATTACCTGCTTGCCACGGCGTTGTCGCGTCCGGTGATAGCGAAGGGCCTTGTGCGCACAGCCCGGGAGGAAGGGGCTTGGTACGTGGCGCACGGCTGTACCGGAAAGGGCAATGACCAGGTGAGATTCGAAGTCACTGTAAATTCTCTAGACCCAAGCTTAAAAATACTGGCCCCGGTCAGGGAATGGGAACTTAAAACAAGATCAGAAGAGATAGAATATGCGAAGGATAATCTTATCCCCATCGACACAACAAAGAAGAAGCCATACTCGATTGATGTTAATCTTTGGGGAATATCGATTGAAAGTGGGCGGCTGGAAGATCCTTATTACGAGCCTGACGAAGATATATATCAACTTACGAAAGGAATAGATAAGGCAAGGCCGCGGCCTGTCTACGTGGAGATAGAATTCAAAAAAGGCGTGCCCTTTAAGCTCAACGGCAAGGCTATGGACGGAGTACGCCTGATAACCAGGCTCGGCAGGATAGCCGGCGATGCCGGCGTCGGCCGGAGCGATATGATAGAGAACAGGCTCGTCGGCATAAAGTCGCGTGAAATATATGAGGCGCCGGCCGGCTGGGCGCTTCTTACGGCGCACAGGGCGCTTGAGTCGCTGGTCCTTGACCGGGAGACGCTCCACTTTAAAGAGATAGTGGCGCAGAAATACGCCGAGCTTACCTATTACGGGCTCTGGTATACGCCGCTTAAAGAGGCCCTGGATAAATTTGTCGACGCGACGCAGGGCTGTGTTAACGGTACCGTGCGGCTGAAGCTGCACAAGGGGAACTGTTCGATCGCCGGCAGGAAATCGCCGAATTCCCTCTATAAGAAAGAGCTGGCGACCTATGAAGAAGGCGATAAGTTCGACCAGTCTCTGGCGAAGGGGTTCATAGAGATCTGGGGTCTGCCGTATAGGGGATCATGCAAGAATGTCAAATGACAAAATCCCAATAACAAATCAATCATTAAATAACCAATATCCAATTATTGGGATTTAACGATTGATTTGGTTTTTGTAATTGGGAATTCGTAATTTCAGATGAGGTGATCATGGCTAAAAAACTATGGGGTGGGAGATTTACTAAAAAGGCGGATCCGCTCGCCGAAAAATTTACCAGGTCCATACAGTATGACTATAAGCTTGCGGAATACGATATAGTAGGATCGCTCGTCCATATCGATATATTGAAGAAGGCGGGATATCTTACTATCCCCGAGCGCGCGCGGCTCGAAAAAGGCCTGAAGGCCATATACGCGAGCGTGAAGAACGGTACTTTTTCACCCGACTGTGCCTGCGAGGATATACATACCGATATACAGAATAAACTGCAGGCCCGGGTCGGAGACCTGGTTCTGAAGCTTCACACCGCCCGTTCACGGAATGAGCAGGTCAGCTTCGCGACGAAGGTATACTGCAAAGTGGAGATCTCGCGGATCCTGGAACTGGCCGCCGAGGTCGATATTGCTTTATGCGAAACTGCCGCGCGGAATCGCGGTATGGTCATGCCCGGTTTCACGCATATGCAGCATGCACAGCCCGTCTGCCTGTCGGATTACCTGTCCGCGTACAGCGAAATGCTGAAGCGTGACTATGACCGGTTGTGGGTAGCCTCCGCCAATATCGACCTGACTATGGGCGCCGGTGCGCTTGCCGGTACGCCTATAAATTATAAAGATTATCATGTCCAGATATCGAAATATCTGGGCGGGGCAAAGGGTATGCGTAACATGTTTAAGCTTAAACCGACCGTCAATTCCCTGGATTCGGTGAGCGACAGGGATTTTGTCATCGAACTGCTGGGCGTCCTTGCTATCATAGGGATGCACCTGTCGAGGCTGGCTGAGGATTTCATCATCTGGTCTTCAAAGGAGTTCGGTTTCATAGATATCGACGACTCTTTTTGCACGGGCAGTTCGCTTATGCCGCAGAAGAAGAACCCCGATGTCCTGGAACTGATCAGGGGGTATACCGGCCGGCTATACGGCAATCTCATGAGCGTTCTTACGACGATGAAGGGCCTGCCGCTTACCTATAATAGGGACATGCAGCTCGACAAGGAGCCGTTATTCAATTCTATAGAGATAATAACCGATGAGCTTAAATTGGCCGGAGGCATAATAAAGACGGTTAAATTCAACAAAGTCCGGGTCGAGGAATATTTAGAGGATGAGGCCCTGTACGCGACAGACCTTGTCTATTACCTGGTATCGAAGGGCGTGCCGTTCAAGAGCGCCCATACGATCGTCGGAAAACTCATCAAGTACTCTCTCGATAATTCCATCGAGATAAAGAGCATGACGGAAAGGGAGCTGGGCAGGTTTTCCGATAAATTTAAAAAGACGGATGTAATAAAACTATTAAACCCGAAAGTTTCCATCGGGTCGAAGAGATCCGTTAAAAGAGGATAGGAGAGTTTTGTGCACGAATTCACATTCAAGGATAACGAGCTTTACTGCGAGCGGATAAAGGTGGGCGATATCGCGAAGTCGGTCCCGACGCCTTTCTATCTATACAGCTATAAGACGCTGATGGACCATTATAATAAGCTGAAGGCCGCGTTCCGCACCATCAATCCGCTTATATGTTTTTCGGTAAAGTCGAATTCGAGCATTGCCGTATTGCGCGCGCTCATTAAACAGGGCGCGGGGCTCGATATAGTTTCGGGCGGGGAGCTTTACAGGGCAAAACTTGCCGGTGCGCGTCCCGGGAAGATAGTATACGCCGGTGTCGGCAAGAGATGCGAGGAGATAGAAGAAGCTATAAAATTCGGGATACTTTTCTTTAATATAGAATCGGAAGAGGAACTCGATGAGATAGAGCGGGCAGCCGGCCGGTTGAAGAAGCAGGTAAATGTCGCGATAAGGATAAATCCGGACGTTATCCCGAAGACGCACCACTATATCGCGACCGGCAAAGGCGAAAGCAAGTTCGGCCTGGATTTTGAAACTGTCCATAAGATATTCAATTCCCGCTGGAGATATCCTCATCTTAAGATGAGGGGGGTGCATATACACATAGGATCGCAGATACTCGATGCCGAACCGTTTACGGCGGCGATCAAGAAGGTGCTCGATTTCCTTAAGGAGTGCAAGATAGATATCGAGTACTTCAACATCGGCGGCGGATTGGGCATAGTCTATTCGATCGAAAATCCGCAGACCGCGAAGAGTTTCGCGAAGTCGATACTTCCGATCCTGAAAAAGTCCGGGCTTAAAATAATACTCGAGCCGGGCAGGTTCGTCTCCGGCAATAGCGGCATACTCGTAACGAGGGTCCTCTACACAAAGAGGACGCCGCGAAAAACTTTTGTGATAGTCGACGGCGGGATGAGCGATCTCATAAGGCCCAGCCTGTATGAGGCCTACCATAAGATCGTGCCCGTCAAGGTCGACAGCAACTCGTCTGATACCGCCGAGCGGGTGGATATCGTCGGACCGATCTGCGAGACGGGCGATTTCCTGGGCAAGGACAGGTACCTGCCGCATATGCCGAAAGGCAGCCTGCTGGCCGTGATGGGGGCGGGCGCTTATGGTTTCGTAATGTCGAGCAATTACAATTCGCGTCCCCGGGGGGCCGAGGTTATGGTGGTCGGGCGTAATTTTTATACTACAAGGAAAGCGGAAGAGTATAAGGACCTTGTGCGGGGCGAGATCGTTCCAAGGGTGCTGAGATAGTGGATAGTATATGGGAAAGATAAAGTTTACGAAAGCGGTGGCGACCGGGAACGATTTTATCATTATCGATAATAGGACGGGCCGCTTAACGGAAAAGAATTTAGCCGCATTTACGCGAAAAGCCTGCGACCGCAAAAGAGGGATAGGCGCGGACGGCGTTCTTTTCATCGAACGCTCGCGGCGGGCCGATTTCAGGATGCGTATCTTCAACTCTGACGGGAGCGAAGCCGGGATGTGCGGCAACGGCTCCAGGTGCGCGGCGTTATTTGCGGCGACGAGAAAGATCGCTAAGAGTAAGATGACTATAGAGACACTGGCGGGTCTCCTCAATGCGGAAGCGCGGCGTGATGTCATCAAGGTAAGGTTGACCGATCCCAAGGATATAAGGTGGAACTTTTGCCTCATGATAAATAAGTGCCCTTATAAAGTCAGCTTCGCCGACACGGGGGTCCCGCACGTCATACATTTTACCGACGATTTAGAGGCTATCGACGTCAGGAATATCGGTTCCCACATACGCCATCACGGCGAGTTTTCTCCGGAAGGGACGAATGCCGATTTTGTCAAGGTAGTAAATGCCCACACTATAAGGATCAGGACCTACGAGAGGGGCGTGGAAGACGAGACACTGGCCTGCGGCACCGGAGCGGTGGCTAGCGCTATAATCTCCGCGGAGACCGAGCGGATGAAATCCCCTATTGTTGTCGAAACGCTCGGCGGGGAGCGGGTGAATGTCTATTTCGAAATGAAGAACGGAAATTTCAAGAACGTATACCTGGAAGGCAGGGCTGAGTTGGTTTATGAGGGAGATTACTTAATAAATAGTAAATAGTGGATAGTGGATAGAAAGTCTGACTGGCTTGTACCTATACACTAACGAATATACGGAAGGGAGCTTTATGTTTAAAGGGTCGATGGTGGCGCTTGTAACGCCGTTTAAAAATGGCAAGATCGACGAGCGGGCGCTTAAGAGCCTGGTGGAATTTCATATAAGAAGCGGCACGACCGCTCTCGTCCCGTGCGGGACTACGGGTGAGTCGGCAACGCTTTCGTATGACGAGCACGATAGGGTGATCGAACTTACGATAGAATTCGCGAAAGGGCGCGTGCCTGTTATAGCTGGCACCGGATCGAACTCTACGGAAGAGGCTATAGCGCTTACGCGGCACGCCAAGAAATCCGGCGCGGCGGCGTCGCTCCAGGTAAATCCGTACTATAACCGTCCGACCCAGAAGGGGCTCTATCTGCATTTCAAGGCCATAGCCGAAGCGGTGGATATCCCGATAATCTTATACAACATAGCCGCCCGCACCGGCGTCAATGTCGAACCCGAAACGTTTGCGAAACTGGCGGAGATCAAGAACATAATAGGCGTAAAAGAAGCGAGCGGATCGCTCGAGCAGATGGCGCGTATCAGGAAGGCGTGCCCGGATAATTTTCTGCTCATTTCCGGAGACGACGCGCTGACCCTGCCTGTTATGGCGATAGGCGGCGTCGGCATCATCTCGGTCGTCGCGAACATCATTCCGCGCGATGTTGCGGGTATGTGCGGCGCGTTCGAGCGGGGCGATCTGAAGAAAGCGGCGGCTCTTTATTATAAGATGCTCGGGCTCGTCAAGGCGATGTTCGTCGAGACGAATCCCATACCTGTCAAGACGGCGATGGGACTCCTGGAAATGTGCTCGCCCGAAATGAGGCTTCCTCTCTGCGGGATGCTGCCTGAAAACAGGGATAAGCTGGTTAAAGCGATGAAGGAGTATAAATTATTATGATAAAGATATGTGTTTCAGGCTCAAATGGAAGGATGGGATCCAGAATTATAGATCTTGCCAAAGACGATGCGGAACTGCGCGTCAGCGGGTCGTTCGATGTTGTCGAGGAGAATCCCGAGCAGTTTATAGAACTTTCCGATTGTCTGATGGAATTTACCGCGCCGCAGGCGACGATACAGCACCTGGAACTGTGCGAAAAACATAAAAAGGCAATGGTGATCGGTACGACCGGGCTGTCTGACGGCGAACGCGCGAAAATCGAGGCGGCATCGGCGACGATACCCATAGTCTTTTCACCCAATATGTCTATAGGCGTAAACCTTCTGTTTAAGCTGGTCTCGGATGCGGCTAAAGCGCTTGGCACCGAATACAGTGTCCAGGTGCTGGAGGCGCATCATGCCGATAAGAAGGATGCCCCGAGCGGTACAGCCAAGGAAATCGCGCGTATAGTCAAAGAATTGAAGGGCGACAAAGAGGTCCCGATCGACTCGGTCCGCGAGGGCACGGTTGTCGGGGAACATACCATTACCTTCGAGTCGAGCGTAGATTTGATAGAGATCACGCATAGCGCCAAGACGCGCGATATATTCGTCACAGGCGCGCTTGCCGCGGCAAAGTGGATCGTTGGGAAAAAGCCCGGCTTGTATTCGATGAAAGATGTGCTGGGGTTGTAAAATTTTTCTCGGTAACGGCAGAATGCGCTGTGCCGGGTGGTTCGTGAGGGACACGTAATTTTTGGCCATGCAAAAATTACGCTCGAAAAAAATTGCTCGGACGCTGCCTCGCAATTTTTACGCCCTCACTCACCACGTCGTCACATCGCATTCTTACAGTGATGAGCGAAAAATTTTATCGGGGGAATGATGATGAAAATTGAGCGATCGGAGAGGCTGAAAAACCTGCCGCCGTACCTGTTCGTCGAGATCGATAAGGCGAAAAAGCGCGCGCGCGACGAGGGGCGCGATATAATCGACCTGGGAATAGGCGATCCCGACATCCCGACCCCGCGATTTATAATCGACGCGCTCAATAGAGCCGCGCGCGATCCGCGGAACCACCGGTATCCGCTCGACCAGGGACTGCCGGAATTCAGGCAAGAGTGTGCCAGATGGCTTTCGGCGCGTTTCGGTGTATCGTTCGATCCCGAAAGCGAAATATACCCGCTGGTAGGTTCGAAAGAAGGGATCGCTCATATACCGCTTGCTTTCGTCAACCCCGGCGATATCGTACTCGTGCCGGATCCGGGTTATCCGCCGTACAGGTCGGGCGCATTGTTCGCCGGCGGCGAGGTTCTCAAAATGCCTCTTTTGGAAAAAAATCATTTCCTGCCGGACCTGAAGGCGATAAATCACGCATCGATGCATAAGATAAAGATGCTATTCATAAATTATCCCAACAATCCGACCGCGGCGGTATGCGATAAGAGATTTCTGAAGGAGGCGGTCGATTTTGCCGCCAAACACAATATCATAGTCTGCCACGATGCCTCGTACTCCGAAATAGCGTTCGGCGGGTTTAAGCCTCCGAGCATATTCGAAGTCGACGGCGCAAAGGATGTGGCGATAGAGTTTCATTCTCTTTCGAAGACATTCAATATGACCGGGTGGCGGCTGGGGTTTGCCATCGGTAACAAGGAGATCGTGGCGGGCCTTGCGAAGGTAAAGTCGAATATAGATTCCGGGTGTTTCTTCGCGATCCAGTGGGCGGGCGTCGCGGCGTTAAAGAATTACGACAGGCACATCAGGTCCGTGCTCAAGATATACGAAGAGCGCCGGAACGTCCTGGTCGACGGTCTCAATTCGCTGGGGTGGCACATCGCCAGACCGAAGGCCACATTCTATGTCTGGGCGCGCGTCCCGGCCAGGTACACTTCAGCCTCTTTCGCGAAAGAGCTGTTGGAGCGGTGCGATATCGTTGCGACGCCGGGTAACGGGTTTGGAGATAGCGGCGAAGGGTATGTCCGTTTTGCTCTCACCGTCGATAAGAGACGGATCAAGGAAGCGGTGGACCGGATCAAGGAGAGAATGCAATGATTACAAATGACAAAATCCGAATGACAAATCAATCTTTAAATGACTAACATAAACATTTGATATCGGTATTTAACGATTGATTTGGATTTTGAAATTTGAAATTGGGATTTTTGCGGATGGTTATCTGCTATATCGGTATAGGGTCGAATCTTGGTGATAGGCAGGGATATATCGATAAGGCCGTAGAAGAGCTGAAGAGAAGCAAGGATATAAGTTTCAAGAGAAGTTCTTCGATATACGAAACGGATCCGGTTAGCGTTATACCGCAGGGTAAGTTTTTAAACGGCGTCCTGGAGATAGAGACCTCTCTTAGTCCTCGGGGGCTGCTAAAAGAACTGAACAGGATCGAGGAGGCGCTTGGCAGGCGAAGGACCGTGAAAGACGCGCCGCGCGAGATCGATCTCGATATTTTGTATTACGGAGAAGATGTTGTAGCGGCGGCGGGCCTGCAGATCCCCCATCCGCGTATTGCGGAAAGGGAGTTTGTTTTAAAAGGTTTGCGAGAATTGAGAAAGGCTTAAATTGAAGGTTGTTGATAACATAGCGAGGATGACGACCCTCGTAAAGATCTTCAAAAAAGAAGGCAAGTCTATAGGCCTTGTCCCTACAATGGGATATCTGCATGAAGGCCATCTATCGCTTGTACGCGCCGCCGGGAAACATACGGATGCGGCGGTGTTGAGTATATTTGTCAACCCCATCCAATTCGGCCCGAAAGAGGATTTCGAAAAATACCCCAGAGACTTAAAGCGCGACGAGGAGCTTGCCGCATCGGCGGGCGCCGATATAATTTTCACGCCCGCCGCCAAAGATATGTACCCCGCGGGATATTCTACTTACGTCAACGTCGAAAATCTCACCGACGGGTTGTGCGGCGCGTCGAGGGCCGGCCATTTCAGAGGTGTTACCACGGTGGTCGCAAAACTTTTCGAGATAGTCCGGCCGGATATCGCGTACTTCGGCCAGAAAGATGCCCAGCAGGCGATAGTAATAAAGAAGATGGCCGCGGACCTGAATATGGGTATCGAAGTAAAGATCATGCCTACGGTGCGCGAGCCGGACGGCCTGGCCATGAGCTCGCGGAATAGCTACCTTTCCCCGGAGGAGAAAAAAGACGCGCTCGTGCTGAGGGAGTCCCTTAAAAAGGCCGAGGATATGGTAAGATCGGGCGAGCGGGATTCGCGAAAGATCGTGCGGACGATGGAAACCATGATAAAAAATATCCCGTCGGCAAAGATAGATTATGTGTCGATCGTCGATACGGCCGGATTAAAAGAGGTGAAGACTATAGCCGGAGAGGCCCTGATAGCGCTTGCCGTATTCATCGGGCGGACCAGGCTCATAGACAATGTAATTGTGAAAGGTGCAAAATGACCAGCATAGACAGCGGTGATTTAAAATATAACGAGACATTAAAGAAGAAGATAGAGAAACTTAAGAAACGCCGGAATGCCGTGATAATCGCGCACAATTACCAGCGCGATGAGATACAGGAGATAGCTGATATCAGCGGAGACTCGCTGGCGCTTTCCCAGGCCGCGGTAAGGACTGACGCCGATGTTATCGTATTTTGCGGCGTCCAGTTCATGGCGGAATCGGCGTCTATCCTTAACCCGGATAAGAAGGTGCTGCTGCCGGTTATGGAAGCCGGCTGTCCACTGGCCGATATGATAACCCCGGAGAAATTGCGCGCCAGTAAGGCCGAGCATCCGAAGGCGGCCGTTGTATGTTATGTCAATTCTTCCGCAGAGGTCAAGGCGGAGAGTGACATAGCCTGTACCTCGAGTAACGCCGTGGAAGTAGTGCGGGCGCTTGAGGAGGAGGAGATAATCTTCGTTCCCGACAGGAACCTCGGCCGTTATGTCCAGTCGCAGATCCCGGAGAAGCGTATAATCCTGTGGGATGGTTTTTGCCCGACGCATATAAGGGTCCAGGAAGAGGATATCGTAAAGGCGAAGCGCGCGCACCCGCAGGCTGAGGTGATAGCGCATCCGGAATGCAACCCCGGCGTGCTGGCATTATCGGACCATATATGTTCGACGGGCGGGATGTTTACGTACGTAAAAAAGTCGGACACAAAAGAGTTTATAATCGCTACGGAATCCGGCATGCTGTATAAATTACAAAAAGATAACCCCGGGAAAATGTTCTTTTTACCGACTCCGCATCTCGTCTGCGCTAATATGAAGCTGATAACCCTGGGCTGGGTTGCCCACAGTCTCGAGAAGATGGTCTACGAGATAAAGGTTTCTGACGAAGTCCGTGAGAAGGCGAAGAGGGCTCTCGACAGGATGCTTGCGGTTACCGGTGAAAAGAAGGGTGCTGCGATCGCGGGGTATTGAGTTAAGTGGAGGTTGGGGTATTTAAGTGAGATGAAGGTTAGGGTATGGGGTGTAGGTATGGGAAAGCCGGCGTTTTGGTTTTTAATATACACTGAAAGTCGATATGAGCCGTAAACGTTTGAAAGTCGGAATTATCGGTTGCGGGACGATAGGTGGTGAACTGGCACGCGCCTGCCAATCATGCCTTAAGGCAGGGGTTGCGCTGGTTGCTATATGTGACCAGGATGAAGCAAGGGCGCGGACGCTGAATGCCGGTTTAAATAAAAAAGCGGCTGTGCTTGGTCTCGATAAACTTATCGAAAATTGCGACCTGGTCGTCGAAGCCGCAAGTGCCAGGATTTCGGGAGTGGTCCTGGACCGGTGCATTAAACGGCGCAGGGATTGTATGATAATGAGCGTAGGGGGACTTATCGGGTGCGAGAAGCTTCTTGAAAAAGCCGGGGATAAAGGCATAAAGGTTTATATACCGAGCGGCGCCCTGTGCGGTATCGACGGGTTAAAGTCCGCTTCGAGCGGACGGGTCGATTCGGTTACGCTTACAACCAGGAAGCCGCCGCGCGGCCTTGAGGGCGCGCCGTATCTGAAAGAGAACCGGATCGATATCGGCAATATACGCGGTGAGACCGTAATATTCGAAGGGACAGCCGAGGAGGCGATCAGGGGATTCCCGCAGAATGTCAATGTCTCCGCCGCGCTTGGACTGGCGGGACTAGGGGCGCGGAGGACGCGTGTCAGGATCGTTACTTCGCCCGACTATACGAAGAATGCCCATGAAGTCGAGATAGAGGGCGAGTGCGGCCGTATATTTACACGGACCGAAAATGTGCCGTCGAAAGCGAACCCAAAGACGAGCGAGCTGGCGGTATTTTCGGCAATAGCCACACTCAAGGCCATCACGTCGAGCGTGAGAATAGGAACATAACAATGGATAATAAATTCGAAATTCTAAATCCGAAATACGAAACAAATTATAATTTTCCAAATTACGATTTCGTATTTGTTTCGAATTTCGATATTCGGATTTAGTGATTTAGAATGAGACTTTTAAGCGGGACAGGTTTCTATATATCGAAGAAGATCGGCAAGGCGATTGCCGATTACAACCTTATCGAGGACAAAGACAGGATACTTGTGGCGGTCTCGGGCGGCAAAGACAGCATGGCGCTTTTAAAACTGCTTGCCGAACGCCAAAAATGGGCCCCGATAAAATATGAACTGGCCGCTATCCATATCGAGACGGATATTAAAGGCATGGGATCCGTCAATACGGCCAGGCTGAGGAAATTTTTTAAAGAGAACAAAATAAAATATTGCTTCAAAAAAATAAAATTAGCAAACCGGCGGAAAGAGACTTCATGCTTCTGGTGCTCGTGGAACAGGCGAAAGGCGATCTTTCTCGCGGCCGATAAATTGAAGTGTAATAAGATAGCGTTCGGGCACCATAAGGACGATATCATAGAGACGCTCCTTCTCAATATATTCTATCACGGGGAGTTTGCCGCCATGAACCCGCGGCAGGAACTCTTTGGCGGCAAGATAATCATAATACGGCCGCTCTGTTATGTCGAAGAAGACCTCGTGAGGAAGTTTGCGAGAGAATCGGGTTTCCCGGTGCAGAAGTGCAATTGCCCGAACTCCGATACATCCAAGCGGCGGCTCATGAAGAATATGATAAGATCTCTTGAAAAGGATTGTTCGTTCGTTAAGACCAATATTTTCAGGAGTGTTTCAAGAGTGAAAGAGGAGTATATAGATCTGAAAAATAAATGAGGAAGGGGGGTGAATTATAATGGCAGAAAAAGTCGCAAAGGTAGGGATAAAGCGTAAGAAGGGTTATCTCTATTACGTGGATAAGAAAGGCAACGTGGTTGAGACGAAGATGGCGAGAGGCAAATCCAAGGGGGGCGGCGGTAAGGTAGTGGCGAAACCCGCGGTAAAGAAGGCAAAAGGATACCTCTATTTCGTCGATAAGAAAGGCGACGTCTCGAGAGCTAAGATGCTCGTAGGCGGCAAGAGGAAAAAAAGGAAATAGTCGTAATAAAAGGGACAGGTACCTCATTTTCACTACCTTTGTATGGAAAATAGGTATCTGTCCCTATTTAAATTTTATGGAAAAAGATACGATCTTTATAAAAGGCGCAAAGGAACACAACTTAAAGAATATAGATCTCGAAATACCGAGGGGGCGGCTCGTTGTCGTAACGGGCCTTTCCGGCTCCGGTAAATCGTCGCTTGCATTTGACACGATATATGCGGAGGGTCAGCGCCGGTATGTCGAGTCGCTCTCCAGTTACGCGCGGCAATTCCTTGAACAACTGCAGAAGCCGGATGTAGAATATATCGACGGCCTTTCGCCCGCGATAAGTATCGAGCAGAGGACCGCCGGATCCAACCCCCGCTCTACCGTCGGAACACAGACCGAGATACATGATTACCTGAGGCTTTTATATGCGAGCATCGGTGTGCCCCATTGCCCG
Organism: Candidatus Omnitrophota bacterium; assembly: GCA_041650935.1. Taxonomy (GTDB): domain Bacteria; phylum Omnitrophota; class Gorgyraeia; order 2-01-FULL-45-10; family 2-01-FULL-45-10; genus FEN-1322. Next base: position 182,917 of record JBAZKH010000001.1, read on the forward strand.
AAATGCGGCAAACCTATCGAAAGACAGACCGCGCAGGAGATAGTAGAGCAGATTATGGGCCTGCCGGCCGAGACACGGATACTTGTACTTGCTCCGCTCGTGCGCGGCAGGAAGGGTGAATACCGCGAATTATTCGATAAAGTGAAAAAAGACGGCTTTGTAAGGGTGCGGGTGGACGGAAAGATATCCGAGCTCGAGCACCCGGTAAAGCTCGATAAGAATAAGAAGCACGATATAGAAGTCGTAGTCGACAGGCTCGTTATGAAAGGCGATGTGAGGCGGCGGCTCACCGATTCGGTAGAGACTGCCCTCGAGGCCGCGAGCGGCCTGGTCATAGTCAGCCCCGAACTACGAAATACGAGCGACGAACGACTAACGACGAATAAAGATATCCTCTTCAACGAACAATACGCCTGCGGCGATTGCGGTATAAGTTTCGAAGAGTTGACCCCGAGGATATTCTCATTCAATTCCCCTTACGGCGCATGTCCGGGCTGCGACGGCCTGGGCAATAAGATGGAGATAGACCCGGAACTCGTCATATCCGATAAATCCAAACCGCTGATCAACTGCGTCGACGCATGGAGGCGCGGCGGTAAAGGGCTTTACCTGTATTACAGGAGGTTATTGCGTTCGCTTGCGCACGCACATGGCTTCGATGTCGAGACGCCGTTTAAGGACCTGCCGAAGGATATCAAACGGCTCGTTCTTTACGGCGAGGGGAAGGAGGGGCATGGCTGGGGTGTATATGAGGGTGTAGTACCCAATCTCGAGCGGCGTTTCCGCGAGACGGAGAGCGAGTTTATAAAGACAGAGATAAACAAATATATGTCGGTCCTGCCGTGCCCGGTCTGCAAAGGCGCCCGGTTGAAACCGGAGAGCCTTGCCGTCAAGGTTTGCAGGAAGAATATCGCCGAAATTTCGGCGATGTCGATAAAGGATCTTAAAGTTTTTATGTCGGATCTGCATCTTACGCCCGCGCAGGCGAAGATAGCCCACCAGGTCCTGAAAGAGATAGCCTCGAGGCTGCAATTCATGATAAATGTCGGGCTTGATTACCTTACCCTCGAGCGGCGCAGCTATACCCTGTCCGGGGGTGAGGCCCAGCGGATCAGGCTGGCCACGCAAATCGGATCAGGGCTCGTCGGGGTCATCTATATACTTGACGAACCTAGCATAGGCCTGCACCAGAAGGATAATGACAAGCTTCTCGATACGCTCATTACGCTCCGCGATCTCGGCAATACACTGATCGTCGTCGAGCACGATGAGGCGACGATCAGGAAGGCCGATTATATAATAGATCTAGGCCCCGGCGCGGGCGAGCACGGCGGATATGTTATGGCCAGCGGGCCGTTAAAGGATATTCTTGCGTCTAAGGATTCCTTGACGGGTAAATATTTAAGGGGTGAATTCAAAATAGCGGTACCCGGCACCAGAAGGCCTTACGACGGCAGTAAACGTCTTAAGATAATCGGTGCGCGCGAACATAACCTCAAAGGCATCGACGTCGAGATACCGCTGGGACTATTCGTCTGCGTTACGGGCGTATCGGGCTCCGGCAAGAGCACGCTTGTCGACGATATCTTATACAGGGCCCTTGCCAAAAAATTTTACCGGTCCAAGGAGCGGCCCGGCGAGCATAAAAAAATCGAAGGTACGCAATTTATAGACAAAGTTATCGTCATAGACCAGTCGCCGATCGGCAGGACGCCGCGGTCGAATCCCGCGACCTATACGGGCGCATTTTCTTTTATCAGGGATCTCTTCTCTAAACTGCCGGAGTCGAAGGTGCGCGGGTATAAACCCGGCCGTTTCAGCTTTAACGTCAAGGGCGGCAGATGCGAATCCTGTATGGGTGACGGTATAAAGAAGATAGAGATGCATTTCCTGCCCGATATTTACGTCCAGTGCGAGGTTTGCAAAGGCAGGCGATTTAACGCGCAGACACTCGAGGTAAAATATAAAGGCAAATCGATAGCGGATATCCTCGAAACTTCCGTCGAGGAGGCCCTCGTTCTTTTCGCGCAGATACCGTCGATCAGGAATAAGCTCAAGACCCTTAATGACGTGGGTCTCGGCTATATAAAATTGGGGCAGTCGGCTACCACGCTTTCCGGCGGTGAGGCGCAGAGGATAAAACTTGCCGCGGAGCTCTCCAAGACGGCTACCGGCAGGACGCTCTATATGCTCGACGAACCGACGACGGGGCTGCACTTTGCGGATACGAACAAACTCTTGTCCGTATTGCAGGCTCTGGTCGAAAACGGGAACACGGTGCTCGTGATAGAACACAATCTCGACGTGATAAAATCGGCCGATTACATAATAGATCTCGGCCCGGAGGGCGGCCAGGACGGCGGAACGGTTACCTGCGCCGGTACGCCGGAAGAGATCGTTAAAGAGACGAGATCGTATACAGGACAATATCTCAAGGAAGTGTTGTAAAATGATATTTAGAGCGGCGGTGCTGATAATGCTGATGCCCATCTCCGTCTTTGCGGCTCAGACTATGGAGGAAGGCGATTTCCTGGTCGCCAGGAAGGCTTTCAAGGACGGCCTCTACGACCTGGCCGGAGAGAGGCTCGAATCGATATTGCATAATTATCCCAACACGCCGCGCATATATGAAGCGCATTTACTTCTCGGGAAGTCGTATCTGCGCCAGAACAACTTTTCGCGGGCGTCCTACGAATTCGAAGTTGTTATCAACGCGCCTGCCGGCAGCGATTCGCAGGACGCGGCTCTCTACTGGCTCGGCGAAATCTGCCTGAAGAACGGTGATTATAAGAGGGCGCTCGAACTCTACCAGCGCATCATGGATGAATTCACGTCGTCTTTTTACATGAGCCATGCCCTCTACTCGAAAGGCTGGTGTTATTACAAGCTGGGACTCCTCGACGACGCCGTAACCTGTTTTAAAGAGGCCGTAGCGAAGTATCCACTCGAGGAAGCGGCGCCCGAGGCGCAGTTCCGGATAGGAGAATGCAAATATCTCGTGGCGGATTATACCGGCGCCGAAACTGAGCTTAAAAAGTTTATAGAGGAATTTCCGGTCTCCGAGAAGACGGCGGCGGCGTACTACCTGATGGGCGAGGTGAATTTTTTCCAGGCCAAATATAAAGACGCGGTTACTTATTTCCAGCGTGCCCTGGCAATTTCTCCGGAAGCCGCATGGTCATCTTTTGCCGCGTACCGCATGGCCGAGTCATTTTTCGGCGCGGGCGATTACGCGGCAAGCATCAAAGAGTACAGGAGATGCCTGGCAAAGCGTAGTAACGGTCTTCTCTCAGGCGCGTCTTTAACCGGACTTGGCCGGGCCTGCGAGCGGACGGGTTCTACGGCTGAAGCCGTCAGGGCGTATGATGAAGTTATAGCGATGAGGTCGAAGAACGAAGCGGCGGCAGAGGCTTATTATAGAAAGGCGGCTATTCTATCGGCCGCGCGGAAATATGACGATGCCGAAAGGCTATGCAGGGACGGTATAGAAAAATTTCCTGGAGCCAAATATGCCGACGAACTTCATTATGAGCTTGGCCGCATATATTCGCTGACCGGCAGGCGCGATGACGCGATACGGGAATTCCGGTGGGTCCAGGATAATTCGGGTGATCCGGCCCTTGCCGCAAACGCGATTGCCGGGATAGGAGAGATATATTACACCGCCAAAAAATTTAAGAGCGCGATGGAAAGTTATGACGCTATTTTGAGCAAGTATCCCGACAGCTCCGTTGCCGGCCGTGCCCAGGTTCAGGTTGGCAATGTATTTTTCGCGACGGATAATTTCGACCAGGCGGTCCTGGCATATCAGAGCGCGGTTACCAACTTTCCGGATACGGCGCTGCGCGCAGACGTTACGTTTTTACTGGGCGCGGCAAGCTTCAGGAAGGGTGACTTCAGGAGCGCTGCCGACTACTTGAAAAATTTCCTGGAATCGCCTGCCGGAGGCGAAACGGAGGAGCTTGCTAAATTGTACCTTGCAGATTCATTGTATTACACCGGTGATTATGCGGCGGCCATCCCTATTTATAAGGCTATAAACAACGGCGCATTGAAGGCCATGGCGGATTATCAGGCCGGCTGGTGTTACTATAATACGGGCAGGGAGGCCGAAGCCGTCGAAGAATTTTCGCGATTTTCCAAAAATTATGCGTCCTCGCCCCTGGCCGCGGATGCGAGGTTCTGGCTGGGTGAATATTACAGCTCAAAGGGAAAATATGACAAGGCCAGGGAATCCTATTATTCGATTCCGATAGATTTTCCGTCGAGCGACCTTGCCGGCAGGGCCCTTTACCAGGCGGCCCTGACACTGCAGGACGAGGGAAAATCCGAAGAGGCTGCGGGCAAGTTCGCCGAGCTGGCAGATAAATTCCCGGGATCCGACTTTGCTAGGAGCGGTTATAGACGGATGGCAAAATTCAGGCAGGACAGGAAAGATTTCGACGGCGCGGTAGAGTGCCTTAAAAAGGCGCTCGGCGCCGGGAATAACGAGGCGAATGCGCAGGTTCAGTACGAGATATCGGAAATTTTAGAGGCGAAAGGAGACCTGCTTAAGGCGGCAGAAGAGTACCTCAAGGTTCCGCAGCTTTATTCCAACGGGGCTTTCTGGTGCGTCAGGGCACAATTTAAGGCCGCGCAGATATTCGAGCGAAACGGCCGTCCGGAAGAGGCGCGGCGGCTGTATGAAAAACTTGCGCGGATGGATGTCGAAGAGTCCGCTTTCGCGCATGACCGCCTCGAATGGTTGAAGCGGCAGAGGCGGAAGCAGTAATGACGAATGTCAAATTTCAAAATCCAAATCAATCATTTAAAACCAAATATTTTAATGTTGGTCATTTAAAGATTGATTTGTCATTTGAAATTTAATAGTAACGCGCATTTTAAGAGGAGGATAATATGTGGGATATAATCCAAAAAGGCGGACCGATGATGTACCTGATAATACTGTCGTCCATACTGGCGTTCGGCGTCGTTATAGACAGGATATATAATTTACGCCGGGCCAGGATAGACGCGGATAAATTTATGGATGAAGTAACCGCGGTCCTCAAAAGGAATAAGATCATAGAGTCGATCGAGATGTGCAATAAGACGCCCGGGCCCATCGCGCATATAGTAAAAGCCGGTATACTGAAACATGACCGGTCCAAGCCGGAGATAAAGGAAGCCGTTGACGAAGCGGCGCAGCTCGAGATACCGAGGCTCGAAAAACACCTGCCGATCCTGGCGACGATAGCGCACATAACGCCTCTCCTCGGTCTCCTTGGCACCGTTGCGGGCATGATAAAGTCGTTCCAGGTTATTCAGGCAAAGGCGCTCGCCCTTACGCCCGTAAACCCGGGGGACCTCGCGGGCGGTATATGGGAAGCGCTTCTTTCGACGGTAGCCGGCCTCGCCGTAGCTATTCCCACTTACGTTGCTTATAATTATCTGACGAGCCAGATAGACGCGCTTGTCTTCGATATGGAAAGGAGCGCGACGGACCTGGTGAACCTGCTCTCGTCCAGGAGAGATACTTATGAGGTTTAAAAGGCGGTTGAGGATAGAGAAGGGGCTGATAGAATTGACGCCGCTTGTAAATGTCTTCTTTCTCCTATTCGTATTCTTCGCGTTTACGTCGAGCTTTATATTCCAGCCCGGTATAACGGTGAACCTGCCGAAGGCGGTTACGAGCGAGGTTGTACAGCAGGAGAGCGCCGTCATAATAGTTACAAAATACGACGCGATATACTTGAATGAACGGGAGATGTCGCGGGACGAGCTGGCCTCGAGCCTGCGCCTCATGGCAAAGAATAATATGCCGCTGCTAATCAAGGCGGACAACCACGCTTCGCTGGGGAAGGTTGTTGAAATTTGGGATATGTGCAGGGCCGAAGGCGTATCGCAGGCCAGCATTGCGACCAACAAATAGGTTGAATCATGGCAGCGGCAAAGATGTTGCAGAAATTTTTCAGGAATGATGCTCACAGGATCTTTGCGATCGCCATTCTCATATCTTTGGCGTGGCATCTTTTCTGGATGGCTACGATAACCATAGTCTCCGGGCAGCCGGGCGCTTCTCAGGTGAAATTTTCGCGGGTATCGTTTCTTGGGCCTCTGCTCGGAAGCGGGACCATGGAGCTTCAGGCCAGGCCGAAAGAGCGTTCATTCCTGGAAAAGAGATATTCCGCGGCGGTAAGCCGCTTATCGATTAAAGGTCCCGCGGTCCCGGGCGCACCGGCCGATAAATATGAAAATGACGTCTATGCCGGCCATTCGCGGGATGAACGGATTATTGCTTTGATAGCCGACGCCCTTGGCAGTGAAAAGCTCGAACCGTCTCGCGAAGAATAGTTCCCGAGGCCTTGACTATTGATATAATTATGATAAAATTAGATATAGGAACATTAATATTCTTCTATACATTATTTTCTGCTATACTTCTTTTGGTAATATGGACGTTATTTGCATATAAAAGGCCGAAAGGCCCGATAGCTAGAGAGATAGACTATACCTGGAAATGCTCGGTCTGTTTCCATTCTTATATCGATTCGAAGCATGACGAAATATCTGTTTGTCCTTTATGCGGTAGCTACAACAAGAAGTCTGAAATAAGGTAATCCCTTGGCGCTGGAGTGAGAGTGTTGCACCTCGGGATGATTTGCAAGAGTGAGATAAGGGCAAATCACGGTGCGATTTGTCTAAAGTTAGATACAAATTAAGGTAGCCCCTCGCTGCCGGAGTTAGACAGTGGCAGCTCGGGACGATTTGTCAGACTTAGATACAATGAGGTAGCCCCTCGGTGCGGGACTTAGATTGTTGCACCTCGGGACGATTTGTCAGAGTTAGATAATAACAAATCGGAGGTGGTAAAATGATTACCGAAATAGGTATTACTGCTGGTGATATATGGCATTATCTTGATGTACACGGGAAGAGCCCTCTTTCGCAGATCGTTAAAGATATCGATACCGAAAAAGAGAGAGTTCTTATGAGCATAGGTTGGCTCGCCAGAGAGGGGCACGTCATCGTTGAAAAGTCCGGCCAGGATTATCATATATATCTGAGGAGATAGGGGGGGTAGGCATGGAAGAGAAGAAGAGCCTGAGAGACGAAGAACAGGTACCGATAGTTGCTCCTTTAAAGGTATTGGTCCAGAAGACTATAAATAAGCGTTTTGGGTGGTGGTCTGCCGTTGTCCTGCTCGAAAGCTACGGCAGAAAACAAGTCTGCTTCTACCTATGGCAGAAGAAAGATACCGGCGGCTGGAAAAGAAAACAGAAATTCGCCGTTCATAACCAGGAAGACTGGGAGCTCATACAGAACGCTGTCAGCGGGATGATAAGCGAATTAACCTGACATTATCCCATGCCGACCAGCAGAAGACCAAAATCGTACATACCCCGCGATTTTTGTATAATCCTAGTTACTTGCCAATCCAAAATAGAAGCCAGGAAGATCGCCTCGTCGCTTTTAAAGAAGCGGCTTGCCGCGTGCGTTAATATTATGCCGGGTGTCGATTCCAGGTTTTGGTGGAAAGGAAATATAGATAGATCCGGTGAAGTGCTTCTTACGGCGAAGTCGGTGCGCCGTAATTTTATGCGTATAGAAAAAGCGGTGAGACGTCTCCATAGTTATGATGTGCCGGAGATAATCGCTATTCCATTAATTGCCGGCAGCGCGGATTATCTGAGATGGATAGCTTGTAATGTCGAATGACAAAACCCAAATGACAAATAAATCTTTAAATGACCAACATTAAAATATTTGGTTTTAAATGATTGGTTTGGATTTTGAAATTTGTCGTTTATGATGTTCTTAGGGGCAGTAGCTCAGCTGGGAGAGCACCACGTTCGCAACGTGGGGGTCGTGGGTTCGAATCCCATCTGCTCCACCATGTACCACTCGCAACAACTGGCTATAGATATTGCTCGGGTACATGGCGCAGCCATGTACCATATGCAGTCGCAGCGTGTAGTGATACATGCCCTGTACCTGAAAAATGCCGAAGGCATTTTGAATGGTATAGGGCCCTAAACCATTCACTGCGTTCAGGTTTGGGGCACAGCAAACACTCGGGTTTTGCCTAGCGCCCGAGCGGCAGTATTAGCGTTGGTGAATGGTACTGGGAAAAAATAAAAAGCTTATGAAAACACAAATCATACTTGCAGCCTTTACCCTGCTTCTCACCTCCTCCGCCTCTGCCGCCGACGTGAAGACGGCGGATCTTGCCGGCACGTGGTATCCGCGGGACAAAACAGAGCTGACCGCTTTGCTTCAGGGTTATCTTGATTCAGCCGATCCGCAAAAGATAGACGGAGAGGTCTTCGCGATCATTTCACCGCACGCTGGATATCAGTTTTCCGGGCCGGTTGCCGCCTATGGTTATAAGGCCGTCCGGGATAAAGGCGTTAAGACGGTAATCGTTATAGGTTTTAGCCATAAGAAACGGTTTGACGGTATATCCGTGTATGCCGGTGGAGCGTGGAGAACGCCTCTGGGCGATATCGCGATCGACGAAGCGTTTGCAAACGAGCTGATATCGAAGAACAAGAGGATATCTTTTAACCCCGGTCTCTTCGAAGGTGAAAATTCGGTCGAGATGCAAATTCCGTTCATCCAGCTTGCCCTGAAAGGCGCCAGGATCGTTCCCGTTGCTTTTGGGACCCAGGAATATTCCGATGCCGAGATATTGGCCGGGGCCCTGGCGTCTCTGCTTAAAGATAGGCGCGATTGCCTTATAGTCGCTTCCACGGATCTTTCGCATTACCATCCTTATGACCGGGCACTGCGTATTGATAACGAGCTTATATCTATATTGCAAAAGATGCGGCCGCGGGACCTGTACGATGGGGCCCTGGCGGGAAGGTGCGAGCTCTGCGGTTCTATGCCGGTTGTCGCGACGCTCGCCGCGGCACAAAAGGCGGGATTCGACAGGATCGAAATCCTGAAGTACGCAAATTCAGGGGACACATCCGGGGACAGGAGCAAAGTTGTCGGGTATTTGAGCGCGGCGATCTATAAAGGGCAAGCGCAAAAGAAAGAGGGAGCGGCCATGTTTAACGAATCCCAGAAAAAAAAGCTACTTCAGATTGCCAGAGAATCGCTGACGGCTTATGTTAATGGCGGTAAGCGAAAGGTATTTTCCGAGACGGACCCTCTATTGAACCAGGATCTAGGGGCGTTCGTGACATTGCATGAAAAGGGCGAACTCAGGGGATGCATCGGCAGCATATCCGGCCATGGCCCGCTATATCAGACTGTAGCGGGTATGGCGATAGAGGCAGCAACAGGCGATCCGCGTTTTCCCGTTCTTTCAAAGGAAGAGATAGATAAGGTCGACATAGAAATATCCGTACTTACGCCGCTCCAAAAAGTTTCCGGTTACGCGGACGTTAAAATTCCCGGAAACGGTGTTTTAATAAGGCGCGGAACGAGAAGCGGTGTTTTCCTGCCGCAGGTTGCGGCCGAGACAGGATGGAACAGGGACGAGTTTTTGTCCTACCTGTGCGCGCACAAGGCCGGATTGCCGCAGGATGCCTGGAAAGATCCGGACACGGAAATTTATATTTTTTCGGCAGAGGTATTTGGAGAGAAAGGGGGAGGCAGGTGAAGAAGAAAATTTTAATAATAGTTATAGCCGTAGTTGCTGCCGCGCTGACAATAGCATTTATCATTCATAAGCCTTCTTCGGAAGCCGGGAAACGGGCGGGAAAGACGATTGCCTCCGGGAACCCTGAAAAAGAAAAGGGTGCGGGACAGGCGAAAAAATCGTTCCGTAAAGGAATGGGAGGGATCAGCGTAAGCATAAAAAATTCGAGCGGTAAGACCCAATATCTGAGATTAAAGGCTTTTAGCGTGGAAGGAAAACGGTCCAGTTCGTTTGCGGCCACGTTTGGATCGGGACGCATGCAGGAATTACCGCCGGGTAAATACGACATCGAGATAGATACTGTGCCCGCGCTGATATATAAAAATATAGAGGTGAAAGAAGGCGTGGAGACGGTTGAAGATCTCGGCGCGATTACGGGCGCGCTTACAGTTAAGGCGCTCAATTCCAAAAAGAAGGAAACGCCTTTACCGGTAAAAATTATCCGCGCGAAATCCGATATTGCGGTCGCGGTTATTACGACAAACAGGCCTGCCGAGATAATGCCCGGTATATACGATATCGATATAGAGACTATGCCCAAACAATCGAAGAGCGACGTTAAAATAGAGAGCGGTAAAGAGACGGTTGTGGATATGGGCGTGGTATCCGGGTCCGTAACGGTTAAGGCTGTCGACGAGAACGGCAAAGAAGCGCGCCTGAATGTCCGGATAAAAAATGCGGCTAACAATGTGATAGCGGCTTCTGCGATTACGGGCCGGCCGGTCGAGATAACGCCGGGAGAGTATGATATAGAGATTTTGTCGTCGCCTTCTCAGGCGCGGAAGGGCGTGAAAGTTACGGCGGGCGAGGATACGGTCATAGATTTTTCTATTCAATCAACTCCGCCGCGGCCGGCTGCTCCGGCCAGGAAGAGATAATCTGCCCCGGGTTTAGCATCGTGAGGTAGGGGGGGGGCAAGAAAGAAGGTGCGGGGTGTCAAGATTCTTTATCTGCCCCGAAGCTGTAAAAGGGGAGCGTATAGTCATAAACGGTAAAGAGGCGCATCATATCCTTGACGTGATGCGCTTGAAGGTATCCGATAGCGTTGTTACCTTTGACGGCACCGGAAAAGAATACTCCGGTATAATTAAAAACGTATCCCGCAATTCTCTTACGGTAGAGATAACCGCAACCCGCACGCTGTCCGGGAAGGGACAGCCGCGGATAATACTTATCCAGGCGTTGCCCAGAAAAGCTAAGATGGATTATATAGTCGAAAAAGCGACGGAGCTTGGCGTCCATGCGATAGTTCCGGTGATCGCCGAAAGGACCGTGCCGGTATGGAATGAGGAGAAGATGCGCGCGCATGTCCAGAGATGGACCAAGATAGCGACAGCGGCGGCTAAACAATGCGGCAGGCTGGATATCCCGCAGGTTTTTGCTCTGGCAAAATTCAAGGATGCTTTGGAGAAACTCGCCGGCGTTAACCTGAAGCTGATAGCGGTTTTAAGCGAAGAAGCCGTTCCGTTAAAAGAGGTCATAAGAGGCTCGGGCGCCGGGCAGATCGCGATAGCCATAGGGCCGGAGGGAGACTTTACGGCCGGCGAAGCGGAATACGCCAGGAGCCTTGCCTTTAAAGCGGTGGATCTCGGCCCCAGGGTTTTAAAGAGCGACACGGCGGGCCTTGCCCTTCTCTCGATATTAAACTATGAGCTGTCAAACTGATTCCTTAAAGAGATTCTATATATATACCCTTGGCTGCAAGGTGAACCAATACGAGTCGCAGGCCATGAGGGAGATATTGCTCAGGTCCGGTTTCAAAGAGTGCCTGGCAAAAGAGATAGCGGATATCTACATAATAAATACATGCACCGTTACGCATCATGCGGACAAGGAATCGCGCTACCTGGTCGGGATGTTCCACAGGATAAATCCAAAAGCGAAGATCGTTGTTGCCGGTTGTTATGTGGAGCGGAATGCCGACGAGATTTCATTTTTGCCGGGAGTGGCCCATATCGTGAAAAATGAGGAAAAGGGGCGGATCGCGGAGATTCTCAACGAACAACGCACAACGAACAATGAACAACGAAACAGTCAGTCTGAGTTTATAATCACCGGCTTCAAAGGCCGCACGAAAGCCTTCGTCAAGATACAGGACGGCTGTGAAAACAGGTGCTCATACTGCAAGGTCCCGCTTGTCAGGGGAGCGCTTAAGTCAAAGCCTCTGACGAGCATAGTCGAAGAGGCCGGCCGTCTCGTGTCGTCGGGTTTTAAAGAGCTTGTGCTCGTCGGCATCTGCCTCGGAGCGTGGGGCAAGGAGATAGCGGCAGGCACGGGCCCCGGGAGCGCAGGTGTTGTCGAAGTTCTCAAAGCGCTGGTTAAGATAGGCGGCGATTTTCGTATCCGCTTAAGTTCGATAGAGCCGCGATATATTACTGACGAATTGATAGAATTCATAGCCGCAAATAAAAAAATATGTAAGCACCTGCACATACCGCTCCAATCAGGAGACGACGAAACGTTGAAGCGCATGAACAGGCCGTACACGGCGGTGGAATATTACCAGATGGTCGGCCGGCTGAGACGCGTCATGCCCGATATAGCGTTATCTACGGATGTCATGGTTGGATTTCCCGGGGAGGGCAGGGCCAATTTTACAAGAACGCGCGATTTTGTAAAATCGATTGTGCCGGCCCGGATGCATATATTTACATACAGCAAAAGAGACGGTACGGAGGCGTGCAATATGTCCGGAGAGATGCCGGAAGGGGTATTGAAGAAAAGGTATTACGACCTTAAGACGGCGGCCCTGATGTCATCCTATATCTACCGCGCTAATTTTGTGGACAGGCCCCTCGAAGTGCTCGTCGAGTCGAAGCGCGACAGGCAATCTGGCTTTTTGACGGGATACTCCGATAATTATATAAAGGTAATCTTTGATGGTAGCGATGATGTTATGGGAAAGGTCGTGATCGTAAAGATAGAAGAGATGACGATGGGCTATACGATAGGCAGAATTTCCCAGGCTGACCAAAAAATTACTTGACAAGAGATGGATTATAGCTAAAATGGCACAAAATAGATGAAAGGATCCGTATGCTATTAAAAGAGAAAGTAGCTTTTGTTACGGGCGGTGCCAGGGGAATAGGCAGGGAGATAGCCCTTACCTTTGCCAGGGAAGGCGCTAATATAGCTTTGTGCGATGTGAGCGCCGAAACTCTCGCCGCGGCCCAAAAGGAGATAGAAGCCCTGGGAAGGCTTGTCGTAACCGGTGTCGTGGATGTAACAAAGTCCGACCAGGTCGAATCCTTCGTCCAAAAAACCCTTGACAAATTCAATAAAATAGATATACTTGTTAACAATGCGGGCATCACCAGGGATGGACTTCTTGTAAGAATGTCCGAATCCGACTGGGATGCGGTCCTGGCTGTTAATCTGAAAGGCGCATTTAACTGCACCAAGGCCGTATCAAAGGTAATGATGAAGCAGCGTGACGGCAGAATAGTGAACATGGCCTCTATAATAGGTATAATGGGCAATGCCGGCCAGGCAAATTACGCTGCTTCAAAGGGTGGTCTGATAGCGTTAACCAAAACCATCGCCAAGGAGCTCGCATCAAGGAATGTCAGAGCCAACGCTATTGCGCCGGGTTTCATCCAGACAGACATGACCGCCAAGCTTTCCGATAACGTCAAGAGCGAGATGATGAAGTTCGTTCCGCTGGCTAAATTCGGAACGGTTAAGGATGTAGCCAATCTCGCCCTATTCTTAGCAAGTGATAATTCGTCCTATATTACGGGACAGGTAATACAAGTTGACGGTGGAATGGTAATGTAAAAACAGTGAATAGTGTATAGTGAATAGTGTATAGTTGAAGATATAACTATCCACTAGGTGCTATCCACTAAACACTAAATTTAAGGAGGTAGCATGGAAGTATCTCAGGATAAGATCAGACAGATAATAGCGGACCAGCTTGGCGTTAAGAAAGAAGAAGTTACCGATAACGCGAAGTTTGTCGATGATTTAGGAGCGGATTCGCTCGATACGGTTGAGCTTGTCATGGCCCTGGAAGAAGAGTTCGGCATAGAGATACCGGACGAAGAGGCGGAGAAGCTCGTCACTGTCGGGGACGCTTTGAGGTATATTGAAGAGAAAGCCGGGAAATAAACCCGTATAATAATGCAAAACAGACGACGAGTTGTAGTAACGGGTCTCGGCGCGATCTCTCCGATAGGTAACACGATTGACGAGTTCTGGAAATCTCTTCTTGAAGGCAAAAGCGGCGTAAAGCGCCTGACCTGTTTTGATCCCACTTATTTCACATCAAAGATCGCGGCAGAAGTAAGGAATTTCGATCCATCCCCATATCTTTCCCCAAAAGAGATTAAGCGGATGGATCGATTTGTCCAATTTGCCGTATGTGCCGCCAAGATAGCGATGACAGATTCCGGTATCCTGCTCGATAAAGAGGACAGGAATAAGGTCGGAGTCCTCATCGGTTCCGGTATAGGCGGTCTCCATACGGTCGAAGCCGAGCACAGGCAGTTTATTGCTCTCGGTCCCGAAAAGGGGCCGGACAGAATCTCCCCGTTTCTTATTCCAATGCTTATAGTTAATATGGCCGCGGGGCAGGTCTCTATTACGCTGGGCCTGAAAGGGCCGAATTCGGCGGTTGCTACCGCATGCGCCACTTCCAACCACGCGATCGGAGATGCTTTGCGGATAATCCAGCGCGGCGATGCCGAGGTCATGGTTTGCGGAGGTTCGGAAGCGGCAACTACACATATGGGTTTCGGCGGTTTTTGCGCGCTGAAGGCGCTATCCACGGCCTATAATGACCGGCCGGAAAAGGCCTCGCGCCCGTTCGATAAGAATAGGGATGGGTTTGTCATGGGCGAAGGGGCGGGTATTGTCGTATTAGAGGAAGCGGAGCGGGCCATAAAGCGCGGGGCCAGGATATACTGCGAGCTTGTCGGCTACGGCATGAGCGGCGACGCGTATCATATGACCGCCCCGGATCCGGAAGGTGATGGCGGTGTAAGGTGCATGAAGGCGGCCATAAAGGATGCGGGCCTGAAACCAAAAGATGTGGATTATATAAATGCGCATGGTACGTCTACCTTCTATAATGACAAGATAGAGACGCTGGCGATAAAGAAGGTGTTTGGTGACCATGCCAGGAAGCTCGCTATAAGCTCGACAAAATCCGTCATGGGACATCTCCTGGGCGCCGCGGGCGGCGTGGAGCTGATAGCTTCGGTTTTAGCTATAAAGGAAGGCATCGTACCTCCCACTATAAATTATGAGACCCCCGACCCCGAATGCGACCTCGATTACGTCCCGAATAAACCGCGTGCCGCAAAGATTAAAATAGCGATGTCGAATGCGCTGGGCTTTGGCGGCCATAATGCGGCGCTTATTGTCAGGAAATTTACATGATTAGTGGATGGTGAATAGCGTAGGGTGGATAGGTAAGCAAGGCCGCAGTTTTTATTTTCCTATATACCATTCACTATACACTAAAGTCAGTCAAAGGAGATTATCATGGACTACCTGCTTACCGAACAACAGATAATGATACGTGACCTTGCGCGCAAGATCGCGCGGGAGAAGATAAAGCCGATAGCCGCAAAATACGACGAGACGGAGGAGTTCGCCTGGGAGATAGTCAAGGTCCTTTCGGACAGCGATCTCTTCGGCATATATATACCGGAACAGTACGGCGGCCTGGGCGGCGGCGTCATGGATATGTGCCTTGTCGCCGAAGAACTTTCGAAGGCATGCGGCGGTATTGCGCTGGGGTTCGCCGCGACCGCGCTAGGCACATTCCCTATATTGCTTTACGGAAGCGAGGAACAGAAGAAGAAGTACCTGCCGGATATAGCCAAAGGCAAGAAGCTCGCTTCTTTCTGCATAACCGAAGCCGAGGCAGGCTCGGATGCCGGCTCCATCAAGACGACGGCTAAAAAAGACGGAGATCACTATATCCTGAACGGCACCAAACAGTGGATAACGAACGCCGGTGAGGCGGAGATCTATACGGTTATAGCGATGACCGATAAGACAAAAGGCGCGCGCGGGGCAAGCGCATTTATAGTGGAGAAGGGTATGAAGGGTGTCGATTTCGGTAAGAAAGAGAAGAAGCTCGGTATCCGGGCTTCGGCTACCCGCGAAGTCATATTTACCGATTGCAGGGTCCCTAAAGAAAATATCATTTCTAAAGAAGGTATGGGTTTTATCGTCGCAATGAAGACATTCGACAATTCACGCCCCGGAGTCGCCGCGCAGGCGCTTGGGATAGCGCAGGGCGCGATCGACCATGCTATCGAATACGCAAGGTCGCGGGTCCAGTTTGGGCAGCCGATATCGAGTTTCCAGGCTATCCAGCATATGCTCGCCGATATGGCTACGCAGACCGAAGCGGCGCGCGCGCTCGTTTATGCGACTGCCAGGATGGTAGACTCCGGCGCCAAGAGCGTTGCCAAGGAATCGGCTATGGCGAAGATGTTCGCATCCGACGTTGCGATGAAGGTTACGGTCGACGCGATCCAGATATTCGGCGGATACGGATATATGAGAGATTACCCGATAGAAAAGTATATGCGCGACGCGAAGATCACCCAGATATACGAAGGAACGAACCAGATCCAGCGCAATGTAATTGCGCTCAGCCTGATCAAAGAGAGCATAAAAAGTGGATAGTGAATAGTGGCTAGTAAGTCCGACCGATTTTTTCCTATTCACTATCCACTATTCACTAAACCGAGTCTAAGATGAATATTATCGTCTGCATAAAACAGGTCCCGAATACCACCGACGTCAAGATCGATCCCGTTACGAATACACTTATCCGCGATGGCGTCGAGAGCGTCATAAATCCGTTCGATAGCTACGCTATCGAGGAGGGCGTACGCCTGAAAGAGCGGTTTGGCGGTAAGGTTACGGTGATATCGATGGGTCCGCCGCAAGCCGAGACGGCCCTCAAAGAGGCGATCTCCCTGGGCTGTGACGAGGCGATACTTGTCAGCGACAGGAAGTTTGCCGGCTCCGATACGTGGGCGACGAGCTACACGCTATCGGCCGCGATCAGAAAAATAGGCCTGTTCGACGTTATAATATGCGGCAAGCAGGCTTCCGACGGTGATACGGCACAGGTCGGACCGGGCATATCGACCCATCTCGACATACCGCAGGTTACTTATGTAAAGAAGATAGAAGAGATATCCGGCAACAAGGCAAAAGTGGAACGCATGACCGAGGAAGGCTATGACGTCGTCGAGGCGCCGCTGCCGTGCCTATTTACGGTCGTAAAAGAGATCAATACTCCGCGAATCCCGTCGCTAAAAGGGATGATGAAGGCAAAATCCGCCAAGGTTATCAAGTGGACGGCAGAGGACATCAAGGCCGATCCCAAATCGTTAGGGCTCGACGGCTCTCCTACGCGCGTGGTCAAGATATTTACCCCGCCCGCCAGAAAGGGCGGAGAGATATTGAAGGGCGATACCCCTGACATAGCCAGGGAATTGGTGGAACTTTTGAAGGATATAGTAATCTAGCAGCTGGTAACTGACAACTAGCAGCTAAACTGTTGCTGGACGGTTAAAATATGGCAAGCTCTATACAGATACTGCTCGATAAATGCACCGGTTGTACGCTATGCGTGAAAGCGTGCCCGTTCGGCGCGATCCACATTGCGAACAAAAAAGCCGTTATAGACATGGCGAAGTGCAACTTATGCGGCGCGTGCGTACCGGTTTGCAAATTCAAGGCGATCAAACTCAATAAAGAAGCCGCCGCGAAGCGGGATCTTTCCGCTTACAAGGATGTCTGGGTATTCTGCGAGCAGAAGAAGGGCGTTATCCAGACGATTTCGTTCGAACTTCTCGGAGAAGGCAAGAAGCTCGCCAAAAAACTGGGTGTGAAACTCTGCGCGGTAATACTGGGCCACGATATCGAATCTAAGGTCGAAGAGCTCGCCCACCGCGGCGCGGATAAAGTATACATAGTCGACGCGCCGGAACTTAAATCCTACCAGGACGATTCCTATACGAAGGTTCTCGTCGAATTAGTGAAAGAATATAAGCCCGAAGTCTTGCTTTGCGGCGCTACGACCATAGGCAGGAGCCTTGTCTCGCGTGTCGCGGTAAAGATAGACGCAGGATTGACCGCCGACTGCACCGGGCTCGATATAGACGAAAAAGATAGATTACTCCTCCAGACGCGGCCCGCATTCGGCGGCAACATCATGGCTACGATCATTACACCGAACCACAGGCCGCAGATGTCGACTGTCCGGCACAAGGTAATGAAAGAAGCGGATATCCACAAGGGCCACAAGGCAGAAGCCATACGCAAGAAATACCCGGCCGAAGTTTTGAAGTCCCGGACGACGCTTCTGGATATAGTAGAAGAGATAGAAGAGACTGTTAACCTTGCCGAAGCCGACATTATCGTTTCAGGCGGCAGGGGAGTGGGCGGGCCTGAGAATTTCAGCCTTATAAAGGAGCTTGCCAAAGTGCTTGGAGGCGCTGTGGGCGCTTCGCGCGCAACTGTCGATGCCGGCTGGATACCGTATTCGCACCAGGTCGGGCAGACAGGGAAGACAGTCTGCCCTAAGCTCTACATAGCCTGCGGCATAAGCGGTCAGATACAGCATCTGATCGGTATGCAGTCGTCAAAAGTCATAGTAGCCATCAATAAAGATCCCGATGCCCCTATCTTCAAAGTCGCCACGTATGGTATAGTCGGCGACCTTTTCGATGTAGTCCCCGCACTCACCAAAGAATTTAGGAAGATACTGGAAAAAGTTAAGCTATAAAAAAGCTTGATTTCTAGCCTTGTCGATATCGATGCTATAGTGTAAACTTATATTGTAGACGCTAGGAATAAATATACTTGCCAGAACGCAACCATTCCGGCGAGTATATTTTTTCGACTGTTATTAAAAAGATTTAAGAACCTGAGGATACTATTAGTTATGTCAGACGCTAGAGCTAATGGTTATATCCGGATTATCATGCGAAGGCCATTTAAAGCAATGACTTCTGTCATCGCTTTGATGGCCTTTGTCTTTAATACGCTATACTATGATATTGCCTGGGCTGATAGAACGCCCTCAGTGCTTACTAGCGTCGGCACTGATCCAAGAGCTGTCAGTCCTGTCAGTCCGGGCACTTTTAAAGAGTTGAACGTAAAGACCTTCAACCTCCCGCAGTCGCTTGGGACTATCAAAGACTCCTGGAGCCCTGCGCCATCCACCCTTCGACGCGGCCCATCGGCAAACTATGGCCTTGCTCAGGATGAATTACGACCTTCGGTCGTAGTTCATATCCAGGACGCTCACTGCAATTACTATGCCCAGCACACGATCACCGCGATACTCGAATATCTTACGAAAGAATACGGTATAAGTACGATAAATCTCGAGGGCGGCACGGCCGAATACGACCTCGATGCGTTCACAAGGATAAAGGATAAGGAAGTGCGGGAGCGTGTTGCCGACTTTTTTGTCAAAGAGGGTGTCGTAAGCGGCGCCGAGTACTTTGCCCTGAATAACCCGGATAAGGCGCAGTTATGGGGTGTCGAAGACGAGGGATTGTATATCGACAATCTCAAAGTCTACCGCGATTCGCTAAGTTATAAGGACAACGCCGACAAGCTCCTTAAAAATTTGAGCTATCTCCTGACGAATCTTAAGATGAAGATATATTCCAAAGCGCTTCTCGAGCTCGACCTGAAGTATAACCAGTACAAGTCCGGCAGTATAGAATTTAAGGACTATATTAGTTACCTGGTTGCCAATGCAAAAGATAAGCTGATAGATATAAAGGCGTATCCCAACATCTTCCTGCTGAACCAGGTCCTGAAACAGGAGGGTGATATAGACTTCGCAAAAGCCAATACCGAGCAGGATCTTTTTATAAATAAGATCGGGAAGCGGCTTTCCAAAAACAGCCTCAAAGAACTGGTCGCCAGGACCGTAGATTTCAGGGCGGATAAGATATCGCAAGTCGAATTCTACCGCTACCTTGTAAATAAGGCAAAAGACGCGGATATAACGGTAGAAAATTTCCCGGAGCTGGAAAAGTATATCGTCTATATATCTTCATACGCCGCTATCGACAAGTCTAAAATAATCGCCGAAACCGGCAGTCTCGAGGACAGTATCCGCGATTCTCTCTTCCGCAATGACAAGGAGCGGGAGCTCGACAGGCTGTCGAGGAACCTGGCGATCCTCAAGAATATATTCAATATCTCGCTGACGAGGGCCGATTACCAATACTACAAAAATAACACGGGCGACTTTGCCATGAAGAATTACATCTCCTTTATCAGCCGCGAAGCGCCGCTCTGCAACATCAACGCAAAGACCGACGACGGTATTGCTAGGCTCGATGGGTATCGCGCGGATATTTTGAAGTTCTACGAATATTCTTTTAAACGCGACATCGCGTTTATGAGGAATATCAAATTTACGAAAGACGAACGACGAAAGACGAACGACGCGCGCCAGGTATCAATAGTCATTACCGGCGGTTTCCACACCGAAAACCTGTGCGAACTTTTTAAAAAGAATAAGATCGCCTATGTCTCTATAATCCCGAATTTCAAGCCGGGCGAAGGTTACGAGTGCCCGTATTACGGCCTCCTGGCAGGTAAACAGAATATCCTGGATGCGCGGATTAGCACTATGCTGGGCTCTGCACTTGCCGTGGCGAGCATCTTGAACAGACTGGGCATCAAAGTGGAAGGGCAGGCGGCCAGGCATATTTTAGATATCCGGATTGCGCTGGAAACGGCTGTCCAGGCGAACGGCGGCCGGATCGCGCTCTTCAACGCTAATGAGACTATAGTGATAGATGCGGACCTGAAGGTGCTTGATGAAGATGCCGGCGGTCTGCCGCGCGTAAACGCCGCGGATATCCTTAAGCCCTTTATAGCTGTACCGATGTCCGCCGTGCCTACGCTTACCGGGAGCCTTGACCGCGCCGGTGTTGTGTATGACGCTAAGAATAACCGGTGGGATTGGTCCGGGGTTAAGCCTGACGCGGATTGGGTGATGGACGAGATGCACGAGATGGAGATAAAACCTATCGTCGAGACGCTGGATGAGATGCCGCCGGCCGGTCTTATATCGTCACTTGATGATATGAAGGCCTTGCCGGTACTTTCTACCAGAGGTCGCGCGGATTTGCGCCTGAACATGATCGATATAGCGGGACGACAGGTTCCCTGCGTAGTCAAAATCCTCAAGAAGACGGATGCCGTGGAAAGGGAATATATTGCGGCGCAGATATACGAACGCCTTGGCATAGGGCCGCGTCTCTACGGTATTGTTAAGGATGCGAGCGGGAAGGCGGTAGGATACGCGATGGAAGTTGTCATCGGCGAATCGGTGATAGGTACAAAGCTCCAGGAAAGGCTGGGCAAAAACTTTGTCGTAGTTTTTAAAGATCTTGCGAAACGCATAGCCGGCACAGGGATAGATCTGCCCGGCGAATATATGATTACCCGGATAGGTAAGGTAGCGGCGATCGACGCAGGAGAGATGAAAGTAGTCGACCCGTCGAAATTCGCGGCGTTTAAACAAAAGCTTGCCGCCGGCCCATCTCTTACTAAAGACGAGGAAGGCGCTATGAGCAGTCCACAACTTATAAGCCTGATGTCTATGGCCGCGGCCGGGACCGCCGTTGCTCTTATGGGTTCAATACCGTTTTGGGCGATGATCCTTGGCGGCGGCGGATTTATCGTCTTTGCGTTTCCACTCATTGCCGGTATTGTTAAAGTGTCATCCCCGCTTGCCTCAATGCCGCCCACCGTGGAGGGTGCGCTTCCCGGAGGGAGAGTCGGTTATATGAGCGCAAAAGAGATAAAAAATGCCGGCGTAGAAACATTGATCGAATATTTCAGGAATAGAAATTATGATGCAGTCGAAGAAGCGCGTATAAGGGAGGCGTTGATCTGGGCCGATCCCGGAAAATTAGCGGAACTCGAAGAAGGGCTTATGAGATTAGCGGACGCACCTGCGCCGGTACCCGAAAGCTATCCCCGGTTTGAGCCGCGCTCGGCAGGCGAAACGGCGCTCGAGCGCGAGACCGACCGTATTATAGCCGAGGAACCTTTCCTGGCGGATTTCCGTCCGATCTTGAGAGAGCTTCTCTTGAGGTATGGGAGCGTTGAAAGCCTATCCGGCAAAACAGGGCTTGAGCTCGGCCCGTATCTTAAGGTGCAGTTTTTGAGGCATTTGCGTCAAACGGGCGCGGATGTGGAAGCCGTCGATAAGGCATCCGCAGGGATACCGGAAGGAGAGCTTACGGGCATTTCGCACAGCGTTGTTAAAGACTATAACGAATATGTAAAAGGGTGCGCGAAGGAGTCGCGGGATTTTGTATACTCGAAATTCGGCCTGTATGCCAACCTGCCTGCTTATGCCCCCGAAGGCGATACCCGCTCTGAGCGTATAAGGGCGCGGTTTGAGCCGATAACAGCGGCCTTAAAACCCGGCGGTTTGATCATCTGCGTATACAAATTAGGAGAGGAAGATGAGCTCCTGACGGAAGAGGAGATGCGCTCCGTGGGCCTGGAGGGTACCGGAAGGTATTACGAGAATCTTCCCGGGGAGGCGGGGATGGCTATTGTCAGCGTTATGCGCAAGCCCGTCCCGGAGCCATCCGCCGCGGCGAAGCCGGTATATTACCATGGTACCAGTTATGCGCTTGAGATATTACGCGATAAGGCCATTAAAGGCGGAGTGCGGCCGTCACAATCGGCGGGCCAGGGCACCGTAGCTTTTGCCGGCGAACCAGTCGGTTCCGCCGGATATGGACAGCATGTTACCCAGAAAACTATCGCAAGAGTGATTAAGGACGCGTATCCTTTATATCAAAAAGGGAGAAGAGAGCTTGTGATATGGGCCTGTAGCGTGTTTGCGCTCGATGACCCTGAATCGGAGAGAGAGCTTTTAAAATATATGCCTGATAAGACAACCTGGGGTAGACATGCACAAAAATTCAGTGATTTTGTAGAGCTTATTGCTCCCCTGACGCTTGCTAATGGTTGCAAGCCATTAGGTGTGATACTTGGATTCAGGAAAGATGAAATCGAAAGAATAGGGATCAAGAATGGGATTCTTCAGGCTGAAAGGTATGACATAGGAAATGAATTAACCGAATTATCTTTTGAGAATGAAAAAGACGCGCTGACATTTTTAACAACCATTCTCCGCTATAATGTAGAGATTCCTTCGGTTCGATTCAGGATATACAAGGCATCGGATATACACGGTAAAAATGGTGAGGATAGATATCTTAGCGATACGAAAACCCGAGAGCTGATTGCTGCCGCCAAAGACGCCGCGACCCGTTGGCAGCCTAATGAGTGGGAGCGGATGATGACTGATCTTACAGGTGTTGCGATACCAGGTATTGGAATGCCTCCGGGGGTCGTTTTGGCGTCATCCGCCGCGGCGGAACCGGCAGTGCCCGGCGTAGCGCTTAAATCGACAGCTAGTCCAAAGCTGATTCTACCAGCAGAGAGACCGTCGTTGCCCGCAAAAATAGAGACAAAGCCGCCAGTTACTCCCATATTGGCAACTGAAACCATGGCGGCCGCGAATACGCCTCTCCCCGTGGCGCCTATTACCGAGATAAATTCGTGGAACGCCCAATATGACAAAGTCCTTGCCTGGGCGAATAAACAGGACTTGCCCGAGGCCTTGCCGGAACCGGTGCGGGAGATAGCGCAGGAGACCGCGGCTGCGATAATAACATTCAGCGGAATGATGGAAGTGACCGACGAGGGTCTAAGCAAGGAATTGGCCGAGTTTGGATTTAATAATCCTTCGGATATCCTGAATTTACCGGACGAAGAATTGCGGCCGCATATTATAGACTATCTTAATAAAACCGAATATGTCGATAAAGGCATGCATCCTGTGGGGACACCGCAAAGAGATAAAATCGAAAAAGAGATCGATAATATCGCAAATACCGCGCTCGTTCTTATTAATAACTGGAAAGCAATGTTTGCCGCTCAACAGATTATAGGTGATGAGATGTTACAGTCTGAGGCGCAGCTTGCGGAATACGGCATTACCGGAGCGGATCTGATGAGATTGAGGACGCCGGACGATGTGAATAATTTTGTAAACGAAAGAGGATTTACGAAGACGATCAAGGATCTTTTAAATAGAGTGCTGGCAACGCAGTATCGATGCGCTACCACGGTAAATGAGCTCGATAGAGAAGGCATCCACGACTTGTATGTGAACGATCTGGGCGGCACGACATTGTGTGTCCTCGGGACCGGGGATATGGGTATATTCACCGCGACCGTCTCGGTCTTCGGACCTGTTTCGCCCGTGACTGTGAATATAGTAAGGGCCAAAGCGGAGCCGGCCCTTGAACCGGCGATGTCCGCGAACGCCGCCGCCGCAGATACGCGGCCGGGCAAGGCAGACTGCGTAATCCTGGCGCGGCCCGCGCGCGATACTACCGTGACCCTGGGTCACGCCGCCGATATCGATAATGCTATAGCCAGGAAGTATGGAGCGCTCGACGATACGCATGTAACCGGGTATAAGTACAGCAAAGATTACAGCGCGGAAGCGTTCAGTGATTCGATCGCGGCGGCTATAGATGAGGCTATAAACTATATGGCCAGGAAAGAGAGGGAATCGCGCGACAAGGATCCGAGGACGATTATCCTGGCGCCTGCGAGAAAGTTTGCCGATGCCAAAGGCGCGGAGCGTACAAGTTCCGAAATTATCGCCGGCATACTGGAGAAGAAAGATAGGGAAGATGAGGAGAATGCCGTAAAAGAGAAGAGGCCGCCCAAGGCTATAAGCAAGCTCTTTACTGTAGTAAGAGAGAATGTACCGGGCGACGGGCTCATCTACGAAGCGGTGCATATAGACTTGGGCAAGATGCTCCTTAATTACGAGCGCGAGAAGGACAGGTTCAGCGCTGCCGAGGCAGATAGATTGCTCGGCTTCATCAGGGCGGTAGTCAGCCGCGAGTCGCTTGCCGGTGTAAAGGATGAAGATATCGTAAACGGCATCCTGAACGGCACTATAACTCTCGATGTTATACGGCCGATCGATATAGATAAGGATTGGAAAAAGTCGCAGGCGCAGTACATTAAACTCAGAACGTCAGTGTAATATTCGTCGTTCGTTGCTTGGTGCTCTTATAGGGTAACGAAATACGAGCGACACGCCTGTAGTTTGACTGGACTTTGCCGGGTTGGTGGAACGCCCTTGGGAACTTACTAGCGTCGGTTCCCGATAAGAGCCGCCAACCCGGATTTTTTTATCCTCCTTCGCAGAAAACCCCGAGCTTTCAAGCTCAAAGATGAATGCGTGAGGCCGCGGCGGTGACGAACGTCGAATTACAGGGTTTTCTGCTTCGGAGGATTCCGCCAACAGGCGAATGGAAACTCCGGCCTTTAGGCCGGAGAGCTTCATTGGAAAATTTTTCTTTCCGAGAGGGATCCCCTCGAGGGTATCCCTCCAGTAGGAAACTAAAAATTTTCCTGCTTTGGCAGAAATGCGATGTGGCGACGTGCCGAGTAGGGCCTTAAAAGTTCGAGGCAGCGTACGAGAACTTTTACGGAGCGCAATTTTCACATGGCTGAAAATTGCGCGTCCCTACGAGGCACTCGACACAGCGCATTTCTGCTGTAGTAGAGGAAAATTTTATTAAAATATTTACCTTTCCTTGCCATTTACACAAGTTTATGATATACTTTCATACGTCTTGATACGCCTTTATACTATTTATATCTTCATAACCGAAATCATAGATGCATTTTAAGAGCTTAGAGCTTATCGGCTTCAAATCATTTGCCGAGAAGACGAAGATAAATTTCGAACCCGGCGTTACCGCCATCGTTGGTCCCAACGGCTGCGGAAAGTGCTTAAGCGCTGCAAGCAAAGTTTGTCTCTCCGACGGTTCTCAAATTACCATCAAAGAGTTGGTAGATTCCGCGTTTAATTCCCCCGGGGCTGTAGAAAATATAGACGACGGTTGCATATTCTATCCCGATAACCCGAATACCTTTATCCTGTCGCTTAATCCACAAACTTTACAGATTGAGCCGAGGCCGATATATGCGTTTGTTAAGCGGCAAGCGCCGGAATATCTATTAAAAATAAAGACCAGGACCGGTAGGGAAGTAACTACGACCCATTATCATCCTTTTTTCAGCATAAAAGACGCCGGCCTTATTACTCTTACCGCGGATCAGCTGAAGGTGGGGACAAAGATTTCGTCTCCCCGCGTTCTCAACCTTCAGAAGACCGGCAGAAAACTCGATCTCCTTAAAATATTCCAAAAATTCAAGAATGAAGATTCTGTTTACATACCTTATTCGGAAGAGTTGTTGGAATTTATCTATTCGGTAAAAGCCGGATATAAAACACTTTCAGAAATGAGCGGCTCATTAAATATAAAACAGTTGACGCTTAGGTCGGCCATGGACGGACAGGCAATTGCACTGCCGGCACTCACAGGTATGCTTGGTGAATGCGGTATTACCGAAGTGCCTGATTTTGTGACGATTGTTAAGTCTAAAGGAACGGGCAGTTTTAGTGTGCCGAGAGAGATGACTCCGGAGATTGCTCGAGTCATAGGTTATCTAATATCCGAAGGTGGGAGCGCTAAGGGTAACCAGATATGGTTCGTCAACGAAGATGAAAAGATGGTCGAAGATTTTATAGCATGCGCCAAGGCCGGATTTGGCGTTGAGGCGAAAGCGTTTAACTATAAAAAGTGCGCGAAAGCCGTCCTGATCTTCTCTCATGCATTATGCCAATTCCTGGAGAAGGCATTCGAACTAAAGATAGATGGTTTGTCAAAGGACAAAAAAGTTCCTTCACAGATATTTGCCGCGGACCAGGAGATAATAACCGCGTTTCTCTCGAGCCTGTTTGAGGGCGACGGGTATGTGTCTGTTGGTAGGCTGAGCGATAAACTTCCTTATTTCGAATACGCCACAGCTTCAAAATCTTTGGCCGAAGGCGTAGCCAGCCTTCTTCTGAGGCTTGGAGTAATTGCTGTAATTCGCGAAAAGAATAAGTGCGCGGCCAATACGGATTCAAAAATCAAACGAAAGTATTACTCGGTTTATATTTATGGACAGGAAAACGTAAAGAAACTATCGGGTCTTTTACGTTTCGTAGGTAAAAAGTCCGGGAAGCTGGAGAAGATAAAAGCTCTGGATTATAAAACCAACCCCAACCTGGACCTGATACCCGAAGTTAATAGAATATTCAGGGCACTAGTCAAGCTTTCCGGTATAAAGGTCAAACGATTTAAAAAGATATCGCCTAAGCTGGTTAGTTACTACGAAGATAAGTGTATGCCATCGCGGCAAGGCTTAAGAGAAGCCTTGAGCATAGTCGCCGAACACGGACAGATTTCGGGCTTGGCCAGGTCTATTTTTGATTATCTGTCTACGCTTGCCAATTCCGACATATATTGGGATGAGATCGTAAGTATTGAAAAAGTTTATTCCGAAAAGTGGGTCTATGACCTATCGATATCAGATACTCATAATTTTATTGCCCAGGATATAATAGTGCACAATAGTAATATAGCCGACAGTATACGCTGGGTCCTCGGCGAACAATCCGCAAAATCCCTGCGCGCCTCCAACATGCAGGATGTCATCTTCAACGGCACCGACACCAAAGAGCCCATCAATTTCGCCGAAGTATCCCTCACATTCACGAACGAAAAGCGGCTTCTCCCGATAGACTACGATGAAGTTACGATATCCCGCCGCGTATTCCGTTCGGGCGATACGGAGTATCTCCTGAATAAGACGCCTGTCCGGCTCAAGGATATATCGGAGCTCCTCATGGGCACCGGTATCGGCACCGAGAGCTACTCGATCATCGAACAGGGAAAGATGGACCTCATACTCTCTTCGCGCCCCGAAGACAGGCGCTTCGTATTCGAAGAAGCGAGCGGTATAACAAAATACAAATCCAAGAAAAAAGAAGCGCTGAGAAAACTTGAACAGACCGAGCAGAACCTCCTGCGCATAAACGACATTATCCTTGAAGTGAAACGCCAGATATCATCTATAGAGAGACAGGCGCGCAAGGCCGAAAGATATAAAGTAGATTTCGACCGCCTCAAAGATATGGAGATAAAGCTCTCGTTTGCGGAATATAAGGATCTTAAGACCGCGGAGATGACGCACGCGGTCGAGAATAACGATTCGAAGGCCCGAGAGAAGGAGCTGGACATCGAAATAACCGGCATCACCGCGACTATTTCCGGTTACCGATCATCGCTCGACGAAGTTAACCTCAAGATGTTCGAATTAAAAGACAGGTATAAAGCGATGTCCGGCTCGCTTGATATGAACGGCCAGAAGATCTCTATCGACAAGGAAAGGATAGGGGAAGCCATTACCTTGCAGGAAGGTTTAAGAAAAGAGATAGAGTCCGCTGCCGAGAAGATAAAGAGCGCCAGGGCGCTTGTAGAGAAGGCCAGGGAAGATCTGAGGGTCGTAACGACGCTAAGGAGCGATAAGCAGAGACTGACCCGGGAGAAAGAGATCCGGTTAAATAATACATCGCGGGAGATAGAGGAGACGGAAAAGAAGGTTACGCTCTGCAAAGTACAGCTTGTCGACTTTCTCGCCAGGGAGACGCGCATAAAGAACGATCTTATAAAGATAAGCGCGGATATGCAAAATAGGAGGGTGCGCGAAAGGCGGCTCCATGTGGAAAAAGAGACCGTCGTGCAGGAACTCGGTACGGTAGAATCCGCTTTAAACGAGGTCCTTAACGAATTTAACAAGATAGATGCCAGCGTCTCATCGATACGTACGGTTCTCGAGGAGAAGAAGAAGAACGAAGACTCTGCCGTCTCGGAGATGAAGTCGCTCGAAGCGGCAATAGCAAAAGAAGAGAATAGAAGGGCCGCGCTAAGGTCGAAGATCGAGATGCTGGAAGAGAATATCAAGACTTACGAAGGTTTTAACCGCGGCGTGAAGGGCCTTCTCGCGAAGTCGGGCGGCAAGGTGCAGGTGCTTGCGGATGTGATAAACGTCGCGCGCGGTTATGAGGAGGCTGTGAATACGTTCCTGGGGGACGATGCCCAGATTATTATCGCGGAAAGAGACGATGATATTACGCAGATGCTCGGCTACCTCAAAGAGAATAATCTCGGCAGGGCAAGTTTCGTATCGCTGGAGACGCTGGAGCGCGTAAAGGGGCGGAGGGTAAACGGCAATGGCCGGGGGAATACGCTGACCCCGCTTAAGGATTTCGTGAAAGCGGATGCGAAATACGGGCCGGTTATCGACCACTTTTTCGGCAATGTTTTCCTGGCGGAATCCATAGAAACCTGTATGAAAAATTTTGACGGTGCCGCCGCGGCAACTGTGGTAACGCGGGCGGGAGCGCTGTTCGATAACGGCAGGGTTTCGGGCGGCAGTATTTCCGAAAGCGGTGACATGCTCCTGATAGGCCGGAGGTCCCGCCTCGATGATCTTAAAACAGAATTTACGGCGGTTGAAGAGAATATATCCTCCCTCAAGATAAGCCGCGACGATAAAGAGAGCGCGGCCAGGGCGCTTGAAGGCGAGATAGCTTCTATCGAAGAGCGGCTCCACTCGGAAGAGATGGTCCTCTCGAATATCAAGGTAAAGAGAGACGCTCAGGAGGAGAACAAAAAGAAGCTGGAAGATGAGCTTGCGATACTGGAGTCCGAGTTCGACGAGGCCGAGCAGACTATAGGGGAATTGACCGCGAAAGGCGAATCTTTGAACGCCGAGCTTAACGATCTTGAGAGAGAGAAAGTCTCTTCCCAGGCGTTCGTAGATGAGTCGCATAACCTGATTGCCGGTAAGAGGCATGACCGGGAGGCCGTCACGCTTGAGATAGCTACTTTGAAGACCGAGGCGCAGGCCCTCGAAAAAGAAGAAGAGAGCGTTAAAGGCGGTCTGAAGATCCAGGAGGGCATTGCCTTCGAATCCGAGGAGACGTTATATTCAAAAGAAAACCTTCTTAAAGAATCGGCCGAAAAGGTAAAGTTGCTCGAAGACGAGATTATAAAGTTGACCGCCGAAAACGACGTGATTTCGAAAGAACTGGTCGTATTCAACGGGGAATTCGCGGCTATAGAGAATAAAAAAGCGGAGATCACAGGCAGTCTCGCCATATCCGAGACGGGGCTCAAAGAGAAAGAGCGGGCGCTTGAACTCCTGCGGAACCAGATCAGAGACCTTGATGTCAAGCTTACGGAGTTAAGTTTTAAAAAGACGAACCTTAGGGAGCGGATAACGCAGTCGTACAAGATAGACCTGGATACGATACACCTGGAACTGGAGGAAGGGATAGACTGGGAGTCGTTAAAGGCGCAAGTCGCGGAACTTAAAGAGCGGCTCGAAAAACTTGGCCCGGTGAATCTGATTGCGATAGACGAACACAAGGAACTGGAAGAGCGTTACTCGTTTCTGGTGCACCAGCAGGAGGACCTTGTAAATGCCAAGGATTCTCTCCATAAAGCCATACAGAAGATAAATAAGACCACCAAGGAGCTTTTCATAGAGACGTTCCAGAAGATACAGGTCGAATTCAAGAATTTTTTCCGTATGCTCTTCGGCGGCGGCCAGGCGGAACTTGTCCTGATAGATGAGCAGGATGTGCTCGAAACAGGCATAGAGATAATAGTCAGGCCGCCAGGTAAAAAACTGCAGAATCTCATGCTTTTGTCGGGCGGCGAGAAAGCGATGACCGCTACGGCGCTCCTTTTTGCGATATTCAAGGTAAAACCGAGCCCGTTCTGCGTCCTCGATGAAATAGACGCGCCCCTCGACGAGTCGAACGTGACGAGATTCTCGAGCGTCTTAAAAGACTTCCTGAAGATATCGCAGTTTATAATAATTACGCATAATAAGAGGACGATCGAACTTGCGGATGTTATGTATGGAATAACGATGCAGGAACGCGGTATATCGAAGATAGTCTCGGTTAAATTTTCCGACGATATAAAGAAGGCTGAAAAAAGAGAGATATCCGGAGTGGCCGTAGCCGAGACGTAAGCAGAAAACTTAAAGATTTCTTTTCTCGCCCATTGCCTTGGAATAAACGCAGGTCCTGTTCTTCCCGGCGCCCTTAGCCTCATATAACACCATATCAGCTTTTGCGATCAGGTCATCCTTACTGATGGCGTCTTCTGGATAGCTTGCGACCCCGCAGCTTATAGTAAGAGGAGGGACGCTGTTCGCTTCGAAGAAGAGTTTCTCGACTTCATTACGCAGCCGTTCCGCGAATAACCGTGCGTGCTCCTTTACGGTATTCGGCATTACCACTACGAATTCCTCCCCGCCGTATCTTGCTACAGTATCCACTTTACGCGATTTGGACTGCAGGACGCCGGCGATCTCCCTGAGAGCGCTATCTCCCCTTATGTGGCCGAGGGTATCATTGTAGTGTTTGAAGTTATCCACGTCGACCATGACGAGACTCACCGGGGTGTCGGTTATCTTCGAGCGCTCCAGCTCGTAAGAGAGGCGCTGCTGGAACTTGCCGTAATTCCATAATTTTGTGGACCAGTCGATGTTGGAAAGGTAAACAGTCTCTTCGTAGAGGCGCGAATTCTCGATCGCGAGGCCGGCATGGTTAGCGAACATAGTGAGCATCTTGACATCCGATTTCGTTATCGGGTTTTTGTTGAATATGTTGTCAACAAGGATGGCGCCCAACACCTTGTCTTTAGCCTTAAGGGGAACGGTGACGAAGAAATCCGTATTAAGCGTCTTCTGGGTATTTGTATCGACCAGCCTCTTTGCTTCCTGGGTCGTTATCTCGAAAGGCATGCCCTCGAGGATAGTAAGGACCAGTATCCCCATATCTTCCCGCAACGGGATCTTGATGCCCTTAACGATGGAATTCAGCTTGGATTCAGGGTCTCTTTTGAAAGTATCGTAGGAGGCGATAAAATCGTCCAGGGTCATCTTGCTCTGCGATATATAGTGCCATATCTTACCGGCCTCTTCGGCCGTGTGCGGTCCTATCCCCATTACGCCTTCGAGGACGTTCTCTTTTTCGTTGACCAGGAAGAGCATGGCGCGGTTAAAGCCGAGCCCTTCATGAGAGGTAAGCGCAGTCAGGATTATGTAAAGTATCTGGTCGAGCTTGAGCGTCGTCCTGATGGCGTTAGAAATTTCGTAGAGCAGTGAAAATTCCCAATTGAGGCGCTCGATCTCTCCCTCGAGGGCCTCTTCTTTTTCTTTTTTGGTGTCCATAGGCTATATTGAGTTGAAGTCTGACAAAAAGCAGGGCACACTTAAGTGTGCCCTACCCGTCATTATCGTTTTAGTTATTTTTTAGTTTTGGATGCGGCCTGAGCGGTTGTTGTAGGAGTTTTAGACGCAGGGGCCGGCATGGTCTTTATCTTGCCGAACATAATTCCCATAGCTACGTCTTTATCCTCGACCTTCCGGGTCATCATTCTTACCGATTCGCCCGTCTTCAATTCCGATATGTCGGTTACCTTTGTGATGTTGGTCCACTGCGTTACGGCTACGGTGCGCACAGAGCCGTCTGCGTCATTCTTTACCGTCAGTTTAACATTAGCGGGATCCGCATTATCGATGGAAGTGATAGTGCCTGCAATCATTCCAAAGTTTGCTCTTGGCGGCGTAGCGGCCTTAGCCGTGGCCTTCTGGACAGTTGCGGCTGTCGTCTTCTCCGTGGCTTTTTTATC
Source organism: Candidatus Omnitrophota bacterium (assembly GCA_041650935.1). GTDB lineage: Bacteria > Omnitrophota > Gorgyraeia > 2-01-FULL-45-10 > 2-01-FULL-45-10 > FEN-1322. Next base: position 215,218 of record JBAZKH010000001.1, read on the forward strand.
TGCCGCGAACGAAAGAACGCTTAGATTTAAAGCAAAAGCGATTGCCATAATAATTGCAAATATCCTCTTCATACAACCCCCCTTGTTAATACAGTAGCATACCACAATATTGTATTTATGTCAAAACAACTATTGACAGCACCGTCAGGATATGTATAATAGGGCTATCTTCGGGGCGAGGCGTTATTCCTCGACCGGCGGTAAAAGCCCGCGACCCCCGCACCTTCTATGAATAGATAACATTTTAGAAGAAAGTGCTGGGCTGAGCTTGTGAAATTCAAGCGCCGACCGTGCAGTCGGGATGAGAGAAGAGCGTCGTTAGCCGTTCGTAAATTGTGACCCCGAGGGAACCCCTTGGGGTTTATTGTTTATAGGTGAAGTTATGAAGCTCAATGCAATACCCGAAATTCTGGAAGATATAAAACGCGGGCTGATGGTCGTAGTCATGGATGATGTGGATCGTGAAAATGAAGGCGACCTCATCATGGCAGGATCGCTTACCAGGCCCTCCGACATAAATTTCATGGCTAAATACGGCCGCGGCCTTATATGTGTTCCCATGGAAGCCTCGCGGCTCGATGAGCTCGATCTCCATCCCATGGCTGTTACGCGCCCCGATCCTTACAGGACGGGGTGGGCGATATCGTGTGATGCCCGCAAGGGTATCACGACAGGCATTTCGGCCAATGACAGGGCGCGGACGATAAATATTCTTGCCGGCACGAAATCTAAACCCGCCGACCTTATTAAGCCCGGCCATATATTTCCGTTGCGCGCGAACGCGGGCGGCGTTCTGGTGAGGGCGGGCCATACGGAAGCCTGTGTCGACCTGTTGAAGCTGTCGGGTCTCCGTCCGGTTGGCGTTATATGTGAAATAATGAAAGATGACGGCTCGATGGCGCGTCTGCGGGATCTTGTGGAATTTTCCGCAAGGCATCAGCTTAAGATATGCACCATAGCGAGCCTGATAGAATATAGAAGAAGGTCGGAACGGCTTGTGAAGGTGGTGGCGCGTACGAAGATACCTACGTCTTACGGTAATTTCCGCGTATTCGTCTACGAGTCCGTTACCGATAAGTATCATCATATAGCGCTTGTTAGGGGCTCGCCGGACAGGAACGATAGTCTTGTCAGGGTCCATTCCGAATGCCTAACCGGAGACGTCTTCGGATCGAAGAGGTGCGATTGCGGCGAGCAGCTCCGCGCGGCGATGAAGCTTATCGGAAGAGCCAAGAGCGGCGTTGTACTATATATGAGGCAGGAGGGCAGGGGCATCGGGCTTGCGAATAAGCTCAGGGCGTATGAGCTCCAGGATAAGGGGCTTGATACCGTCGAGGCGAATAAGGCTCTCGGTTTTGAGCCCGACCTGAGGGATTATGGCATAGGCGCGCAGATCCTGGCTGATTTAGGATTGAAGCGGATACGGCTCCTGACGAACAACCCCAAAAAGATCATCGGGCTGGAAGGTTATGGGTTACAGGTGACAGAGCGTGTGCCGCTGGCTATTCGGCCGAATAGGGCGAACAGGAGATATCTTCGGACGAAGAAGGAGAAGATGGGGCACGAAATCGCAATATAACCGTAGAAAGTGAATAGTAGATAGTAGAAAGAGAAAACGAAGCCTTCTTATTTTCCCTATACACTATCCACTATACACTAACGCGTAATTTAAGGGAGGATAATGCAATGGCAAATGTAATAAAAGCGGATCTATCCGCTAAGGGCAGGAAATTCGCGATAGTGATATCGCGTTTTAATGAGTTCATATCGACAAAACTCCTCGAGGGAAGCCTCGACACGCTGGCCAGGCATGGCGCGCAGGAGTCGCATCAGGATGTCGTATGGGTCCCGGGAGCATTCGAGATACCGCTAACGGCATTGAAGCTTGCAAAGTCGAAGAAGTACGACGGTGTAATCTGCCTCGGAACGGTCATAAGAGGCGCGACCCCGCATTTTGAGTTTGTCGCGAGCGAGGCCGCCAAGGGTGTGGCGAAGGTCTCTCTTGATACCGGAGTGCCGTGCATATTCGGGATCATTACGGCGGATAATCTTGAACAGGCTATAGAGCGCGCAGGGACCAAAGACGGTAATAAAGGCCGTGACGCCGCGATCTCCGCGATCGAAATGGCGAATTTGTACGGAAAATTGTAATTTTTAGGGTAGGGTATAGTAGATAGGGTATAGGTAAAGGAAAACCGATTTTTGTTTTTCCTATGCACTATCCACTAAAGTCAATCTAAGGGAACTATATGAGGAAACGGACGAAAGCAAGAGAGATTGCCCTGAAGATATTGTATGCAGTCGATATTACCGGCGACGAGCCGAAGGAGTGTATCGATAGATATTGGAAGGGTGAAGAAGATAAGGATGCCGAAGTCAGGGCATTTGCGAATTCGCTTGTTTTGGGTACCGCGAACAAATTAAAAGAGATCGACAAGATCATCTCTGGCGTTGCTACCAACTGGCATCTCGAGAGGATGGCCGTGATCGACCGAAACATACTCAGGTTTGCCGCCTATGAACTTTTATTTATCGCGGAGATACCTCCTAAGGTAACGATAAACGAGGCGATAGACATAGCGAAACGGTACGGCGACAGCGAGTCCGGAAAGTTCGTTAACGGTATTCTCGATAAGATAAACAAAGATATCGCGGCAAAAACAAAACCATGAAATACGCAGATCTGCACATACATACCAATTTTTCCGATTCCACCTTCTCTCCCGAGGAGGTCGCCGTGGTTGCCGCGGAAAGAGGGCTGTCGGCGGTAGCGATATGCGATCACGATAGCGTGTACGGTATCGAACCTTGCGCCGCGGCGGCCGCGCCGCTCGGCGTCGAAGTGATACCGGGTATCGAGCTTACTGTAGAGAAAGACGATGCCGAAGTCCACATCCTGGGATATTTTGTGGATACGGGCGCAGGATGGTTCCTTAAGAAATTGCAGGATATGCGCGAGGCCCGGGTAGACCGCATCAATAAGATGGTCGAAAAACTGAACAGTGCGGGCATAAACGTAAAGGCTGAGGATGTCTTTAAGATTGCCGGTAACGGCACGGTGGGCAGGCTCCATCTTGCCAAGGCAATTATCAAAACCGGGAAAGTCAGGACATTAAGGGACGTCTTCGCCAGGTATATAGGTTTTCAAAAACCATGCTATGTGCCTCATGTAAAATTTTCTCCCCGCGAAGCTATAGAGATGCTGCTGAAGGCCGGGGGCGTGCCGGTGCTGGCCCACCCTGGCATTATGAACAAAGATGAATATATCCCGGAGCTGATAGGATACGGCCTGCGGGGCATAGAAGTCTATCATACGGATCATAAGTCGAATACCGTTAAACATTATGAAGAGCTTGCCCTGGAACATGGGTTGGCTGCTACGGGCGGTTCCGATTGCCACGGCCTGGGGAAGGGAAGGGTGCTCATAGGCATGGTAAGGGTGCCGTATGATCTTGTGGAAAAACTTAAAGCAAAAGCGGAAGAGATACGTCATGGGCGTGGATGAAAGATATATGCGAATGGCGCTTAGTCTCGCAAGAAAGGGCCGCGGGTTTACAAGCCCCAATCCCACCGTAGGAGCGGTAATTGTAAGGAATGGCCGGGTCGTCGGAAAAGGGTATCACAGGGCCTGCGGCCTGCCTCATGCCGAGATTAACGCTTTAAAAGATGCCGGGGCGAAGGCAAAGGGCGCCGCTCTATATGTAACGCTGGAACCATGCGACCATTTTGGCAGGACACCGCCCTGCACGACCGCTATTATCGATGCCGGTATAAGAAGAGCGGTCATCGGTATGAAGGATCCTAACCCGGTCAATAACGGGCGGGGGATCAGGCGGCTAAAGAGCGCAGGGATAAAGACCGTTGTCGGGATCCTGGATGACAAGGCGAGGCAGTTAAATAAACCCTTCATAAAATTTGTAACGACCCGCATGCCTTATGTAACCGTCAAGATGGCGGAGTCCATCGACGGGAAGATAGCGACGCGGACGGGCGATTCCAGGTGGATCACAGATAGCGATTCGCGAAGATTCGTCCATAGTTTTCGCGCAAAAGTCGATGCTGTCATGGTGGGTGTGAATACGGTCATAAAAGATGATCCCATGCTCCTTAGTAAAGTTTCGAAAAGAAGACAGCCTGCCAGGGTGATAGTCGATACCCATCTTAAAACCCCGCCGAAAGCCAGGATCTTTTCCATGACGGATATTTCACCCGTTTACATAGCGACGACGAAACGCTCCGCCGGAAGAAAGGACGTCCTGACGGTCAGGGCCGATGCCGGCAAGGTCGATCTTAAGGACCTGTTGAGTAGGCTGGGGGAGATGGGTATCATGCATGTCCTGGTAGAGGGCGGCGGCGAGCTTGTTTCGAGCCTTGTCGAAAAGAGGCTCGTCGATGAGTTTCTTTTTTTCATCGCCCCGAAGATAATAGGCGGCAGGCACGCGGTAACGCCGGTAGAGGGGGCGGGGATAAAAAAGATGAGCGAGGCGCTTATCTTGAAACGGTTTACACGGATACGGAAATTCAAGAGAGATATCTTGATAGAAGCAGAGGCGGGATAATGGCCTGCTTCAGAAGGGCGTAGCAGAATGTTCACGGGACTTGTAAAAGAGTTGGGAGTTGTGCGTAGTTTTACAAGGTCGGGCGGCGTGCGCAGGCTGGAAGTTTCTTCGGAAATAATTTCGCGGGACGCCGTGACGGGAGATAGTATATCGGTTAACGGGTCCTGCCTGACACTCGTCGAAAAAGAGCGGGAACTTTTAAGATTCGATGTAATGGAAGAGACCGTCCGCAGGACAGCCCTCGCGGCAATAGCTAAGGGTGAGAGCGTGAACCTGGAAGATTCGGTAAAGGCGGGCGGTCCGCTTGGCGGACATTTCGTCCTGGGTCACGTAGATTGCGCGGGCGTAATAAAACGGATAGAAAGAGCAGGGGGAGAATTTATCATAGAAGTGGGATTTCCGCCGGAATTCAGCCATCTGGTGGTCGAAAAGGGATCCGTTGCGCTCGATGGCATAAGCCTGACGGTTGGAGAGGCCGGGGATGGCGGTTTCAAGGTCTATATAATACCACATACCATGAAGATGACGAACCTGTCGAAAAGGCGCGCCCGGGATAAGGTAAACATAGAATTCGACATCGTCGGTAAATACTTGAGCCGGTTCCGGGAACTGGATAAGCGCCGCGGCGGCGTCACCGAACAATTCCTCAAACAAATGGGGTTTTAGTAAATTTTTCGTACGAAAGGGCGATTGCCGGTAGCTGTCCTGCAGGACTACGTAAAAATTTCACGGGTGAAAGATTTGACGGGGGTGTGCTTTCGTGATATATTTTATCCAACAGGAGGATGAGGATGACAAAGAGAGTCGCTCTGATCGGATTGGTAATATTTTTATTTGCGGTTGCGTTTACGACTCAGGGGTATTGCGATGACCCGATAAAGAAGCTGGGCCGCGGGTTGTGTAATATGGGCACCTGTATTTGCGAAGTGCCCTTGCATGTTTCCAGGGTAAACGAGACAGATGGTCCTATGGCAAGTCTCACGTGGGGCATTCTGAAAGGTACAGGGATGACCGTTGTCAGGCTGGCTGCGGGCGCGTACGAGGTATTGACGTTTCCTTTTCCTATACCTAAGGATTATGTGCCCATAATGCGGGATCCTGAATTTTTCTTCGAAGAGCAAAATTGGTAGAAGCCGGATATTGGCGGATTATTGAGGCCCCGGGAACAAAAATCCCGGGGCTTTTTATTTTCGATAAAAATCAGGATAGAATCCTGCGTTTGCCGAAGGATTTTGTGTTTGCTCATAATTTCGTAATATGATAATATAGTGAGGCTAAATATATAATGATACATTCGGGACCAAAAGGTCGTGGGTTCCCCAGCCTTGAGCTATCCTCCGGGCGGGAAAATCCCGATGTAGTAGAAATTTTTTAGGTTGCAACAATGTTCAAATTCTTCGGGGCGTAGCGCAGCTGGCTAGCGCGCTTGGTTCGGGACCAAGAGGTCAGCGGTTCAAATCCGCTCGCCCCGACCATTCTGCTTCGCCGTTCTCGGGTTAAACCGAGGTACGGCTTCGCAGGAATGTGTTCTTATGCCCAAGAAAACTCTTACCAATAAACATCTCCATCTATACTATTCCGGATCGGTCCAGGGTGTGGGTTTCAGATATATGGCCGAGAGGACAGCGGACTCTTTGAAATTGACCGGGTGGGTGCGAAATATATCCGACGGCCGGGTAGAGATAGTTTGCGAAGGCCCTGACGCGGACCTGCAAACATTTATCCGCAAGATGGACGAGATGTTTAAGGGCTATATCCGCGACGTCGATATGGAATGGAATGGGTTTACCGGCGAATTCAGCGGTTTTGATGTAAGGTTCTGACTATGCGATACGGCCTGATATCGGATATACACGCTAATCTCGAGGCGCTTGATGCTGTTTTGGCCTCAGCTGCCAAAGAGCGTCTCGATGCGTACATGTGTATCGGCGATATAGTCGGCTACGGCGCAAATCCCAAAGAGTGCGTAGAGATAATAAAAGCGCTTAAACCTAAAGCGGTGATAGCCGGAAATCACGATTGGGGTACGCTGGGGCTATTGGACCTGGAGTATTTCAATGAGGAGGCGCGCTGCGCTATAGCCTGGACCAGAGGCGTGATCGGCCAGCCGGAAACCGATTATTTGAAGAGTTTTGAGCTGACTTGGTCCGATGATAATATTACCCTGGTGCACGGCTCTCTGGACGGGCCCCAGGAATTTCATTACATCTTCGAGGCAAAAGATGCCGGCAATACTTTTCATATTTCCAGGACAGCGTTGTGTGTTGTCGGGCATTCGCACATCGCCGGTATCTTCTATCACGATGGGCAGGTTTCCGGCCGGGTCGAAGGTGCGTCGGTGCGTATAGAAGACGGAAAAAAGTACGTTGTTAATATCGGCAGTGTCGGCCAGCCGCGCGACGGTGACCCGCGCTCATCCTATGCGGTATATAATGCGGATGAAGGTGTTGTGGAGATCAAACGGGTCGCCTATAATATCGAAAAGGCTCAGCAGAAAATTTTGTCCGCAGGCTTGCCGGAATGGCTCGCCGCGAGACTTGCCAAGGGACGCTAAGGTTTTCTTATGACTGCAAACAAGACGCGCAGAGAGATCGAAGCCTTAAGAAAAGAGATAAGGAGGCATGACCATCTCTACTATGTCGAAGACAAACCTGAAATTACGGATCAGGAATATGACAGGCTCTATCGCCGCCTGAAGGACCTGGAAGCGGCAACGCCCGGGCTCGTGACGCCCGATTCGCCTACCCAGCGTGTCGGCGGCCAACCCGTGAAAGAATTCCCTGCGGTGAAGCATCTCGTGCCGATGATGAGCCTCGATAACACGTATTCATCCGATGAGATACGGGAATTCGACGGCCGCGTCAGGAAAAATCTGGCGGGCGAAAAAATCGAATATGTGGTTGAACTGAAATTCGACGGAGTGAGCGCATCGCTACTTTATAGGAACGGGAAATGGGTCCAGGGTTCGACGCGCGGAGACGGCGTGGAGGGCGACGATGTATCGAATAATTTACGGACGATCCGTTCCATCCCGCTGGTCTTTAAGGACGGGGCCGGGAAGCCTCCGGGGACGATCGAGATCCGCGGCGAAGTTTACATGACGCGAAAGGCTCTCGAAAGGCTTAATGTAGAACGAGAGCGCTCCGGCGAGGAACCGTTCGCGAATCCCAGGAACGCCGCGGCCGGTTCGTTGAAATTGCTCGATCCGAAGATAACGGCCCTGCGCGGTCTCGATATCTTCGTCTGGGGCGTAGGTTATTATGAAGGGATCGACTTCAGGACGCATGCCGGGATGCTGGAATATCTTAAAGAGGCCGGCTTCAGGATAAATCCGCACCATAAGGTATGCGCGACGATCGAGAAGGTTATCGCTTATTGCAGTTCTTTTGAGGATAAGAGGGATAAACTGGAATTCGAGATCGACGGGATGGTGCTGAAAGTTAACGACCTGGGCCAGCAAAAACGCCTGGGCGCGACGGCAAAGAGCCCGCGATGGGCGATCGCGTACAAATTTCCCGCCGAGCGGGCGCTGACCGTTGTGAAGGATATAATAGTCGGCGTTGGCAGGACGGGCGCAATTACGCCTGTGGCGGTGTTGGAGCCGGTGCATCTGGCGGGGACGACGGTCTCCAGGGCGAGCCTCCATAATTTTGACGAGATCGAGCGGCTCGATGTGAAGATAGGCGACAAGGTCTATGTCGAAAAGTCCGGCGAGATTATTCCTAAGGTTATCAGCGTGGCAAAAGATAAGAGGACAGGTGCCGAGCGGGCATTTGTGATCCCGGCGCAATGCCCCGCCTGCGGCGCGAAACTCGTCCGGGCGCAGGAAGAAGTTGTGCTCCGCTGCGAGAATGCCGGATGCTCCGCGCAGATAAAGGAGAAGGTGCTCCATTTTGCGTCGAGAGACGCGATGGATATCGAAGGTATGGGAGAGGCGATAGTCGATCAGCTTGTGGATAAAGCGCTGATCAAAGATTATGGCGATATATATTATCTTAAATTTGACGATACGGTAAAACTCGAAAGGATGGCGGAGAAGAGCGCGGCAAATCTCATAGACGCGATAGGAAAGAGTAAGGCGCGCGATCTGAACCGTCTCATCTACGGTCTCGGTGTACGCCACGTTGGCGAGCGTACCGCATGGGTCCTTGCAGACCATTTTGGTTCGATTGAAAAATTACAGAACGCTTCACCGGAAGAACTGGCAAATGTCCCGGAGATGGGGCCGGTCATGGCAGAGTCCGTTTACAATTTTTTCCAGAGTAAAGAGAACCTTAAAATTTTGAAGAAATTGAAGGACGCCGGACTCAAAATGATCCAGTCCCCGGCCAGAAAGCGCTTTGCCGGGCCGTTTACCGGCAAGACCGTTGTAGTAACCGGGACGTTAAGGTCTTTTTCGAGATCCGGGGCGGAGGAGGCGGTAAGGCTTGCGGGAGGGAATCCTTCATCGAGTGTGAGCAAAAATACGGACTTTGTCGTAGCGGGCGGGGAGCCCGGTTCGAAACTGGACAAAGCCAGGGCGTTGGGTGTCAGGGTTATCGGCGAGGAAGAGTTTAAAAAACTGCTTAAGTAATTTGTTAAAGCGGGATCCAAATTCGAATTTTGAATTTGCTTGGAATTTCGACGTTCAGATCTCGGATTTGATAAGAGGGGAATCCTATGGAAAGACGGTTTCATGTGTTGCTTGCGGTTGTTCTAGTCTTAAGCCTTACCGGATGCGATGCGGTCCAGCGAAAATTCACGCGCAAAAAAAAGGTGGTCAAGGCGCCGCGCATCTACCAGATCAAAAAATATCCGGTCAGACCTCCTGCGGAACTTTATAAGAAACATTACTCATACTGGCAGTCATGGCAGGCGGAGCTTATACAGGTCTTCGGGCAAAACAGCAAGAAAGATAAGAGATGCGTTGAGGAGGCTATCGGACAGCTTAAAGATATGCGGAATATCCTCATACCGTCGAAAGCGGAGGAGCTGGAGCGCCATATAGGGAGGATGGAGGAGGCGCGTAATGTCATATTGAGGAGCCAGCTTACCTTTGCTAACAGAGATAGTCTGAGAATGACATTCGAGCGGGAGGAGCGTGTTATCAGGAGGGAGTTCGCGTACGATAAAGTTAAGGATTCTCTCAGGAAGACAATGGAAGAAGAGGAGCCTCCAAAATTGACTATGGCGGAAGGGGCCGGCATTGAATCCCAGAAATGATCCCGATATTTTATTAAAGACCTTTATCGTGGGGCCGCTTGCCGTAAATAGCTACCTGTTGGCCGATAAATCCACAAAAGACGCCTGCCTGATAGACCCGGGCGCGGACCACGGGCGGATAAAAGCATATATAGCCAAGAGCGGTTTCAGCCTGAAGTTCATAATCAATACACACGGACATGGCGATCACATCGGTTCTAACGGGAATTTCAACGTCCCTATCTATATCCACAGGCTTGACAAAGATTTTTTGACGGATCCCGGCAAGAACATGTCGCGCGTTTTCTTCTTCTGCATAAGATCTCCCGAGGCTTCAAGGCTGCTTGAGGACGGCGACCGGATCGATCTCGGGAAGATCCGGTTGATCGTTATGCATACTCCGGGCCACACGCCGGGGTCGATCTCTTTAAGCGCCGGCGGGATCGTCTTTACCGGCGATACGTTATTCAATATGAGCGTGGGCAGGACTGATTTCGATTATGGCGACGAGCGGGCGCTATTCGATTCGATAAAAAATAGGCTCTTTACGCTTCCCGACGATACCGTTATCTATCCCGGCCACGGCGATCCGTCGACGATAGGCGAGGAGAAGAGGTCGAACCCATTTCTGAACTGATAAAAAGAATCTTACCCGGCAGGATAGGTATATGGAGCATTTGATCGAAGAGTTTCTGAATTATCTTACGGTCGAAAAGGGCCTTAGCAAGAATACGATAGCGGCCTATGGGGCAGACCTTCGCCGTTTTGCCGGCCGTATGAGTGCCGTAGGGATAAAAGATATCGGCAGGATAAGGCGGCAGGACGTGATGAGCTACCTTCTTTATCTTAAAGATAAAGGGATAGGCAGTAATTCGATATCGCGCGCTCTGGTAGCCATAAAGATGTTCTACAGGTTCCTTGTGCAGGAGCACCTTGCGAAAGAGGATGTCTCGGGCGTGATAGAGTCCCCGAGACTTATAAGGGGCCTGCCGGATGTCCTTAATATCGATGAAGTCGATAAACTGCTCGGCATGCCGGACTTAAAAGACAATGTGGGGATACGGGACAGGGCTGTGCTCGAACTTATGTATGCCTCGGGAATGAGGGTTTCGGAGATAGTCGATATCCCTAAAGAAGGCGTTAATCTCGATGTGGGTTTTGTAAAGTGCAGGGGCAAGGGCGACAAAGAGCGGATCGTACCCATAGGCAGGAAGGCTAAAGAGGCTATAGCGCGATATCTGGAGAAGGTCAGGCCTGCGATGCTTAAAGGTAAAGAGGACCCGCACCTCTTCATTTCGCGGCTCGGCAGGAAGATATCGCGCCAGTCTTTCTGGAAGATGATAAAACGGTACACGAAACTCGCGCGGATAAAGAAAGAGATTACGCCGCATACCCTCAGGCACAGTTTTGCGACGCACCTTCTGGAGAAGGGCGCGGATTTGAGGGTCGTGCAGGAGATGCTGGGCCATTCCGATATCGCGACGACGCAGATCTATACGCACGTCGATAAGACGCGGTTAAAATTAATACACAAACAATTCCATCCGCGGGCGTAAGACGATTCTGCCGTCAGTTTGCAATATCCCGAGGCCTATGGCCGAGGGGAAAATTTTTCGATGCAACATAGGAATGTGTTGTGTCAATGTGGCTCGCTTAGGACGCGAAATTTTCAGCCATGTGAAAATTTCGCTCGGTAAAATTTCTCGTACGCTGCCTCGAAATTTTAACGCCTTAGCTCACCACATCGCCACATCACATTCTCGCATATCGGAAAATTTAACTGAAGAAACAGTAAACGCCGCTTTAACGCGGCCACAAAAAGTTCCCGCCATCTGAGGAACGAAAAATTTCACCGATTGTTTACATCAAGGCGGAGTAAAAATACAATGATGACTGATAACCAAAAACGAGAATTAACGGAAGAATACATTCTAGCCGCCTCTGATGTAAGAAAGTTAATTTCAGAAACAGCAACGTTCTGTCAGTCATTAAAACACGCTAAAGCTATCGATCATTGCAGGCATGGACTAACGAGAAGAATGTTTTTATTAACAAGATGCTTAGAGCAGTTCCTTAATATTTCTCCTCCGCAAAGAACTGAGCATTTGAAAATGGAGGAGAAGTATGATTTAGATATATTTTTACATGCTTTTCTTATGAATATAAGTGGTGGAATTAATAATTTGGCTTGGATTTTGTTTTATGAGAAGGGCGTGTGTGAAAAAGAAGATGAAAAGAGGTTTAAAAGAAATATAAATTTGTTTAATAAAGAATTTCAACGATATTCGAACGAAACAATTATAAAAAAATGCGATGACTATAAAGATTGGCACAAGAATTTGACAAATTTTCGAGATCCGATAGCTCATCGTATTCCGCCTTATATTATCCCTTCCATAATGAATGATGCTGAAACAGAAAAACATCGAAAGTTATGGAATGACTTTTTCAAGACCAAAGATTTAGACAAGAGAAACATTATTTTGAACGATATGGATAAAATAGGTGTTTATGAACCAACATATACACATTCTTATGTGGAAAAAAGTGATATAATATTTTTCCATCCGCGGAATATTTCAGATATCAAAATATTTAAAGATATCGTTGAAACAGTAATAAATAATTTTTAAATACCACCTTGGATTTTAGCGGGCATTAGTACTAGTTTGAGGGGGAAAATTTTTCGAGTCTAGTAGTAAGAATGTGATGTGGCGATCGTAGTTGGAAACCGAGGCGTTTGTGCCGAGCAGGGCCTTAAAAGTTCGAGGCAGCGTACGAGAACTTTTACGGAGCGAATTTTTTGCATGGTCAAAAAATTCGCGTCCCGCGAGGTACAACGCCGATGGTTTCCGCGAACTACTCGACACAGCACATTCTTATGGTTTAGCGAAAAATTTTCTGAAGAGAGCCTATGGACTTAATCACAACACACATTAACGCCGATTTTGACGCCCTGGGATCGCTCGTGGCGGCGAAGAAGCTCTACCCAGACTCGCGTCTGCTCTTGCCCGGCTCACAGGAGGAGGCCGTGCGCGAGTTCCTCGCGCTCGCCAAGGAGCTCGTTGCCGTCGAAAGCGAACGGGAGTGCCGGCTCGACGATGTCGACAGGCTCATCCTCGTCGATACGCGCCATGCCTCGCGCATCGGCATCGCCGCGGAGCTCGTCGATAAAGATGCGGAGGTTCACATATACGACCATCACCCTAGGATGAAGGGCGATATAGTGGCCGACAAAGATGTCTATGAGGAAGTCGGCGCCACAGTCACGATCCTTGCCGATATAATCAGAAAGAAGAAGATAAAATTATCGTATCTCGAGGCCACCATAATGCTCCTCGGGATTTACGAGGAGACGGGCTCGCTTACCTACCGGGCGACGACGCGGCTCGATGTGGACATGGTGAGCTTTCTCCTGTCGCAGGGCGCGAACCTGCCGGCGGTATCGAGCTACCTTAACAGGGAGGTGAGCCAGGAGGCTCTCCCGCTCCTTACCAGGCTCATTAATTCGACCGAAAGAGTCTCCATAAAAGGCGTTTCCGTATCTATTATCGAAATAGACAGCGAAAGTTACGTGAGCGATTTCGGGGAGCTCCTCCACAAGCTTATGGATATCGAAAACATCAATGTTCTCTTCGTGTTGATAAGATCGCCGAAGGGCAGGATAGATGTCATAGGAAGGAGCAGGATACCCGGCGTAGATGTCAATAAGGTATTGGGCCATTTCGGCGGCGGCGGCCATCCGGGCGCCGCCAGCGCGAAGATCCGCGGCAAGGATAGCGCGTCGATAAGGCGCAAGCTTGTTGATCTCCTGAAGTCCGGCATCAAAGTTGCGGTGTATGCGGAAGACATGATGTCGAAAGACGTCCGGGGCTTGAGCGTAAACAAAACGATAGACGCAGCAAGGCGGCTCTTCGACAGGCGCCGGATCGACGGCATGCCGGTCGTCAAAGGCGGCAGGATAGTGGGGATAATAACTTCCGACGGTATAAACAAGGCTATAAAACGCGGTTTTGGGCACTCGAGGCTAAAAGGATATATGTCGCGGCGGATTACTGTCGTCAAGCCGAAGACGCCCCTGCACCTGATACAGAAGATGATCCTCGAAGAAAATATAGGCGTCCTTCCGGTTGTAAAAGAGAAAAAGGTGTTGGGCATCATACGCCGGACCGATATCTTAAAGAGTATTCACCGGGGGCTCTTCCTGCGGCCGCATCATGCCGTAAAGAGAGTGACCTTGAATCTTTCGAAGAAGATGGAACTCCTGCTGCCGAAGAATATTATGCGCCTTTTGCGGCATATCGGCAATGCCGCCAAGGCAAAAGGCCATACCTCTTTTATTGTCGGAGGACTGGTCCGCGATCTCATCCTGGGCGCGAAGAATCTCGACCTGGATATAGTCGTGGAAGGGAAGGCCATCGAACTTGGCAGGGAATTGGCGAAAGAGCTGGGCGCAACGCTTGTCGAACATAGAAGGTTCGGGACCTGTTCGATAATTACCGGAGAGCGGTTGAAGATAGATCTGGCTGCCGCAAGGAGGGAAGTTTATGAAAGACCGGCGGCGCTGCCTACGGTTGAATTCAGTTCATTGAAAGACGATCTTATAAGGAGGGACTTTACCATAAACGCCATGGCGGTCAGCCTGAATAAGGAGAGTTTTGGACAGCTGATAGATTTCTTCGGAGGAGAGCGCGACCTTGCCAGGGGGGTTATAAAGGTGATGCACGACGAAAGCTTCATCGATGATCCGACGCGCATATTCAGGGCGGTGCGGTTCGAGCAGAGATTCGGTTTTGCGATAGACGGCCACACGGAGGACCTCATAAAATTTGCTATCAAAAAAGAGATGTTCAAGAAAGTCGAGCCGCAGAGGATACGCGACGAGGTGGTCCTGATCCTGAAAGAGGAGGACCCGTATAAGGCCATCAGGCGCATGGCCGAGCTAGACGAGCTCAGGTTCCTCCACTCGAAGATAAAATTCGATAAGTCCGCCGCGCGGCTGTACGGTGCGGTGAGCATGATTTGTGATTGGTTCGAAGGCTCGACATTCAAAAAACGCGCCGCCGAAAGGTGGCTCATCTATCTTATGGCGTTATTCGACCGTTTGAGTTATAATGATGTCTCCTCGATCTGCGGTAAATTCGTATTCAGGCGGTCAGAAAAGATAAGGTTGTTGTCGGCCAAAGAGAGCGCCGATAAGGTCGTGAGGGTTCTCGGCGCTAAACGGGCTCTGCCGCCCAGCCGTATATTCAAACTTCTGGAACCTCTTTCATTCGAGGCGATACTATTTATAATGGCAAAAACCGAATCCGGGAAGGTGAGGGGCCGGATCGAAGACTTCTTCCGCAAGTTTAACGGCGCAAGAGTGGCGATAAAGGGCGAGGACATCAAGAAGATGGGTTTAAAGCCGTGCCCGCAGTATAAAACCATTCTCGATAAAGTTTTGCTGGCCAAACTGGACGGCAAAGTCGGTACACGCGCACGAGAGCTTGCCTATGCCGCGCGGCTGGTAAAGAAGGTAATGTAAGCGCATAGTGAATAGCGGAGTGGCGATACTATACGCTATTTGTTACACGTTGCTAGAGAGGATAATATGTCATCACAGAGGTCCGAGAGGGTTCAGGAAGCGTTACGGCAGGAGATATCCAGGATCGTCCAGGGCGAGATGAAGGATCCGCGGCTCGGTTTCATAACTATTACTAAAGTCGAGTTGACGAAAGACCTGAGGTATTCCAGGGTATACTTCAGCGTTCTGGGTGAGGAGAAAGATAAGAAATTGGCGCTTAAAGGGTTGAATAACGCCAAAGGCTATATAAAGGGCCTGCTCTCGGACAGGATAAAGTTAAGGTTTATGCCCGAAGTGGCATTTGTCATAGACGAGTCGCTGGAGCACACCAAGCATATATATGACATCCTCGATAAGATAAAAAAGGAGCGAAAAGATGAAACAGGTAATAGAGGCGATAAATAGGTACGACAAATTCCTGATTACCGCCCACGTTAATCTCGAAGGCGATTCTTTAGGAAGCCAGCTTGGCATGAAGGCGCTTCTCGATAGCCTTGGCAAGAAATCGATCATAGTCGACAACGATCCCGTGCCGGATCATTATAAATTTTTACCGAAGGCCGACGAGGTATCGAGCGACCTGGCCCTTACGCGGGATTTTGACGCGGCGGTTATCCTTGACTGCCCGACCATGAAGAGGATAGGCAAGGTGCGTGACCTTATTACGAAGGATAAATTTATCATAAATGTCGACCACCACATCTCCAATGAAAAATTCGGCGGTGTCAACTGGGTCGACCCCAACGCCAGTTCGGCCGGGGAGATGGTCTATAAGATATATAAAGAGATGGGGATAAAATTGACCAAAGAGACCGCGCTCGTCCTGTATATCGCCATACTTACCGATACGGGCTCGTTCAATTATGACAACACCTCGAGCGTTACTCACGAGATAGCGGGAGAACTGCTCGGCTACGGCATCGATCCTGCGCGCGTCTCCGAAAGCGTCTATGAAAGGCGCTCCGTTGCGGACATAAAATTATTGAGCCGTGTCCTATCCACGATCAGGGTGAATAAGACGGGCGACGTGGCATATCTGGAGATAACTAAGAAAATGCTCAAGGAGACCGGCGCCGATCTCGTCAAATCGGAAGGTTTCGTCAACTACGCGCGATCGATCGATAAAGCGAGAGTTGCGGTGATATTCAAAGAGGATGCAGGCGACAAAGTGAACGTGAGTTTCCGGTCCAAAGGCGATGTGGACGTTAATAAAATAGCGTCGTTCTTCAACGGCGGCGGCCACGTAAAGGCCTCCGGATGCATCGTCGAGGGGAGCCTGCCCGACGTTGAGAAAAAAGTCCTTGATAGGATCGAAGAGGCCTTGCGCGGGAAGTAAATTTCGCTTATTTCCGCCGGATAGCCGCGCTGTTTCCACCCCGGGGTGGAAATGTGATGTGGCGAACCACAGAGACACATCGCATTAGACCGAATAACGAAAAAATCCGAACTATGGATGGAGTATTAATAGTAAATAAGCCGCAGGGGATGACGAGCCACGACGTCGTCGATCTTATCCGGCGGCGTTTCCGCATTAAGAAAGTCGGCCATGCCGGCACGCTCGACCCGATGGCAACAGGGGTCCTGGTCATCCTTCTGGGCAGCTATACGAAATTATCTAACCAGTTCATGTCCGAGGAGAAAGATTATGAGGGCTCGCTCGTCCTTGGCGCGTCATCCGATACATGTGACGCGTGGGGCAAAGTAACACCCTCCGGCAAGGTTGTGGATTTTACCGCGGACGAAATAAGGACCGCATTCGAAAAATATCTGGGCCCTACGGAACAGACCCCTCCGCATTACTCGGCCGTCAAAGTAGAGGGACGCAAACTTTATGAACTCGCCAGGAAAGGCTTAAAGGTGGAGGTTCCACCCCGGAAAATAATAATAAAGAGCATGGAAGTGCTCAGAGTGGATCTCCCGGAAGTTTCTTTCAGGCTTACGTGCTCGAAGGGGACTTATGTGCGCCAACTTTGCGACGACATCGGCAAAGACCTTGACTGCGGGGCTTATATGAGCCGTCTTGTCAGGACGAGATCGGGGCAATTCACGATAGATAAGTCGTTACCGCTGGAAGAACTGAGAAAGATGAATGCGGCCGGCCTGGAGAAGATAGTCAATTGAAGATTATACATGGTTTGCGATATTTGAAGCGGCAGCCAAAAGGCTCTGTCATAACGATAGGGGTCTTCGACGGAGTTCATACGGGGCATAAAAAGATAATAAAAGAAGCCGCGGCCGCCGCGGATAAGGCGCGCCTGGCGAACGTTGTCATAACTTTTGATCCCCATCCGGCCCGGGTTTTAAGGCTGTCCGATAATGCTCCCAGTCTCATATCTTTACGGCACCGCGCGCGGCTCATCGCGGCGCTCGGCGCGGCGGTCCTGGTCGTAATAAAATTTACTAGAGCATTTGCGAGGACGTCCCCGGAAAGTTTTGTGAAGAATGTGCTGGTGGATAAATTGAGGGTTAGAGAGATCCGCATGGGCGGAGATTTTCATTTCGGCCGTGACGCTGATGCCGGCGCTGGAATTTTGCGGAAGTTTTCAAAGCCATACAACTATAAGGTTACTGTCATAAAACCGGTAAAGCGCGGCGGCCGCGTTGTAAGCTCAAGCCTGATCCGTAGATTCATAACGGATGGCAAACTCTCCGGAGCGGCAAAACTTCTCGGAAGGCCCGTTTCGGTACTTGGCACGATAGTTAAGGGTTCCGGCCTCGCAAAAGGGCTGGGTTACCCGACTGCCAATATCAATCCGCATCATGAGGTGATCCCGCCCCGCGGAGTCTATGCTGTAATAGCGCGTATTGGCGGGAAAAAAATACGGGGCGCCCTCAATATAGGCTTCAGGCCGACATTCTACAGCTCGCGTGACAAGGAACCCACCATCGAGGTTCACTTATTCGATTTTAAAGGCAATCTATATGGTAAGGATATAGAAGTATATTTTATCAAAAAGATAAGGGATGAGGTGAGATTCAAATCCGCGGCAGCATTGACGGCCCAGATAAGGAAAGATATGCGCGCGGTACAAAATGCTTTACAAAGTATGGGAAGTGTGTTAATATGATCAAAAAGCGAGGTAATATAAGATGACATTAGTAAAAGAGAAGAAGAAAGAGTTGATAGAGAAATTTAAAGAGCACGAGAAAGACACCGGCTCGCCGAGTGTGCAGATAGCGCTTCTTACGGAGCGGATAAATTCGCTTTCGGAGCATTTCAAGTCCCACAAGCGCGATCACCACTCAAGACGCGGCCTGCTCAGGATGGTAAGTGTCCGGAGAAGGCTTCTGGAGTACCTTAAGAAAAGCGACGAAAAAGAATATCACACTCTTATAAAGCGGCTTGACCTCAGGAAATAGAGTCCCCCCGGCAGTTCCCGCGGGGCGGATAACAGACAAAGGATAAAATGACTAAAAAATTCGAAACAAAATTAGGCGAAAATGTTTTAATTATAGAAACCGGCAGGATGGCAAAACAGGCGGATGGCGCGGTGACGGTACAACTGGGCGGGACGATCGTACTTGTAACGGCAGTCTGTTCGGGCGAACCGAGGGAAGGTATCGACTTTTTTCCGCTGACGTGCGAGTACCAGGAGAAGACGTACGCGGCCGGAAAAATTCCCGGCGGGTTCTTTAAGAGAGAAGGCAGGCCCTCCGAAAAAGAGATATTATCGGCCCGTTTGATGGACAGGCCTATAAGGCCGCTATTCCCGAAAGGATTTATATACGAGACCCAGATAGTCGCCATGGTAATTTCGAGCGATGGTGAGAACGATTCCGATGTGCTCGCAATGATAGGCGCGTCGACGGCGCTCTCCATCTCCGACATCCCGTTCGCCGGCCCGATAGGCACGATACGGGTAGGCAGGATCGACGGCAAGTTCGTCATAAATCCGACATTTCAACAGCTCGAATCGAGCGACCTCGATCTCGTCGTTGTCGGGACGCGTTCGTCCGTAGTCATGGTCGAGTCCGGTTCGAACGAGCTTAGCGAAGATGTCATAGCGGAAGCTATTAAAGCGGGTCATAAAGAGCTCCAGAAGGTAATCGACATCCAGGAAGAGATGATAAAGGCTGTCGGTAAGTCAAAGAGGCAGGTGGAATTTTACACTATAGACGAAGAGCTGATCAAAAAAGTGAGGGACCTGTCGGTTGCGCGGCTCGATGAGATAAACAGGATGAGCACTAAGGAACAGCGCGAAGAGGCGATGAGCATACTCTCGAAAGGTCTGGTCGAAAAACTCGTGACGGAAGAGTCCGAATATTCCTTATCCGACGTCAAGAGCGCCTTGAACGAAGTCGAAGAGGAAGAGATCAGGAAATTTATCGTAAAGAACAGGAAGAGAGTCGACGGCAGGGCATTTGACGAGATACGGAAGATTTCCTGCGAGACCGGGATCCTGCCGAGGACGCACGGCTCCGGGCTGTTTACCCGGGGGCAGACACAATCGCTTTCGGTTACGACACTGGGCACCAGCCAGGACGAGCAGACAATAGATGCGCTCGAGGGCGAGACGCAAAAGAGCTTTATGCTCCACTATAATTTCCCGCCGTTCTCGGTGGGCGAGGCAAGGCCGATGAGAGGGCCCGGAAGACGCGAAATAGGGCACGGTGCGCTTGCGGAACGGGCGCTTAAGGCGGTCATGCCGTCGAAGGACAAATTCCCATACACCGTCAGGGTGGTTTCCGATATATTGGAGTCGAACGGTTCGTCCAGCATGGCGACGGTATGCGCCAGTTCGCTTTCGCTGATGGATGCGGGCGTCCCCATAAAAGAGCCGGTCAGCGGTATAGCGATCGGACTTGTAAAAGAGGGGAAAGAGGAGATACTGCTGATAGATATAGGCGGCGTCGAGGATCATTACGGGGACATGGATTTCAAGGTCGCCGGCACAAAGAACGGTATCACCGCTCTTCAGATGGATCTGAAGATACAGGGTGTCAGCCACGAGCTTATCAAAAAGGCGCTCGATGCCGGCAAGGCGGCCCGCGCGTTCATAATGGATAAGATGGTGAACACCATCTCCAGGCCGAAAGAGGCTATATCGGAATTTGCGCCGCATATCACGAGCTTCAAGATACCACAGTCGAAGATCGGCGAAGTTATAGGCCCCGGCGGAAAGAATATAAAGAAGATAATCCAGGAGTTCAGCGTTACCGTCGATATCGATGATGACGGTATTGTCCAGGTTGCTTCTACGGACGGCATGGCCATAGAGAAAGCGGTCGCGGTGATAAGAGGGATGGTCGAAGAGCCGGAAATCGGCAGGATATATAAGGGTAAGGTCAAAAGGATAATGAATTTCGGCGCGTTCTGCGAGATACTTCCGGGCAAGGAAGGCCTGGTCCATGTCTCGGAGCTCGCAAATAAATTCGTAAAGACCGTAGAAGAAGTAGTCAAGATCGGCGACGAGATAACGGTTAAGGTCATAGAGATAGACGATCAGGGCAGGGTCAATCTCTCGAAGAGACAGGCGGACCCGGATTGGACCCCGGAAATGGCGGAGAAGGCGGAACGTGAAAAGCGGGACCGCCCGCCGCGCCGTAAGAGAGAATAGCTGTTATAATTAAAATTTGGAAATTGATTTGTCATTTGAATTTAGACATTGAGCATTTCGGCTAAACGTTGAAAACAGTCAAGGTAGGCCTTAAAAGAAAAGATGGTTGCGAGGATCTCCCTCTTCCGCGGTATGCTACACCCGGTGCGAGCGGCATGGATCTATGCGCCGATGTAGAAGGAGAAATCGTAATACTGCCAGGCGAGATCAAGCTCATATCGTCTGGCATTTATTTAAGCATACCGCATGGATATGAAGCCGAGATAAGGCCGAGGAGCGGGTTGGCGCTGAAACACGGCGTGAGCCTGGTCAATACGCCCGGTACCATAGATTCCGATTATAGGGGGCTTCTCAGCCTCATAATGATCAATCACGGCAAGGCCCCTTTTACGATACGGCGCGGCGACAGGGTCGCGCAGATGGTGATAAAAGAGGTTACAAAGGCCGAGATCGAAATAAGAGATTCCCTGGATGAAACTGTAAGGTCCGCCGGAGGTTTCGGCCATACAGGCCGGTGAAACTATAAATACGAGATTCGTATTTCGAATTTACCGCATTGCGAGCGACTATTAATTATGGATAAGACCAGGTGGAACGAGATCCAGGCAATATTACTCTTCGCTGTAGCCATCCTTATCTTTACCAGCCTGATCACATTCAGCTTTCAGGATTTGTCCGCGTTTACATCTAATCCAAACGTCCCGGTCAGGAATTTCGCCGGACTCTTCGGTGTATACATAGGCGCGGCCCTCTTCTTTCTTATGGGGCTGAGCTCGTACGTCATACCGCTTCTTGTTGTCAGCTGGGCTGTCGCCAGGCTCTATGGGATAACTCCGCAGAAGATTCTTTTCAAGCTCTTCGGGACACTCTTTCTTATACTTGCTTCCAGCTCGATATTTTCACTGATCGGGCGGGGCGATAATTCATTCAGGTTTTCGCTGGGCGGGATCGCCGGCCTGATATTTTCCGATTTTCTTGTAAAGTACCTGGGCAGGGGCGGCGCCATCCTTGTAATAGTCGTCCTATTCCTCCTCTCCGTATTACTGGCGACCGAATTCCTGCTGCTGCCTTTCCTTGTCAATCTATTCTCAAGGATAAGAGGCAAAGGGCGGAACCTTGCCGGGATAGATCTTTTACCCGGCACAGCGTCTGCCGCAAGGTCAAGGGGCAAGGCCGCTGTTAACCTAACGGTCAAAAAGCCGGTTATGAAACTTCCTGTGGTGGAGGATAAGACAGCTGTGCGTGCCCCCGAAAAACCCAGAGAGCGTGAACCGATAAAGATAGTATCGGCTGAGGAAAATAGGAAGGAGACCCCCAGCCGTTCGGCGAGCATCCGCGCCTCAGGTTCGGGGCAAACGCCGGTCCAGGAGGTATTGAAGACGGATCCGAGCCGCTCGGGCGTATTTAATCTCCCTGGGATTGACCTGCTCGATACGCCGCCGCCAATAGAGACAAGGCGCATCAAGGACGATCTCGAAGGGAACGCGCGCATCCTCGAAGAGACGCTTATGGATTTCGATATCGAAGCGAAGGTCGTCGAGATAAATAAGGGCCCGGTTATAACGCGATATGAAATGGAGCCGGCGCCGGGGGTAAAGATACACAGGATAACGTCTTTAAGCGACAACATAGCGCTGGCGATGAAGGCCCAGTCCGTGAGAATCGTCGCTCCGGTGCCGGGTAAGGGCACGATCGGTTTCGAAGTCCCGAATTCCTCGAGCTCATTGGTATATTTGAAAGACGTCCTCGATTCGAAGGAGCACAGGGAGTCGAAATCGAAATTAAAACTCGCTCTCGGCAAAGATATCGCCGGTGCGTCCGTGATCGCGGATCTCGCGACGATGCCGCATCTTTTGATAGCGGGCGCCACGGGCTCAGGCAAGACGGTCTGCGTAAATACTATAATCACGACTCTCCTCTATAATTTGACTCCGGAAGAGGTCAAATTTATTATGATAGATCCAAAAAGGGTCGAGCTTGCGGTATTTAACGATCTGCCGCATCTATTGTCACCGGTCGTGACGGATGCGAAGAAGGTGGCGAGCACGCTCGATTGGGTCGTCAGCGAGATGGATTCGCGGTATGAACTCTTCGCGAAGTCCGGAGTGAGGAATATCGATCTTTACAATGAAAAATTCGGGAAAGAGCCCAATAGCAAGCTTCCTTATATAGTTATAATCATAGATGAGCTGGCCGATCTTATGATGGTGGCGCAGGCGGATGTTGAGGGCGCCATAACGAGGCTAGCCCAGCTTTCGCGCGCCGTCGGTATTCATATTATAATAGCCACCCAGCGCCCGTCCGTTGACGTAATTACCGGCGTCATCAAGGCCAATTTCCCGGCGAGGATATCTTTCAAGGTCGCTTCCAAGGTCGATTCCCGAACGGTGCTCGATATAAACGGCGCGGACAAACTTCTCGGACGAGGGGACATGCTCTTCGTGGAGCCGGGCGCATCGAAGCCGGTGAGAGCGCAGTGCAGCCTTATAAGCGATAAAGAGATCGAGAGGATAACGGGTTTCATAAAGGCGCAGCGCGGGCCGGAATATGTCAGCGGTATCCTGGATGTCCAGAAGAAGACCAGTTTCAAGAAGTTCGAAAAGGACGAGGTCTACGAAGAGGCGGTGAAGCTTATACTCGAATCCCGCCAGGCTTCCGTTTCCGTCCTTCAGCGGCGCCTCGGGCTCGGTTACACCAGGGCCGCGCGTCTCATAGATATGATGGAAGATGAGGGGCTCGTAGGGCCTTATCAGGGCTCCAAGCCAAGGGATATACTTGTATCCGTAGAGGAATACCAGACGAAGAATGGCTAACGTCCAGGGAAACGATAAGAAGATCACGATCGCCGATATAGGGGAGCGGCTGCGCCAGGCCAGGGAGAAGCGGGGCCTGACCCTCGAGCAGGTGCAGAAGCAGACGCATATACATTCGACCGTCCTGACGGCGCTGGAAGACGGCCGGTGCGATGATATCCTGACACCCAATTACGTAAAGAGCTTCCTAAAAGAATATGCCGGTTATCTCGGGTTCGACCACGAAGCGCTCGTCGGAGAGTACCTGACCATCCACCCCGAGCTGAAGGGTAAGAATATAAATTTTAATATGGGCAAGATACCCGGCGGGCCGTATCCGAATCTTGGCAGGATCGTACGGATAGGACGGTCGGTAATAATATTTTTCCTTGCGATATCCCTGGTAATATTCGTGAGCGTCAAGACCGCCGCGTTTTTAAAAAATTCGAAAGCCGTGAAAAAAGCGCCCATCTCCAAGTACGCCAAGGCTGCTCCCCGGGAGAACCCTGCCGCTCCCAGGGCCGCTTCTCAAAAAAAACCGTTTACGAAGAACGTCCCGTTCACCATGACATTGAAGGTCAGGAACCCCGTTATGGTCCAGCTTAAGAAAGACGGTGTCATTATATTCAAACGCGTCCTGCCTAAAGGCATGGAAGAGGCCTTCGCGGCCAATAACACCATAAATATGTTTGTCGGCCGGGCGGAGGCAATCGAAATAGCGGTAAACGGCAAATCTCTCGGCTCCCCGGGCAGGGGTGTCATGAGAAATATAGAAGTTACATCAAACGGCGTAAAGGTCAGGTAAGATGCGCTATCCTGTAACGGCCTTGCCGGTCCAATCTTATGTCTAAAGTCAGCATAATCTCTCTCGGTTGCCCGCGAAATCAGCTCGATTCGGAAATCATGGCAGGAGCCATCAAGAAGGGCGGTTTCCGGATATGCGGCGATTTGCGCGATGCGGATATATGCGTCATAAATACGTGCGCGTTCATACAGTCGGCCAGGGAAGAGTCTATCGAAAGGATCCTGGAGGCTGCCCGGCTTAAAAAAGAGGGCAGATTAAAGCAGCTCGTAATATGCGGATGCCTTCCGCAGCTATATAAGGCAAAACTGGCGGACGAGCTTCGCGAAGCGGATCTTATTATCGGAACGAGCGATTTCCCTGGATTACCCGGCCTCCTGAAAAGAGGCATGCGCCGCAGGCGGATCGTAGTCTCTGCCGTCCCGGATTACCTTTATGACGAAAGATCTCCGAGGCTTACCTTTACACCCCCGCATTACGCTTATGTAAAGATCGCCGAAGGCTGCAGTAATTTCTGCAGCTATTGCATAATATCGCGCCTCCGGGGGGCGTTCAGGAGCCGTTCAATAAAGTCGGTGGTCGAAGAGGTCAGGCGGCTGTCGGGTGACGGCAAGCTTAAAGAGATCATCCTGATAGGCCAGGATACGACGCTATTCGGCATCGATAGATACGGCAAGGCCGTTTTCGGCGAACTTTTGCGCCGGATATGCGCGCTTAAGAATAGCGTCGAATGGATCAGGATATTGTATACTCACCCGGCCCATTACAATGATGAGCTTATCTCGGTTATCCGGGACGAACCGCGGATATGCAAGTATCTCGACCTGCCGATACAACATATCTCCGATAATATCCTTAAGCGGATGAACCGCCGTGTTACGCATAGAGAGATTACGGCCCTGATAGGAAAGCTTAGGAAAAATATCCCGGGACTTGCCCTGAGGACATCGGTGATCGCAGGGTTCCCGGGAGAGACGGATAAAGATTTTCGCGAGCTCGTCGCTTTTATGCGTGATGTAAAATTCGAGCGTCTAGGCGCTTTTATATACTCAAAGGAAGATAGGACGAAGGCCTCCAGATTGGATGGCCAGGTGCCGGAAGAGGTGAAACAGGAGCGGTTCGATATCATAATGAAGACACAGCAGGCCGTATCGCGCGGTATAAACAAGAAGTGGTTAGGCAAAACCATCGATGTATTGATCGACGAAAAAATTCCCGCAGCGAACAACGAATTTATCGGCCGCTCGGAATTTGACGCGCCGGAGATAGACGGTACGGTCTATCTGTCAGGTGATGATATAAAAATAGGCGGGATTTATAAAGCCGGGATTAAGGATACGCTGGAGTATGATCTCGTCGGAGAGAAGGTGCGCGGATGAACCTTCCGAATAAACTTACGCTTTCGAGAATAGCGCTGACCTTTGTCTTTATGGCGTTTTTGTATACAAACGGCGTGACGGCGAAGGTCTTCGCGCTGTGCGCGTTCGTGCTTGCGGCGCTGACCGATGCTCTTGACGGATATATTGCCAAAAAAATAAACCAGGTAACGGATTTTGGACGGCTCATGGATCCGATAGCGGACAAGATACTGGTCCTGGCCGCACTCCTGGCCTTTGTCGAGCGCGGAATCGTACCGGCATGGATGGTTGTCCTGATAATCTTCAGAGAAGTGGCGGTTACGGGCCTGCGCATACTGGCCCTCACAAAGGGCAGGGTCCTGCAGGCGGACGGGGGAGGCAAACATAAGACCGTTTGGCAGCTCTCGACAATAATAATAATACTATTCTTTTTCATATTCAAGGAGGGCGGGCACGCTCTCTTTAATTTCTGGAACACAAAGGTCGAAACCATTTACAAAGACGGCATATTCGTTATAATGTTGATAGCGGTTGTTTTGACCTTGTCCAGCGGGATAGCTTATCTTGTAAAAAATAGGGAGGTCTATTCCAATGAAGAGACGGATTAAATTTATCACAAGCTTCTTTTACCTGGGACATTCCCGCTTCATGCCGGGGACGATGGGCTCTCTGGGCGGATTGGTTATCTATTTCCTCGTGAGGAATAACGAACTGCTCTATGGTTTTTCCATACTCTTCCTATTCGTGCTGGGCATAATGTTTTCCGGCGAAGCGGAGAAGATCTACAAAAGAAAAGATGCAAAGATGATAGTGATAGACGAAGCATGCGGAATGCTTCTTAGCCTTTTCTTCGTGCCCATGAGCCCATATTC
The DNA here is from genome assembly GCA_041650935.1 of Candidatus Omnitrophota bacterium. Classification (GTDB taxonomy): domain Bacteria; phylum Omnitrophota; class Gorgyraeia; order 2-01-FULL-45-10; family 2-01-FULL-45-10; genus FEN-1322. The sequence goes on from JBAZKH010000001.1 coordinate 241,906, forward strand.
CGTGATCCTCGGGTTCTTTATCTTCCGTCTCCTCGATATCCTGAAGCCGCCGCCTGCCAGAAGGATGGAGCGGTTGACGGGATCTCTCGGTGTGATGTTCGACGATATCGTAGCGGCGATATATACAAATCTTTTCTTACAGGTACTATTCAGGCTCCTGGTCAAGGTTTAACAAAATTATCTTTCCTCTTGCAAATTTGATAAATTGCGTGTATAATATTTGATATACAAGTAGGAGGTTCGAGCGATATATGAAGAAACTAAAACGGTGTGATGGATTCTTGGGATGCAGGACGAGTAAGGCGATAGAAGAGAAGATAAAGGCCCTCTGCACGGAGAATAATAGAGAGGTGAGCGAAGTCATCAATTATATGTGCAGGATATTTATCGAGGATTTCAGCGGGATACGAACTAAGTTCTTTAAGCGCGAAGAATAATTAAAATATAAAAAAGTTAGTTATGTTTCCTTGACTCACCCTAGCTAATATGATACTATTACAGTACATATTTTCTAGGATCCCCGTTTGAGTTTAACTCGGGGGAGTCGAGGGTCTTAAGAAGAGAAACCATGCTTTTGCCGGGTGAATTCACCCGGCAAGATGTAAGGTTTTTATAGACCAGATAGCCTAGAATTGACGCTTGGCAATCTGGTCTTTTTCTTTTTGTGTGTTAAGAGAACAAAATAGATAGGAATGATGAAAGCCGAAGAAGTCTTGCCAAAATTGAGCCATCACAGGTTACCTTTTGCGGTCAGGATAATTGCGTCGATCCTGGTCGTCACTTTCCTTGCCCAGGATATCGTCTGGGCCCATCCGGATCCATTCGTAGATCAATCCGCGCAGAATAACACGCTTGCTCCCAGCACATTCTTTAAGCTGAAAGATTCAAAAGATAGAGGCGGCGCGCTCTTCGTCGAGTATCTTATAGAAAGGCATCCTAAATTTCATTCAAATATATCTCTAATAGCGATACAACATATACTTGAAGATAAGGATATACTCGCCTGGTTTGATGAAAATAAGATCACATGCAAGCCGGATTATGCTAACGGCGGCCAGTTGGGTGCGATAAGCATAAATATTCCGACAGGATACACGTTTCGTTATTATGATCCTGATTTTGACCGGGAAAATTCATTTACTTGCGATCCGCAGAGCGTAATAGATTCAAAAGAGCTCAATCCTCGCCTGCATAAGCAGATCATAAGAGCGGGAGACAAGACAGCGACGCCGACAGCACAGGCGCAGCCAGAAGGACCCCCAGCCACATTGGCTACTCCCCTGACCCGCGAAAAGGCGATAACTCATTATACGGATAAGATGGGAGGATACACATGGGACAATCTCGGCGCAAAGGCGCAGGAGTCCCTGATTGCTAAATACTCTGCTTTAAGAGAGATATTTCATGTATTCGATCCGGTATGGTTCTTAAGGCAGCATATCAACAGGAGTTGGAAGGAAGAACTTGCGCATAGCTTAGGCATAATAGCCATATGGGCGGGCATGGCGCTCTCTTTTGTCATAATGACTATCTTAACTTCCTCGTTCCTCGATATAGCCTATATTAATGCCGTACCTTACGCTTACCCCATAGCGGTTCCGATAGCGCTTCTTGCCGACTGGCTGATCCATAGGGCCTGCGATATGCTGGTCATCAACTATAGCGTCGCGCTTTCACGAGGCCCAGACCAGTACGATTTCACCAACATAGTCGATGCGGAGACGCTCTCCAATTTTGTCGATAAACTTCAGGAGAGCCAGACGTATGACTACGGAGAGTATGACAGCAGATTCCTACGGCCGCTATTCGAGCTTTTATTCACGAAACTCAGACAGGATTTTTCAGGTTCGGAATATTTTATAGCGGAATGCAGAAAAGTGCTTGCCGAAAAAGACTCGTATGAGTTAAGGCGCATGATGAGCGGAGCATTTTTAAAATCTTTCGAAAAAATTACACAGAAACCCGGCACTGAAAAAGCCTCGGTCGGGTTCTACGGGATGCTCTTTTATTATCTTACGCGCCGCCCGCGCCCGTACTTTGGGCATCTATACCGCACCTTCATTATTACAAGGCCGGAAGCGCAGCTGGCATTCGGAAAACGCGGCAGGTCGTATTATAGCCGCGGGGAGAGCGCGGCCAGTTATTACCGTAAGGGGTTTCTGTACGGGCAGTATGAGAATCCGTATTTTACCTCTTCCATACATATGTATGAAACTACATCCCGCGCCGACAGGCGGAATACCAAAAATGCGCTGAAGATCCAAAAAGCTTTAGCGATATGGCAGGCGGAGGCAAACCGGCGTGACGATTGGCGCATGCGCCGGCGTATAAATAATTTCATAAATAGAACAACCGTCCTCGAGATCGATGTCAAGACAAGCTTGTTTTTCTCGGATCCGGAAAATAACGTAGTGCGTCTTATCCATGCGGAAGGACGGCGATGCGCGCTGAACCTGCCCGCGCCTTACCTCGCCAGGCTCAGACTTGACAGCGAAAATGACGATGATATGAGAGAACTTGCTACCTACCTGAATTTCGGGCAGGAGCTTATCGACATATCCGGCAGGGTGATAAAGATGGAAGCCGGCAGTGAAATGGATCGGGAAGCCCGGACCATTGCTACCGTCTCTTTCCTGAATAATACGAAAGATCATTTTGTAAGTACCGATCGTTTACGCAGGAACCTGGCTGCCTTCATGGAAGAAGATACCATGTCTATCTACACGGACCTGGCCCGCGAACGGTTTGACAGGGAAAAGGAAGCAGAGTCCTCTTTAAAGGCGGGCATAAAGGGCGGGGAGAGGGAGCAGTTTGCTCGCGCAAGAGACATCTATAGCCGGTTGATGTACCGCTATGATGGCGCGGGTATGTACTCGAAAGCGCAGGAGTCCTGTGACCATATGTTTTCCGCCACAGAAGGGGCGATACTTCATGACAGGGGTGTTCTTACCTGCCCGTATTCCATAGAGAATTTATTTACAGCGCTTCGTTTTGGGCGCCGTGATGAGTTCTTGTCGGGCTTGAGGACCGTAACTACGGGAAGAGGACTGCCGCGTTATATCGAAAGAAGGGAGGTGGAGATCTTTAAGACCATGCTTTCGCCTTCGAACGAAAAGCGCAATTCATTCCAGGATGATGTGCTGGAGACCCTATCCGCGCAGGCTGAGGCTATGGATATCGAGAAAACCGGCTCGTTTATGGAGTCTGCCAAGTCTATCCTACATAATTATTTTGGAAAGAAGATAGATGATAGATTCGGCGATCTGGAGCCGTATGAAATAGAGTACCCTGATTTGTACTATAGCGCGGAAAAACCCGTCATATCTATCATTAGCGGCGGACATTACATATCGGGCGAAGAAGTAACAAGAAACGCCGGCATTATAATAGACGCGGTGAGGAGGAGAGTGCCGGCTTCAAGCGGCAGGGATTATCTTTCCGGCGGAGGGATAAGGGAAATTATAAATTCTGTCTCCGGGAGATTGGATGCCCACAGGTCCGGATTTTTGCCGAAAGAAAGGGAACTTTTGCAAACCGCGCTCAAGAGCCTCCGGGTCCTCAATATAACAGAACTGAATTCAATAACGCTTCATAGCGAAAAATCTCCGGCATGCCCCGACTTATGGATGTTTGGACTTAATACAAGCCTGCCTTATCATACAAAAGCCGATTTGGATGAATTGCCGGCCGCGCTCAATAGGGATATCCGGGAAGAATTTCCGAATACGCTCCTTCTATCCTCCGACATACTAGATAGTATCGAGAATGATAAAGCGCTTTTACATGAATATATCTTATGCGTACTTCTTTTATCGCATGTCGACCAGGCGACATCCAGATATTTACGCGCGGCCCTATTTCCAGAGAACCAGCGGGACGTAAAAGCACAGGTTTTGAGGCGGGGTGAAAAGTTTCAGACATTGAACAATGTGCGCATGCTGGAGCAAATTTTCGGAAATCGCATCGCTTCCGAAGAACCGTCTTCCGATGGGCCCATTCTTACTACTCCAAAGACCCGCGAAAAGGCCATAGCTTATTACACGCGTAAGATGGGCGAAAGGGAATGGAACAGGCTAACCAGTGTGGACCAGGAGCTCTCGATCGGCAAGTATGCCGCACGAAGGGAGATATTCCATCTATTCAATCCTATATGGTTTTTTAGACAGCATCCGAATACGTCATGGAAAGAAGAATTGATCCGCGGGTTGGGCATTATAGCTATATGGGCAGGCATGACGCTATCTTTTGTCATCGTGACTGCCATAACTTCCTTACTCCTCGATATATCGTATAGCAGTGCCGTACCTTACGCGTATCCCATAGCAGTTCCAATAGCGCTTCTTGTTAACTGGCTGATCCACAGGACTTACAATATTCTTGCCGTAAAACATAAATTCGCGATGCTCGCTGCGGGAGACGGGTCCGAATCCGACAAGCTACCAAGCGCTACCGACGCGGAGAGAAAGAAGGCTCTTGATGCCAGGCTGGCCGCCGCGTTGCGCAAACTCTTCTTCAAAGATAGCCGGGCTATGACGGCTCTGGAAGCAGGACTTCCTCATTTCAGCAAAAAAGAGCGGGGGAGAGATACGGCTATATCTCTCTTAGGTATTATCGCCGCCGGCTGGTCTGCCGAAGCGAAGGATCTCATATTAAAGTGGACGGGGATGGAGGAAGGCGGGCTCGTCCCTAACGTTATCCGCCATGATAATAATCCGCAGGACGATGCGCTATATGCCGCGCCTCCGCCTACATCGGACGCCGCATTGTGGCTCGTTGAGGCCGTCCATAAATATATCGAAAAGTCCGGCGACAGGGCGATGCTCGATTGCGTAGTCGACAATAAAGGTAAGAAGGTTATCGACGTCCTGCGTAATATTTATAATCGATATTCGACGCCGGGTGGCAGTGATAGTGTGGTCTGTAGTGATCCGGCTACAGGTTTTGTGTGGGTCCGCAAGAAGACCACCTGGATGGATACGGATAGTACCGAACGGCAGGGATATCCTGTCGAGATCCAGGCGTTATGGTATAACGCCCTGAACAAGATGTGCTCCCTCGACAAATCCGTCGCGGCGGAATATAAGAGTCTGGCGGATAAGGTGAAATCGAATTTCCATGAATATTTCTGGAATAGCGCGGAAAGTACTGTGTTCGATATTCTGGGCGCGGACGGTTTTGAAACGGCAGCAGAGTCTAAGGACAGAAACAGGCGCGATCCGGCAGTGAGATGTAACCAGATATTTACGGTATACTTCGGGCTGGCCGAAGGTGCGGACGCAAAGCGGATACTTGAATCGACGAAGAGGCGGCTGCTTGTGCCGGGCGGGCTCAAGACGCTGGCGGCTCCGGAAAGGATCTATGTGCAGGATACCAGGGACGATGGCGCAAGGGCGAAAGATGAGGCCGAGGGCAGGGTTATAGGCTGGCCGCATGCCGTATATTACAAATATTACGATAGCAATAAGTCGGCGGATGACAGGAATAAGGCCTACCATAACGGGACGGCGTGGCCGTGGCTCTACCCGTTCTACTGGGCGGCGGCCGTAAAGTGCGGGTCCGAGGCGAAGGATACCTCGGTAGATACTATGGTCAAGGAGTATCTAGAATTGATGAGCGACCCGTGGACCGGAGGAAACGCTTCGTCTGGAGGAAGCTTGCCGGAACTCCTGGACGCGGAAGCTTCACCCGCGCCGGATGGCAGGACGAAACACTATCCAAAAGGCTGCGGAGAGCAAGCGTGGAGCATAGCGTGCGCCATCTGGGGGCTTGACGAGCTTTCACCCGCGCCGGTTCAGCCGGGCCGGTTTACTAACGGGGACAATCCTAAGACAAAGAGGAGCGGGATACGTTATTGCCGTTTCAAATCCGATAAGATAGGCATATCACCAATAGATGCGCTAATGGGTATATCTCAGACAGCCGTATTGACGCCTGAGACCCGGAAAGATTTTTCGGATATTGTCAGAAAAGTTAAAGCCGGTATTAATGACAGAGAGGCAAACGGCCCTATCGATGAGGATGCATCGGATTTCCTAGATGAATTAATAGAGGAAGGCAGGGTTCGTGCTGCGCAAATGGACTTCGAAGCTATCTATCTGGACGATATCCTCTATATAGATGAAGGTCTTCTCGCGGATGATAAAGAGGATGAGCTGGTCAAGTGTCTGCGTGAAGCGGTCAGGACCTCTGCCAGGTCCGGCAAACTTATTATCGAGGTCGATGCCCATGGCCTGGCTAATGCTTTCGGGACGACGATCGATAATATCCCCGATATTATTATGGACGGAGGCCTGGGAGATATCCCGGCGAAGATTATCCGGAGTAGCGATAAAGCCCCCGGTGTCCTTCACCTTAACCCCGGATATTTGCATTGTGACCACAGGTTGATAAAGGATATATGGGACTGGTTTGCGTTTGAATTAGGCGCGGATACCGTCTGGTTGAAGGGTGTTTGGGAGGAGAGTATGCTATCCCGGGCCATGGCGAAAGAGTGGCATAGGCTTGATGTGGCGGCGGGCAGGGATAGTCCCCATGCCAAGAGAGAGAATGGAAGCAGGTATGATGTCTATAACTACATGGTCGATAAAAGGCTTATCGGATCCGGTAATGGAGCCGCCAATACCAATGAGGCGATGAGGAATTTTGTAAAGAGCTGTATTAAACCTAAAGGGCTTAATATAATGCTCGATTTTGTAACAAACCAGATAGCAGCCGACGCTCCGTGTATATTCAATGATAACACTAAGAACCTTGTCTGGTCGTGGGATAGCGACGCAGAGTTTTATGCGCATATGCGCAGGTTGGGCCGCGCGGATTGGAGCGACAAGCGGCTTGAAGAAACATTTCTGATTGGCGCCGAGGTGCGGGGATATCGCGAATATTCCCGTGTGGCCAAAGGCATGCTCTCCGGGACAGGCGGAATAAGAGCGATGGATGAAGACGAACTGCAGATATGGATAAATAAGGGAACGCTTCCTCCCAGGTTTACTTCTTACAGGATTGTACGGCATCTCGAGAATGGTTCGCTTACCACAGCTTTGATCAATTATTCGGAAGAGGTCAATCGCCGTTACATGGGCGGCATCGTAAATATGATGGCTGATATGACGCTTGAAGGCGGGATACGCGGTGATATAGTCCATCGCGCATACTGGAATAAATATTTCGACGATCATCTCGCGCCGCTTGGTATGTCAAGAGAGGAAGCCGGCAAAAAGATGCCGGGTGAGATCATGGATGAGCTTATGGCGGACTTACGCAGAGAACATCCCGGCACTCGATTCCTGGGTGAGGTGCACGATTCGCCCGGCAAGGACGGCAATATTAAGTTCTTTGCCCGGATGGGCGAACGGCAGGGGATCAATGCCACTGCCTATTACAAAGATTATTCCGATGAGGTGCTTTCAAGAGGCGCTGCACAAAATGTGAGGGCATATCTATTCGGAGTGAATGATGAAGAGCAGAGAGGCCGGACGACGATGTTTACGAACCACGACGAGGCGACCGGACTCGAGGCGCTCGGCTCCATAGAGCGCGTGCGGGCGGCGGCAGGAATGTGCGCCATGCATGGAGGCCCTGTGCTTATACCTCTTACCGAGATCCTGCCGGAGCGACGACCAGACGAGCTATGGCCTTCCGATCGCGGCCACCCGGCGCACAAGAACTGGCGAGACTCGGCAGTCCATATACCACAGTATGATTTTACCCGTCTCGATGTACCTTTAGCCGGCCAGTGTCATTTCTTCGGCCGCCCCGGGTTTACCAAGGCCCGGAGGCATTGGGTTAATGCGGAATGTGTGCGGAAATTCCAGGAAGATATTGCCGTTGCGCTGGAAAACGATGAAGGTATTCACGCAATCGTGAAGCCGGCATATATAGATTCCCTGGAGAATAGCGGCCTTGTGGCGATGATCCGCCGCTCCAGGAAAGAAGATCTTCTTACGATATGCAACGATTCGGACGTTTCTACCGAGATAATGATCTGTCTCGACCGCGTATTCGGCGCAAACAGTACAGAACCTCCAATCGAAGGGGAACTCGGTAAAGTGCTCTATTCGGAAGGCACGAAAGTCTATTCGGGACCCAGGACACTTATAGTGGAGTTACCGGCATACGGGTACAGCAACTTCTCTTTCCGCAAAACGGAAGCTTCCAGGAAAAAGGAAGAGGCCGTAAAAGCGCTTGTGGAAGAGGTGCATAAAAGGGCGCGGGCGGAAGAGAAAACATGGGCCGGTAATTTCTATCAGCATTACCGTGACCGTCTGGGTGAACGTGAATTCGGGGTCGTCTTTGAAGATGCTCTTGAGAGGCTTCTTTTTTCCGGCGAGGATATTGAGCGCCGGGGAGCGGCATGGATAATATCGCATGACGAATTTTTGGGTCCGGTTGCGTTAAAGCAGGACTGGGACCGGATGAAGCTCGAAGAGCTCTTCAGGCCGCTGGAAGACCGCGCCGTCTTACCGTTTGTTCTTGCGCATGAAACGAAAGGACTCTGGGCCATCACCAAATTCCTGGAAGAGGTTCCGTCCAGAAAAGAGCACTGGATCGTGGCCCAGCTTCTTGCCGCGGCGATGTCGGTTACGGATATGCAGTTGCGTACCGAGATAATGAAAGAGGTATTCTCCTCGATGCCCGTCACTTTGCCGTCGATATCCGGCGAAGGGCGCCTGCTTATGCCGTCGGGCACGGAAGAGACATTGATGCAGCAGCATTATAAGCAGACGTCTTTAGTAAGCGTCAAGAAACTTACGGATATGATCGGCCCGGAACTTGCAGCGAAGATATACCTCAAGAGATACGGCAACCATAATAACGATGAGCCTGCTTATGAGATCGCCGGCGAAGAGACGAACCTGACCTTAAAAGACGCTGCTTCGAAAAATGGTTGGATAGCGGCGAATACGTCCTGGAGCCAGGCTAATGGCAATACATTGGCACGGCAGCAATTGGTCAAGCTTAAAGCGGAATCCCGGGAGGCGATGGATGCGTTTGCGCTTACCGTAGGCGGTGAAGCATATCTGCTCTTTTTCGGCGATGGGCATAAAGGCAAGATCCTGCCGGAGAGCTTCGAATTCTTACCCGAGCCCGATCCTGCGCACAATTCCCCCGGGCTATACATCCTATTCGACGCCTGGAAGAAGGACTCGTACGGCGTTGTTACGAAATCCGGGCTTATATCGGACGGCCTGCCCGTAGATATACCCGCCGGCGGACAGATGATCCTGATGCTTGCTCCCCCGGAAAAGGAGCGGCCCGAGATACTGCAGGTGTCGGTCGAATTTTTAGGCGGTATGGACAAGCTTGGAGACAATCTGAAGCAGTTACTCGACGATATTTACGCGGCGCCCGGCGGCATTATATGGTTTGTCGGCGCGCATCCGAAAGGCGAAATAGGCAAGCTTCTGAATGACGGACCGAATCTGTCGGGTATATATGCCCGCGATATCGAGCATGGCGGCAGGAACTATCGTGTGGCTACGCATGGTCCGGTAAAGAGCGTGACGAGCGGCGATACGGCATCGGCATTCTGTGTTACGGACCTGAAAGATCCCGTGGTTATCGGAAAGATGAAGACGGTTCTCGATGCGCTCGGTAGACGCAGGCCCATAACCGTATTCGATTTAACAGGGCATCTTAGTATCGACAGTCCCGTCATCCTTGAACATCCCGACTGGTGTAGACCTTTTACCGGGGTTCTTCAGGAGTGGCGGCAAGGCGGTATTCCGGAAAACTTAAAGGAAGAAGACATACTGTCTATGCCGGGGATCTGGGGATGGGGTTTCCTGCTTTCGGTGCCTTTGGCAGATCCGAAAAAACCTTTGGTGGAAGACCCTATTGTCCGGAAATTGACAGAGCGGGGTTTTGTCTTTGGGCGGGATCCTCTGGATAAAGACAGGATAAGAGTGCTTGTTTGTCATCATACCAGCGATTTTGGGCCGATGCCGGATATTGCCAGCCTGGACCTCAATCATCCGGAAGTGCGCCAGTATTATCTGGATACGTTCCGGGCATGGCTGGAGGCCGGCGGCAATGGATTCCGAATCGACCTTGCCTATCATTTCCCGTCTGAACTTTTGGGCCTCTTCAAAAAGAGATTCCCGAAGCTTACATGTATTACCGAATATTACAATGTATTCGGCCAAATGATCGATGTCCATCATCGCACAGGTATAGACGGTTTCTACGACCATGAAGAGTTATGGAAGAAGGTCCGCGATTCATTTTCAATGGCAGATTCATCAGAGCCTCTCCAGGCGTGGCTATTCGATTTCCAGAAATATCTGGCCTCTGGCGTTTTCGTACATTATCTATCCAATCATGATGAGGATACAGCCCTGAACATATTTGGCGGAGACAGGAGAAAATATCTTGCCGCTCTTGCGTTCATCGCATTCCTACCGGGGTATCTGATGATAAACTTTCCGGATGCCCTGGGATTGATGTGGCGCGGATATACTGATGCCGCCGGAAAGACGAAGTATGACATATTAAGAGAATTGCCGTTTGCGAAATTTATGAGATTAGCGCGCCGGGCCAATCAGGGCCTTGACGGTGAGACTTATGAAGGGCTGCCGTATGATGTTTCGCTATTGGGAAATGTAAATAATATAGTAGCAAGTAGATCTGCCGATATATTCCGCAAAGGGATCGGTTTTGTGGTCCCGAGAAGAGAAGATGGCATTGCATGGTACAAGCGTACCTATCACGGCAAGACGGCCATCGTAATGATAAATTACTCCCCCCTTCCTAAGCAAGTCGATCTAAAAAGATATATAACAGAACCCGGCATAAATGTCGGCACCGCCCATTTCCTGCCGTTCGAGAGCCGTATCTATTTTATAGAGGACGGCCGTCTCTCCACCCCGCGGGGAATAGTCAATTTTAACGAATTTTATAGAAAGGCGCTGGAGGAATTTTACGGCGACGTGAGTGACGGTGCGTGGGCGGAGCGGTTCTGTGTTATGTGCCGTAATGAGTTCCAGGGCCGGTCCGATAGGGATTTCAGGGCTGTCTTCAGGGATATTAAATCCGCTTTAAGGTTTATGTTCCGCTATGGCCCGGATAATGTTAAGTCCGCTGCCGACTGGATGGTGAAGGATCACGAGAAGGGACTGTGGGAACAGTTTAAGTATGCCATAGAAGCCGATTTTTACGCAATGGCGGATCAAAGTGATCCGGATTCTCCCCAGGCCAGGCGTATTTTACGGGGGCTGCTCGAAGATACAGCTACGTTCCCAGGGTTGAGGGATACAGCATTCGGATATGTTAATAATGCACTTGGTGAAGCGTTCAATAGCGGGGACGTTATGCGGATGCGCAATATCTTTTACGTAGAGGCGGGCCTTCTCCGGCAGGAAGACGAGCTGTCGTGGGCCGGCAAATTTATCGAGAAACATAAAAACTCGTGGGCCGGCAAATTCGACGGTACGCACAAGATCGATTGGCGTTCGGACGGGTTACTGCTTGCTTTCCGCGACGTGGTACTTGCGTGGAACCGGTCCGAGGGCCCCATGCATGACGCGGCGCAATGGATACTATATAATTTACAGTCTGATTTTTCCGCGCCTTTCCTAGGCTATTACCGCCTGACGATAGCCGATATAAACAGCCGTCTTGAGCGCGGAGAAAGATCGACGCTCGGTGACATGAAAGATCTTCTCTCTGAGGTTGCGGAGATACCCGGTTTAGCGGCACAGATCGGTAATGATGCTATAGGGGGCATGCATAAAGGGGTTCCCAATCTAACCAATGAAGACTCATTGGCCGGCCTGCTTGGCATGGAAGCTTCTTTGTTGCAACAAATGCATGGATCGGGCTGGGCGAAGATATTTACGGAAAACTACAAAGATAAATGGCAAGGTCCTTCAGGGCGGGAGCAGAACAGGGTGTTTCTTGCGGCTTTCCGCAACGTAGCGCTTGATTGGAACTCCAGCAATGACGAGTCCACCAGTTTTGCCGCCAAATGGATGCTCTATAATCCCGATTCTCCGTATTCGGCCGAATTTTCAAGACCTTATGTGGAAGAGCTCGATGAGATAGGGCGGGCATTTAAAAAGCCGGGCTCGCCGGCTTTTGATGCGCTGGCGGCATTCCTTGCCCGTGCCGATAAGATATCGGGCTTAAGAGAGCATCTTACCGGCAAGGCTATCGAGACGGTGCGCGGTGCGGCAGAGTCATGCTCGGGAGATCGGCTTAAGAGCCTTCTCCGTCTCGAGGCGAACTTCCTGAAGGAGTTGCGCCGCGAAGGATGGGCGCGCGAATTCATCGAAAGCCATCGCAAACAGTGGAAAGACCATGACTTTACGGATGTAATTCTCGAATGGAACCGCAGCGAAGACGTTCCAACCTTTGCGGCGGCCCAATGGATGCTATTTGGTCCGGATTCTAATTTTTCATCGGTATTTTTCGATAAGTATAAAAGCGATATCAATGACATGCTGGAGAGCGTAAAGAAGACGCCATCGGAGCATGGTCCAGAGGTTTCCCGTACCCTGGAGTTGCTGCTTCATGATGCGCGATATATACGGGGGCTTAACAAGCGCCTCCTCGAAGAGATGACTCAAAGGATAAATATTGGACATGCGCCCGAGGATATTGTCTTCTATTGTGAGATAGCCGCCGAACTGGCCCGTGCTCAAGCCGACCCGCAACTCGCTGCCAGGATATTTAAATTGGTGCAGGATGCCCGTTCACACCCTCCGCAGCCCGAGCTATCCGCTTTCCTTATGACGTATAACCTGTTTATATTAACCGTATCGTTCGTCACCTGGTTGACGGGGGAGATGCTGGGCACAAATAATCTGATAGGTTTGTATGGAATGTCAGGATATCTATTTGCCGTCTTCCTGCCGTTTGCCGCATCTATTCTTGTCCATGAATTCGCGGACTATTTCGCCACATGGATCAAGACAGGAGAACGCCCCTACTTACCAAGATTCAAAGGATTATCATTACAGGTCACGCCGTCTTTCGAAGGCCAGGAGATCGTAAACATCGGCCCGTACGCCAGCGCCGCATTAACATTCATCGCCTTACCTATATTATACCTTGCAGGAGTAAGTCCGCTCTTCCTGGCCATTACAGCCGCCTACTCATTCGTCCACACTATATTCAGCGATAACTTCCTGTTCCTGAAGGCGGCCGCCAAAAAGCTTGGAATGCTACAAGCAACATATTGGTGGAACGAAAAAAAACACGGCGGGATCCTATGCTCGCTATTCTCCGGTAAAAGGAAGGATGACCAGGGCATAGGCGATCTTAAGTGGCTGGATATGTTTATAGATTTTGCCGACAAACAGGGTGCAGATATGATTTTCCTGCTTCCTACAACCCAGATAAATCCGGGTGGGATCCCCGGCCTTTCAACGCCTTATGGCAGTATAAGTACATTTGCGCAAAGCGCCATCATGTACCTTCCTCTTGACGAATATCTGGACAAAGCAAAGCTTGGCGAATATATCGATTCGTTTGTCGCGGGCGACGAAGCGAAGAGGCAAAAATTATTGGAAGCCCTGCGGTCGCGGAAGATCGACTACCCGTTCATCTATGCGTTTAAGAAACATTGCTGGTGGCAGGTATTCAAAGACCGCTATCCGGGAATGAGCGTCGACGAGAACACCGAGTTCGATTCGTACGTGCGGCAAAACAGGGATTGGATTGAAGATTACTCGCTATTCCATGCTCTTTTTGCCAAATTTGATAAGGCGTGGTGGGATTGGGACGATAAATACAAAAATCGGGACGAGAAAGCGCTGGATGAGGCCAGAGAAACATGCAAAGAAGAGATATCGTTCTACAAGTATATGCAGTGGCTTTACGATAAGCGATGGAAAGAAGTAAGAGTGCATGCCCGCGAAAAGGGTAAACGTATAATAGGTGATATGCCGCTTTATCCCGAACCAAATAGCGCCGATGTTTGGGCGTATCAGGACTTGTTTATCGGATCGAAACGCGCCGGCGCGCCCCCAGAACCAGGCATTTCAGATTTAGGACAGAAATGGCAATTCTGGCCGTATAACTGGAAGTATAAAAGTAAGGAGGTGCTGGGATTCCTTGAAAAACGTATACGGCATATGGCGCAACTCTATGATGGTATCCGTATAGATCACGTTTTAGGGCTTCTTCAGGAGTGGAATGTGGACAAAAGTGACGAAGTAAAACCCACCGAAGGTGAGTGGGTTCCGGAAGATAATAAGGTAGCTATAAAATTCGGCAGAAAAAATCTCCGCCGGTTAGCAAAGGTAGCCGCCCGGACAAATACGCTGCTTATAGGAGAAGATATAGGCGGCAGAGATAAGTCTATCATAAAAATGATGGACGATGTTTGTGAAAGGCTGCCCAACTTCTATCTTTTCCATATGATAGGCTGGTTGGAAGATAAGAGGCAGGATAAAAAGCATCTATGGACGTTTGACGCCGGCCACGATCAGCCGTGCCGCTTTGCTTTCCGTTGGGAAGAAATGAAAAGCGTTAATAATGAGATAGATATGAGAGGGGTGAGGCATTTCTTAGCCTCTCATGGCGAGACCATCGCCGATTCCGATACTCCGGAAGATGTGGAGAAGAAGGTGTCGAGGGCCTTGAGGCGGATGCCGTTCTACTCGTTTACATTGCAGGCATTGCTGAAAGCGCCGAAAGAAGCCAGGATAAATTCGCCGGGCACGCAGAATTTTGAGAACTGGTCATGGAGATCGCAGGATATCGAAGATCTTCTGGAGATGGAAGACCTTGGCTATTACTACAGGGAGGAACCGCTGGCTGTCGCGGAGGAAAAGAATAACCGCGGGGTCGGTACGCCGTTTGCCGGGGACGCCGCGTTTTCGAATGACAATGTATCGGTCAGTTCGCTCATTGCCGGTCTTGGGCTGAAGCCGGGAGCGAGCCAGGACGATATCGACGGAGTGATTATAGAAGCCGTCAATGACCCGGCCGGTAACGACACATTATTGCAGATATTAGGTTTTAATAAAACACAAAGAGAGGCCCTGGCTCAGGCCTTAATGCCCTCGCCTAAAGTGAGAAGCCTTTTCGAAAAAGAGAGAAATTTTGCGGGGATTGAGTATATAGTCAGAGTCCCGGGCATTAAAGAGGCAAGGATAGAGAGTGCCCGCGAGAAGGTAATGCTGGGTATCCAATGCTGGCATGATTACGGGCACAAATTTGCAAAGTTTGTGGCACTCGCTTACAATATCAAAAAGGGCGACAAGGAAGATGAAGTGCGCGGAAAGATAGAAAAGATCATGGGGGAATACGCACCAATTTTAAGGGACAGGGAATTCCTGGAAAAGATGTCTGACTATTTTGAGCATTATCCGCCGGTTATGCTATCGCTTGTTTACGTTTTGTGGGCCCAGATACGCGCCGGCCCGGAAGAGGAGATCAAGCCCTTAACAGAAGCCCTTCTTAAAGTTTCACGGATTAATATTGGCACGCCGTTAGAATATATCCCATATTATAAATTAATTGCTGTAAAGTATCTAGCCCTCTTAGGCGTAGATAATACCCACTCCATAATAGTTCCGCTTGCCCAGCATCCTCAGGAGGATGATTTCTTTAGGACCGCTTTTCAGACACTTGTATTTATAGCTGCATCTAACAGGCTGAGAAGCCTCTTTGACTTTGTAGGTCCCAAGGCAGATCCTAAAGCGGCCAGGCTTGCCGTAAGGATTGTGGTTGCGGCACACCCGGCCGATAGCGTCTACGCAAAGTTCCTTGATCTTGCGGCGCAATACCCTGATGCTGAAGTCCGGCGCATGGCCGAAGAGGCTAAAGAGAAGGCGTTTCCTTCTTCCGCTGCTCCGTGGGAAATCGATGATCAGGCTAACCGGGCAGCCGATCCTAATGACGGCTTGACTCCGACTGATATGTGGGGCGAAGAAGATCTTTCGGGAAAAGCTCCCCAAAAAGAGGATGGCGAGATATACCAGCAAGTTCAATTGATGCTGCAGGTTGCGCCTCCGGTTCTCGTTGAAGTAACCAATATAAAAGTTTGGAAGCGATTGTTGCAGGAATTAGGACACAAAGGTGAAGCGTACTTTCTGGGCGAGACAGATGATATGCCGCTCAAGACAACCGCCGCATGGGCAAATAAAATCTATCCTGAGCATACCTCGGAGGATGTTCAGCATATATATGAAGATGCCACGCGCATACCGCTTGCAAACATGTTTAAGATGTTTGTGTTCGGCGATTTTCCCGCCGTAAAGTTTCATGAGAGGCTGCACGCTGCCATGTCCTTAAGAGCGCTAAAGGAAGGCACTTTATATAGAAAAGAAGACGATTCAGTCTTTAATGGTACGGAAAGAAATGATGCCAAAGCGCTGAAGGCTCTATCGGGTAAGTATGACGATGCGAGGGAAGCCTTCAGGGGGCTGGAAAGCGCTTTAAGTAATTATCCTGGCGGGGAATTATCCCAGGAATTATTCGCGTGGCTGGGTACAATTGATCGTTATCCGGATTTTATAGGGAAACCTTCTTTCCCTGAAGGCTCGGAGGAGGCCGAATATTTAAAGCATTACTTTGATCCAAAAAAGAGAAGCACGGCCGTAATGCTTGAGCCCACACGGCAATTTATTGCGGTCGCCCGGAGACATCCTGAGATCGTGGAATTTCTGCGCCAATATTATGGAAGGCTCCAAAAATTCACCCAGGAGACTGCGCCATTTCTCGGTTTTACAAGCGGCCAGATAGCGGCGGCGTTTGGAGGGTATGCGCCTCGAAACGGCGGCGGAGGAGCGGGGATGGTCTTGGGTTGGGCGCCGTTAAAAAAACGGCACGGATGGTTGCCGACAAGCTGGATGTTGTTTCTGCCGATCTTTGGCCTTTATGTTGTGGATTGGAATCGCGGTATCAATAGGCCGGAACCGCCGGAAATACCTGTTTTTGAAAATGGCCACGCTGGTGGTGAACTCTTTTGTTTAAGCAAAAAGAGGGCTATGATACCGGTAGCGGGTGCTGTCAAGGTAAAACGGGACGGAGAATATATCGTATTTTATCATGAGAATGAGGCGGATGTCCTTTATACAAAAGATGGGGAAGAGGCGCGTATTAAAGTAATAAGTGAAGATCAAAATTCCGGAATCGCGATTATCGAGGAGAATAACAATATCTGCGGGTTCAACGGTGAAAATGTGGCTTATGCAACGCGTGCCGTTTTGAATAGAGAGGTAGAGTTCTTTAGAGAAAGGAGGCTCCGGCATTACGCTGCCGCGCCCTTGACGGCAAAAAAGAAAGAACCTATCGATGATCCTGTATCCCTGAACCGGAGGGTGACGGAAGATGTTAGCCACAATCTAAAGCGCCTGACCCGCGACGGCCTGGTCTTTATGGATATTTGCGCCGGGCTTTTTAAATTGATAAAAAAACGCCCACCGTCAAATTATGCGGAACTTTCCAGATGGGTGGATTCAAAGGACCATTCAAATACGCCTTTCCCCGCAAGGGAAGATTTGGATTACGATCTTGACGCTTTAATGGAAGGCCATTCTTCGTTCAGCCTGATCCGGCAAAGATTGAATTTTCCGGCGGTCGATATTAGTGAATACAACTGGCTCAGGCAGGGATGGGCTGTGCTCTGTCCGGAATTGATAACTTTGCTGAAAGAATACGGAAATGACCGGCAAAAGGGCTACGCGGCAATGTGGGATCACCTGAATGAACTTTCATCCGCCGCTAAAATTGTAATGGTTGGCAATGCGCTGGAAGAAGAGGTGAGAATACGCCGTGAATTGTCTGAAGGTGAACGTTTGGAACTTGTCAAAATCAAGTTATTGTCGAAGCTTGCCGTCGAGCATCCGGGTGTCCTTATAGGAATAGTCAGGCAGTTATACGGATTGCGGTATTACCATGAGCTAGGCATTATAGAGGATATGTACGCGAGGATTGAATGCGATATTCCGCTTGAGATAAAAGATATAGTTATCGATGCTTCGCAAAAGATAGACATAGCGAAAAAACTACATCGCATATATGGGCTGCCTTTAGAAGAGGGCCTTTATTGCGTGACGGACGAAGAGATAAATGGCCGCCTGAAAGAGAAATTTCTAACTGCCGAAAATAGCAACCGCCTGTCGTTTGAGAAACTCAAGAATCTTATAATGGTACTGGATAATTTTGTCAATGCACCGCCCTACTCTAAAAGCGCTAAAGTAAGTGCGAAAAAAGATCTCAGGTTCAATGATTATGAACGAGCCTCAAATATCGTGCATCGGTTAAGAGCGATAGACGAGCATAGGTTTGCCGTTACCTTGCAGAGGTTAGAAAGGGTGGTGAGCAGGTGGGAAGAACGCGTTGATCGCCAAGGCGCTTATTCGCAAGCCGGTTTGGTAAAATTGCTATGGACTTTCTGGCATTCGACAAATATCGGTGAGGAGATGGCCAGATATACAACCGATATGATAGGCAAGCCGCCTGTCTTTACCGACCTTAAGTACAACATTATCTTCGGAATAGAGGACGATGTCAGCGCGGGCCCAAAGAAGTCGAAGGCGAAACCGGGGAGGCCAAGAGGCTCATATAAGAAAAAAGCCGGCAAAGACAGCATAGAGCCCGGCATGCTTGACGCGGTTCTCGCCGTAGGCAGGTGGTGGTATAACAAGGTAAAGAAGCTGGGTCTGGACGAAGAAGATCTGCGCGACAGGACCGCCCTTAACATAGCGCCGTGGCTCGAAGAGACGGTTAAAGGTATAATCTTCGCGGGCATATACGCATTGCTTTGCTGTTACAACCCCGCACATCCGTTATTGAATATCGCTATGTTTACGGTAATGGACATAGGAGTCGGCATAGTATTTACGCTCCTTCATCTGGACAGTGCCAGGGCTCCGCCTCAGACCCCGAGAGATATTCTTATCGCTCCCGCGTTGATAAGCCTTTTCGACGCCATTATGTTCCCATTGGCCGTCATTGTTACTACGCTGACCGTATCAAATTCTATCCTTATAGTCATAGCCATAATGATGATCGCGATTCCCCAGGTCACCATATTCCATTATGAGATAAACAGAAGAGTCTACGAATTGCGCAAAGAAGGCGCGAATTTAGGGTACGCCATGCTGGGCGGCGATAAGCCGTCCGCCGCGGCGGGTGAGGCGGTAAGCGATCCGTCAGGATCGGCAAATATTACCCGGCGCATAGCAGATATCCTTTCCGACGGCCGTCCTAGGGCGCGTGAAAAGTTGGTACGCATGTTTAAAGGTAGTATACCGTCGGATCAGGTAATGGATGCAATAGATAAGATGATAGAGTTGCGCGATATTACAGAAGACGGAAGCGTCCTGAGAAGCGAGTCGTCCTTAGTGTCTCCAGAAGAATTGCTTATTAGAGACGCGGTAAGATTCATGGCAGATGCAGGGTATCCCATCAGTCCGAAAAGAAATGAGTATTTAAGCGCGGAAGATGAACGGAGGCTTGTTGAGGATGGGAGTGAAAAGTCCAAGCATATCCTTCTCTTGTCTCAACTATTATGGATCAAGAGCCACGCCGAATATCTTCACCGGAGAAATCGCGGCATTCCGGTTATTGATTTTATGCATGCGGGGATAAAAGCGGTTAACGATGTTTTGAATGAAGAAGATGCCGCGACGCGGTTCGACCCGTCTAAGAGCCGGCTAAGCACCTACGTAAAACGCCCTATTACGTGGAAGATGGCCAAGCTGGTTGAAAAAAAATCTCCCTTGAGATTACAAAGCATTAGCCATGACAAGGAACTTGCGTATAGAGACGCGGGACCTATGCCTCAGGCGTCCCGGGCCCAAAAAGATGAAATCAGGAAACTCCTTCTCTATGTAGACGAACGGGAAAGCGAGATAATCCAGCTATTTTTTGGGCTGAACGGAGTTTCGTTATCCCCGGAGGAGATCAGTGTCTTGTACAAAGGCCGCCTATTGCCGGATTCGATTCAAAATAGCGTATCGAATATCTTGAAAAAGCTGGGCTTGCCGAAAGACGGAGGACAGGGCTGTGTCGCGCCGCTTAGCCCGTCTCAGAGAGAGCACCTTTTCTCGCTTAAAACGATCCGCATGGTGGAAGATTTTATGAATAATCCGCAGAGGGCCGATAGGCTAGCGCCGCGCGACCGTGAAGTCATCCGGCTGATGTACGGGTTGGAAGGCCGGCAAACGCTCTCTTCAAGAAGCACGGCCGGTCTTTTAGGCATAGCCCATAGCCGGGTCGACCAATTGCGCGATAGGGCAATGTCGAAAATCAGGAAAGAGTATGAATCGACATGGGAAGAGGCTAGCCGCATGGCCGGCGGCATTACGGAAGAGGAGATGTGCCTGGCCCATGAAGAGGCGATCAGGAAACTGCAGTTCGACGATGATTTTACTCCAAACGGCAACCTTCCCACCGTATACGAATTTGCTTTAGAACTTCCGCATAGAGCAGAGAACCTTAGCGTAAAAATGGTTAAGCGTTTGATCGATATTTATAATTTAAGGCATCCGGCAGCTCCTCTGGAGTTTCGCGGATATTCGACGCCGGGCACCCTCGGGGAACCGGAGCCGCTGCCGGTGACGGACGGTCTGCGTGAAAGCGCCGGCTATTCAATGGAAGCTTTGGTGAATGGGGAGGTTTTGACGCCCCGGGCCAATTTCGTTTCGTTGATAGCCAGGCAGAAGGCTCTTGCATATAGCATAGAACAAGGCGACCTGCCGCGCGTGAAGAGCCAGGTTACTCAGGCTATTACCAGGCTGAGTATGCGCGCGCGAAACTTACAGGCCGGGAAAGTAGCGAGAAAACTTGTAGGATCACCCGCCGTAAAACTTGCGAATAACAAAAATTTATTAGGCAATGCGGTAGGTTATCTGCAGAAGTTGGTAGAAGCAGGCATGGTCTTTTCCAGCGAGCCTGCCGGTACAGATATTCCCGCCTGTGCCTTAGGCAGTGCGGCGCTTGTCCTGGAGGAGCGTTTGCTTCAAGGGGATGCGCTGATCTTCGATTTAATGCTTGCCAAAGAAGGATATACGCTATATGCGAACTCTGTAGGCAGTAAGCGCGATGCTTTTGACAAAGAAGCGCGTGGCATGATGGCAGCGTTTGCGGTCTATTGCACTTTCAGTGGTGATGAGAGAAAACATTTAGAAAGCATATATGTTCTTAAAGATGGAACCGGTAAAAAGAAACTCGGCTTCCTGCCGCTTTTAAAAAATATATATGACAAGGCCGTGATCAATGAAGCATTCGACATCGAGGGGCCGATCAAGGAGTACGTTAAAGGTGCCTACCCCGGTATCGAAAACGAAGAGAGTTTTAAATTGACCAGGGAGGATTTATCTGTAGGCAGCCAAAATGACCTATTACCCGCCTATGATCCCGAATTTTTAAAATCTACCAGGAGGCATCCGTGCAATATTACCGAACTTCCGGACGGTTTTAATTATAGCCGCATTGTAAGTGTTGGAACAAAGAGTGTGGTTGTGAAGGTCTATAAGCCAAAGGCTGGGTCGACCGATTACGATCTTCTAAGTATAAAATATTACAATGATTTTCAAGGAGAGGGAACTATAACACTAACGGCAAAAACCGGTGGTGAATATACTTTAGGTGGAGAAGGCGGACTGCCGTGTTATGATGCGGCAGGCATGATCGCACACCTTAACGGAACCCGAGTTGCCTTAAGGGCTATTTTAGATCCCGCGCAGAATAAAGAGATTGTGGCGTTATTGGATGGATTGAGCTTTTTAGCGAAACCGGTAGAAATAACCAGTAAAATTTCAAATAGAGAGAATAGAACTATATATGTACAATTTGTAACTAAGGAACAAGTTGAAATAGCTAGAAGGCAATCGGCTCGCAAAACAACTCAAGCGAGAGAATTTGTTCCAGTGGAACAAATGTTAGATACCGGCATTCTCATCGTCCCCGGGGAAAACTTAGAGGATAAGGATCGTATAGGCGAAAAAGCGGAAGGACTTAAGAAAGCTTTCAATGGTATGGGATTTGAGAATGTAAGCATCGGGTCTCTCGATGCCGCGGCAAACTATGCCCATGTTGTGATATTTGTAGAGCCGGATGAGGAGACTTATGGCGCGTGGAATAGTACTTTTGAAACCGCGTCAAGGATGTATCCCGGGACTGAGATCTTTAAGTGGTCGACTAAAAGCGGAGGATTGTACCGGTGCTTTAAAGGTTGGGACGGGGAGCGCATTAAGGGGCACTGGACGGTTCCTGTGGCAGCGCAATATATCGCTCATAGCATAGAGTACGATTTTAAGTTCTACGTCGGCGACCGGTTTCGCTTTGCGTTCCCTCCGGAAGTGATCGACCTTCCAGCGGCAAAAAAATCTGGATACGATAATCCGGAGAGGACGGATCGGGCAGGATTAAAAGAAAAGATGGACAAACTCCTGAGAGCGGCCGAAACATATGTCGAGAAATCGAGCGCTTACGAAAAAGAGATCGTGGACCGCAGTGAACTCGCGTTCAATTCACGGCCCGCGTATGAATTTGCAGACCGGGTGCCGCGCCTGATATTTGAAAACTTAAAGAGTGCGGGAGCTGAAGAAGCTCGCGGATTGAGTCTGCGGGAAGACGATGAGATAAAGATACAATTTGGAGATGATGGCGAAATTTGGAATGCCGTTGTAGCAGAAGTGGACGAAGGCAGGGTCGTGTGCACTGTGCCGCAGGGCCTGGACCTGAAACAAGACCTTGGAAAGACCGGAAGAATAAAGAAGAGATATAACGATGTCCCGGCAAAGGTGCAATTAGAATTTTTGCAGTATGCCATGGAACCTGATAGCGGGCATGAGAGCCGTAAACCTCTCGTGGACATAGCGCTGGGCCTTCAGCCTAATCGAACTACAGATGGCAAAGATATTACCCGTAATGCAATTCTTTTCAACGATAAAGTCGGCAATAATGAAAATCAGCTCCAGATGGTATCGCAGGCGCTGAACGGCCGCTCCATAGAACTCGGCTGGGGGCCGCCGGGCACCGGCAAGACTCAGGCAGCGGCCGCCGAGGTAATATACCAGAATTGGTGCATGGGGAAGACCCAGCTCATAGCGGCGCAGACAAATAAGGCCGTGGATAACCTTCTCCTTAAAGCGAAAGAGATGGGGATAAAAGTTTACAGGGTAGGTAATCATCCCGGAGTCATCGATCCGAAACTGCGCGAGAACTGGATATACGCGGACAGGCCAAGAGAACCCCGCGAAGAAGATTTCAAGACGAACCAGGAGTATATTTCAGCCAGGCGCAAATATAAGGATGATTATGATGCATGGCGCATGGCATTAGTGAATGAGATCGTATCCGGCAGGGCCATAGTTGGCGGCACGTGCATGGGTATTGCTATGGACAGGTTCATAAATAAGGAGCTGTTGGGCCATTATCTGGAGGATTTCCGGTACTTTAAGTTCGACAGGTGCATTATCGAAGAGGCGAGCGTGGCATCCTTCGCGGAGCTATTGCTGGTTTTAGGCAAGGCCAAAGAGAAGGCTTTTATAATAGGCGATCACCATCAATTGGGATTATCTCCAATGCAACCGGAGCTTGTAGAGAGATTGAAAGCGGCCTCGCTGGGAAAAGATGAGATCGATGCGATGCAAACGAGCCTGTTTGAGTTTTTGCTCAACCAGGACCATTTTACCCTGACGATGCTTGAGGACTGTTACCGCCTGACCCCACTGCAGGTTAAGTTGACCAATTTCTTCTATGATGGAAAACTGAAGGCGATGAGAGAGGTCTCTCCGGAACGAAATCGCGCATCCTTGGTTGTAATAGATACTAAGAATGTGCCTCACAGCGATGAACAGATAGGCACGTCCTGGATCAATGGATACGAGGCCGACCTTGCGCTTGGAGTGATAGAGCGCCTGGGTAAGGCGGCGGATATGGATGTAGCGCACTTAGGACTGATAACGCCTTATAACGCTCAAATTACATATCTCAGAAATGAATTGAGGAAAGATATGCTGCGGAATTGGCCGGGCCGTGAAGCGTATGAGCGGATCTCGAGGGTCATGGGCAATGTAGGTACGGTATGGCCGTTCCAGGGGCGCGAGAAGCCGGTGATAGTAATTTCTCCGGTTTGCAGCAACTCGAGCGGCAGGACCGGATTTATGTCGTGGAAGATGTGGAACGTGATGACTTCCAGGGCGCAGGAATCTCTGATAGTAATTCTGGATTCCGACACATTCCTGGCATCCCGCCAGGAAAAAGTACCGGAGTTTACAAGGCATATGCTCAAGCTTGCGAAAGAAGAGGGGACTTATATAGAGCTTACGCCCGGTAAGCCTAAACCCAACCTGTCAGGAATAGTTACTGTTTTAAAACAAACTTTAGCCGGTGAGTATAAAGGAAGACTCCCGCTATTTCCAGGAAGGTCTTCCGGAGGCACGCAAGGCCGGCCTGCTCCCGCCGCGCCGGCGGAGGGATCGGGCGAGGATAAAGAGAAAGGCCAGATCGCGCGCGGGGATCCTAAGGCGCTGGTCGATGCGTTATTGGCGCAGCCGATCAAGCCGATGAGGGGCTCAATAGATAAGCAATGGATATCGGAATCGCTGAAAAGAAGAGTGGGCCGTTCCCGGTTATCTTTACGTGAGAAGGCAATTATGCGCGCCAGGATAGATGATGTGCTGAAGAATAACCGCTTAGCCGAATTCGACGCGATAGTATTGAAAGACCAGGCCGATAGCAAACTTATCAAAGGATGGCTGCTGGGATTTAATACCCTGCCCAGGGCTCCCGATGCCGCAGGTGATGAACATTTAACCGCCCTCCAGAAACGCCTCTCAATGCAGGGGAAACTATCCAATACTATAGGTCTCGCAACCCAGGCCCTCGATTATATCGGATGCGATGAGTCTCTCCTCCAGGAGTATCTATTCCATGAATTTTTCTGCCCATATTTGGGTCATGAGCGGACAAGGATCACGCAAGAAGAGATATTCAAAGAAAATTATCCGCAAGGCTCTTCCACTGCCATTGGGCTCGATACCCGCCCGGGCCACAAAGACGGCGAACTGTCGGCGGTATTGCAATTGGTTATAAGCGCTATGCATGATGGAGTGCCGGGGTCCCGGCCCGGATGGTATAGGAAAAAGAGCGGCCATACATATCTCATGAGGCCGCTATATCCCGAAAAAGCTGTTTCAAGGGCGAAGTTATTGGACCCCGCGGATGTAAGGATAGACCTGGGGAGCATAAGAAAATATATGGATGAACTTATGCGGAGCGGTAAAAGATTTATTGTCGTGACTTCGCCTCATGTTGTCGAACAGATGAGGGTTTGGGGATTCCCTTACTATAAGGAATTGCGCAAGAAAAGCATTCTTGTGAAATCCGTGCACTATAAATACATGGACGGGCGGTTGGGGCGTTACGTGAAAGACGCTCTTAAGATCGAAGACCGCCCGGATGTGATATTGGGGATAGGCATGGGATCCGTATCGGACTGGTCGAAGATCATGGGGCATAAATTTTCCTGTGATGTTACGTTGATCCCCAGCGCTCTTTCGACGAACGCGCCGTTTTCCGCGAATGTGGCCGTGCGCGATGAGAATAAGGACGGCGGGGAGTTCGGTGTATATGGATGGCCTGCGGGCGCCGCGCGCACCGTTTGCGTCGACAGCAGTTTCATCTCCATGAACTGCCGCGGAAACCTGTCCGGAGCGGGGGATCTTATCAGCTGCTGGACGGCGCTTCTTGACTGGAGGTTTGCCTATGAACACGGCGCTGAGCCGAAGGATCCGGAAAGGGATAAGGTGTTTAAAGAGGCATTGGAGCATCTTAACGAGCTAGCCGATACAGCCCCCCGCATCAACGCGAATACTCCCGATGGTATTGAGACGGCCGCGAGGCTTAATGCCAAAGTTTCCAGGCTGATGACTAAGTTCGGTTCGGGCAGGCCCAAAGCCGGCAGTGAGCATATACTGTCGGATACTCTTGAAAGGGTGACCAGGCCCAGGAAGATACTTCATGGCGAGCAGGTGGGCGTATCGACTCTTATAATGATGTATCTCTATAGCAAAATTTACCGGCGAAAAGGCGGGAGATACCCGAAAAATGTTGATGTTAAAGATCTCTTTAAATTAGTTAAGGCCATGGGGATATCTTTGGACCTGGAAAGGATAGGGCTTACGAAAGATGATCTGGAAGAGGCGCTCATTTCCGCAGAACCCAGGCCGGGAAGATTTTCCTATTTCGATGTGAATAAAGTTACCCGCGAAGAAGCCCTCGAAGCCGTAAACGCGATCTTCCCGGATAAACCGGCTAGGCCTGCCGCGGCGGTAAACCCGGCCGCCAAAATTACCCGTCGTTCACTGACCCGGCCAGTGGATGGAGCGGATAACAAGGTTTCCGGGGCCTCTACGGTTGAGGTGACTGCGGAGGACCTTATGGGTTGGGAGAACGATGTCAGGGACAGGCTGGCGTATCTTAACGACAAGATCGGAGGCTTGGAAGATACGATAGGGATGCGCAAATCTGATGAGGTGAATCTCTCCCCGTTTAAGCGGGATGAGTATGATTATTACCCGCTTCATACGATAGAAAAACTTATCGATATTAAAGCGAAGTTTGAAGAGGAGCTCCGATGGGCGCGGAGATTTGAGCAGGTTATTCAGGCCGCCGCGCCGCGATCTTATGACTGGACCGCAGGTCCTGAAGTGACACGCGCGTATCCCGTATGGGCGCTCGGTAAATTCAATCCAAGATTAAGGAGGGCCTTTATACATTGGGGTATTATAACGGTCGGAGATTTAGTGAACCGGACACCCAAAGATATTGTCTCTGCCTGGGATTGCGACAAAGGAATGCTTAAAGAGTTGCAAGCCAGGCTTAGCGAACGCGGCCTTGCGTTAAGAGAGGATCCGGTTAGTTTCCACCCCGGGGTGGAAGATTCGAGCAGGGTGCCTCAAAATGGGACGTCTACGGGAATACTTTGGAATAATATCTGTCTTTTGGGTTATAATCCGCCGGAATATCCGGACGACAAGCCTCTAATTGTTACGGAAAAAGATTCATTGAACGCGGTTCGTGATTTCTTTACACGCGAAAATGGAAAAAATGCCACTTTTATTCTGTATGATATTTTTAAAGAAGATATAAATCTCAACTCCATCCGTTCAATAACTGCATCGGGATGTCAGGCCGGATGGTTCTACCAGGTATATCGAGCCGCTATTGAATTGAATGACGGCAGGAGAGGAGTTGTTATTTTACAACTTCCAGCAAGGTATGGCGACAGAAACGAGCTTATCGCCACAGATTATAATAATTTACAGCATCTGTATCGACTCCATCCGGGTATCGTAGTGCGTCCAATTTGTATTTCCGAAAGCCGTACAGGCAGAGACGATGGGACTTCTGCGCTTAATATTATTGCTGCCGAATGTTTAAGCGAATATATGGAACTCAATCCACGCCAATATTCGCCTTATGCTGTAGTGTCCCCTTATTATGGTTTCGAGCTTAATGCTTTCAGGCGAAGAGAGCCTGCCGCGCAATATCAGCTTGACGCCGATCGTCAGAATTCAGAAAACGTATTGAAAGGACTTGTAAAGAATATGGTTATTCTGGCGGACATAAATCTCGAGACAGAAGCGGTAAGCTTTGTAAGTCAGATAGACATTGGCGCCGGTGATTTTATGGTAAGGCCGCGTGTTGACGGACAATTTGACGCTAAACTCATTACCGCAAGACATATTGAGCGCAATGCCAGGCCGGAGGATTTTATGGAGTATCTTCTCCGCGGGCGTCTTTTCTTTAAGGCCAAACCATCTGGATTTCAGGCAAAGCCAATTTTGGATGGCTTCGCACAAGGTTTAGCGGAGAGGTTCGGAGAAAAAGAAGGCGAAAGATATTACAGAAAATGGGTGAGATTGCTTATGAGAGAAACGGAAAGCAGGCTTGAGACATTGCAATCTTTATATTCTGCGCTTCAAGATGAACAAGGGCCGATATCAATACCGCCGATATTCGAAGCGTGGCTTAGAAAATATTCCGAAGAAGAGCTTTGTGAAACACGATTATATCCAAGGCAAAAAAGAGTTGTATTGGGATATTTGGATCACGGAAAGGATCGTGATAAGTTTCGTGAATTCATCAAAGAGGAAATAGGCGAGATACAAAACGTTACAGACGCTCTTTGGGAAACGATAGATCATGACTTTAGCCAGACCATCAGCCAACAAAATAAAATTACCTATAGTTTCCACCCCGGGGTGGAAGATTTAGGCGAGGGACAGGAGAAAACAGAACCGTCCCCAAGGCTGGCAGCATTTATAATAGACGCAGTGACAGGCCGGCAAGTTGAAGCTGTGATAAGAGAGACTGAACCTGGCCACATTGTTGTAGAGGTGGATGGAGAAAAAGAAGGGCATCTTACTTATACTATAGGTACATTCAAAGGGCAGAGCATGTTGTATATCAGAGATATTAATGTGGAACCGCGTAATCGGTTTAGCGCTAAACCGGAAAGAAGATATAAAGGCGTCGGGTTGAGGCTTATGCAAGCGGTTGCCGCGATCAGTTTAGAGTCTAATATAGCTAAAGGCGCGCTTCGTCTATCTTCAAGGAGAAATAATAAAGATGCTCAAGCATTCTATGAGACTCTTGAGTATTTACGTTTCGCCAACAGGCGCGGGCTTTGGCGCTCTAAGTCCGAGCCTGGGGATGTTATGATCCAGTGGAACCTCAGGTCTCATGACGCCCGAACGTTCATCAATAACATCGAATCACTGATTAAGCGCGGTCATTTTAAGAATGGGGGCGGTCCGGAAAGAACCGTCCTGAACCACTCCCCAGCACCCGAGGTACAAAGTGCAAGTGGTGCTGGATCGGGTTCAGGACAGTCCCCAGCCGCCAGCTTTACTGTGTCGGATGAGTCAGGGAAGATAGCGTCCGGCGTTCAAGCGCCGGTGCCGCAACCGGTGACTATGACAAATACTATCGCCGCGGAGCATTATATGACTTCGAGAGATGCCGGCTGGCAGCCTGCGGCTGCAGCGGTAACCGCAATAACGCCCGCGCCCGCAGCGCCTATGGCAATAGAAGGCAACGCGGCCGGCATTGTCGAATTGATAAACGAGAGATTCAAAGACGTCAATGTCAAGAGCGGCGCCGGTGTGGTGCTTTCAGAGAACCTGTTCCTGGATAGCGAAGAGGACAGGGAGGAACTGGAGAGGATAAAGCTCGTCTTCGCCGAGGCAATAAAGAGCGGCGCTATGGCTATACTGAATCTTGAGGAGATACGGACAAGGGCCAAGAGAAGCTCGTCCAAGGAAAAATTGGCCGTAATACTGGCCAGGGAAGACTATGAGAGCGATAAAGCGCTGTGGGAAGGTAATGGCAAAATGGTCCCGGCGAAAGCGAGCGTCCTGATATTGGGTGATAAACTGACAGGCGCGAACTATCTCTATCTGCAGGGCGTGGTCGGCCTGGCGAGGGCGATCATGTCGGGCAACGCTCAGGCGATCGGCTATTATTATAAGGTGCTCGCCGGCGTGGATATAGACGACAGCGTTTTGAAACTTCTCGACTCTGCCGAGTGGAACAATATTGCTTTTGCGGTCAAGGCGATATTGAGTTTCAGAAGTTTGGGCAGGATAGACGACAAAAAATTTACCGCGCATCGGGAGAGGATGGAGACACTGCTTATAGCGGCGTAACCATTTTCTTGCCGGGTGAAAATTTCACCCGGCAAGAAAATATTCAAATTTGGTGCCCGGGCAACCGGGATAAGGGAAGCCTTTCCCCCGAGTTAGGCGACCTTTATCCCGACCCGGGCGCTGTTTTTGTGTTTAGCAGGTGAATTTTGTTTCGTAGAGTTTTGTGTAGACCGGACCGGCGGGTGTCAGTTTACTGCGGAATAATATGACAGACTTTATTATTTCTTGCCCCTTGACCTTGCCGGGAAAGATCTCCTGGCCGGCAACGTCTCTTTCCCGGCAAGATTTCGCTTTCTCTTTCAACGCTTGTTTATTCTTCGGCGAACGGACGCGGCCGATAGTCAGGTGGGCGGTAAATGCCCTGGTCTCTTCCTGAAATCCCAGTTTTGACAGGCTTAGGTCTATCTTCTTCGCAAGCTCGGTCGATTCTTTTGCGCCTTTGTCTAAACCCACCCAGATCACCCTCGGGAACATGCCGATATCCTTTAATGAAATTTCGAACGGTTGTGTATCTTTTGCGATTGTATCGAGCGCCACCTTTACATCCGCGCACAGCTTTTCGTCGATCTCGCCCAGGAATTTTAAAGTGAGATGGATATTGTTCTTCTCGACCCATTTGACGTCGGCGCCGGCGTATTTTAAGTGAGATTGGACCTGCGCGAGGGAATCTTTAATCTCTTCGGAGAGTTCGATGGCTATAAAAGTACGCATCTACTAAACCCTGCACCCTATATGTTTCGTCTGACTAAATTTAACACTTCTTGGGTTGTCTGGAATTTGATCTCTTCCCGCGTGCCTTTAAAACGGAATTCTTTAATGACCTTCTTCCTGCCGATAGCGATCGCGGCATAGACCAGCCCGACCGGTTTTGCTATCGTCCCGCCGCCGGGGCCGGCAATACCGGTTATGGATACTCCGATGTCGCTTCCGGCCAAGAGCCTTATCCTGTCGGCCATCTCGAGCGCCACTTCCTGCGAAACCGCCCCGTAATTTTGCAAAGAATCGCCCGGGACACCGAGAATATTCTCTTTTATTGCATTAGAATAAGCGACGAGCCCCATGACGAAGTATTTCGAGCTTCCGGGGATGTTTGTAATGCGGTTTGCGAGTAGCCCGCCCGTACAGGATTCGGCAACGGCCAACGTTAGTTTCTTTCTGGTTAAGATCTTACCCAGGACGCTTTCGAGCGTATCGTCGTTATAGCCGAATATAAAGTCTTTCAGCCTTTCGCGGATCTTCGTCTTTATCCTTAAAATCGCGGCCGCGGCATCTTTTTCATTCCTGGCTTTCGCCATTATCCTTAGTTCCACCTGCCCGAGCTTCGCGTAAATCCCTACCGTGGTGGGAGGCTTCATCTTGAGGAGGCGCTTAACCGATTTATTCACCTGAGATTCGGCGTCGCCGGCCAGTTTGACCGTATACGACCTTATGACCCAGGTGCCCTTTGCCCGTTTCTTCAGATATGGGGCGATGCTGTTCTCGAACATGGGCTGGAGTTCTCTCGGAGGACCGGGAAGACATATAATTATCCTCCCGTTATACTTCGTGATCAGCCCCGGCGCTATACCGACTTTATTACGTACGTGCCGGACGCCTTTCGGGATATATGCCTGGCGCACGCTGGAGGTCAGAACCTTCAGCTTCCTTGTCCTGAAGTAATTTTCGAGGTCTTTCAGTATCCTGTGGTTAAGGACCATCCGCTTGCGGAGGAGCATCGATATCGTCTGGCTCGTAATATCGTCGACGGTAGGGCCGAGCCCGCCGGTCATTATCACTATATCGGAGCGTCCCGCGGCGAGCCTGATGGCTTCGAGAAGCCTTTTGCGGTTATCTCCTATGATAGAAGAGTGGTAGACGTCGATACCCAGCTCGGCGAGCTTCTGGGACAGGAAGGTGGCATTGGTATTAACTACGTGGCCCAGGAGCAACTCAGTGCCTATGGCTATTATTTCCGCGGTCATAGTACCAAATTATACACTGCGAATCGGCTGCGGAAAAGGAAAAAAATAAAATAATTTGCAACAAATAGGCTCGCTTTTGCGTCTTTATAGGTGAGGGATGGGAAAATTGCTTTACATAAAGGAGGTGATAAATGTATAATATAAGCTCAAAAAACACCTAATAGTTATAATATTGATAGTAAACCTAAAAAAGGGAGAAAGCGATGGTAAAGACGAAGGCAAAAGAGCGGGAAGATGTTAAGGTTGAAAGGGATACAACCGCAGAGGCGAAGGCAAAGATTCTCGAGCAGAAGACCAAGGCGCTTGACCTGGCGCTTGAACAGATAGAGAAACAGTTTGGTAAGGGCTCGATCATGAAGCTCGGCCAGGACTTTAAGTTAGATGTGCCGGCTATTCCCACGGGTTCCGCCGCGGTCGATATAGCGCTTGGCGTAGGCGGTGTACCGCGCGGAAGGGTCATCGAGATATTCGGCCCGGAATCGAGCGGAAAGACGACACTTACCTTAAGTATAATATCGAATGCCCAGAGGGCGGGCGGACAGGCGGCATTCATCGACGCCGAACACGCGTTCGATCCCGGCTATGCCAAGATAATCGGCGTAAATCTCGATAACCTCCTGATGTCTCAGCCGGATACGGGCGAACAGGCCCTCGAGATCGCGGAGACGCTGGTAAAATCGAACGCTGTCGATATTATCGTAATCGACTCTGTCGCCGCGCTCACTCCGAAAGCGGAGATAGAGGGCGAGATGGGGCAGTCGCACATGGGATTGCAGGCGAGGCTGATGAGCCACGCCCTGCGCAAACTTTCCGGCGCGATATCCAAGTCGAAGACGTGCGTCATATTCATCAACCAGATACGCGATAAGATCGGCGTCATGTTCGGTAACCCCGAGACGACGCCGGGCGGCAGAGCGCTTAAATTTTATGCCTCGGTGAGGATAGATTTGCGGCGCATCGCATCGCTCAAGAAGGATGATGTGGCCGTCGGTAACCGTGTAAGGGCATCGATAGTCAAAAATAAGGTCGCTCCGCCGTTCCGGAAAGCGGAATTCGACATAATGTTCGACGAGGGTATCTCCAGGGCGGGGAGCGTGCTCGACATGGCCGAGACGTACGGCGTGACGCAGAAGAGCGGCGCGTGGGTGACTTACGGTGAAGAGAAGATCGGCCAGGGCAAAGAGAATGCGCGGGTATTCTTAAAGGATAACCCGAAGGTTATGGCCAAGATCGAGAAGGAAGTGCTGGAAAAGGCGCTTAAGTAATAAGCTAAAATTCGAAATCCGAATGTCGAAATTAAACTTTGGAAAATAGTAAAATCAAAAAGAGGGCTCTAAATAATGCCTATGCGCTCCTGCGGCAGAGGCCGAGGAGCGAATTCGAGATACGCAGCCGCCTCAAGCTAAAAGGGTATAACGGTGAGGTAGTCGATCTTGTCGTAGAGGATCTGAGACGTCTCGGTGAGATCGACGACGCGAGATTTGCCAAGCTCTGGGTCGACAACCGTATGCACCTGAACCCGGTCGGCGATGTCATTCTCCGTCATGAGCTGAAGGCTAAGGGCGTAAACGAGGCGATAATCGAGGCCGCATTGGC
This sequence comes from Candidatus Omnitrophota bacterium, assembly GCA_041650935.1. Taxonomy (GTDB): domain Bacteria; phylum Omnitrophota; class Gorgyraeia; order 2-01-FULL-45-10; family 2-01-FULL-45-10; genus FEN-1322. The sequence goes on from JBAZKH010000001.1 coordinate 275,078, forward strand.
AAAGAAGGCCGGTGAGTATGATGAGTACGGCCTGGCGCTTAATATGGCCCGCGAGCAATTCGGCCGGTTCAAGAAACTGGATCGTAAGAAGGCATTGAAGCGGGTGTATGATTTTCTGCTCAGGCGCGGATTCAAATTCGAGACGGTGCAAAAGATTGTGGAAGATGTCGTAGGGGACGTTTAAACGTCCCCTACGATGTGGATAACTTTATGCGAACGGATGAAATACGACAATCATTCCTGGAGTTTTTCAAATCGAAGGGCCACGCTATAGTGCCGAGCGATTCGCTCGTGCCTAGGGACGACCCGACGCTTCTCTTTACCGGCGCCGGTATGAACCAGTTCAAGGAGAAGTTTCTCGGCCGCAACGTTACTTATCGCAGGGCGGCGTCGAGCCAGAAATGCCTGCGGACGGGCGATCTCGATAATGTCGGCAGGACGAGCGGCCATCATACTTTCTTCGAGATGCTCGGTAACTTCTCTTTCGGCGATTACTTCAAGAAAGAGGCGATCGGCTGGGCGTGGGAATATTTTACGCGGGTCCTGCGGATCGATCCGGATAGATTATGGGCCTCTGTCTACAAAGATGATAAAGAGGCGTATGGCATCTGGAGGGATACGATAAAGATCGCCGAAAACAGGATTATGAAGTTCGGGGAGAAGGATAATTTCTGGCCGTCCGAAGCTCCGACAAAGGGCCCCAACGGGCCGTGCGGGCCATGTTCAGAGATATTTTACGATTACGGCAAGGATGTCGGCTGTGGTAAGGCGGGGTGTACCCCAGCCTGCGATTGCGGCAGGTTCGTTGAAGTGTGGAACATGGTATTTACGCAGTTCGATAGGCAGTCCGACGGTACATTGAAGCCGCTCCCGGCTAAGAATATCGATACCGGCATGGGGCTCGAGCGCCTCGCTTCGGTGATGCAGGGTGTTAAGACTAATTTCGAGATAGATATATTCGCGGCGCTGGCGAGTGAGATAGAAAAGATAGCGGGTCACCAGTTACCAGTTGCCAGTCACCAGTCTAAGGTAAATGCCATTGCCGACCATATCCGCGCGGTGACGTTCTGTATAGCCGACGGTGTAATGCCGTCGAATGAGGAACGCGGATATGTCGTAAGGAAGCTGATCCGCCGGGCGATGCTGCATGGCCGCGACATCGGGATCGAAAAACCCGCGTTCTATAAACTCGTCGGTGTCGTAGCCGATGTCATGAAAGGGCAGTACCCGGAGATGAAGCCGCGGCACGAGGAGATAGCGCAGATAGTAAAGCGGGAGGAAGAGCTCTTTTTGAACGTGGTGGCCACGCAGCTTCCCAGGGTCGAGGAGGCGTTTGCCCAGGTTTCGGGCAGGGGCAAGATCGATAAGGCGGATGTGGCAGCGCTTGCGTTCAATTTTTACGATACGTACGGGATGCCATACGACCTGCTGGAAGATATTGCCGAAAAACTTAAATTGATAATAGATAAAGATGCCTTCGAAGGATTGCTGGAGAAACAGCGCGAGCAGTCCCGCTCCAGGACGAAGATAAAAGGCGAGATATTCTCCGAGACGTTTGCTAAAAGAGTCGAGGCGCTGGGACTTAAAACGGAATTTTTAGGATATGAGAAGGCGCACGCCGAGGCCAAGGTCGTCGCGGTGCTCGAAGGCGGCGAAGTGATACTCGACAGGACGCCGTTCTACGGCGAGTCGGGCGGGCAGGCCGGCGACTGGGGTCGTATCGAGACGCCGTCGGGTGCCATGGAGGTCGAGGATGCGAAGAAGATTGCCTATACGATAGTCCATATCGGCAAGGTTCTTCGCGGCAAGATCGTGAAGGGCGAAACGGCAAAAGTTTCGATAGATGAAGGTGTCCGTAAAAAAGTAGCGGCCAATCATACAGCGACGCATCTTTTACAGGCTGCGTTAAGAAAAGTTTTAGGCGAGCACGTCCATCAGACGGGTTCATTAGTAGACAGCGGGCACTTAAGGTTCGATTTTACCCACATGAAGAAGATGGAAGAGCGTGAGGTCGCGCGCGTCGAGGAGCTTGTCAATGAGTGGATAAAAGCCGGCCACGCCGTTTCGAAGAAGATAGAGAATCTCGAATCTGCCAGGGGCGAAGGTGCGATGGCATTATTCGGCGAGAAATATGAGGAAAAGGTGCGCGTCGTAACCGTAAAAGATATCTCGAAGGAGCTTTGCGGCGGCACGCACGTCGACAATACGCGGGATATAGGGATATTTAAGATTACAAGCGAAAGCTCGATCGCCTCCGGGGTGCGCAGGATAGAAGCGTTTACCGGCGCCGGCGCGGATAAGTGGATGGAAAGACAGCGTGAAATCCAAAATTCAAAAATAAAAGCCGAAAAAGAGAAAGCGGAAGAACGGAAGATGATGACGGCGCGTCTTGAAGAAGCCTCTGCCGGTATCGATGGGATACTGGCCGGGGCAAAAGCCGCCGGCGGCGCGAAGATTATAGTAAAGAGACTCGAGGGTATGAATATCGAGAGCCTCCGGGTTTTGGCGGACAGGATAAAAACTAAAGAAGGTTCGGCGGTTATTATTCTTGCTACAACAGGTGACGATAAGGTATCTTTCATAGTCTCGGTTAGCGAGGGCTTGTCCAAAAAAGGTTTAAGCGCCGGTGCGCTTGCTAAAGAGCTTGCTGTGTTGATAGGCGGCTCGGGCGGCGGTAAGCCGCTCTTTGCGCAGGGCGGCGGTAAGGATGCTGCCGGCCTTGAGAAAGCGCTGGAGCAGATAAGAGACAGTATCGCGAATAAGCAAACGTAGGGGACGTTTAAACATCCCCTGCGTTGTGGATAACTTCAGGGAGATATGACATGAAATTAGTCAAGGTTGGAAGCAAGAGTTTTAACAAACTTTGCGAACGTAATTCCGGCCGCAATAAACGCGTTACGGAGAGCGTGCGCAAGATCCTCGAGAACGTAAAAGTCAGCGGTGACGAGGCGCTCATAAATTATACGAAGAAGTTCGACAATGTAAAACTCTCCGCCAAAGACCTTAGAGTGTCGGCATGCGAAACCTCCGGCGCTTATCAGGACATAAAGCCGGAATTTGTCTCGACGCTTAAGGTTGTCCTGGAGAACGTCCAGAAATTTTACAAAAAACAACTTAAGAAATCCTGGAAGATAAAAGATGCTGACGGCGTGCTTTTGGGTGAGCAGATAACACCGCTCGAGCGTGTCGGTGTCTATGTGCCGAGCGGGACGGTGCCATTAGTCTCCAGCGTCTACATGACCGTGATACCGGCGAAGATGGCGGGGGTGAAGAAGATAGTGCTTATGACGCCGCCGAACGAGTACAAGTCCGTAGATCCGCATATCCTTGTAGTCGCCGATCTTCTCAAAGTTGACGAGATCTATAAGGTGGGCGGCGCCCAGGCGATAGGGGCGCTTGCCTTCGGTACCCGAAGCGTGCCTAAGGTCGATAAGATAGTCGGGCCGGGCAATGCCTACGTTACCGAGGCGAAGAGGCAGGTCTTCGGTTACTGCGATATCGATATGCTTGCGGGTCCGACGGAGGTTGTGATAATCGCGAACCAGCAGTCGAATATAAATTTCATTAAGGCGGATCTCGAGGCCCAGGCCGAGCATTTTATGGGGCTCTCGATACTTATAACAAATTCAAAGCGGCTGGCGCGTATACTCAAGAAGGAGAATATCCGCGGTTATGTGATCTTGGTCAAAAATATGGACGAGGCGGCCGATGTTGCTAACAGCCTGGCGGCGGAGCACCTGCAGATATTGATCAATAATCCCAAGAAGGTCGCCAAGAGGATATCCAATGCCGGCGCGATATTCTTAGGGCCGTACACGCCGGTCGCTGTCGGCGATTATGTCGCGGGCCCCAGCCACGTATTACCGACGGGTGGAAGCGCGCGCTTCTTCTCGGGCCTCGGCGTATCCGATTTCTACAAGAGTTCGCATATAATTTCGTATACAAGGAAAGCGCTCGAGAAGGTGCGCGAACCTTTGGAGAAGGTGGCGGGGATAGAGAGGCTTACCAAGCACTTAGACTCAGTGAAGGTAAGGTTTGAATAAATTCGAAATACGAATATCTAAATTCTAAACAAATACGAATTTTGATTAGAATTTGTTTAGGATTTCGGATTTAGAATTTCGAAATTACATCGGGAGAATACGATATGGCTAAGAAGATGCGCGGCGCTAATATCAAGCGTAAGACAACAGAAACCGATATCTCCGGCAAGCTCGTTATCGACGGCGCCGGCAAGACTGCTATAGATACCGGGATAGGCTTTCTCAACCACATGCTGACGTTATTTGCTTTTCACGGGTTATTTGACCTGACGCTGAAGGCGAAAGGCGATCTGAAGGTCGATATGCACCACACGAATGAGGATGTGGCGATATGCCTTGGCAAGGCTTTTAAGGCGGCTCTCGGTGACTGCAAGGGGATTAAGCGCTACGGGTCCAGGGAGGTGCCGATGGACCTTGCCGCGGCAAAAGTCATGATCGATATCGGCGGGAGATACGCCTTTGTCTGGAAGGTGCCGCCATATTCGGGCACATCTGCCGCCGAAGGTTACGCGATAGATGACGGCAAGGATTTTCTCGATACGTTCGCCAAGAACGCCAATATAAATCTCCATGCGGAGGTCTATTCGGGCCGGGATACCCACCATGTGCTCGAGGCTATATTCAAGGCGCTCGGGATCGCGCTCGACGAAGCGACGCAGATAGATGCGCGCCGCAAAGGAGTACCGTCGACGAAGGGGACTATTGACTGAGATAGAGTTTAGGTCGTAGCTCGTAGCTCATAGGTCATAGGAAATAATTTTCTATAACCTGCCGCCTAAGAGCTATGAGCTAAGCGGTGAGTTTGAGGGCGATATGATTGCAGTCATCGACTACGGTATGGGAAACTTGCGCAGTGTCCAGAAGGCGCTGGAGATCTCCGGGGCGCGGACGGTTATTACCTCGTCGCCGCGGGAGATCAAAAGATGCGCTAAGATCGTATTCCCCGGCGTCGGCGCATTCGGCGAATCGATGAAGGAGCTTAAGCGGCGCGGGCTCGTCGGGCCGATAAAGGACGCGATAGGCGCGAGCAAGCCGTTTCTCGGGTTATGTTTGGGGCTGCAGCTCTTATTCGAGAAGAGCCAGGAGTCGCCGGGCGTCAAGGGGCTCTGCGTATTCGAAGGTGAATCCAAACGATTTTGCTTCATGCGCAACACTCTCAAAGTGCCCCATATGGGCTGGAATAATATCAAAGTTACCCCTGCCCATGAGACAAACGGCGGGGCAGAGATGTCGCCGGGCTGCCGGTCCGGCGGGATATTGAAAGGTATTCCTAAAGATGCATACATGTATTTTGTCCATTCGTATTACGTTGTGCCGGAGGACAAGAGCATGATACTTACGACGACAGGTTACGGCATCAATTTCGTATCCGGAATTTGTAAAGATAATGTCTACGGATTCCAGTTCCATCCCGAAAAGAGCCAGGACCTGGGATTAAGGATACTTAAAAATTTCGTGAGGTTATAATGCTGGTCATTCCCGCTATAGATATCAGGGGCGGCAAGGTCGTCAGGCTTACCCAGGGCATGGCTGATAAAGAGACGGTATATTCCGAAGCTCCGGTCGAGATCGCCGAGATATGGTCGTCGCTCGGCGCCGGCATGATACATATAGTCGACCTCGACGGCGCGTTGCAGGGCGAGCTGAAGAACCTGAAAGTGGTAAGCCGGATCGTACAGGCTGTGGAGAGCGAAGTCGAGCTCGGCGGCGGTATACGTGATATCGAAACGATAGAGCGGGTGCTCGATGCGGGCGTGCAGCGGGTGTGCATAGGCACAAAAGCGCTCGATACCAAATTCCTGGCGGCTATCTCAAAGAGTGACTTCAGGCGGACCGTTGTTGTGGCAATCGATGCAAAAGAAGGCTTTGTCCACACCAAGGGCTGGGTCAACAAGACCGACGTCAAAGCCGTGGACCTTGTTAAGGAAGTCGCCGACTTCGGTATTGCCACGGTAAATTATACGGATATTTCGAAGGATGGCATGCTCGAAGGGCCGAATCTGCGCAGCTTAAAAGAGCTGCTGGCTACAGCGCATGTAGATGTAGTGGCGGCAGGCGGTATTACAACTATCGACGATGTAAAGCGGCTGAAGGCGCTGGAGCGGGACGGTTTGAAAGGTATGATTATAGGTAAAGCTTTATACGAGGGTAAGATCGATCTGGAAGAGGCTATGAAGATATGCTTACAAAAAGAATAATCCCGTGCCTCGACATAAAAGACGGCAGAGTCGTCAAAGGCGTTAATTTCGTAAATCTTCGCGATGCCGGCGGCGCCGTCGAGAACGCCAGGTTCTACGATAAAGCCGGCGCCGACGAGCTCGTCTTCCTGGATATAACGGCAAGCTGCGAAAAAAGAAAGACGACGCTTGGACTTGCCAGAGAGGTTGCCGAAAGCGTCTTTCTCCCGTTCACCGTCGGCGGCGGTATCCGGACGATAAATGATATCAGGGACCTTCTTAGCGCGGGCTGTGACAAGGTCTCCATAAATACCGCGGCGGTTAAGGATCCGCAGTTTGTAAAAAAAGCGGCAACCAGGTTTGGCAGCCAGTGCATAGTCGTTGCGATAGACGCAAGACGCGCAACGCGCAAATGGGAAGTCTACATTAACGGCGGCCGGACGCCGACAGGGCTCGATGCGGTCGGGTGGGCGAAAACGGTTGAGCGTCTGGGCGCGGGTGAGATACTTTTGACGAGCATGGACTATGACGGGACGAAAGCGGGTTACGATATCCCGCTGACCAGGCGGATAAGCGCGCAGGTGGGTATCCCGGTGATCGCTTCCGGCGGCGCCGGGTCGCTCGAGCATCTCTGCGAGGCGCTGACGAAAGGTAAGGCCGACGCGGTCCTCGCCGCGTCGATATTCCATTTCAGGGAACATACGGTGCGTGAAGCTAAAGAGTATTTAAGCAAGCGGAGAGTGAGTGTCAGGCTGTAGAAGACAGTACTTCACGCTTAAGGGTGAAGTACGTTGTGGATAACTTTGTAAGGAGCGCTATGAACAAACTTTTGGGATCAATAAAATTCGACGATAAAGGGTTGATACCGGCCATTATACAGGACGAAAGATCTAAGGCGGTGCTTACGCTTTGCTACATGAACAAGGACGCGTTTCTTAAGACGCTCGCAGAAGGTAAAATTTACGTCTTCCGCCGTTCCAAAGGGCGGCTCATGCTCAAAGGCGAGACGAGCGGATGCGTTCAGACGGTGAAGTCGCTCTGTGTCGACTGCGAGGGGAATTCGCTCCTCTTCGGCGTCGACCAGGAGCGCGCAGCCTGCCACGAGGGGTACTTCACCTGTTATTTCAGGCGGCTGAAGAAGGACGGGAGTTTTGAGGTTATCGGGGAACGCATATTCGACCCTAAAAAGGTCTATCCCGCCCAGACGTAAAATTGGGGCGGGATGTCGCAAAAGGAATGGAGCTGTGGCTCCATAAATAAGATGTACTATCCGTCGAAGAAAGAATTCATAGCTCTTGCGCGCAAAGGAAATCTTATACCAGTCTATACTGAGATCATGGCGGATTTCGAGACGCCGCTCTCCGCTTTTACAAAGATAGACCGCGGTGAGTACTCGTTCCTGCTGGAGTCGGTCGAAGGCGGGGAGAGGATCGCGCGATATTCGTTTTTAGGGAGCAAACCTTCTTTAGTATTCTCGAGCCGCGGCAACAGGGTCACGCTGCGTGCGGGCGGATTAACTAAGAATATGGTAGTGATGGATCCCATAGCCGAGCTTAAGAAGCTTTTAAGCGTATATAAGGTCGTGAACGTTGCGGGCCTGCCGCGGTTCTACGGCGGATTCGTGGGATTTTTAGGCTACGACATGGTCCGTTTCATGGAGAAGATCCCGGACGAGAACGTCGACGACCTGAAGGTTCCCGATTCGGTATTCATGATGACGGATACGATACTCGTATTCGACCACGTCGACCATAAGATAAAAGTCGTATCGAACGCGCATGTAACCAAGGATCCTGCCAGGGCTTACGACGAAGCGATCCGCAAAATCAAAAGAATAGTAAAGGCGCTGAAGGCGGCTCCCGCCAAGAAGAGACCCGCGCGGCCGCGGGCGGTTGGCGCGTTAAAGATCAAATCCAATTTTTCCAGGCGGGAATTCGAAAATGCCGTGAGAAAAGCCAAGGAATATATCAGGAAAGGCGATATCGTGCAGGTCGTGCCGTCGCAGAGGTTCGCGGTCTCCGTTACGGCGCATCCGTTCCAGATATACAGGGCCCTCCGGTCGATCAACCCGTCGCCGTATATGTACTACCTGAAGCTGGCTGACTTTTCGCTCGTGGGATCGTCCCCGGAGATCATGGTTAGATGCGAGGACGGCAATGTGGAGCTCCGTCCGATCGCGGGGACGAGGCCCCGCGGCCAGACCGCGGAAGACGATGAACGGCTCGCGCGCGACCTGCTGGCGGATCCGAAGGAGCGCGCCGAGCACATAATGCTCGTCGATCTGGGGCGGAACGACATCGGCCGCGTCTGCGATTTCAAGACGGTCAAAGTCTCGGAGCTTATGACGATCGAAAAATATTCTCATGTGATGCATATAGTAAGCGATGTTTCGGGACGCTTAAGCAAGGGCAAAGATGCCTTCGATGTCATAAGGGCGACGTTTCCCGCCGGCACGGTCAGCGGCGCGCCAAAGGTCAGGGCGATGGAGATAATAGACTCACTCGAGAACAGGCGGCGCAAGACCTATGCCGGCAGCGTCGGGTACTTCAGTTTTTCCGGCAACCTCGATTGCTGTATAACGATAAGGACCATACTCGTCAAGGATAAGACCGCGTATATCCAGGCGGGAGGCGGCATTGTGGCAGACTCGGTCCCCGCGCGCGAATACGAGGAGACCGTTAACAAGGCCAGGGCCCTTATCAAAGCCATCGAGATGGCGGAGCAGGGAATGGAATGATACTCATAATAGATAACTACGACTCATTTACCTATAATCTCGTACAGTACCTGGGCGAACTCGGCGCGGACCTTAAGGTCTACAGGAATGATAAGGTCGGGATAGACGCTATAAAGCGGATGAAGGGGCTGGAGAAGATAGTGATATCGCCTGGTCCCGGCTCCCCGCGCAATGCGGGTATATCCGAGGCGGTTATAAGAGAGTTCGGCCCAAAGATCCCGACACTCGGCGTATGCCTGGGTCACCAGGCGATAGGCGAGGTCTTTGGCGGCCGCATCGTCGGGGCGAAGCGGCTGATGCATGGGAAGACGTCGAAAATATACCATGACGGCAAAGGCATCTTTAGGGGCATTAAGAACCCTTTCGATGCGACTAGGTACCATTCGCTCCTTATCGAGCGGAAGACTTTTCCGAAGATTTTGAAGATTACGGCCGAAACGAAAGATAAGGAAGTGATGGGCCTTCAGCACAAAGTCTATCCTATCTACGGCGTCCAGTTCCATCCGGAGTCGATCCTTACGGTCGAGGGGAAGAAATTGCTGAAGAACTTTCTGGAGATATAGATGATAAAAGAAGCGATTGAGAAAGTGGTAAAGCGCATCGACCTGTCGGAAGGCGAGATGCGCGCATGTTTCGACGAGATAATGTCCGGCAAGGCTACGCCCGCGCAGATAGGCGCGTTCGTGACGGCGCTGCGCATGAAGGGCGAGACCGTCGACGAGATAACGGGCGCCGCCAGGGTTATGCGTGAAAAATCTGTCCACATCGCGGCGGGAAGGAAGGGGTTAGTCGACATCGACAGGGACGACATCAATATCGACCAGGAAACTATAGTCGATACATGCGGCACGGGCGGCAGCGGGACGAATACCTTCAATATTTCGACGACCGTCGCATTTGTCGTCGCCGGCTGCGGCCTCAAGGTCGCAAAACACGGCAACAGGGCGGCCTCGAGCGCGTGCGGCTCGGCAGATGTCCTGGAGGCGCTCGGCGTTAAGGTGGATGTGCCGCCGGACCTGGTCCAGAGGTGCATACTCGAGATAGGCGTGGGTTTTTTGTACGCGCCGCTATTTCACAACGCCATGAAATATGCCATCGAGCCGAGGAAAGAGATCGGCATAAGGACGATATTCAATATCCTCGGGCCGCTTTCCAATCCCGCGAACGCAACGAGCCAGGTCCTCGGCGTTTACGCCGCGCCGCTCACGGAAATTATAGCTCATGTGCTGAAGAAACTGGGGGCAGTACGCGCATTTGTGGTTTACGGCATGGATACGCTGGATGAGATAACGATCACAGGCAAGACGCGTGTCAGCGAGCTTAAGGACGGCAGGGTCCGCACCTATTACGTTACTCCGGAAAAATTCGGATTAAGAAGGGCAAGGCTCGAGGATATAGGCGGCGGTGACGCCAGGGAGAACGCGGATACCCTCCTCGCCGTCCTGAGAGGTGAAAGAGGTCCGGCCAGGGACGTTGTCCTCATGAATGCGAGCGCCGCGCTTGTGAGCGGATTTAAAGCAAGGGATTTTAAGGCGGGAGTGCGGATGGCATCCGAATCCATAGACTCCGGCAAGGCGCTCGACAAACTCTTAAGGCTGACAGAGATTACTAACCATTAGGCAGCATAACTAACCACCACAAATGATACTAACGCGTATAATCGAAGAAAAGCGGCGTGAGATCGAAGAGGCGAAGCGCAATAAACCCCTCGAGGAGCTGATAAAAGAGACGAGGGGTATATGCGTGAGGAGTTCCTTTAAAAAAAATATCGCTAGGCCGCATCATATAAACCTGATCGCCGAAATAAAGAAGGCGTCGCCCTCGAAAGGTATTCTCAGGGGGGACTTCAATCCGATGAAGATAGCCGTGACCTACCAGGCGGGTGGCGCAAGCGCCATATCGGTCCTGACCGACGAGCGTTTCTTCGAGGGCAAGCTCGAATATATAAAGAAGATAAAGGAGAATGTCTCGCTCCCTATCCTGCGGAAAGATTTTATCATAGATGAATACCAGGTTTATGAATCCGTTGCGGCAGGGGCCGATGCGATACTTCTGATAGCGGAACTCCTGTCGTCGGGCGAGATGACGGGCCTGTATAATCTGGCCGCCTCCCTCGGCCTCGACGTTCTTATGGAGACCCATACCGAAGAAGATGTCGAGAAGGCGCTTGCTGCAGGAGGCGCTATAATCGGGATCAACAACAGGGACCTCCACACCTTCAGGGTCGATCTTAACGTAACGCAGAAATTAATAAGGATGGTACCTCAGAATAAGATAAAAGTTGCGGAGAGCGGTATAAAGACTTACGAGGATGTGATGTTCTTAAAGTCGCTCGGGGCAAACGCAGTCCTGATAGGCGAGGCGTTTATGGAAGCCGGCGATATTGCGGGCAAAATGCGCGAGATAATGAGATATTAAATAGTGAATCGCGGACAGGGAAGATGACTAAGATCAAGATTTGCGGGATAACGAATAAGGCCGATGCTCTTGCAGCGGCGGGGCTCGGCGTCGATATGCTGGGTTTTGTCTTCTATGAGAAGTCGAAACGTTATATCGAGCCCCTAGAGGCGGCGGACATTATAAACGAGCTCCCCTCCGGCATCGCGCGGGTCGGAGTATTTGTCGACGAGCGGCCGGCGGATGTCGTAAAGATGGCGGAAGATGCCTTCCTGGACACCTTACAGTTTCATGGTAACGAGACGCCCGAATATTGTAATGCGTTTAAGGATAAATACAAAGTTATAAAGGCCTTCAGGCTGAAGACGAGGATCGACCTTAAAAAAGTTAACGGTTACGATACCGATTATTACCTCTTCGATGCCTTCAGGAGTGATTGCGTCGGGGGCACGGGAACGAGTTTCGACTGGAGTATGCTGAAAGATTTCGAGATATTGAAACCGGCGATACTCTCGGGAGGGCTTAACTGCGGCAACGTCGAGCGCGCGATTAAAGAGGTCCTGCCGTTTGCGGTTGATGTGTCGAGCGGCGTCGAGGGCGCTCCGGGGAAAAAGGATGCGGAGTTGTTGAAAAGATTTGTAGAAAAAGTGAGAAAGGTCGGATGATGGGACCGGATAGAAGGGGATATTTTGACGGTTTTGGCGGGCGATTCATGCCGGAGACGCTTATGCCGGCGGTTTACGAGCTTGAAAAGCAGTATCGCCGCTCGCGCGCGGATCTTAGTTTTAAACGAGAGCTCGACAGTTATCTTAAAGAATACGCCGGCAGGCCTACGCCGCTATACTTTGCGCGAAGGCTTTCGAAAGAGCTGGGCGGGGCACGGATATATCTGAAACGCGAGGATCTTCTGCATACCGGCGCGCACAAGATAAATAATACGCTCGGCCAGGCACTGCTGGCCGTGAGGATGGGGCGCAAGCGCCTGATAGCCGAGACGGGAGCGGGCCAGCACGGCGTTGCGACGGCAACGGTTGCCGCGCTCTTCGGCTTAAAGTGCGAGATATTCATGGGGGATGAAGATATAAAGCGCCAGTCGATAAACGTATTCAAGATGAAGCTGCTCGGCGCTAAAGTTACGCCGGTCCATAGCGGTTCGAAAACGTTAAAAGACGCGATGAACGAGGCAATCCGCGACTGGGTCACCAATGTCCGGACGACTTTCTACGTCATCGGCTCGGTCGCCGGGCCGCATCCGTATCCGATGATGGTCAGGGATTTCCAGTCGGTGATCGGCAAAGAGGCCAGGCGCCAGATATTGGCGCGGGAGAAGAGGCTTGCCGATTATGTCGTAGCGTGCGTCGGCGGCGGTTCTAACGCTATGGGCATATTCCATTCCTTTATTAATACCAGGGTCAAGATGGTAGGCGTTGAGGCGGCAGGCCTGGGCCTCAATACCGGTAAGCACGCGGCGACGTTATGCAGGGGCTCTGTCGGGGTGCTGCACGGCTCGAAGAGCTACATCCTGCAGGACGGCGACGGGCAGATAAAAATAGCGCACTCGATATCGGCGGGGCTTGACTATCCCGGCGTAGGGCCGGAGCACGCGTATCTGAAGGAGGCCGGGCGGGTAAAGTACGTTGCGGTCACCGATCGCGAGGCGCTCGCGGGATTCAAGATGCTGACTGAAACCGAGGGCATTATCCCGGCGCTCGAATCGTCGCATGCGCTCTATTACGCGGCTAAACTCGCGCGGCGATTGCCGAAGAGCAAAGTTATCATCGTCTGTCTTTCGGGCAGGGGCGATAAGGATATCGATATCGTTAGGGGCGTTCTTTAAAAAAACTTCGATCCCGAAAGGCGTTTCCTCTCGGGGTTGTGCTTCGCGGGGACCCATCGGGAAACGCCTCCATCGATGGGCGAAAAACGTTAAAGGCCGGGCTTCTTGCCGCGAAATTATTTCCACCCCGGGGTGGAAAATCCAGAAAACCTTGACGGCAAAATCCGGCGAAGCCCCATGCCGGGATAGCTGTCTATGCTGTGACCGATACAAAATTTTTGCGAGAGGAACGTTATGAAAATCAAACCGAATCTGCAATTCTCAGTACTTTGCGACGATGTAAGGCGCGAGGATAATGGTAAGTTTATACTCATAGGGCTGTTCGAAGCGATAAGCGCGAAGAAATTCCCCGCGACGCATCCCGTGGTATTCGTGGCAAACAGGTGGTGTAAGGGGTCGGGAGAGTTTACGCAGAGGATACGTATCGTCAGTTCCAGGGATAACTCGATCGTATTCCAGACCGACGAGCAGGACTTCGAACTTGCCGATATAGACAGGCATCACACGCTCATATCGCGATTTAACAATATCGCTTTCCCGAATGCCGGCAAGTACTGGGTCGAGGTTCTGCTCGATGGCGAGCTTGTGATAAATTATCCGGTAATCTTAAACGAGGCGAAAGAGCCGAAAAGAGAATGAGATGAATAGAATTAATAAAAAATTTAAGCTATTGAGAAGTAAGGGCAGGAAAGCCTTCATCGCCTATATAACAGCGGGCGATCCGGACCTTGGCGCGACGGGCAGGATCGTCCCGGCCCTGGAAAAGGCGGGCGTCGACATTATAGAATTAGGGATACCTTTCTCCGATCCGGTTGCCGACGGGCCCACGATCCAGGCGGCCGCGCAAAGAGCGCTTGGCCGCGGAGCCACTCTAAAAAAGATATTCGCGGCGGTGGAACGCTTGCGGCGGCGGACGGAGATCCCGATCATATTCATGACCTACTATAATCCCGTATTCCGTTTTGGCCTTGCCGGATTCTTCCGGCGGTGCCGCGAGACAGGCGTCGACGGCGTAATAATCCCGGACTTGCCGCTCGAAGAAGCCGGAGAAGTGATAGCGCTCGGCAAAAAGTCGGGCGTGGCAACCATATTCCTTGTTGCTCCTACATCGCCCGCGCAGAGGATCAGGGCGATCGCCGGGAAGTCGGAAGGTTTTATCTATTACGTTTCGCTGACAGGCGTTACCGGCGCAAGATCTAGTCTTCCGCCCGAGGTCCTGAAGAGCGTACGCCGTGTCAAGTCCCTGACAGACAAGCCCGTGGCTGTGGGGTTCGGCATCTCGGATGCAAAGCAGGCGCGCGCGATTGCAGGAGTCGCCGACGCCGTCATAGTCGGCAGCGCGCTGGTTAAGATCATCGCGGAGAAGAGAAACGTGATTTCAAAAGTATCGTCCGCCGCCGGCAGGTTGGCGGCGGCGATACACAGCGTAAGGATATCCGAATGAGGATAATGTCGCTCGACGTGGGGACTAAACGCATAGGGGTGGCGATGAGCGACGAGCTTTTGCTTACTGCGCAGGGCGCCGACACAATCCAGAGGAGCTCCCTCGAGGCGGATATCGGGAGGATAAAGGATCTGGCCGCCGCAAATGGTGTGGCCGAGATAGTTGTCGGCCTTCCTATAAGTATGAACGGAAGTTATAGCGCCAAGACTAATGAAGTCATCGAATTTAGCGACAAGCTGGCGAAAGCGGTCGATCTGCCGGTGAAGAAATGGGACGAGCGCCTTACCACGGTCCAGGCCGAGCGGGCGCTTCTTGAAGCGGACATGAGCCGCGCCAAGAGAAAAAGAGCAATCGATAAAGTTGCCGCGCAGATTATATTGCAGAGCTATCTCGATTCGCGCAAGAAAGGGTAATGATGTATAAATTGGAAGCGTTGGATAACGGATTAAGGATGGCCGCTGAACCGATGGAGCATATGGAGTCGGTTGCTATAGGTATATGGATACGGGCCGGCGGCAGGTTCGAGAATGCGCGTAATAACGGCATAAGCCATCTGTTGGAACATCTTCTTTTCAAGGGAACCGAACGGCGCGATATGATGACGATAAAACAGGAGATAGAGGGCCGCGGCGGCAGTTTCAACGGCTTTACGTCCGAAGAGCACACCTGTTATCTCGTCAAGGTCCTTTCCGATGATATGGGCCTTGGGCTCGATATATTGAGCGATATGGTCCTCCATCCGAAACTTGACGAAGAGGAAATAGCTAAAGAGAAGGATGTCATCGTAGAAGAGATTAATATGTATAAGGATATGCCGGCGCATTATGTCCATGAGATACTGGCGGAGATGATGTGGCCGGACCAGCCGCTCGGCATGCCGCTCGCCGGCACCGTCGATTCGGTAAGGGCGATCACCCGGAACGACCTTACGGCGTATAAGAACGCATACTACAATCCCGGCAATATGCTCGTCTCCGCGGCCGGCAGGATCGAAGAGGCGGAACTGGCCGCCGTTGCGCAGAAATATTTCAAAGGCGTACCGGCGGGAGGTGTGCCGCAGTTCGGAAAAGTTACGCTAAAGCAAAAATCTCCCGAGTTTAATCTTACCACGAAGGATACGGAGCAGACGCATGTGGCCATGGGATTTCACGCCGTCGAGAGATTCCATCCCGATAAGCATGTCCTGAGCCTGCTTAACATAATCATGGGTGCCAATATGTCATCGAGGCTCTTTCATATAGTGCGCGACGAGATGGCGCTCTGTTATGAGATATCGTCGAGCATCAGGCGCTACGACGATTGCGGCGCGTTCGTCGTGAGCGCAGGCGTCGACAATAAGAAGCTTGTCAGGGCGCTCGAAATAATTTTAAGGGAACTTGCGCGGGTGAAACGGGAGCCGGTCGGCGCGGAGGAACTGCGTCGCGCGAAGGAGTATTACAAGGGTCAGCTCCTCTTTGCCCTGGAGGATACGATGAGTCACATGTTGTGGATGGGCGAGAAGATCATATCCGGTGAAAAAGATTTCAGCATCAAGTCGATCCTTGCGCGGATCGATGCCGTAGGGCCTGAAGATATAATACGTGCGGCCGAAGATATGCTGACGGACGCCAAGCTGAACCTCGCGGTAATAGGGCCCGTCAAAGGCGATAAAGATATAAGGAAGGTGCTCAGTATCTGATGAAAGGTTCAATAAGGCTATTTAAAGTCTTCGGGATATCGATAAATATACATATTACGTTCTTCCTGCTCCTTTTATTGGTGATACCCGGCGGTATCAAGTGGGTCTTCCTGGTCATCGGCATATTCTTCTTCGTGACGATACATGAATTGTGCCACAGCCTTACGGCTAAGTACTTCGGCATAGCAGTTCACGAGATTACGCTCCTGCCGATAGGCGGCATATCCGCTATGACGCGTATGCCGGAGAAACCGGTCCAGGAGTTTTTGATATCGATAGCGGGCCCGTTTTCGAACATCGTGATAATATTGGCGTTCTTCTTCCCGATGAAGTACCTGCTGGGTCCGGACGCGCTCTTCCATCCGCTGTCGACGGCTACATGGCCGCTTACAATAGCGTATCTATACTGGATAAATCTCATACTCGCCGGTTTTAATCTCCTGCCGGCGTTTCCGATGGATGGCGGCAGGGTATTGAGGGCGCTGCTTGCGGCCAGGCTCGGCTACCAGAAGGCGACCAGGATAGCGGTGAATTTCGGGCATGCCTTTGCGGTCATATTCGCGTACTTCGGTATCGTCAGGTTTAACATCATACTTATTATCATAGCCCTCTTCATCTATACCGCCGCATCGGGCGAGGGGGCGCAGGTCGACGTAAAAGAAACCTTGAAAAAATTCAGAGTTCGCGATATACTGCCTCCCGATTTTATTACAGTGACTAGTTCCACGACCCTGGCTAAGGTTCTGGAACTTATATTTCATTCGCACCAGGAGGATTTCCCGGTTGTAGACGGGCGGATGCCCGTCGGTTTTGCGACGCGCCAGGACATAATGCAGGGTATACACCGGTTTGGGATGGATAAACCGGTCGGCGAAGTAATGCGGAAAACTTTTCCAAAGGCGCGGGAGACGGATTCGCTGGTTAAGGTCCAGAGCGTTATGCACGAGAATGGGATGCAGGCCCTCCCCGTCATGAAGGGCGAAGAGGTCCTCGGCGTCGTGACGATCGAGGATATAAGCCGGGTCTACGCGATGGCATCGCAGAGGGAATGATATGAATAAAATCCTGATTGCTCCAAGTATACTGTCAGCCGACTTTTCCAGGCTTGGCGATGAGATAAAAGCGGTAGAGCGCGCGCGGGCCGACTGGATACACATAGATGTTATGGACGGCCATTTTGTCCCGAATCTTACCGTCGGACCGGTTGTCGTAAAGTCGATCAGGCCCGTTACTAAACTGACGCTCGACGCGCACCTCATGATCGCGAATCCCGAAAGGTATATCGAGAGTTTTGCCAAGGCCGGCGCGGATATTATAACTTTTCACGTGGAAGCCGGGGACGACCCGAGGGAGGTAATAAAGCTCATACGCTATTATAAGAAGAAGGTGGGCATATCGATAAGGCCCGGAACGGATTTAAGCGCGATCGAGCCGATGCTTTCGATGGTAGACATGGTACTTATCATGACGGTAGAGCCGGGCTTCGCAGGGCAGGCGTTTATGCCGGATTGCCTTCAGAAGATAGAGGACTTGCGTAAAAAATTCAAAAAGGATATCCAGGTCGACGGGGGGATAAACGAACTTACCGCCGCCGAGGTTAGGTCTAAGGGCGCAAACGTGATCGTGGCCGGAACGGCTGTATTTGGGACGAAAGATTACGCTGAAGCGATTCGAAAACTGAGAGGCTGAAGAAGTGGATAGTGAATAGTGGATAGTGGAGAGTGAATAGTAAGTCTGACAGGCTTTTCCCCCTATCTACTATTTACCCATAAAAGAAAGAAGCCACCGCTAATAAGGCGGTGGAGCTTCACTAAAGCCGGTTTAAGTGAACTATACCAGGAGGAATACATGAGCATTAAATTCGGAACCGATGGATGGCGGGCGGTTATAAGCGAAGACTTTACTTTCGATAATGTGAAACAGGTGGCGCAGGCGATGGCCGACCATATAAAGGCCGATAATGGTCCGGCATCCAGGGCCCGCGATAAGAGGATCGTCATAGGTTATGACACCAGGTTCCTGTCGCCTAAATATGCGGAACTGATGGCATGCGTGCTGGGCGCAAACGGCATCAAGGTGACGCTTGCAGAAAAAGCGACCCCGACACCGTCGGTAAGTTTTGCTATCAAGAAGAGGGGGCTTATGGGCGGGATCATGATAACCGCCAGCCACAACCCGGCCAGATATAACGGTATAAAGTATAAGGCTTATTACGGCGGATCCGCAGGGCCGGAGATTACAAAATCTTTCGAAGGGTTCCTCGGCAAGAGCGGGATAAAATATTCCCCGCTCGATGAATTGAAGCCGGCGGGTACGGTTGTAATCGAGGATATCGTTCCCGAACACCTGGCGTTCATCAAAAGTTACGTTAAAGTAAACCTCCTGAAGAAAGCGCGCCTTAAGATACTGGTCGATTCCATGTACGGTACGGGGAACGGGTATATCGGCGAGCTTTTAAAGGGCGGAGGGTGCAAGGTCGATTTTATCCATGACGAATATAACCCCGGGTTCGGCGGCATAAATCCCGAACCGATATTGCCGAACTTAAAAGAACTGGCTGAGCGGACGCGTTCCGGAAAGTACGACATAGGGATAGCAACGGATGGCGATGCAGACAGGCTTGGCATCGCCCTGCCGAACGGCAAACTCCTTACCGGCCACAAGGTGATGACGCTTCTTTTACTGCACCTTCTGGAAGACAGAAAGATGAAAGGCGGCGTTGTCCAGACGCTCTGCGGGACATTCCTTATTGATAAGATATGCAAGAAGTACGGGCTGAAGATGTACGAGACGCCGGTGGGTTTCAAGTATATCTGCGAGCTTATGCTTAAAGAGGAGATCCTGATAGGCGGAGAGGAGACCGGAGGAGTTGCGTTCAAGAATTCCATACCGGAGAGGGACGGTATACTGTCGGGCCTTCTTATCGCAGAGATGATGGTTATGCGGAAGAAGCGGATCCTCGACATACTGAAAGCGATAGACAAGGAATACGGTACGTACGAATACAAGAGGCTCGACCTCAAGTATCCCGACGAGAAGAAATCAAAACTCATGGATATGCTGAAAAATAATCCTCCAAAACATGTCCTTGATAAGAAGGTTGTGGCCGTGAACACTAAAGACGGATACAAATTTATCTGCGAAGATTATTCATGGTTGATGTTAAGGCTCTCCGGGACGGAACCGATCCTGCGCGTATACGCGGAGGGTTCAAGCGAGAAGAGGGCTCTTCAGATCCTGGAATATGGGAAGGAGCTTGCGTATAGTGTTTAAATTCGTAATCCGAATATCAAAATTCGAAACAAATCCCAAATTCAAATTTCGAAATTCGAATTTGTTTCGGATTTCGGATTTAGAATTTCGAATTTAAAAAGTATGGATAAATTATTAATTCGTAACTTCTCGATAATCGCTCATATAGATCACGGCAAGTCCACTCTTGCCGACAGGATACTACAATTTACCGGCGCCATAAGCGATCGGGAATTCCACGACCAGCTGTTGGATGATATGGACCTGGAGCGGGAACGGGGCATTACTATAAAAGCGAGCGCGGTCAGGATAAATTATAAAGCGCAGGACGGTATCGATTACGAACTTAATCTTATCGATACGCCGGGACACGTCGACTTTACCTATGAGGTTTCGAAATCTATAGGCGCCTGCGAGGGCGCGCTGCTCGTCGTCGATGCCGCGCAGGGCGTTGAGGCGCAGACGGTTGCGAACCTGTATCTTGCGATGGAGCACAACCTGGTGATCATCCCCGTCATAAATAAAATAGACCTCCCGAATGCCCAGATAGATAAGGTCAAGCACGAGATCTCGGATATCCTGGACCTGGAGCGGGATAATATTTTACTGGCGAGCGCCAAGCAGGGTATAGGCACCCAGGAGATACTGGAGAGTGTCGTTAAACGCATACCTGCCCCCGCCGGAGAGATCACGAATCCCTTACAGGCGCTGATCTTCGATTCGCGGTTCGATACATATAAAGGCGTGATCGTGATGGTGAGGCTCATGAGCGGTGCCATACGAAAAGGGATGCGGATAATGATGATGTCGACCAAAAACGTCCACGAAATCCTTGAAGTAGGCATATTCAACCCGCGTCCGCAGCCCATAAATGAGTTGACCTGCGGCGAGGTAGGTTATATAACGTGTAACATCCGGGACGCAAAGGGTGTCTCCGTCGGAGATACCGTTACTGATGCGGAAAATCCGGCCGCGACAGCCCTGCCGGGCTACAAGAAGGTCCAGCCGATGGTCTTCAGCGGCATATATCCGGCCAGCAGCGCCGATTTCCCGGCGCTTAAAGAGGCGGTCGACAAACTGAAATTGTCCGACGCGTCGTTTATATTCGAACCGGAGAAGTCTGCCTCGCTCGGCATGGGATTCAGGTGCGGGTTCCTGGGCCTTTTACATATGGAGATAGTCGAGGAACGGCTCGAACGTGAGTTCGACCTGAACCTTGTCGTAACGACGCCCAGCGTTATATACAGGATTATGAAGAAAACGGGAGATATCGTCGAGATAGACAACCCTATGAAACTGCCGAGCCCTGCCGAGATCGAAGACGTGGAAGAGCCGTACGTGCGGGCTTATATAATTACGCCGAAAGTATCTATAGGCAATATACTCGAACTATCCGAATCGCGTCGCGGTTCCTATGTGTCGACCGAATATCTCGATGAGGACCGGGCGCAGATAGTCTACGACATCCCGCTCTCCGAGATAATAGTCGATTTTTATGATAAGATAAAGTCGGTAACAAAAGGCTACGGTTCGCTCGATTACGAACTGCTCGACTACCGTCCGACGACTATAGTAAAGCTCGATATCCTTATTAACGGCGAGATATACGACGCCTTCTCTTCGCTTGTTTTTAAAGAAAGGGCATACGCCAAGGGCAAGGCCATTATAGAAAAATTAAAAGAGACCATTCCGCGGCACCTGTTCCAGATAATATTGCAGGCCGCGATAGGCGGACAGGTCATTGCCCGCGAGACTATAAAATCCGTCGGGAAGAACGTTACCGCGAAGTGCTACGGCGGCGACATAACGCGCAAGCGCAAACTTTGGGAGAAGCAGAAAGCGGGCAAAAAACGCATGAAGCAATTTGGCAAGGTCGAGATACCGCAGGAAGCTTTTTTCGCCGCGCTGAAGGCGTAGTCAAACTGAGTTAGCGATTGACGATTATATTGACTAATCGCTCAAATAATAAGGAGTCATAATGAAGGAAGCGACAAAGCTGGTGATAAAAGAATGGGTTGAGTCTATAGTTATTGCCGTCATACTGGCCCTTATTATAAGGACCTTTGTGGTACAGGCGTTCAAGATACCTTCGGGATCGATGATACCGACCTTCCAGATAGGCGACCGGATATTCGTAAACAAGTTCCTTTACGGCGCGAAGATTCCGCTCTTCGATACGAACCTGCCGGCTGTAAGACAGCCGAAACGCGGCGATATAATTGTCTTCATCTCGCCGGAGGCGCCCAAGAAAGATTTTGTGAAGAGACTCATCGCTGTTGGCGGCGAAAAGGTCCAGATACAAGACGGGAGAATACTCGTCAACGGCAACGTTGTGGAGGAGCCGTCTTCCATACGTTCGGTATATTACTATAACTCCGGCGATTACGCCAAAGAGGGCCAGGTCATAGAGGTGCCTAAAGATTCTTATTTTGTACTCGGTGACAACAGCGCCAGCTCCCGCGATTCCAGGTTTTGGGGATTTGTGCCGAAGAAAAATTTGCTCGGTAAGGTTATCTTTATATATTGGCCGATCTACAGGATGAAAGTTGTGCAGTGAGTTATGGGGGGGTAGGTGATTAATATGGTTAAGAAGGAAGGTTTAAATCTTGCCAATAAGATTACGATTACCAGGATAGTATCCATACCTTTCTTTATTGCCGCGGTTGTATATTCTAAACTTGAGATCGCCCTGGCCATCTTCATTCTCGCCGTTATCTCCGACGGAGCGGATGGTTTTATCGCCCGGACGCTTAAACAGAAGACCAGGCTTGGCACGATACTTGATCCCGTGGCGGATAAGCTGCTTCTTATAAGCGCTTATATCTGCCTGTCGCTTGCCGGCAATATTCCTCCTGATTTGAGGCTTCCCCCGTATGTCCCTATAATCGTGATATCGAGAGACGCTATAATAGTCCTTGGTTCGATAATAATATATGTCGTAACCGGCGATCTGAAGATTGCGCCAAGCGTCCTAGGTAAATTGACCACTTTCTTCCAGATGATAACCATAGTGGCCATCCTGCTGCGGTTCGAATATTCGTTCGCGATATGGAACATCGCGGTCTTGTTTACGGTACTTTCCGGCGTCGATTATATATTTAAGGGGAGCAGGTTGTTTGGTGAAAATAATCATTTGCCGAAGAAGGAGGCATAGACCATGATCTTTGTTCCAGCATTTGTCATATCGACCTTCCTTGCGTACATAATAGGTTCGTTTCCGACGAGTTTCATAATGGCAAGAATGTTAAAAGGCATCGATATCAGGGATGTCGGTTCCGGAAATGCCGGCGCGACCAATGTGCTGAGGGCCGTAGGTAAGTTACCGGCGCTTATTACGCTCATCGTCGACATTGCAAAAGGCATACTTGCCGTTACCGTGTTGGCGGACCTGACCTATCCGTATATCGAGAGCCTTGATTATGATTTTTACAGGTCATTCCTGGGCCTCGTAGCGGTATGCGGCCATATCTGGCCCGTCTGGCTGAAGTTCAAGGGCGGGAAGGGTGTTGCGACGACGCTCGGAGTGGCGATAGGTCTTGCGCCGCTGGTCCTGTTACCATGCATAGTTATATGGCTCATTATCTTCTTCACGACAAATTACGTATCTTTAGCTTCCATAGTAGCGCTTATGGCTTTTCCTGTTTTAGCGATAGCTCTTATCCAGCCATTATACCTTGTGCTGATCAGCGTAGTAATATGTTCCATCAGTATCTTTAAACATAAAGAGAATATTAAGCGTCTCCTGAAAGGGCAGGAGAATAAGACGGTGCTGTTTAAAAGTAAAAGTTAGTATTTCAAAAAGTAAGGTTTCTGCTATTGACGCTTCTCCATGCTTATAGTATACTTTTAAGGTGGAGAAGTATTTTTTTTTGAACGATAACTAAAAAGTTTTAAAAAGTTTTTTGAATAGGTGAGCTTATGCGGGAAGTCGTATTCAAGAACCTTACATCATTAAGTTCAAGGAAGAAAGACATCTTCCTAAAAGAAGTCTTCGAAAAGGACGGGATGATTGCGAAGACTGAGAGGAGATGTTTTTATTATATCAAGGAGATAAAGCATTTGCAGTCGGATGCGGAACTGCAGAAGTGGATAGCCGATCAGGGCGATGCGTCGAATCTGAATAGACGGCAGTTCCATATAATGAAGGAACATAACGACTCTCACCTGGAGGACAAGATAATCTGCAAGATAGTCGGCACGTTTTATGCCGTAATAAATCGTAGTGTATATACTATAGGTTTTATGCACTCGTTCAAAGTGCGGTTCGAGAAGGCAAGTTTGGCAAATTAAAAAAAGGGGGATAGGTATGCCGTATATAGCGACGCGTAGGCTGCATGGTACCTTCGGAAAGAAGGTGTCGAGATATTTGAGTTACAGGAAGGCGAAGAGGATGTACAACGAGATAAACAGGAGCATGATGCTCTTTGAGGCAAGATATCTCAAGTCCAAGATGAGTCACACGTAAAGTATTGGTTGGTCAAACAAGGGACGCTTAAGAACAGGGAGGGATCTCAGACCTGAGCGTCCCTCTTTTTATTCCACCCCGGGGTGGAAACAGTGCTCATCTTTCCGGGATAGATTATACTTTTAAAAATTGCGCGTCCTAAGCGAACCGCTCACCACAGCACGTTTGACTGATATGAAAAAATTGCCCCCCTATTTAGTTTGACATAATATTATTTATTATATATACTTATTAGAATTATGAAGATATATCTTAATGGACGCTTGATTGACAAGGAGAAAGCTTCGATATCGGTCTTCGATCATGGTTTGTTATATGGGGACGGTGTCTTCGAGGGGATACGCACCTACGATGGGCTGGTCTTCCGGATGAAGGAGCACATAGACCGGCTCTACAAATCCGCCGATGCCATAGAGCTGAAGATCCCGATGACTAAACTTGAGATGATCGATGCGGTTATTATGACCCTTAAGGCGAATAAGCTTGCGAATACCTACATAAGGCTCGTAATAACAAGAGGCCCGGGCGACCTTGGACTTGATCCCAGGAAATGCTCGAAACCGACCATCTTTATCATAACGGACAAGATTGCGCTCTACCCCAAGGAATTATATAAAAAGGGACTGGAGATAATTACCGCCTCTACGAGGCGCAATCATCCGCAAGCGCTCGATCCAAGGATAAAATCACTCAACTATCTTAATAATATCCTCGCGAAGATAGATGCCATAAAGGCGGGGACGGGTGAAGCTATTATGCTTACCTATGAAGGATACGTCGCGGAATGCACAGGTGACAATATCTTCATAGTCAAAGGCGGTAAGCTCATTACCCCGCCAGTTAATATCGGCGCGCTGGAAGGTATAACGCGGGACGCAGTTATACAGTTGGCAGAACGGACCGGTATTCCTTTCTGCGAAAAATTGCTCAAGATGGAAGATGTTTACGCCGCTGACGAGGTTTTTCTTACCGGGACTGCGGCTGAAGTCATACCGGTTGTAGTGATAGACAAGAGAAAGATCGGCAACGCGAAGCCCGGTGATATGACTATACGGATAACCAAAGAGTTCAGAAAGCTTACGCGGACGGATGGTGTAAGATATGACGTGTGATATTTGCGGTAAGAAAGAGGCTACGGTCCATCTCACCGAGATAGTGAACGATAAAGTCACGAAGCTGCATCTCTGTGAAGAATGCGCCAGGGATAAAGGCGCGGAGATGGAGGAGCACTTTGGATTGAGCGACCTTTTGGCCGGTCTTGCGGACCTTGGCGCCGGACTCGAGCCGGCAGCAGGTGACAGGATAAAGTGCTCCGTATGCGGATTTACATACGGCGATTTTAAAAAGGTCGGCCGCTTCGGATGCGGGGAATGTTACGAATCATTCAAAAAACAGCTTACGCCGCTTTTAAAACGTATACATAGAGCGGACAGGCATGTCGGCAAAGTTCCGTTGACAGTCGGCAAGACAGTAAAGGATACGAGGAACCTCCAGGATCTGCGTCTTAAGATGGAGAAGGCTATACAGTTCGAGGAATTCGAAGAAGCGGCAAGGCTGAGAGACCAGATAAAAGATCTGGAAAAGAAGGACGGGTAAGGGTGAAGATAAACGATTTCCTGGAGCAGGATACGGAATGGCTCAAAGGGACGGGGCCGAGTGCCAACATAGTCATGTCGTCGCGGACGCGGCTGGCGAGAAATATCGACAAGATGCCGTTTTCGAACTGGGCCAAGACGAGCCAGCTCGAAGAGGTGCTGGCGATGGTAGAGTCTGCGGTAAAACAGTGTAATTTCCTGAAGGACGCCATCTTCATAAAACTTAAGGACTTGAACGAAGTCGACAGGGGTTTTCTTGTTGAGCGTCATCTCATGAGCCCCGAACATGCCAAGAATGCGGAGTATAAGGCGCTTATTGTCGATCCGCATGAAATAGTCAGTATTATGGTAAACGAAGAGGATCATCTCAGGGTGCAGGTGATGCAATCGGGTCTCAACCTGAGAGAATGCTGGAGGATAATAGATGAGATCGACACGGATTTGAGTAAGAACCTGCCCTTTGCCTTTTCGGCAAAATGGGGCTATCTTACCGCGTGTCCCACGAACGCGGGAACAGGGTTGAGGGGTTCGACCATGCTCCACCTGCCGGCGCTGGTATTTACCGGTCAGATAGGGAAGATTTTACAGGCGATCGCGAAACTTGGAATGAATGTCAGGGGTCTATACGGTGAAGGTACCGAGGCTATGGGCAATGTCTTCCAGATATCGAACCAGATATCTATGGGGGTAGCGGAAGAGGATATAATCGACAATATCGAAAGGATTACCAATCAGCTTATCTCCCGCGAAGATGTTACGAGAAAGATGCTCATGACTAAGAATAAGGAGGGCCTGTTTGACAGGATATCCCGCGCGTATGGGACATTGAGGAGCGCGCACATAATAAATAGCACAGAGACGGTGGCCCTTCTCTCCGCAATCCGGTTGGGGGTCGACCTCGGGATAATCAAGAATATGGACAGGAGGACCGTTAACGAGCTTTTCTTGTTAACGCAGCCCGCCCATCTGCAGAAACTCGAAGGCAAGGCGCTTAACGCGAACGAGAGGGACGTAAAGAGAGCGGAAATAGTCAAGAAGAGACTCAAGTAAAGTCAGGCTGAGTTTTGTTGTGCGTTTATTGTTGAGTGTTGTGCGTTTAAGGAACGCCCAACTTTCAACGTGCAACGTCCAACGAACAACGAAATGAATAGTTGGAGGGTTATAGATGCCGATGTTCAACAGATTTACCGAGAGAGCAAGAAAGGTAATACTACTGGCCAAGGAAGAGGCCAAGAGGTTTAATCACGACTATATCGGGACGGAGCATATCCTGCTGGGCCTGGTCCGCGAAGGCGAAGGTGTCGCGGCGGCTGTACTGGCAAGTTTCGGTCTCAGCCCCGACAAGATACGGCTCGAGGTGGAGAAGCTTGTCCAGCCCGGCCCCACTACGGTGGTCTCAGGCGACCTGCCTTTTACGCCTAAGGCAAAGAAGGTTATTGAACTTGCCATGGAAGAGGCGCGTGCTCTCGGGCATAATTATATCGGGACGGAGCATCTGCTCCTGGGTCTTATCCGCGAAGGCGAAGGCGTTGCATCGCAAGTACTGGTAAACCTCGGCCTGGAGCTTGAAAAAGTTAGGGAAGAGGTGATGAACCTTCTCGGCTCCGAGATTCCGGGATACGAGATGGGGCAGAAGGTTTCGCATGCCAAGACGCCCGCTCTTGACGCGTTCGGCAGGGACCTCACGAAACTGGCTAAAGACGGAAAGCTCGACCCGGTTATCGGTAGAAAGAACGAGATCGAGCGGGTCATACAAATATTGTCGCGGCGGACGAAAAATAACCCGGTTCTTTTGGGTGAAGCCGGTGTCGGCAAGACGGCGATAGTTGAAGGGCTCGCCCAGAAGATAATTGCCGGCGACGTCCCGGAGATACTAAAAGACAAACGGCTGATAATCCTTGACCTTGCGCTGATGGTCGCGGGGACGAAATACAGGGGGCAGTTCGAGGAACGCATCAAAGCCGTTATGGACGAGATAAAGAGGTCCGAGGATGTCATCGTCTTCATCGACGAGCTCCACACGCTCGTCGGCGCAGGCGGCGCGGAAGGCGCTATCGATGCGTCGAATATACTAAAACCCGCCCTCTCCCGCGGTGAGATACAATGCATAGGCGCGACGACTCTCGATGAATACAGGAAGCATATCGAGAAAGACGCGGCCCTGGAGAGGCGTTTCCAAACGATTATGGTCGATCCTCCCAGCGTCGACGAGACGGTCGAAATACTGAAGGGCCTTCGCGACAGATATGAAGCTCACCACCGGGTAAAATTTACGGACGAGGCCCTCGATGCGGCCGCGAAGTTATCCGACAGGTACATAAGCGGCAGATACCTGCCGGACAAGGCGATAGACCTTATCGACGAGGCCGGTTCCCGCGCGCGCCTTTCCGTTATGACGGCGCCGCCGGATGTCAAGCATATCGAGGACAAAATGGCCGTCGTGAAGCAGGAAAAAGAAGCGGCTGTAAAGAACCAGGACTTCGAGAAAGCGGCCAAGTTCAGGGATGAAGAACGAAAACTTAAGGAAGAGTTTAACAGGATAAAGAAGGAATGGAAAGACGCTAAGGGCAAAGTCGAGCCGAAGGTGACGGATGACGATATAGCTGTCATTGTTTCCAAATGGACGGGAATACCAATATTAAAACTTGAGGAGAAGGAACAGGATAAATTTCTCAAGATGGAAGATGCGCTTCATAAGCGTGTTATCGGACAGAATGAGGCGATAAGCGCTATCGCGCACGCCGTCCGCAGGTCGCGCGCCGGGATCAAGGACCCCAGGAGGCCTATAGGCTCCTTTGTCTTTCTCGGCCCTACCGGTGTGGGTAAGACACTGGTCGGACGCGCGCTCGCCGAATTCATGTTCGGCGATGAGGATGCGATAATACAGATAGACATGTCCGAATATATGGAAAAATTCAATGTTTCGCGCCTTGTCGGTGCGCCTCCCGGGTATGTCGGCTATGAAGAGGGCGGACAGCTTACCGAAAAAGTCAGGCGCCGCCCATATTCGGTCGTTCTTTTGGACGAGATAGAGAAGGCGCATCCCGATGTCTTCAATATACTGCTTCAGATGCTCGAAGAGGGGCGCCTTACCGATTCTTTCGGCAGGAAGGTGGATTTCAAGAACACGATCATCATAATGACCTCGAACATAGGCGCGGAGATGCTTAAAAAACAGGGCTCGATAGGGTTCAAGTCCCAGACCGAAGAGGTCACCTACCAGGCGATGAGAGAAAGGCTGCTCGATGAGGTAAAAAGGACCTTTAAGCCGGAATTTATCAACAGGGTCGATGATATAATCGTATTCAGGTCGCTTACCAAAGAGGACCTGGAGAGCATAGTCGATCTGGAGGTCCGGGACGTCGAATCGAGACTCAAGGAACAGAAGATAAAAATAGATATGACAAACGAAGCGAAAGATTTTCTTATTGAAAAAGGGTTCGATAAGAGTTTCGGTGCGCGGCCGCTGAAGCGCACGATACAACGTTTCCTGGAGGATCCTCTTGCCGAAGATATAATAAGAGGGACCTTCAAGAAAGGCGGCACTGTAAAGGTGACGGCGAAAGTCGATCATCTGGAATTCAAGATAGTGTGAGGTAATGAGGAATACAAGGTCAAGAAGACATTTCCTGGTTATTTTAACGGCCCTCCTTATCGTCTGTGCGACGCTGTTCGTAGAGAGCAGGATAGAGGCGTTCGTGCCGGAGGTGAAAGGTTTTGCCGAAGCCAGGATAGAAGAGGCTATGGGCGGCGGGGTAAAGATTTCCATGGGTAACGTAGACGGCGGCTTGCTCCATCCTATCGTTCTCAACGATATAAAGATTAAAAATAAAAAGGGCGTTGCTATCCTGCCGTCTTTGGAGATAAACAGCATAAAGACAAGCTACAGGGTATGGGATATCGTACGGGGCATTTTGCTTGCCAGAGATAAGGATAAGAAGACTGTCTCGTGGCTTATTGCAGGTCTCTCCAACCTGGACCTGAATTTTACTACCGCAGACAAAAAGGTGTCGGGGTTTGTAAAAATTACGAACGCTTCGGGGGAACAGGTTGTTAAGGGATATCTAAATCTGCCGAGCGGCCGTAGATACGATTTTAGCGGCAGGGCAAAAGACGGCATATATAATATCGAGATCAAGCCGGACCGCGGCCTTATCAGGATAGAGGGAGCTGTTTCCAGGGACGGTTCTCTGACGGCGTGTTTCAAAGTCTACCATCTCGATCTTGGCGGTAACGATTTTGTATGCGAAGGAGTGTTTAAGGGCGAAATCGGCACAAGCGGCGTGGAAGTGAAGAAGCCGCTTGTGGAGGGTGTGATCGAAACGCGGAATAGTCTCCTTAATGATAAGCCCTTCCTTAATCTTAAAGTCTCGTACAGGATAGAGGATTCCAATCTTTATATCTCCGATTTGAGCCTTTCCGATATAATTAAAGGCGCGGGCATGTTACAGTTAAGGGAACCGTTCGGCGTAAACGGTTTCCTCTCAGTTAATAATTTAAGCTTGAGCTGGCTGGCGCTTGCGTTGGGGGCTAAAGATGCTTCTGCGGTATCCGGGACATTGAATACCAGGTGCACTTTTAAGGGGCCCATGGCCAAGGTGCATTCGGATATCCATATGGAGGCGCGGAAAGGAACGATCGCTACCCTCACCTTCGAAAGCCTGAATGCGCATCTCAAGGGCGAGGGTCCCATGATAACCATAGAGGATTCGCGTATAATAAGGGATAGCGGATATTTTGTTCTCGCAGGGGAAATAGACCTGCGCAAGATCGGCAAGGCGAGCATGTTCGAAAGTATACGGTTGGTGGGCGACGATAAGGCGATAAACTGGGATGGGTGGGATACCAGCAAAGTGCTTAATATACGGGAGACCACGATGAAGAAGGCGATAAACGACGACATAAGCCTGGATTTCAAAAAGTTTGTCACCGAGGATATCATCGACGAAAGCATAAAATACGGAGACGAGATACAGCTCGAATATAAGCTGCACCCGAACGACAGCCTGACGGTGATGGTCGGTCAGGACAAGGACTTCGTAGGGATCGAGCATAAAAATAAATTTTGATCTGAGAGAAATATTATGAAACATTTCCTGGAGATGATCGGTAAACAATTTACGGACTTCATAAAATACGCGGGCGGCCTTTCGATCCTTACCGGGCAGACGCTGTTCTGGATACCTATGCCGCCGTTCCGGCGCCGCCAGGTTTTTGAACAGATGGCGAAGATCGGGGTCGATTCGCTCCCGATAGTATTCCTTATAAGCATGTTTACCGGCATGGTGCTTGCGCTGCAGAGCGCTTATCAGATGCAGAGATTTTCGGCCGAGATGTATATAGCGTCCCTGGTCGCTTTCTCGATGACGCGTGAACTTGGCCCTGTCCTGACAGCTCTGATAGTGGCCGGCCGGATCGGCGCTTCCATAACGGCTGAGCTTGGTACTATGAAGGTTACCGAGCAGCTGGATGCTATGGAGACGCTGGCGACGAATCCCATAAAATACCTTGTCGTGCCGAGATTTTTTGCGCTCATCATAATGCTCCCGCTTCTCACCGTCTACTCGGACATAGTCGGTATCCTTGGCGGATACCTGATAGGCGTTTATAAACTGGGCATATCCCACGCGATGTATATGAAGAATACCTGGCAGCCGCTTAAGTATAAAGATATATTCACGGGCCTCATAAAGAGTTTCTTTTTCGGCGTTATAATATGTATTGTCGCCTGCTACGAGGGTATGACCGCGGAGGGCGGAGCGGAGGGCGTAGGACGGTCGACGACGGCTAGCGTGGTAGTCAGCTTTATCCTGATAATAGCGTCGGACTGTTTCTTTACGGCATTATTCTATTTCGTTGCCAGATAATTTCGTCGTTCGTATTTCGTTGTTCGCTGCCGGTTAAAAGGCATTTAAGAGCTGGGAACTAAAAAATGATCGAGATCATAAACCTCTGCAAATCGTTCAACGGCCATAAGGTTCTGGACAACCTGAACCTTAATATAAAGAGCGGCGAGACGACCGTTATTATTGGCAGGTCCGGCTGCGGTAAAAGTGTCATGTTGAAGCACATAATAGGTCTTCTAAAACCCGATTCCGGCCAGGTCATCATAGACGGCAAAGAAGTAGGCTTGATGGATGAGAAGGATTTAAGCGCCCTGCGTCTTAAGTTCGGCATGCTATTCCAGGGTGCTGCGCTGTTCGATTCGATGAGTATCTACGAAAATGTAGGATTTAACCTTATAGAGCATACCAACGCGGGCAAACAGGAGATCGAGAGGGCTGTTAAAGAATCGCTTGCGCTGGTCGGCCTGAAAGGCATAGAAGACAAGAAGCCCGCAGAGCTTTCCGGAGGCATGAGGAAGCGCGTAGGATTGGCGCGTGCTATATGCATGAGGCCCCATATAATGCTCTACGATGAACCCACTACGGGCGTCGATCCAATAATGGGAGATGCTATTAACGATCTCATAGTGGAACTGCATAACAAATTGAAGATTACAGCCGTTGCCGTTACCCACGATATGACGAGCGCCTATAAGATCGCCGACAGGATTGCTATGATGTACAACGGAAAGATAATAGCGCAGGGCACGCCGGACGATATAAAGAATACAAGGGATCCGGTTGTCCACCAGTTTATTACCGGCGCCGGCAAGGGCCCGATAACGGAAGGTATAGATTTCGAGCATTTAATTTAACATGTAAAAAGCGAGGGTGATGATGGATAGCACAAAGACGTTTGAGTTGAAGGTCGGCTTATTTATAATGATAGGTGTTGCGATACTCTTCTTTATAGTCTTTTCGGTCGGTGAGTTGAATTTTTCCAAATCGGGATACAGGATAAAGGTGCTCTTCAGCTTCGCCAACGGTATAGGCGGCACGGCTCCCGTAAGGCTGGCGGGCGTGGGCGTCGGGCAGGTCCAGGGCATAAGGATAATCCGCGACGAGAAAGCCGGTGTTACGAAGGCCGAGGTTACGGCCTGGATAAACGATAATGTCAAGATCGAGAACGATGCCGTCGTTACGATAAATACCCTGGGACTTTTAGGAGAAAAATATCTTGAGATCTATCCCGGGACGCTCGGTACGCCTACTCTGAAAAATAACGATGCGATAATCGGGAAAGATCCTGTTCCGATGGAGAAATTCACGGATAACCTTGCCAAACTTACCGATTCGGTTGCTACGATAGTGGAGAAGATCAAGCGGGGCGAGGGAACGGTGGGTAAACTGCTTATGGATCCGGCTGTCTATGACAACCTTGAAGCGTTTACGGCGGAGATCAAAAAACATCCCTGGAAACTTTTGGTAAAACCCAGCGGGGACTAAGGGCTGATTCGCTCTTTTAGTGTTTAGGTTATAACCTGACTGTTGAATGGCGAAATAGAGAAGGAGATATAATTACATGACTCTTATAGCGATAAGATTATTTTTCGTATTTTTGTCAAGCGTCGCGGGATATTACATAGGTTCTCTCCTGGGCGATTTTCAGCCCATGTGGGGAATTAGCGGCTTGCTGATAGGCCTTGGCGCATCCGCCCTGATAATATTGCTCGAGATGGTGATGAAACGCTTTTCTGTAAGGAACCTTTCTGCGGCCGTCTTCGGGCTGATATTCGGGTTCTTCATGGCATGGGTGCTGACAAGTGTCATGAGGCTTATACCTATGAGCCTGCAATTATTCTCGTCGCTCCAGATAATCCTTATACTTATATTCTGCTATCTTGGAATGGTGATCGCGATGAGAGGGAAAGATGAGTTCAATCTTATAATACCGTACGTCAAGTTCGTAAGGCAGGACAAGAAGGATGATATAGTGCTTCTCGATACAAGCGTTATCATAGATGGAAGGATCGCCGATATTTTCCATACCCATTTTATCGAAGGAAGGATAGTTATACCGCGTTTCGTATTAAAAGAGCTGCAGCAGATAGCCGATTCGCAGGATTCGCTTAAGCGTAACCGCGGCCGCCGCGGCCTGGATATACTGAACAAGATACAGAAGTCCACGGACCTCGACGTAAGGATACAGGAAGAGGATTTCCCGGAGGTAAAAGAGGTTGATGCCAAGCTTGTAAAGCTCGCTAAGCTTCTGGGCGCCAAGATATTTACAAACGATTTTAACCTCAACAAGGTAGCGGAACTGCAGGGTATTACCGTCCTAAATATAAATGAACTTGCGAATGCGCTTCGGCCCGTAGTCCTGCCGGGAGAGCCGATGGAAGTAAGGATATCTAAAGAGGGTAAGGAATATAATCAGGGGATAGCGTATCTCGATGACGGGACGATGGTGGTCGTGGATAATTCCAGGCATCTGATCGGGCAGACGACCAGGGTCATAGTTACAAGCGTCCTGCAGACGTCGGCGGGAAGGATGATCTTCGCTAAGCTGGAAGATCAACAGAGAACCGGCGGCGCCCCTAGAGGAAGGCAGAGGGAGTAAATAACCAAAGGTGTAGTTTACCCATAAAAAAAGAAGCCGCCGCTGTAAGGCGGCGGAGCTTTACTTATTGATGATTTTTGGTATCGATGAAAACAATTGCTATAATACCTGCTGCCGGATCAGGGAAACGTCTCGGGGCAAAAGATAAGAAACCGTTTGTCCTTCTGGGCGGCAAGCCGCTTGTAAGCTACGCCCTGAGGGCCCTCGATAGCTCGCCCGACATAGACGGCATCATAGTGGCATGCGAAGCCGCTTATATAAACCGGATCAGAACAATCGCGCGGCGATGCCGGGTGCGTAAGCTTATAGATGTTATTGTTGGCGGCAAGACGCGTTTCGAATCGATCCGTAATTGCGTTAGACGAGTCGGGCCTTCCGCCGAACTGGTCCTGGTCCATGACGCGGCAAGGCCTTTTATCGACGGCAAGATTATCAGCCGCTCGGTAAAAGCGGCGCAGAAGTTCGGCGCGTCTATAGCGGCCGTACCGGAAAGCGATACGGTAAAGTTTGTAGACGGCAGGGGATTTATCAGGAAGACTCTCGACCGTAATAGAGTTTTCCGGGCCCAGACGCCGCAGGTCTTCAAACGTTCCATTATCGAGAGGGCCTACTCGGCCCGGCGGAGCGAAGCTGCCACGGACGATGCGAGGCTGGTCGAGGAGCGGATACGGGTTAAGATAGTTGCGGGTTCTTACAAAAATTTGAAGATCACCACAAAGGAAGATCTTAAAATCGCGAGGGCACTCTTATGAGGGTAGGTTTTGGATATGATATACATCGCCTTGTAGAAGACAGGCCGCTCTTTTTGGGAGGGGTCGAGATTCCTTACATCAAAGGGCTGCTTGCGCATTCGGACGGGGACGTGGTTTTACATGCCATTTCGGATGCGATCCTCGGCGCGATGTCGCTGGGGGATATAGGGGAGCATTTCCCGAATACCGACCCGCGATATAAAGATATCCATAGCAGGGAACTTGTGAAAAAGGTTATGGAAGTGGTCAAAGAGCGGAAGACCATTCTTATGAACGTCGATGCCGTAATACTTGCCGAAGAGCCGAAGATCTATCCGTTCAAGGATAAGATGCTGAACGAGCTGGAAGCGATGCTGGGGATAGGGCGGGATCATATAAATATTAAAGCGACAACGAATGAGGGCGTGGGTTCTATAGGCAGGGGCGATGCGATAGCTGCTTATGCGGTTGTCTTATTAAAAGAACGGGGTGACGCTTGATAATGGCATCTCTTTTTCTGCTGCTGGCCCTGGTATCGGCGTATCTCTTATTCTGGTTTTTTGTTGCCGTGATATTCCGGAAAGAGATACTCTCCGTATTTGACAGGGATCCGGCGGCGACCAGTTACCTCGAGGTGCTGTTCACATATTCGGGTCTGCATGCGATGGTCTTTTACAGGACCGCGCACGTATTATTGAAGATGGGCGTACCGTTCTTCCCCCGCTGGGTATCTCAGCTGGGGCGTTTTTTTACCGGCATAGAGATCCACCCGGGCGCCCGGATAGGTGAAGGGTTTTTTGTGGATCACGGCATGGGCGTTGTTGTAGGCGAGACGGCCATAATCGGGGATAACGTGCTCCTTTATCAGGGAGTCACCCTCGGCGGCACAGGCAAAGAGCGTGGTAAACGGCATCCTACGATAGGTAACAACGTCGTGATCGGAGCCGGGGCTAAGGTCCTCGGCAATATAACCGTCGGGGACAATTCGTATATCGGCTCGAACGCCGTGGTTATAAAAGACGTTCCGCCCAATTCTACGGTAGTAGGCGTTCCGGGAAGGATCACCAGGCAGGAAGGAAAGAAGATAGACCTCTCCTTAGATCATATCCACGTCCTAGATCCGATACTGCAGGAGATTGATGAGTTAAAAGAGAGAATAAAGAAACTGGAAAAGTAAGAAGGCGATTAGGCGAGCGGCGATTAAGCGATTAGGTAAGAAGCTCAATCGCTTAATCGCTCTATTGTTTAAGGTAACGATGTATATATATAATTCCCTTACGCGAAGGAAAGAAGAATTGATACCGCTTGTGAGCGGCAAGGTCGGCATCTATGTATGCGGGCCCACGGTTTATGATGAGCCGCACATAGGCCACGCCAGGAGCGCGTATATATTCGATTGCATAAGGCGGTACCTGGAATACAGGAATTACGAGGTAGAATTTGTCAGGAACGTTACCGACGTGGACGATAAAATTATCGAGAAGGCTAAGAAAGTTGCCGGCTGCCGGCTGCCGGCTGCCGGCCTGGTGGATGCGGTGGAAGGGATATCGAAGAAATATCTCGATTCTTACCATGCCGATATGGACCTTCTGGGAATACGCAAACCCGATAAAGAGCCGAAAGCGACCGAATATATCCGGAAGATGATAAAATTCATAGAGCTTCTCATCGAAAGAGGCTCGGCTTATGCCGCCGGAGGAGATGTCTATTTCGATATAAAGCGGGCAAAGAATTATGGTAAATTATCGAACCAGAATATTGAAAAGATGGAGACCGGGGCCAGGATAGCGCCCGGAGAAAAGAAACGGGATCCGCTCGATTTTGCGCTATGGAAGACGGCTAAAGAAGGTGAGCCCTCATGGCCAAGCCCGTGGGGGCCGGGCAGGCCCGGCTGGCACATAGAGTGCTCGGTCATGAGCTCCGATATCCTGGGGGATGAATTCGATATACACGGCGGCGGGATAGATCTCATATTTCCGCACCATGAGAACGAGATAGCGCAATCCGAGGGAGCAGGCAAAAAATTTGCCAGATACTGGATACATAACGGCCTTCTTACGATCGACAGCGAGAAGATGGCCAAGTCTCTGGGTAATTTTATATCGATAAAAGATTTTCTTGCGAAGTACAAAGACCCGGATTACCTGAAGCTGCTCTTTTTAAATACGCACTATAGGCATCCGGTTGATTATACCGAAGAGAAGATATGCGAGATGAAGGCGCAGAAGGAGAGATTTCTGATCCTGTTGGGAAAAATCGATAGAGTTATGAAAGGTCGCCGGTCACCGGTCGCCGGTCACCGGTCACCGGGTGAGACAGAGGTATTTAAAAATAGATTCGCGGAGGCGATGGATGACGATTTCAATACGCCATTGGCCCTGGCCGTCTTATTCGATGTCGTTACATACGCCAACAAGATTATGCAGACAAGAGACGATTTCGCGCCCGGCGAGATCAATGAATTACGCGCGATAAAAGACCTTGTGCTGGGCCTCGGCGGAGTTTTGGGCTTAAAACTTTCGGATGCGGCAGGTGCGGCCGAATTATCCGACGAAGCGGTCGCTAAACTGCTCGAGGCAAGGGCATCGGCGCGCGGCGCAAAAGATTTTAAACGGTCGGACCTGATACGAAAAGAACTTTCCGATAAAGGCATTATACTCGAGGATACGAAAGACGGTACCGTATGGCGAAGAAAAATTTGAATAGGGGTATATTCATTACATTTGAAGGGCCGGAAGGGTGCGGCAAGAGCACACACGCCCGGGCCCTGTATAAATTTTTAAGGTCCCGTTTATATAAATGCGTTCTTACGCGTGAGCCCGGCGGTACCCGGTGCGGAGAAGAGGTCAGACGCATACTGCTCCATTCCGACGGCGTCGAGATATCGGACATGGCGGAGCTGTTTCTCTTTGAGGCCGCGCGCGCCGAGATAGTCGAAGAGGTAATACGGCCGGCGTTAGCGAAGGGTAATATCGTGATATGCGACAGGTTCGGCGATGCGACCGTCAGTTATCAGGGTTATGCGGGAGGTATCGACATAGCCGCGATAGAATCTGTCAATAAAATAGCTACCGGTGGACTTGAGCCGGATATTACGGTCTTACTCGATATCGATACTATGACGGGCCTGAAACGCGCTAAGGCTAAAGGTGTCGACAGGATGGAGCGGAAGGCGTTTGCTTATCATGACCGGGTAAGAAGAGGTTATCTTAAACTTGCGAAACGGCATCCCCGGCGGATTAAAATCATAAAAGTTAAAAAGACGATAGCGGATACCCAAAAACTGGTCCGCTCGGAGGTGGGGCGTGTCATTCAGGGATATAAGAGGTCAGGATAGCGCGACGCTCTTCCTGCGCCGCTCTATCGAAAGCGGCAGGATATCGCACGCATATCTCTTTGCGGGCCCGTCGGGTGTAGGCAGGCGGCTCGCGGCGCTTGACTTTGCAAAAGCGGTCAATTGTCTCGACCCGAAAGCCGGCGCGTCCTGCGATATCTGCGGTCAGTGCAGGAAAATAGATGCGTCGAACCACCCGGATGTCATCATTTTTTCCCCGGCAAAAGCGGACGCGAGTTTTGGCATAGAGCGGATACGCCTCCTCGAGCGGGAGGTCGGCTTAAAGCCGTATGAG
Organism: Candidatus Omnitrophota bacterium; assembly: GCA_041650935.1. Taxonomy (GTDB): domain Bacteria; phylum Omnitrophota; class Gorgyraeia; order 2-01-FULL-45-10; family 2-01-FULL-45-10; genus FEN-1322. The sequence goes on from JBAZKH010000001.1 coordinate 313,508, forward strand.
GGGAGGCGGAAGGTATATATACTCGATAGCGCGGATGCTATGACGCAGGAGGCGCAGAACGCGCTCCTTAAGACGCTGGAAGAGCCGCCGTCGGAATCGGTGCTGATCCTGATAACGGAAAGCCCGGCGTCATTATTCCCCACTATACAATCCCGCGCGCAGAGCGTCAGGTTCTTTCCTCTTCCGCCGGAAGTGGTCGGGTCTATATTGACGGATCTTCATAAGGTAGATAAGGACAGGGCCGGGATATTATCGAGGGTGTCGTCGGGTTCGGTAGGCAAGGCTCTTGAGTACAATACGGCGGATTTTTTCAATATACGGCGGCGGGTAATAGGGTCTCTGTCCAATGGCGCGTTTGCGGATCAGGATCTCGATGGTTTTTCTAAACCCGAATTGAGACTCATCCTGGATATGGTCCTGACATGGTATCGCGATATATTGGTTACGAAGGCGTTTGCGGACGGTTCTCCGGAGCTGGTTAATATCGATAATCTCCAGCCTATCCGCGAGGCCGCGCGCCGCACCAGTTTCGGCGAGCTTAACAATGCAATAGAACAGGTTATCCTGACGGGCTCGCTTCTTGACCGTAACGCGAATCCCAAACTGGCGATGAGCGTTCTGGGGATGCGGATATCTTAAGATTATCTAACCCGGTTAGAAAGAGGAGATATTATGTACGAAGTGGTCCAGATAAGACTGAGGGAGGCAGGTAAGATTACATATTTTTCGCCCGGCGGCATGCGTTTCAAGGTTGGCGAGTATGTCGTCGTGGAAGCCGATAGAGGGCTCGATTACGGACAGGTGCTATCGGAAACCGGGGCGCTGCTCGATTCCGATATCGACGAGCCTTTGAGGAAGATTATACGAAAGGCGAACCCGTGGGATATGCACCAGATCGAGAAGAACAAAAAGAAGATACACGAGGTCATGAACGCCTGTTCCAGAAAAATACAGGAGAGGCGTCTGCCCATGAAACTTATCGACGCCGAGTTCTCGTTCGACCGGTCGAAGATCATATTCTATTTTACCGCGGAAGGAAGGGTCGATTTCAGGGATCTTGTCAAAGATCTTGCCAACCTTTTTAAGACGAGGATAGAATTGAAGCAGATAGGCGTGCGCGATGAGGCGAAGATCCTGGGCGGTCTCGGGCCGTGCGGCAGGGCGCTATGCTGCGCGACATATCTCAAAGATTTCGAACCGGTGACCATAAAGATGGCGAAGGAACAGAACCTTCCGCTCAACCCTACCAAGATTTCCGGCCTTTGCGGCCGGCTTATGTGCTGCCTGGGTTACGAGCACAAGACATATAAAGAGCTGATGAAAGGCCTGCCGCGCGAGGGCGAGATGCTCAAGACGGAGAAGGGCACGGGTAAGATAGTGGGCGTGAATGCGCTCAAGCGTTCGGTTACCGTCGAGATGGAAGACGGGACTTTGGTTGAGGTAAAATATAAATAAATACGAAATTCGAATATCGAAATACGAAACAAGCATGAAATTCGAAATTTCAAAATTTGAAACATACAAGTTTGGATAATTCTGATTCGGAAAATCGGGATTTAAACGACAATACTATGGGTAAATTCTATATAACAACGCCGCTCTATTATGTAAATTCCAAACCCCACATTGGCCATTCCTATACGACCGTGGCCTGCGATGTAGCGGCCAGGTTCGCGAGGCAATCGGGCCGCGACGTATTCTTTCTGACCGGCACCGATGAACACGGCGAGAAGATCGAGAAGGCCACGCTGGAACGCGGTTTCAAGGCGGGCGAAGAGAAACGGTTTGTAGATGAGATAGTCCCGGTCTTTAAGGATCTATGGTCGCGGCTCAATATTAAGTACGACTATTTTATACGGACGACCGACGATTATCATGTCAGGACCGTCCAGGGGATACTCAGCAAGATATACGCGGACGGCAGGATATATAAGAAGGTCTATAAAGGATGGTTCTGCATACCATGCGAGACATTCTGGTCCGAGTCCCAGGCGCCCGGCGGCATCTGCCCTGACTGTAAAAGGCCCGCCGAGAAGCTGGACGAAGCAAATTATTTCTTCAAAATGTCCGAATACCAGGACTGGTTGATCGATCATATAAACAAGAATCCGGATTTCGTAAGACCTGCGTTCCGGCGGAACGAAGTGCTGGGTTTCCTGAAAGAACCGCTCCTCGACCTGTGCATATCGCGCCCTAAAACGAGGATGAACTGGGGCATAGAGATGCCTTTCGACAAGGCGTATGTAACCTATGTCTGGTTCGATGCCCTTACGAATTATATATCGGCCGCAGGCTATCCGCACGATATGGAGCGTTTCAATAAATGGTGGCCGGCCGATTGCCACGTCATGGCTAAGGATATCCTGCGCCATCACGCCGTCTACTGGCCGATCATGCTTAAAGCCGCCGGCATAGAGCCGCCGAAGACGATCTTCGCCCACGGCTGGTGGGTCTTTAAAGGCGAGAAGATGTCCAAGTCGAAAGGCAATGTCGTCGATCCGTTCGCGTTTATTTCACGTTACGGCATCGATGCATACAGGTATTTCCTTATGCGCGAGATCCAGTTCGGCATGGATGGTTCATTCAGCGAAGATGCTTTCATCTCCAGATATAATAGTGATCTGGCAAACGACCTCGGCAACCTGCTGTCGAGGACGCTTTCTATGGTGGAGAAATATTTTTCGGGGAAAATTCCGCCTAAAAGCGCGGAAAGAGCCCTCAGCGGATCGGGCGCCGGGTTAAAGACGCGGGCGCTGGCGCTGGGCGGGGAGCTTGCGAAGTCTATTCCGGATTTTGACTTTGTGGGCGCGCTTACAAAGATCTGGGAAGTGATAAACACAGCGAATAAATATATAGAGGACGCAAAACCGTGGAACCTTGCGAAAGAGAAGAAGGTTGATGAACTTGCCGCCATGATGCGCGCCCTTCTCGATACGCTGCGGATAACGGCTATCGCAATATATCCTTTTATGCCCGATACGGCGGCGAATATCCGGAGCCAGCTCGGGCTCGGCGGCACCGAACCGGCGAAGCTCTCCGAAATAGTGGAGTGGGACAAGCTGGAGGAGGGTGTTACAATAAATAAGTCCAACCCGTTATTCCCGCGAATCGAAGACAAAACTAAGCCGTCTCCAAGACCTTAAATTCGTTGACTTTCCAATCCGTTTGTGTTATTTTATCGTCTTAAATTTGGTAAAGACCCCCAGATGATCGCCAAAAATATAGAGTGCTTAACACAAAGAGTGGCAAGGTGTTGCGAAAAATCCGGAAGGACGCCGGAGGAAGTAAAGATCGTCGTTGTTACGAAGACGGCCGCGGCCGGACAGATAGAAGAGGTTATAAAGTCCGGCATGCGCATCCTCGGCGAGAACAGGGTCCAGGATGCTCTTAGTAAATACGCCCTTATAGGAGAAAGGGCCGAGTGGCATCTGATCGGCCATCTCCAGACGAATAAAGCAAAGGACGCTGTCAGGACATTTTCGCTCATACATTCGGTGGACAGCGTGCGGATCGCCCAGGCTATTAACAGGGAGGCCGCTAAGCTGGATAAGATTCAGGATGTGCTTGTCCAGGTAAATGTCTCCGGCGAAACGACCAAGTTTGGCATAGCGGCAAAAGAGGCTGAGGGTTTTATAAAAGAAGTAGCTTTATATCCTAATATTAAGATAAAGGGCCTGATGACGATTGCACCCGAGACGGCAAATCCCGAGGAGGTCCGCCCGTATTTCAGGGCTTTACGAGAGCTAAGCGATACAATAGACGAACAACTAATCTTATCGATGGGCATGACAAACGATTTTGAGGTTGCTATCGAAGAAGGCTCGAATATGATACGAATAGGAAGATTTATATTTGCAAAAATATAATGACAAATTTCAAAATCCAAATCAATCATTTAAATCCCAACGATTGGATATTGGTCATTTATGATTGATTTGTCATTGGGATTTTGTCATTTGTCATTATTGAAATGAGAATAGCATGATACGAGGCAAGAGGATCGGGATTATAGGCTGCGGGAACATGGGGGAGGCGCTCCTTTTGCGGCTTACTAACGTCGTCGATAAGAGCACCTGTCTTATGGTAAGCGAGGCCGATGCCGCTAGGCGCGATTATATCCAATCGAAATATAAGATAATCGTGGAAATGGATAATAATGCCGTTGTTAAGTTTGCCGATGTAATTATCCTTGCCGTTAAGCCCAAGGATTTCGAAGACGTCTTCAGGCATGAAGTCTGCTGCGGTCTTTCAGATAAAAAGCTCCTCATATCGATAGGGGCGGGTATTACGACCGGCTATATCGAGTCCATTGCCGGGAAGGATACCCCGGTCGTAAGGGCGATGCCGAATATGGCAGCTATTGTGGGCGAGGCGATCACGGCCCTGGCCTCCGGCAGCTCGGCCGGCGAAAAAGATATGGATACGGCGCGGGAGATATTTTCGCTTGTAGGGGATGTCGTCGAGGTCGACGAAAAGTATATGGATGCGGTAACGGCCATAAGCGGCAGCGGCCCCGCGTATTTCTTCTATATTATCGAGGCTCTGACGGAAGCGGCGGAATCGCTCGGGCTTAAGAGCGATGTCGCGCGCAGGCTTGCGCTTAAGACGGCGCTGGGAAGCTCGAAATTGCTGGAAACCATTAAGACAGACCCTGCTGTGCTGATAAAGAAAGTTGCATCGAAAGGCGGAACGACAGAAGCGGCGCTCAACGTTTTCGAGCATAAGAATCTGAAAGCCACTATCAATGCCGCTGTCAAGGCCGCGTCTAAACGTTCAAAAGAATTGTCGAGGTCCTTCGGCTCTTCGACCGGCTCAGGGCTTCGTCCGGAGCGAAGCCGAAGAGCAAGGGGGTAAGATATGTTCGCGATGAGTAATCTCTTGTATGCGGTAGCGACGATCCTGGATTTTGCGCTGACGGCGGCCAATTGGCTTATAATCATAAGGGCGCTCATAAGCTGGGTCAGCCCGGATCCGTACAATATGATAGTGCAGTTTCTGTATAAGACGACGGAGCCGTTATTGGCGCCGTTCCGCAGGCTCTTCCCGATGTACGGCATAGGATTGGACATATCACCGATATTTGCCCTGATACTTATATGGTTTTTAAAACTATTTCTGGTAAGGACCTTATTCGGATTTGCGATGAGGATAGGATAAGGGGGGGGGATTATGACTGCAAATAAGATCGGCATTATAGGCGGCAGCGGATTTTATAATATCGACGGGATAAAAGATGTCAAAAAAGTAAAGGTCGCTACGCCTTTCGGCGCCGCTTCGGATGAATTCGTAACCGGAAAGATCGAGGGTAAAGAGGTCGTCTTCCTTGCCCGGCACGGCAGAGGGCACAGGATATTGCCGGGCGAAATAAATTACAGGGCCAATATATATGGGATGAAGCGCCTGGGCGTAGACGAGATAATATCGGTATCTGCCTGCGGCAGTCTGAAGGAGGATCTCAAGCCCCTCGATATAGTTATACCGGACCAATTCATAGACAGGACTAATATGGCAAGGCCGATGACATTCTTCGGCGGCGGTATAGTGGCACATATTCCGTTTGCGGAACCGGTATGTCCGCATATGTCGAAAGCGCTTGCCGCGGCCGGCCGTAAATGCGGCGCCGTCATCCACGCGGGCGGCACATACATAAATATGGAAGGGCCGCAGTTTTCGACGAAGGCGGAGTCGAAGCTCTATAGATCGTGGGACGCAGATATTATAGGGATGACAAACCTCGCCGAGGCGAAACTGGCAAGGGAGGCCGAAATATGTTACGCAACGCTTGCCTGTATTACCGATTATGACTGTTGGCGCATAGATGAGGCATGCGAGAGCGTTACGCTGGAGATGATAATCAATAACCTCGCCAGGAATGTGAAACTTTCGAAAGATATATTGAAGGCGGTCCTGCCGGAACTCGGCCGTAAGAGAGCGTGCGTATGCGCGGCGGCGCTTAAAGATTCGATAGTGACGAGGCCGGAATTTATCCCGCCCGCTACAAAGAAAAAATTAAAACTCATTATAGGAAAGTACATAAAATAATACCATGGAATATAAAAATACCTTAAATCTCCCGCGGACCGATTTTCCGATGAAGGCAGACCTGCCTAATCGCGAACCGGGTATGCTGGAGAATTGGCAGAAATCGAAACTATATACTAAGATACGGAAGAAGTCGAAGGGTAGTCCCAAATATATCCTCCATGACGGCCCGCCTTATGCGAACGGCAGTATTCATATGGGGCATGCGCTCAACAAGATCCTCAAGGATATAGTCATCCGGTATAAGACAATGAAGGGGTTCGACTCGCCGTATGTGCCCGGTTGGGATTGTCACGGCCTGCCGGTTGAACATCAGCTCTTCAAGGAACTCAAGATAACCAAGCATGATGTCGACCAGGTTAAGTTCAGGAAACAGGCCTATGATTATGCCATGAAGTATGTGGAGATACAGAAGAACGAATTCAGGCGCCTCGGTATACTTGGCGCCTGGGATAGCCCGTATTTGACCCTGATGAAGAGCTATGAAGCGGAGATCGTAAGATCTTTCGCCAGGCTGGTCGAGAAAGGATACATCTACAAGGACCTGAAACCCGTCAACTGGTGTTCGACGTGCGAGACCGCTCTCGCGGAGGCGGAGGTAGAGTACGAGGATAAAGTTTCCCCGTCCGTATATGTTAAGTTCGAATCGGTCTATAACGATTCACCCGTTCACTTCATAATATGGACCACTACTCCATGGACGCTCCTGGCGAACGTGGCGATAGCGCTCCACCCTGATTTCGAATATGCGATCGTCGATATAAAAGGGCCTGTGTTCAAGGGTGAAAAGTTTATCATGGCCAAAGAGCTTGTCGGCCGCACTATGGAGAAAGCAGGGATAGCGGATTATAAAATATCGAAGACAGTTAAGGGGAGCGACCTGGAAAGACTGGCGGCGCAGCACCCGTTTATCGACAGGAAGTCGAAAGTGGTGCTTGCCGGATACGTGACGCTTGAAGAAGGAACGGGCTGTGTCCATACCGCGCCCGGACATGGCCAGGAGGATTATGTCACCGGCAAAAAGTACGGCCTTCCCACGGTAATGCCGGTCGATTCCCGCGGGCGGTTCGATAATACCGCCGGTGAATTCAGCGGCATGGAGGTCAATAAGGCAAACCCGGCCATCATCGAGCGTCTCAAGGCTCTCGGTGCGCTGGTGGGCCGGGCGGATATTACGCACTCGTATCCGCACTGCTGGCGTTGTAAAAGGCCCATAATTTTCAGGGCGACGGATCAGTATTTCATGAAGATAGACCATAAACACTTGCGCAAGTCGATGCTTGAAGCGATCAAGTCGAAAGTGAAATGGATTCCTCCGGCAGGCGGATCGAGGATAAGCGCGATGGTCGAAAACAGGCCCGACTGGTGCCTGTCGCGGCAGAGGTACTGGGGCGTTCCCATAATCGCGTTCTACTGTAAGAATTGCAGGGCGGTTCTCCTGGACGCCAAGGTGATAAATCACGTCGCTGCGCTCATCGAAAAAGAAGGCGCGGATGTATGGTTTGCCAAAGAGGAGGCGGCCCTTCTTCCCGCGGGAGCAAAATGCAAAAAATGCGGCTGCAAGGACTTTGTCAAAGAGACGGATATTATCGATGTATGGTTCGACTCGGGCGTGAGCCACCAGGCGGTGTTGAAGAAAGATAAAGAGCTGGATTATCCATGCGAATTATACCTGGAAGGTTCCGACCAGCACAGGGGATGGTTCCAGTCCGCGCTGATAACCGGCATGGCAATAGATGACGTGGTGCCGTACCGCAGCGTATTGACCCACGGTTTCGTCGTTGACGGTGAAGGAAAGAAGATGTCGAAGTCGCTCGGGAACGTGATAACGCCGCAGGAGGTCATGAAGAAATACGGTGCGGATATATTGAGGCTCTGGGCTGCCGCCAGCGACTATAGCGAAGACGTCAGGCTCTCTGATGAAATATTGACGCGTCTGGCGGATGCCTACAGGAAGATAAGAAATACATACAAATATCTTTTAAGTAATCTCTTCGATTTCGACCCGTTCAAAGATGCGGTTCCATACGGTGATATGCTTGAGATCGACAGGTGGATACTCTCCCGCTTCTCAGGTCTAGTGAAAGAGACGGCAGCCAATTATGATGCGTTTCAGTTCCATAAAGTCTACAGGGATGTATACGGTTTCTGCGTTTATGAAATTTCATCGGTATACCTTGATATTCTTAAAGACAGGATGTATACTTTCAAGGCCGATTCGCGCGAGAGGCGTTCAGGCCAAACCGCGATGTATGAGCTGTTGACGGGACTCCTGAAGATAATGGCCCCTATACTTGCCATGACGACCGATGAGGTCTGGGGATATCTTCGCAGGAAAGAGAAGACTGGTTCGATACACCTGGAATCATGGCCGCAGGAGGACCAGGGGCTGGTCGAGGATAGTCTTAATGAGAAATGGGCGCGGCTCGTTGCGGTGCGTGAAACCGTCCTGAAGAAACTTGAAGAGCGGCGGCAGGCGGGCGAGATAGGTTCGAGTCTTGAGGCCAGGATAATACTGGCCGTAGAAGATAAGGATTATAAGAAATTATTGAAAGAGAACGCGGAGGTATTGCGGTATCTTTTTATAGTCTCCCAGGTAGAGATAAAAGAAACGGGCATGAATAAAGACGATATCGCAAAAGATATACCGATAGCGGTTTATATCGAGAAAGCTAAGGGCATGAAGTGCCAAAGGTGCTGGAACTATAGTGAAAAAGTCGGTTCGTACAAGGACCATCCGGCGCTTTGTGAAAGATGCGTAAAGGCGATTTAAAAACAGGCAATCCATTTCCCGCCAATAGAAAGCAGAGGGCGGGTTTGTATGCAGTTAAACAATAACAAATCGGAGCAGCTAAAAATGGCGAAGGCTAAAAAGAGTAAAAAGATAAAGAAAGTCGTATGCGCCCCAAAAAAGAAAGCCCGCGCAGAGAAGAAGCCGAATGTCAAAAAATTACCCAAATCTGTCCTGAAGAAATATATGGAGCTGCTGCTTAAAGAGAGGGAAAGGGCCGGGGGCGGGCTTTCTCATATCGCCGAGACGACATTGAACAGGTCCCAGCGGGACGCTTCCGGGGATCTTTCCGGATATTCGTATCACATGGCGGATATGGCAAGCGATGACTATGAGAGAGAGTTTTCGCTTGGCCGTGCGACGGACGAACAGGAAATACTCTATCTTATCGATGAGGCGATAAAGAGGGTGGAGTATGGTACGTACGGCTATTGCCAGCAGTGTAATAAGCTTATATCCGCGAAACGACTTAAGGCCTTGCCCTATTCCGAATTATGCATAGAGTGTCAGAAGGCCAATGAGGGAAAATGACAGTTTTGGCGGCACTAGTTGTCTTTGCGCTCGACCGGCTGGTAAAGATAGTAGTTATGAACAATATGACCTGCGGCCAGTCGATAGAGGTCCTGCCCAAAATTTTCCATATCACACTTATCTTTAATACAGGTACGGCATTCGGCCTCTTCCAGAGGGCTAACTTACTCCTGGTTTTTCTTTCTATTGCGGCGATAACGGTTATCCTTATTTATATTGCGGCACACAAGTATCTCCGGCCCGGTCTGGCAATAGCTCTTGGCCTGCTCCTGGGCGGAGCCCTTGGCAATCTCTTCGACAGGATTAAATTCGGCAATGTCATAGATTTTTTGGATTTTCGTATATGGCCGGTCTTCAATATCGCAGATTCGGCGCTTACGATAGGAATGATCATATTGGGCTGGCATACCCTGGTCCAGGGTTCTAAGCGCAAAACGCAAAACTAATTTTACTATGTACCCTATTTTTTTAAAATTCGGCGTTGTTACCGTATATTCATACGGCGTAATGGTAGCTATCGGTTTTGCGTTGGCTGCAGCGCTTATCTACCGCCGCGCGGAACGGTTCGGGATCGACAAGGATAAGGCCGTTGACCTGGCTATAATAATACTTATTTCCGGCATATTGGGCGCGCGGGGCCTGTACGTCCTGCTGAACCTGCCCTTCTACCTTGCAAATCCTGTCGAGATAGTGATGCTGTCAAAAGGCGGGCTAGTCTGGTACGGTGGTTTTATACTCTCTTTGGCGGCGGTAATAATATATATCCGTATGAATTCGTTGGACATATGGGCGGTCGTCGATCTTATTGCGCCTTACGCAGCGTTGGCTCAAAGCTTCGGCAGGATAGGGTGTTTTCTGAACGGCTGCTGCTATGGCATAAAAATGAATGCCTGCGCGCCGCTGGCCGTTACTTTTCCGTCCGGCGCGGATCCCCGCCTTCCGGTCCAGCTGATATCCGCCGGGCTCCTTTTCCTGATATTCCTTATACTACTGGTCCGGCAGGCGCATCGCCGCTTTGGCGGAGAGATATTCTTTTCCTATTGTATGTTATATTCGCTTAAAAGATTCGCCATGGAGTTTTTACGCGGAGATAATCCGCGAGTCTTCTTAGGCCTTACGATGTCACAGCTTATAAGCGTGCTCGTCTTTATCGCGGCATTAATATTATTTTTACATAAGGCGCGCCTATGGAAAAAGAGTCTTACCATTTCGAAGTCGTAACGGAAGACAAGGGAAAACGTCTCGACAAATTCCTCGTCGAAAATATGCCCAGGTCATTCTCCCGTGCGTTTATCCAAAAACTCATAGAGGACGGCTGCATACTGGTCTGCGGCTCCCGCGCTAAGCGCAACCACAAGGTGTTGCCCGGCGAATCGATCGGCGTATCTGTGCCCGAGCCGGTGAAGACGGAAATAAAACCGGAGCGGATCCGGCTGAAGATACTTTACGAAGACGACGACCTGCTCGTCGTTAATAAGCCATCCGGTATGGTCGTCCATCCTGCGCCCGGCGCTTCGTCCGGGACGCTCGTAAATGCCCTGCTGTGGCACTGTAAAAACTTGTCCGGTATCGGCGGCGTCCTGAAGCCGGGCATAGTTCACAGGATCGATAAGGATGTCTCGGGTCTTTTGGTGGTTGCGAAGACGGATCTGGCTCATCACTGCCTGGCCCGGCAGTTTAAAGAGCATACGGCGTCGAGAGTCTATTGGGCGGTCGTTAAAGGTGTGGTCCAACTCGACAACGGTATCGTAGATATGCCCATCGGAAGGTCCTTGCGCGACAGGAAGAAGATGGCGGTCATCTTCGAACGCTCAAGGCAGGCGCTTACAAGATATAAAGTCCTGGAGCGGTTCAGGGACGCTACCCTGCTGGAGATAACTCTTGGCACGGGCAGGACCCATCAGATAAGGGTGCATCTTTCGTATATAGGTTACCCGATCCTGGGTGATATCAAATACGGCTCAAATATGCAGGGACTTAAAAGGCCGGCCCTCCATGCGAAGAGGCTCAGTTTTATGCATCCTGTTACGAAAAAAGATATACGGTTCGAAACGGAACTCCCCGTTGAAATAAAGGAATTAATAGAAAAACTTAGGGACTCCTGATAGAATAAATTATAATGAAAAAATTGACGATAACACCCGTTCGTAAACTCACCGGAAAACTTGTCATGCCGGGCGATAAATCTATTTCGCACCGTGCGATAATGATAGGCGCTATCTCCAGGGGCAGGACCATAGCCAAAGATTTGCTCGATTGCGATGACTGTAACTACACTATACGCGCCTTTGGCGAAATGGGCATAAAGATAAAAAAAGACGGTGCTTATACGGCTATAGACGGCAATGGGTTGCGCGGTCTCGCAAAGCCCGAACACGCTTTAAATGTCGGGAATTCCGGAACGACGATGAGGCTTCTGGCCGGAATACTTGCGGGACAGAATTTTACTTCTGTGCTTGAAGGGGATGCGTCTCTTTCGGCCAGGCCCATGAAACGGATTACGGAGCCGTTATCGATGATGGGCGTGGGAATAAGATCAAAAGACGGCTATCCGCCGCTTGAAGTGAAAGGCGGCAATGTGAAAGCCGTCCATTACAGGATGCCGATCGCGAGCGCGCAGATAAAATCAGCGATACTATTTGCGGGGCTTTATGCTGACGGTGTTACCGTGGTAGAGGAAACCGCAGGATCGCGCGACCATACGGAGAGGATGCTTAAGTATTTCGGCGCGCGCATAAAGTCGGAAGGGTTCAAGTCCTCCGTTGAGGGCGGGCAGGAGCTCGAGGCGAAGAGCGTGGCGGTGCCCGGCGATATCTCCAGCGCCAGCTTCTTTGCCGCGGGGGCTGTTTTGCTTGCGGGTTCGCGGGTATGTATCGAAGGCGTGTGTATTAATCCCACAAGAGCCGGGGTGCTGGATGTGCTTACCAGGATGGGGGCGAGGATAAGAGTTGTTAATAAGAAGGACCTCTTTGAGCCGGTAGGCGACATAGAAGTCGAGTCGGGAGCTATCCGCGGCGTAACGATAGAAGCCCCGGAGATACCGGCTATTATAGATGAGCTTCCGGTAATATTTGTGCTGGCGAGCCTGGCGAGCGGCAGGACCGTTATAAAGGGCGCCGGTGAACTGAAGGTAAAGGAGACCGATAGGATACGGTCGATGAAAGAGAATCTCGAGGCTATGGGCGCCAAAATCAGCGTTTCGGAAGGCGCGATAATGATCGAAGGCGTGAATTCTCTTCAAGGAGCCGGCATAAAGACTTATGGAGATCACAGGACCTGTATGGCGATGGCTATCGCAGCGCTCGGCGCGAAAGGGCAAAGCGTGATAGACGATGCCGGGTGCGTCAGTAAATCGCTGCCGGGATTTTTCGGGATGCTGGAGAAACTAAAGTGATTATCCTAAAGACGGTAAAATATATCTTCGCCATCTGTTTATGCATTGTGGTATTTACCGGCGATTGCCGCGCCGGAGGCGCAAAACTCCACAGGTTTGACGATCTGAAATTTTCGATGGAATGCCCCGCCGATCACGAACTGCAAAAGTCGGAGAATACGGTTTCCGTAGTGCTGTCCCGCCCCGGCGATAAACAATATTTCAGGCCCAATATCATGTTTAGCTCTACCCCCAACACAAATCCGCCCATCGATTTAAACGCATTTTTTAATCTTGTGCTGCAGAATTTTTTAAAAGATGCCAACTTCAGCATAGCGCTGGTCGAAAGGGCCAAGCTGGGCGGTAAGGACTCTTACAAGCTCCTGTATACCCGGAAAGCGGCCCTCAAGGACAAACATGATAAGGTGATATCCACGAAAGTGCTCCAGGTTTACATAATCGAGCCGTCTCGCATATACGTTATGAATTATTCGGCCGCAGAAGGCGACTTCGATGGTTATCTGGCCGCTGCCGATGAAATATTCAGGACTTTCAAGGTGCTGTCATGAGTGAACAACCGGCGCCCAAAAAAACAGATATTGCCTATATCGACGAATTGACCGGCGTCTACAACAGGCGGTTCCTGACTAAATTCCTGGCGGAGGGGTTCGGTAAGTTTAAACGACTCGCCGTCTGTATGATGGATATAGACAGTTTTAAAAAGATAAACGACGCATATGGCCATCTCGAGGGCGATGCCCTCCTGGTCTCTTTCTGCGGGGTTCTTAAAGAGACCGTGGCTGATAACGGGTTTATTATTCGTTACGGCGGAGATGAGTTTTCCATAATCCTGCCGGAAAAGAACGAGAAAGAGACTGCAGTCCTGGCGGAAAAGATATTGAATGACATAGCGGCCAGGCCGCTCAAAGGAAGGGACGAGGCGAAGAGCCATGTTGTTACGGCCAGCATGGGGATAGCCATATACCCGGACGATGCCGGCAAACCGGCAGACCTGTTTGATAAGGCCGATGAGGCGCTCTACTCTTCAAAACGGATGGGCAAGAACAGGATCAGCACTTCCCGTCAGGTGGACGAAGAGACGATAGTGCTGAATAAAGCCATGAAAGCCCTCGCCCTGCCGGTCTTTGTGGGCAGAAAGGACGAACTCGCATCATTAAAAGCCGTCTTCGATGCCTCTGGTAAGGATACGGACCGCGCCGCGGTTGTTTTTGGCGGGAGAGGCAGCGGTAAGTCGAGATTTCTGGATGAATTTATATTAAATACGGCTGACCGTCGGACAGTGATAGTCAGATTGAATCTTAAGGAGCTTGATTCGATCAAGCCTTACGGCGCAGTCACGGACAGCATTATCGATTATTTGAAAAATGCGACCAAAGAGCGGCAAACGGAGATTTTGAAGAATGTAAGAACTGAATCGATCGCAGAACTTACGAATTTTGCTTATGAGTTCGGCACGTTCTTTTCCGCGAAGAAAGGCGAGCCGCCCGAGGTAAGCGATATGGAACGGCGGCGTAATTTATTTAGAGGACTCTCGGCTATTTTTAAAGGGATGGCCGGTGACGGCGCGCTGGTCCTGGGCCTCGATAATATGCATTGGATCGACCTGGCAAGCCTTGGCCTGATAGAGTATCTTCTGAAGGATAAAAAGACCAGGTTCTTTTTATGCGCTACCGCGTTGGACGGCGCGCGGCCCCGGACCAATATCCGGCTGCGTGAATTTCGTCTTGGTCCCCTGGCAAAAGACGATGTTAAGAATATCATTTCCGATACCTTCGAAAATATACAGATAAACCCGGCTCTCCTCGACATATTCTACAGGAAGACCGCCGGAAACCCTCTTTTCGTTATCGAGGCGCTCAAACTGCTTATAGATAAGAAAAAGGCCTTCTTCAGGAATGGGGAATGGATCCTTATGGCCAGGAGAGAGACGGATATACCCGCATCTGTCGAGGATATCGAAAAGGACCGGCTTGAGATGTTTGATAAAGACGAGAGGAGCATTATGACGGATGCGGCATTTCTGGGAGATCGGTTCAACCTGGATATGCTCAAGAAGATATCGCAGAAGAAGGATGGGTATATACTCGATGCCGTCAATAACGCCAGGAGACTCGATATGATAAGGCCGGAAGACTTTTCCGGCGCGGCCGGTTTTGGATTTACGAATAGTGAAATAAGAGCCATTTTTTGCGGGTTGGCCACGGCGTTAAAGGCAAAAGAGATACAAAAAAAGATAGCCGTTACTCTGGAAGATTACGATAAAGCAGGAGGGCGTGTCTCGCCTGCCGAACTGGTTATGCGTTATAGGCTGGCAGGTGAAGAGGCCAGGGCCCAGGGCTATGTAGAAAAGATGTCCGCGCTGACAAGCCGCGTCTTCTCTCCCGAAGAGATGAGCGCCTATATCGAGAGCCTGCCGGTCGATACGGAGATGGCATCGGTCGAGGAGATGCTCGAGAGGCCGCTTAATGACGAGAGTAAATCGATGGTGTCGGATATCCTGGTCGCGCTGCGCGGCGCTATCGAAACGTCGCTTCTTTATCCTGCTAATAACGAAGCCAGGCTCGAGCATAAAAAAGAGGCATTCCGCCAATTGTCCAGGATCCTCCGGCACGAAAGGAGTTTTACGCTCAGCCAGGCGGATAACCAGTTATTGGTAAACGGTGAAGAGCTTTCGGATAAGAGGTTGAGAAATACGATTGGCCTGGCTTACGTGAAGATGCTCTCGAATCACAGGATAAGCAGTATTACTATTAAGCAGGGGCTGAGCGAACAGGACCTGGGATTTTTTCTGGAGGCTATTACCCAGAAGGAGGGCGATCTGGTTAAGGCGGGCGGATTCTCGAAGCTATTTGCGGAGAATAACGTCTTGTCCATCAAAATAGACGAGGTGCGGTATGAGAAGGCCCATAAGACTGCCGGATTTTTTAAATACGCTACTTTACAGGAATTCCTAAGCGGTACAACCCAAACTACTTTGCCCAGACCTGGGTCTAAGGATGAACTGAAGGAGATTGTAGAAGAGCTTTATGGAATGGCTGAGAGGGCGGCAGGCGGCGCTTCCGGACCGGATAAAAAAGCGGCGGTTGTTTTAGACTCTCTCCAGCGTATAGGGTGGCCGGTTGCTGAGATGAGGTCGGAGCTGGAAGAGGTACTGGAAGCTAAGGGCCTGCCAAAAGCGGAGATTGCAAAGTTGCTGGGGGATGCGCTCCGCAGCGGATTGGCCAGGATTTCCAATGTAGGCGATTTCGTTAAAAATACGATCGGTATCGAAGTCGGAAAAGATGTCCCGCTCGACTTCAGATCTGTTACAAGAGATCTTCTGGAAAGAGACAAAGAGAATACCGTCTTCAGGTTGACGGAAGCCCTGTTGGATGAGGCCGCCTGGGCCGATAAAGACAAGGTTCAGCTTGTGCTAAAGCATGTGGCGGAGATAATCGATATTATCTTGCTTGAGGAAAAATACAATCTCCTAAAGAGAATTATTCCACAAATACAAAAGGTGCTGGGCAGGAATAGCGACGATCTAAACGCTGCCCTGGTATGCGAGCCGTTTATAAAGATATTCGAAAGCGAAGAAACGGTAAAGGATCCATTTGAATCATATGTGAGAAAGAGAAAAGCCGCGGCGGCTATACAGGGTTTGGGTAAGATAGCAATAGCGGGCCTGCGTTTCCGGTTGGAGGAGCAGGATCCGTACAGGCTCAAGAGTATTATTTCTATATCCGGCTACATGGGGGAAACGGCTATTGTGCCGTATCTGGCACCCCTGGCTAAACATTCCGATCATTCCGTCAAAGAAGAGCTTGTTATGGCCCTGCAGAGACTCGGCGGGCTCGAGAGCGTGAAAGTGCTTGTCTTGCTGCTCTCCGATATCAACGAACAGTTCCGCAGTTATGTTTTAGATACCCTGATAAGTATGTGCGGCAGGACGGCCGTGCCGGAGCTGAAGAAGTATCTTTCCGATGCGCAGGTGGGGCATAGCATAAAGAAGATAATAGATGCTATAGAGAAGGCGAATTCTATTTGACATTGGGAATGTTTTTTGTTAATATCGCATGATAAGGAGAGTTTATGAATCCAAAGGGCTTGTGGAATACGGGAGCGAAAATATATAACGAGATTTTGGGGCTATTCTCGAATGATATGGGAATAGACCTCGGCACGGCGACTACGCTCGTCTACCTGAAGAATCAGGGGATAGTCCTGTGCGAGCCTTCCGTAGTTGCCGTACAGGCCGGCACTTCCAACGTGCTGGCGGTTGGTGAAGAGGCGAAGCGTATGCTTGGCCGTACGCCGGGCAACATTGTGGCAATAAGACCTATGCGGCATGGCGTCATAACGGATTTCGAGATCTCCGAGGCGATGCTCCGTTATTTTATCAAAAAGGTCAATTCCGCAAAACCACTCGTCCGCCCCAGGATCGTGATAGCGATACCGTCGGGCATAACCGAAGTCGAAAAGCGCGCGGTAAAAGATTCTGCCCTCCACGCCGGCGCGCGCGAAGTGTTCATGATAGAAGAGCCTATGGCGGCCGCGATAGGTGTGGGGCTGCCGATACAGGAACCATCGGGGAATATGATAATCGATATAGGCGGCGGTACGACGGAGATGGCGGTTATTTCTTTGGCCGGGGTAGTATTCTCCAAGTCGGTGAGGGTAGGCGGAGATGAACTTGACGAAGCTATAATAAATTACCTGAAGAAAAATTATAACCTGATGATAGGCGAGCGGACGGCGGAAGAGATCAAGATAAAGATAGGATCGGTCTATCCTCTCGAAGAAGAGCTGAAGATGGAAGTGAAGGGCCGGGATCTTGTGGCAGGACTGCCGAAGATGGTCACCGTTACGAGCGAAGAGATAAGAGAGGCGATGTCGGAGCCGATTGCCCAGATACTCGAAGCGGTAAGGATTACGCTCGAGCGGACCCCTCCGGAACTTTCCTCCGACCTTATAGAGAAGGGTATCGTCCTCGCGGGCGGCGGATCGCTCCTGCGGGGCATAGATAAGCTTATCTCCGAAGAGACGGGTTTGCCCGCGCATCTTTCGGAAGATCCGATGACGGCCGTGGCGCTTGGCACCGGAAAAGTGTTGAGCGAAATAAAGTATCTTAGGAAGGTTACCGTATCTCCTCGTCTTGAGAGATAGTGGTGTGCGTACTCAAAAGAGTAAAATATTCAAGGCCCTCATTGTAATAGTCTGTTTAACCGCGCTAATTCTCAGTTCTAAAACGATTACCAGCCCTTTACGCATAAGAATAATCGATTTTCTGTCACCTTCCCTAAAAACAGTCAATTCATTTTTCACCTCCGCCAGGCGTGTGCTGCCGTTTGGATCCCTGCGCGAAGAGAACAGGCTCCTGCGTGAGCGTATCAGTCTTTTAAGCAGGAAGATCGAAGAGCTCAGGATAGTCTCGAGCGATAACGACCGCCTCAAAGAGCTTCTCAATTTCAGGAAGACAGTGCCATTTATTACGATCCCCGCGCAGGTTATCGGCAGGGATCCTTCAAACTGGTCAAACTCTATCATTCTGGATAAGGGCATAAACAGCGGTGTCAGGCAGAATAAGGCCGTTCTTTCCACCAGAGGCCTGGTCGGACGGGTGCTCGAGGTCGGCAGGTATTCGAGCAAGGTACTGCTTGTAACGGATCCTAATTCTAAAGTCGGCGTTATGATCCAGCGCAACCGCCAGGGCGGGATACTGGTCGGCAGGCCCGACGGACGGTGCAGGATGATCTACATAGCTCTCGATTCGGACGTTATGCCGGGAGACAAGGTCATAACAGCCGGTTTCGGGACAATATTCCCCAAAGATATTCTCGTCGGAGAAGTTCTGAAGGTCGAGCGCGCGCCGGGCCGGCTATACAAGAGCGCGATCATTAAGACGGCGGACGATCTTTCCAAACTGGAAGAGGTAATGTGTATAAAATAAGCCGGTTCCAGATATATCTGATCATTGTAGCGGCGCTCTTTCTACAGGGGAGCGTTTTTAATTATATGGAGATAATGGGCGCGCGGCCGGATCTCTTGCTCATGGTCGTCGTTTTTTTCGGTTTGTTTCTGGGTCCGGCCGCCGGGCTCGAAACGGGTTTTGCCGCAGGACTTTTAAAAGATATCTTTGCTCTCGACTTTTTATGGATAAACGCCTGCATCCTCAGCCTGTCGGGATTTGCGGCAGGCATTATAAATACGCAATTTTTCAAAGAATCGAAAAGGGCGGATTTCATATTTGTATTCGGTTTTACGATATTTTCTATGCTGCTCCACTATCTCATCGTCTCGGTAATTTCGACCTCGCTGGCGCTTGATTTCCGGGATTTCTTTCTCGGCTCGGTGATTCCCACCGCAATATATACGGGACTGGTCTCCATACCCATCTATGTGAAGCTGCTGGATATATATAATTTAAAAGAGACGGAAGATTACCTGTGAGAGAGCGATTGCTTATTACTATCATAAGTGCGCTCTTTGTCATGCTCGGCCTGGGGCTATTCTATAATCAGGTGATCCGCTTCGGATATTATTCGCACCTTTCGAAGAATAATTCCATACGGATAATACCGATAGACGGCCCCCGGGGGAACATGCTGGACAGGAACGGCGCGGTTGTCGTTTCCAACCGCCTATCTTTCGACGTAGCCGTCGTCTATCAGGAGTTGAGGGACAAACAGAAATTCATACGGGTCTTGAGTAACATTCTTAATATCCCTGCCAGAGATATCGTAAGAGTTATGGATAAAGCCAGGAGCAAACCGTATGCGCCGGTTACGATACTGGAAGATATCGATAAGAACAAGGCCATAATGCTCGAAGAAGCGAGTTTCGATATAGACGGCCTTACGATCGAGACCCGTTCCAGGCGTGATTACCTTTTTAACAATACCGGCAGCCATCTCTTCGGATATTTGAGCGAGATCGGCGAGAGTGAACTTGACGAACTGAGAGATTATGGATACAGGATGAGAGATCTCGTGGGAAGGTCCGGGCTGGAGAGGCAGTATGAATTTTATTTAAAGGGTATTGACGGAGGCACGCAGATAGAAGTCGACAGCCGGGGCAGGCAGACGAAGGTGCTGGGAGTAAAAGAACCGTCGAGCGGTAAAGATATTTATCTCGCTATCGACATAACGCTTCAGGCGGCTTGCGATAAATTGCTTGGTGACAGGAAAGGCGCCGTGTGCGTTATGAACCCGGTTACCGGTGAAGTGCTCGCCCTCGCGAGCCATCCGGCGTTCGATCCGAACGTTTTTGTCAGGCCGAAAGCCTCCGAACAGAGGATAGGGGTTATTAAGGACAGGGTTGGAAGGCCATTGTCGAACAGGGCGATATCCGCCTCTTATCCGCCGGGTTCGGTCTTTAAAGTAGTGACAGCCTCGGCGGGGCTTGAGACGAAGCGGATAAGCCCTGCTGCGCGCTTTGTCTGTAATGGCAGTTATCACCTGGGGAAGGCGGAGTTTGACTGCTGGAAGTCCGAAGGGCATGGTTCGCAGAATGTGACGGAAGGCCTGATGAATTCATGCAACGTATTCTTTTATAATACGGGCAGGGCGGCAGGCGCGGATGCTATAGAGACTTACTCCAAAGCATTCGGCTTCGGCCAGCAGACAGGCATAGATCTTCCGGACGAAGCTAAAGGCGTAGTGCCCGGACGGGCATGGAAGCGGGCTTATAAACATACCGGCTGGTTCGAAGGTGATACCGTAAATTACTCGATCGGCCAGGGGTATCTGTTAACTACGCCCATACAGGTTGCGCGTATGATGGGAGTTATCGCTAACGGCGGCTTGCTCGTCAGGCCCTACATTGTACGCCGGGTAGGCGATTTTATGATCCAGCCGGAGCGCCCGAAATATATAGGGCTGAATCCCGCTACTATAAATATAATACGCCGGGGGTTGTATGATGTTGTGAATGATGCAAACGGCACAGGTAAGCGTGCGAAACTTGAAGATGTTGTCGTAGCCGGAAAGACCGGGACGGCCCAGAATCCACAGGGACGTACGCATGCCTGGTTCGCGGGGTTTGCTCCTTATGATAAGCCTAAGATGTGTGTTGCGGTATTCCTGGAGCATGGCGGCAAGGGAGGGTTGGAGCCTGCCGAGATCGCGCGCGGCATATTCGAAGAGGCAAAACGGAAAGGTTATCTGTAGCAATAAAAAACGGCCATAATGAAGAGACGTAAAGATTTCCATATATTACTAGTCGTCATCATGTTTATTATATTCGCTATAGGTCTGGCGACTATCTACAGTGCCACAAAATCGAGAAATATGCCCCCCGGCGAGAGTTTCTTTTTCAGGCAATTATGCTGGATGGGTATAAGCCTGCTGGTATTTATTCTTGCCATGACGATATCCTACCAGCGCTTCATAGATATTTCCTATGCAATTTATGTGGTGAACATTCTTCTACTGGCTCTGGTCCTTGTCCTTGGTCACGTCAGGCTGGGGGCGCAGAGGTGGTTCTCGATAGCCGGGTTTGCGTTCCAACCGTCCGAATTTATTAAAATCAGCCTTATACTCGCACTCTCTAACTACGTCTCCGGTAAAAAGAACGCCATGTCGGAACCTAAAAACTTTGTCGTTCCGTCGATTCTTTTAGGCATACCGTTTGTGCTTGTACTGTTACAGCCGGACCTTGGAACGGCGCTTCTTCTCGTGCCGATATTTTTTACTGTTATGGTGGTATCAGGCGCGAAACTCAGGTATATTGGCGTCATGATACTTATAGGGCTCGCCGGGCTGCCTTTTTTCTGGCACTTCTTGCGCGATTACCAGAAACAGAGGCTGCTGGTCTTCATAAATCCGAACATCGATCCGCTTGGAAGCGGTTATACTATAATACAGTCAAAGATTGCGATAGGTTCGGGCGGTATTATAGGTAAGGGATGGCTTAACGGTACCCAGAACCAGCTGAACTTCCTTCCGGAGAGGCATACCGATTTCATATTTTCGGTTATAGGAGAAGAGTGGGGGTTCCTTGGAGCGGCCGTGCTGCTTCTGATGTTTTTCTTCATCGTCAAGCGCGCGTTCAATATAGCGGATCTTACCAGCGATCTTTACGGTAAGACGATCGCCGCCGGTATAGGCGTCATGATCGGGCTCCAGGTGGTGGTAAATATCGCTATGACGATAGGATTGATGCCTGTTGTCGGTATTCCGCTCCCGCTCGTCAGCTACGGCGGCTCGAGCCTGATCGCGACCGTCTTTGCGATCGGGCTTTTGATCAACGTCGGCATGCGGCGGTCAACATTTTGAGCGGGGAGAAAAAGCATAGTTTCCACCCCGGGGTGGAATGCGAGGGATGGTGGATAAAACGAAATTCGAAGAATTATTGCTGACTGTACAAAAGCCGGGACGGTATATCGGCGGGGAATGGAACGCGGTGAAGAAGGAATGGACGCCGGATAAGGTAAAGTTCCTGCTTGCTTTTCCCGACGTATACGAAGTCGGCATGAGTAATCTTGGCATGAAGATACTCTACGGCATACTGAACGAACGCGGCGACTGTATTGCCGAAAGGGTCTTTTCTCCGTGGCCTGACTTCGAGGCCGTCCTCAGGGCGAATGCGCTCGCGCTCTTTAGTCTTGAGTCGCGAAAGCCGCTAAGAGAGTTCGATATTATCGGATTTAATTTATCTTACGAGCTTAGCTATACTAACGTATTGAATATTCTCGACCTTGGCGGGATCGCTAAGACGGCCTCCGCCAGAGTCGACGCCGATCCTCTTATAATTGCGGGCGGTCCGGCCTGTTTTAACCCGGAACCTATGGCAGATTTTATAGATGCGTTTGTGATAGGAGACGGTGAGGAGGTTGTGGGCGAGATAGTGGATCTCTTTAAGGATGCAAGATTGAAAGGCCGTAAGGCCACAAAGAAAGAATTACTGCATACGCTTGCGAAGATAGAGGGCCTTTATGTCCCTTCGTTATATAAGATCGGTTACAATGAGGACGGTACTATAAAAGAATTTGTTCCGGCCGCGGCAGGCGTGGGGCCTAAAGTAGGGAAGAGGATAGTCGCAGATCTTGAAAATGCATTTTATCCCGTCAGACAGATCGTCCCTAATATCCAGATCGTTCACGACAGGATTGCGATAGAGATAATGCGCGGCTGCAAACATGCCTGCTCGTTTTGCCAGGCACAGGCGATCTATGCCCCGTGCAGGGAAAGGTCCAGGAAGCGCATAGTGGAAATTGCCGGGGAGGCTTACGCGCATACGGGCTACGACGAGATATCGCTCCTTTCGCTTTCCAGCGTCGATCATCCGGACCTAAAAGCGATCATGGAGGATTTAAACTGTACATTTAACCGGCGGTCTGTCTCTATCTCTGTTCCGTCTTTGAGGATAGAAGACGCTCTTTCGGATATACCGGTCCTGGTTTCAAAAGTCAAGAAAGCGGGTCTTACGTTTGCGCCGGAAGCGGGAAGCGCGCGTATGAGAAAAGCCGTAAATAAGAATATAAACATAGACAGGCTCTTTACTGTTCTATCCGAATCGTTCAGGGCGGGATGGAGGCATGTTAAGCTCTATTTTATGATCGGTCTGCCGCAGGAAGCGGAGGAGGATTTGCTCGAGATGGCAGAGCTCATATATAAAGTATCCGGCGCCAGGAGGGAGATCGACGGGAAATGCGCTAATGTGACCGTCAGTATAAATCCTTTTATACCTAAGCCGCATACGCCGCTCGAGCGGGCACCGATGGATGACCTGGAAATGTTAGAAAAGAAAAAGGCAGTTTTGAAAGGAGCCGTAAAGTCAAAATTCATCGAGCTTGACTTTCATTCCTTTGTCATGAGTAATCTCGAGGCTGTGTTCGCACGAGGAGATAGACGCCTTGGCGGCGTTATCCTTAAGGCCTGGGAAGGAGGGGCCAGGTTCGATGGCTGGAAAGAGCGGTTCGATGCACCGCTATGGTCCGGCGCATTTTTGGCCGCGGGTCTTGATGCCGGATTTTATGCAAACCGAAAAAGGACGGATACAGAGCTCCTGCCGTGGAGTTTTATCCGTCTCCGCCCGGCCCGGGATTGACAAATGTTAATCTATATAGTATAATTACATATTATTTATGTAGTCCTTCGCCGCGGCGCTCAAATCGCCGCGGCTCGGGACGATTTGCCAGGGTAAAATCATAGCAAATCGGAGGAACTGATGAGTATCTTTAAGAGAGTATCGTTAATGAGTAAGGGGTTAAGGTATAAACTGCTCCTTGCGTTCAGCCTCATGTCTATTATCCCGTTATTAGCCTGCATGTATATAATCTCGCTCTATGTCTTTCCGCAAATCGAGTCGCTTGTCAGCGTAAGCGCTATCGTCACTGTTTCTATAGCAATCGCTCTCCTGGGGCTTTTCCTGGCGAGGAGTCTCGTAGACCCGGTTATCGATATGGCCATCGAAGCCAAGATGATCGCAAATGGCCAATACGATAAGAATTTAACCGTCGCTACCGATGACGAAGTGGGGAACCTTGCCGTCTCTATCAATACAATGACTCAAAAGATAAAGACCAACCTCGACGAGCTTAAGACATACAGCCAGAAGATGAAGGAGATAAATACAGATGTGCACAAAAAGGTGCTGGCGCTGTCGAGTCTTCTGCAGATCGGCGATGTTATCTCCACCGGCTCTGTCCAGCTTGAGCCGCTTCTCGAGATGACGATAGAGAAGGCCGCGGCTATATGCGATTCCGGTTTCGGCATCGTTTACCTGGCGAAAGATGAGGAATCCGATTTTCTGCCCAGGGTAGAATACGGGGAGGAGATGGGACAATTAAGAGAGATCAGCGTCAAGAGAAAAGGGCAGGGGCTCCTGGATAAAGTGGTAGAGAGCCGTTCTATATTTATCATGGACAGCGCTACCAGGATGTCCAAAGACGCGGATGCCTTTAGGGCCGTCTATAATGTGAAAAACATTTTGGCTATACCCCTGTATTCCGGCAGGAAAGCTTTCGGCGTCCTCATTATCGGGAATAATGCGGACGATTACAAATATAAAAGCGACGATGTGGAATTACTTAAAGTCTTTGCGAAACAGATTACCATTGCCATCGAAAGCGATCTATTGAATCGAAAGGCGGAGGAACTGGCGATCAAGGATGAGCTTACGGATCTCTATAATAAAAAGTTCATATTGAACAGGCTCGCCGAGGAGATAAGGCGCGCTATATTTTACCAGAGACCCTGTTCCTTCGTTGCTTTCGGTATAGACGGTTTTGATACATTCCGTACTACGCACGGGGAACTGATCGCGGAAGAGGTGCTGAAGAGGGTGGCTAAGGTCATAAAAGATAACATGATCCCGGTCGGCAAGGCCGCGAGGATAGCCGGCGACGAGTTTGCCGTACTGCTGCCGGAGAAGAACAAGAAGGAATCGTTTGCCATTGCCGAGGAGATCAGGCGGAAGGTGGAGGCGGCCAGCTTCCTGAAGTCGGGTAACGGTAATCTGACTGTGAGCGCCGGAGTCAGCGAGAATCCGCTTGACGGCGCGACAAGCGAGGAGCTTTTTAAGAGGGCCACGGACCTTCTTAACGAGGCGCGCAGCGCCGGTAAAAATAAAGTAATAATGTAGCGGCGTCAAAAGAAAGGGAAATCGATGAATTACGATATCGATAAATATATAAAAGCGATGGTAGAGAAGAACGCATCCGACCTTCATATAGGCGTTGGGGCGCCGGTACATTTGAGGGTGGATGAGGTTCTGACCACCATCGATGATAACATACTTACGGATGATGAATGCAAGAAGATCATATACAGTATGCTTAGCAACGAGCAGAAAGAGAAATTCGAGCGTGAGCTCGAGCTCGATATGTCGTTCGGTATCAAGGGCCTGGGCCGGTTCAGGGTGAATGTCTTTAAACAGAGAGGGAGTATAGCCGCTTCCATAAGGCTTATCCCCCACGAGATATGGTCGTTCGAACAGTGCGGCCTGCCGGCTGATACGGTTTTGGATTTTTGCAATAAGCCCAAAGGCCTGATCCTGGTGACCGGCGCGACGGGCAGCGGAAAATCGACAAGCCTTGCTTCTATGGTAAATTGGATAAATGCCAATCGCGCCTGCCATATAATGACCATCGAGGATCCTATAGAGTTTATATATACCAACGATAAAGCGGTAATAAACCAGCGCGAAGTCTATAGCGATACCTATTCGTTTGGGGCGGCGCTCAAGCACGTCTTACGACAGGACCCCGATGTCATACTGATAGGCGAAATGCGCGACCTGGAGACGATAGAATCCGCGCTCATTGTGGCCGAGACCGGGCATCTTGTCTTCGCGACATTGCATACATCGGATTGCGTCCAGACGATAAACAGGATAATAGATGTCTTCCCGGCCCATCAGCAGCAGCAGATACGCACGCAATTATCTTTCGTTCTTTTGGGCGTGCTGTCACAGCAGTTGATCCCGAAAGCGAGCGGCAAAGGGCGGGTGCTTGCTACGGAAGTGATGGTCGTTACGCCCGCAGTCAAAAGCCTTATCAGAGAGTCGAAGGGGCATCAGATATACTCCGTTATGCAGACCTCTCAAAAAGAAGGCATGAAGACGATGAACCTGTCGCTTTATGAACTGTATCAGAAGAAATCGATAACCTACGAAGAGATGTTCGAAAGGACTACGGATCCGGACGATCTGAAGCGAATCTTTAAGCGGTAAGGTGTGTTTATGCCATCAATGAAGCGCATAGTTTCGAAACAACTGGGCGATCTTCTCCTCGAAAGAGGGGTAATAAACCATTCGCAGCTCGAAAGGGCTATTAAGCTGCAGAAAGAGAAAGGCGGCCTGATCGGGCAGATCCTCGTAAGCCTCGGTTTTGTGAAAGAAGAAGAGATCGCGCAGGCCCTGACCGTCCAGTACGGTTTTCCTTATCTTCCGCTGGAGTGTTACGATATAAATAAAGAAGCCATCAAGCTCATCCCGGAAAATGTTGCCCTGCAGTATAATCTTGTGGCGATCGATAAGATAGGAGACCTCCTCACGATAGCCATGTCGAATCCTCTTAACTATCAGGCCATAGAAGACATCGAGGTGCTTACCAAGTGCAAAGTTCAGGTTTTTGTCAGTACGATGACCGATATAAATAATGCCGTACTGAAACATTATCCTAAGCTATGATACTGGAACTGAAAGATAAACTTACCAAGGTGCTCGTTGCCAGAGGGCTCCTGAAAGAGGGAGATCTTAAGAAGGCGCTTTCTCTGCAAAAGGAGAAAGGCGGTTCCTTGAGCGACATCCTGGTGGAGCTGGGTTTCGTTACGCGGAACGATCTCATGATAGCCATGAGCCAAGGTTTCGATATCCCGCCCATAAATCTCTCCCGCTATAAGATAGATCCCGAAGTTATCAAGCTCATCCCAAAAAAGATTGCCAAAAACTACAAGATACTGCCTATATCAAAGATGGGAGACAGGCTGATGCTTGCCGTGGCGGATCCGCTGAATATATTTTTGCTGGATGATATAAAGACGCTGACCGGTTTTAAAATAAATCCCGTTATCGCGACCGAAAAAGATATAAGCGATGCGCAGCGGCAATACTACGATGAAAATGCCTACGTGGCTATCGAAAAGATAGTCGGCGATATGGAAGAGGCCAGCGAGATAAAACTCCTGGAGGAAGCGGAGCTTTCCGTCCAGAGCTCTTCCGAGCTTTTAAGGATTACGCAGGATGCGCCCGTCGTAAAGATAACTAACCTGCTCCTGGCGGAGGCCGTCAATCTTCGCTCGAGCGATATCCTTATAGAGCCTCTTGAGGACCAGATGCGTGTGCGGTACAGGGTTGACGGTGTATTGCGGGAAGGCCGGCGTTCGCCTATTTCGCTGCATAATGCCGTGATCTCGCGGCTCAAAGTTATGTCGAATCTCGATATTGCGGAGAGGCGCCTTCCTCAGGACGGGAGGTTCAAAGCAAAATTGCACGGAAGGGAAGTCGATTTCAGGATATCGGTCATCCCGTCCAGCAGGGGCGAGAAGATCGCGCTCAGGATACTGGATAAAACCCAGGCAAATCTCGATATGAATAAGCTGGGTTTTGATAAGGGCGCGCTTGAAGATATAAGCCGGGCCGCCGCGCGTCCGCACGGAATGATACTTATGTGCGGTCCGACGGGCTGCGGTAAGACGACTACGCTCTATTCGGTCATGCAGCATGTGAATTCCCCGGAAAAGAATATCGTTACCGTCGAAGATCCGGTCGAATATCTCATAGAGGGTGTCAACCAGGTTACCGCGCGCCCGGAGATAGGGCTCACTTTTGCATCGGCCCTCAGGTCGATACTGCGGCAGGACCCGAACATAATAATGATAGGCGAGATAAGGGATTTCGAAACCGTCGATATTGCCATAAAGGCCGCGCTTACCGGCCACCTGGTCTTAAGCACGCTTCATACTACGACCGCCACAGGTTCCGTGATACGCCTCGTCAATATGGGCGTAGAGCCGTTCCTTATCACTTCGTCGCTGATCCTTGTGGGCGCCCAGCGGCTCGTCCGGCGCCTTTGTCAAAGTTGCAGAGAGCCATATGAACTGACGGGCGACGCGCAGGCCCGGTTAAATATAAAACTGGAAAAAGGGAAGAATATTTTCTACAGGGCCAAAGGGTGCGATTCCTGTTTCAATATAGGGTATAAGGGCAGGGTAGCTCTTATCGAAGTCCTCCCGATGAGCCCTAAGATCAGGGCGCTTATTCTCGAAAATGCGCAGGAAAATAAGATCAGGGAAGAGGCCAGGCGCGAAGGCATGACGACGCTTCGGGATAGCGGCATTAAGAATGCCGTCGAAGGAGTCACTACGCTAGAAGAGGTCCTGCGTGTTACCGCAGGAGACCAGGATCTGGATACGGTATAAAATATGGTCGGATCGTTCAGAGACAGATTGGTCGATACGCTTATAAAAGGCAAGCTTGTCAAAGAGAATGACCTTAAGTCCGCTCTCGACATTCAGCGCCGCTTCGGCGGAAGCTTGGGTAAGATACTGATAGACAGGGGGTTCATATCGGAAAAAGAGCTGATGGTGGCGATGAGCCAGCAATTGAATATCCCGCCGATCGACCTGTCCAAGTATAAAATAGACAAGGCTCTTATAGAATTGATCCCGGAAAAGACGGCGCGGCAGTATTTAATCATGCCGGTATCAAAGCTTGGAAAGGTGCTTACCGTTGCCATGTCCGATCCGCTGAACCTCTTTGCGATAGACGACCTCAAGATGCTGACAAAATTTCAGATAGACCCGGTTATAGCTACGGAGAATGACATAAAAGAAGCGATAAATAATTATTACGGCGGCCACGCGCAAGAGATATCGAAGATACTGGAAGAGATGCCCCGGGAAGGGGTGGAGATACAGGACGGAGATCTGGAAGACGCCGAGGAAGATGTCGATATAGGCGAGATGGCCGAGGAGTCGAAGTCAGCGCCCATAGTCAAGATCGTCAGTCTTATCCTGAACGAAGCGATGAAGCGCCGCGCAAGCGATATCCATATCGAGCCATGTGAAAAAAATCTGCATATACGTTACCGCATAGACGGCACTCTCCGCGATGCCTTTACGCTGCCGAAGAGGAACCAGGGCGCGGTCATCGCGAGGCTTAAGATAATGTCGAAGCTCGACATAACGGAAATGAGGGTCCCGCAGGACGGGCGTTTTAAAATAAACTTCGAGGGAAGGGAGATAGATTTCCGCGTATCCGTACTGCCGATTACTTTTGGCGGGAAGATCGTCCTCCGCGCCCTCGATAAGGCCAGTTTAAGCACCGGTATAGATAAACTGGGGTTCTTACCAGGCCCGATGAGCACCTTCAGGACCGCATTAGAGAGGCCTTATGGGATGATCCTGGTAACGGGGCCGACAGGCAGCGGCAAATCGACCACGCTCTATTCGATAGTGACGCAGCTCAATACGCCGGAACGAAATATAATTACGCTCGAGGATCCCGTGGAATATGAAGTGGAAGGTATTACTCAGATCCAGGCAAAACCGGAGATAGGATTGACTTTCTCGAACGGTCTGAAGTCAGTGCTGAGACAGAGTCCCGACATAGTGATGGTCGGAGAGATCAGGGATTTCGAAACGGCGGATATTGCGATAAAGGCGTCTTTGACCGGGCAGATCATACTGAGCACCCTGCATACGAACGATTCCGCCGGCGCCATAACGAGGCTCATCGATATGGGCGTCGAGCCGTTTCTTGTGGCGTCGAGCATTGTCCTGGTCTCGGCGCAGCGGCTCATGCGCAAGATCTGCCCGGCATGCAAAGTTCCGGTAGAGATACCGCCCGCCGTCTTAAAGAGATTCGGCCTGAAGCCGGAAGATATCGCCAAACGCGGGGTAAAAAATTTTTACAAGGGAGAGGGCTGCGCGAAGTGCAACGGCACCGGTTATTACGGCAGGCTCGGTATACTCGAAGCTCTCCTTATCGACGACAAGGTCCGCGATATGGTGATGAGGAAGGTCCCAAGCGATCTTATAAAAGAGTATGCCGTGAATGAACTCAAGATGATGACACTGCGGGATAATGCGGTAGAGAACTTCCTGAACGGCGTCACATCTTTCGAAGAAGTTTTACGTGTAACCTCGGAGGATTGATTTGAGCTTTAAGTATACGGCAAAGAGCAAGGAAGGCAAGAGCGTATCCGGCACGCTGGATGCTGCGGACCGCGCGGCGGCGATAAGCCTGCTGAGAAAACAGGAGCTTATCATCGTATCGCTTGATGAAACGGTAAAGTCCGGCTCCCCGTTTAAATTACCCTTCGGGATGATGGGCATGAAGAAGAAGGTAAAGATCGACGACCTTGTAATATTTTCGCGGCAGCTTGCCACGATGGTCGACGCGGGCATCCCTCTTGTGAGCGCGCTCGATATCCTCGGCGAGCAGATAGAGAATAAGACGTTTAGCGCCGTTGTAAGGGAGATCCGAAACGAAGTAGAGACCGGCTCGAGTTTTTCCGAGTCGCTTGCCAGGCACAAGACGGTCTTTTCGCAGTTATTCGTCAACATGGTGAAGGCCGGCGAAACGAGCGGAATGCTCGACGAGATACTCGACCGCGTGGCGACATACCTCGAGAAGACGAGCGCGCTCCAGCGGAAGGTGAAGACGGCGCTCGTATATCCGGCGGTCGTCAGCGGTATGGCGCTTGCCATAACACTTCTATTACTGCTTAAGGTCATACCTGTCTTTAAAGGAATATTCGAAGGTTTCGGCGCGCAGCTGCCGAGGCCTACCCTTATACTTATAACTATAAGCGATGCCCTGCAAAAATACTTTATATTCGGCGCCGGCCTGGCGATAGGCCTGGGCTTTCTCCTCTTCAGGCTTGTCCGGACCGAAAAGGGCAGGCTCAAGTTCGATACGTTATTACTGCGTCTGCCGGTATTCGGCATACTCTTTATAAAAGTAGCCGTGAGCAAATTCACAAGGACGCTCTCGACGCTGATAAAATCCGGCGTCCCGATACTTGCCGCCCTCGATATAGTGGGGAAGACGTCCGGCAATAAGCTCGTCGAGAAGACGATAGACAACGTCCGCGCGAACGTCCGCGAAGGCGAAAGCGTCGCTGAGCCGCTGGCCAGGTCCAAGATATTCCCTCCGATGGTCACGCGGATGGTCTCGGTGGGCGAACAGACCGGCGAACTCGAGAAGATGCTCTCTAAGATAGCCGATTTTTACGACGAGCAGGTGGATGCCGCGGTCGGTTCGCTTACGAGCATGATGGAGCCGTTTATAATAGCTTTCTTAGGTATCGTTATAGGCTCGATAGTCATTTGTATGTTCTTGCCGATATTCAAGATAACGTCGATAGTGAGCGGTTAGGGCCATGAAGGATAAAAGAGCGGGTATGAGCCTGGTAGAGATTATCGTAGCCATGGTGATCATAGCGATTGCCACCATCGCGTCTTTCCAATTCCTTGTCCACTGCGATAAATTCGTCATAATGGCCGATAATAAGGTAGCCGCCGCGAATTTTGCCCGCGAAATAATGGAAGATTATTATCAGGAAGACTACGATGACCTTGCTGTGGGCAGTCATAGCGTGAGCATTGCCGCTCTGGCGAGCAGGCTGCATAACGGGACCGGGTCATACGAAATTGGTTCCGAAAAGACGGAATCTGCTACCAGCACCAAATACAAAGTAATAACGGTTAAGGTGGGCTGGGACCCATGATGAAAAGAGGCGTGACGCTCATAGAGCTTATGATAGTCTTATTGGTAAGCGGTATCGTTGTCTTTGCCGTAGCTACCCAGTTTGTCTCGGTAACCTATTTCCGTAATATGATAGAAGACCAGTCCGTGGTTACGACCGAAGCGAATATGGCTATGCATAATATGACTAAGATTCTCAGGTATGCGAAGTCTTCGATGCCCGTAACGGTAACCAATAATTCAAGCGTTACCAGCCTTGAGGCGACTATTTCGGGCGACGGCTATCTCGACGGTATAACCTCCGATAAAAAGGTTATCTTTACCCATAATAAAGCCAGCGGCGAGTTTATTTATCAATTAGACATATCGGGTACGCCGCGCGTTATAGCGAAGTACATAAGCTCCTTCGCTCCCGCGTATGATGGTGTAAATGAACTGCTTTTGAAGATTACCGCGAAGAAGAATATAAGGAGTTCTTCGCTTGAATCGAAAGTCCACTTTCTGGGGAAATAGAAGATATGGTAAGGGATAAAAAAGGCTCTTTACTTATTATTGCTATGATATTTATGCTGACAGCCTTGATTTCCAGCCTCGTTCTTTACAGCTCCATATACAATTTTTCCAAGACGCATGGTGTGCGGGAGACCAGGCAGGTAAGGGGGACTTATCTCGCCTACGCGGGGCAGGTTTACGCTACGATGCTGCTTAAAAATCCCGTGACATACGCGGGGTTTGCTTCCGATCCGCCGCTTAATGGGGCCTCGGTAACTAAGACGATAAGCTCGACCCATAGCGTGGGCGCCGATCTCGGTCTTGCAAGCAATGAAACGATTGTTGTTAAAATGGTTTATAGCACGAGCACGGGTAAATATACGGTGACATCTACGTATTCTAACTAAAAATGAAGGAGGGTTTTTGTGAAAAATAACATCGCGGGCATCCTGATCGCGGCGCTCATTTTTGCGGATAGCGTTCTATCATTTGCGGATGAGGTAGTGCTTAAAGCCATCGTGCCCAAAACATCGAGTTATAATATTCCAAGGACCGGCCAGACCGCTTCTTATAAAACCTATGACGACGGGTACTATCGAAAAGGCGCCCCGTCTGCTCCCGCCGCACAATATACCGATAACGGTGATAATACGGTCACCGATAATGGGACAGGCCTGATGTGGATTAAAAACCCTGCGTCGGTAATAGTTGGTTCGTACTATCTATTTACTGCTAAGCAAAAATGGGCGGACGACATAGATTATATCACGGGTTATATGAATGTTTATGGCTACCCTCCCGGGAAGCTATATAAGGACTGGCGTATGCCAAATATCAAAGAATTGTTATCTATTGTAAAATATGGCAGTTACCCCGCTACGGATTCGATTTTTGGTTGGCAGACTGGTACCGGGAGCCATTACAATTATTGGTCCAGTACTACGTATCTCCCCAGCACCGGCTCTGCGTACGTTGTGCATTTTGATGTTGGTACCGTGGAGCAAAAGGTAAAGACCAATGTTGACGATGCGATGTTTGTCCGCCCCGTTCGCGGTGGAGAGGGCGGATTGCACTAACAGCTCATGTATAATAGCGATAATGGTAGTGGTATGGTTACCGATAACGGTCCAGATGAGATATGAGAAATAGAAGAGCCGGTGTGACCTTGATAGAGCTTGTAATAGCGGTAATGATTATAGCGGTTGCCGCCATAGCGTCCTTCCAGTTTCTGGTCTATTGCGATAAGTTCGTAAGCAGGGCCACAGACAGGATCGTTGCCGCCAACCTTGCCCGTGAAACGATGGAGATGTTTTATGGAAGGGACTATGACAGCCTTGGTACGGGCAGCGGCAGTGTTTCGCTTCCCGCCGGTAATATACTCTCGTCGCGCCATACCAATGTCAAGAGGGAATACCGCATCAATGAGCATACAGATAGCGGCACCGGCAACGTATATAAAGTAATACTCGTAACGGTGAGCTGGGATAAATAACGGATGGATCGCAAAGGCGTAACGCTGGTCGAATTTATCGTTGTAGTAGTCATAAGCGGCTTCATAGTCGTGGCGATAGCCTGCCAGTTTGTCGCGGAGTTGACTTTCCGGCAACTGATATCGGATCAAGTTTTCGTCACAAGCGAATCCGCTATAGCGATGCGCCATATGGTGAGGGTCCTCAGGTACGCGGATCCGTCCAAGACCGTAACCACAGGCGCCAATAAAGTCGAGGTTACCATCGACCATAAGGCCGCGGGCGATAACCTGCCGGAGATAACGGCCAATACCGCGGTCGCTTACCGTCTTAACGGCGCTTTGCTTGAATACCGGTGCGGCTCAGGCGGCTCATATCGTAAGATCGCCGATAACATATCGGCTTTTTCGTCATCGTGGGATTCCGATAGTATATTGACGCTGGCGCTTACTGCAAAGAAAAAGACGAGGAGCTGTCCGTTAGAGACGAAAGTCCGTTTTCTGGGAGGCGCATGATAGAAAAAGGCATGGCGGGCAATAGAGGCGCGGTCCTTTTGATGGTGATAATATTCGTGATGGTTACGATAATCGCCGGCGCCGCGCTCTATTTCTCTGTCTATAATTCATATAAATCGTGCGGTATAGGCGAGGTCAATAGGGTGGAGGACTACTATATAGCATACGCCGGCCTTAGTTACGCGTCTATGCTCCTTGCGGATCCGCGAGGCAATTTTGGTTTTTCCACGCTCCAAACCGGTGATAACGAGGGCCCGAAGACGATCGAGATCAGTTCATCGCAGAATAATACGATGTGGAGGAACCTTGGCCTTACCGGAAACCGGAAGATATCTATTGCCGTAACGGAAGATTCGAGTACCAGGAAATATAAAGTAGCTTCTACCTCAGGCGGCGTAACGGTATACGATCTCATGGGTCTTTATATAGCTATCCCCAGGACGGGCCAGACGACATGCTATGTTGCGGGCGATGACGGTACTTATAATACAGGCGGCCCGGCCTCCGGGACCGAATATTCTTACGATGCTGCCACCGGCATCCTTACCGATAACGTTACGGGCCTTATGTGGGCGACTAAAAATCAAGGTATTAATGTTACGTGGACGGATGCTATAAAGAAGTGTGGCGAATGTACTGCCGGCGGCTTCCGGGGCTGGAGGTTGCCTAATATAAAGGAGCTCTTGACGCTGGTCAATTACGGGCATCAAGTCAGGATAGAAGCCGGGGGCCAGCAAGGTTTCGCGTATGGCGAGACGACGGCAGAGGACGGTGTAGTCGCTTATGATTTCAGTCCGTGGCCTTTAAATACCGACGAGGAGACCCAATATTGGAGCAGTACGACGGCTTTTATCAATACTAGCCTGTCGTGGTCCGATAACCGCGCGTTTTGCGTTAATTTCGGAACAGGGTTGGTTGTCCATAATAGTATGAAAGATAGTACGAAACCGAAAGATTTACAATTTTATATACCGGTCCGCGATAATACGTAAGACAGAAGAGGTAAACATGAAGACTCTGTTCTTGGCAGTATTTCTGTTATTAGCAGGTTCGCTATCTTTCGCGGATACGGACAGCGTAACGTTAAGGACAATAGTGTCTAAGACGGTTACTATCAAGGGTGTCCCTAAAACGGGACAGGCCGGCTATGTCTACTATAACGGTGATGACGGCACGTATAATAAAGGTTATCCGCCCTCCGGCGAAGAATTTTTTTACAATAGCGCTAATGGTATCCTCTATGATAACGCTACAGGGCTCATGTGGGCCGTAGGCAATCAAGCCAAAGGATATACCTGGCCAAACGCTATAACTTTTTGTGAAAGTTGCAAAGCGGGTGGCTTTGAAGATTGGAGACTGCCGAACATAAAAGAGCTCTTGACGCTGGTCAATTACGGGCACCAGCTTTATGGTAATAACTGGGCCGGATATGCGTATGGAGAGACGACGGTGATAGATCGCTTTTTTACAGCGAGTTCTATACCATGGCAGCTCTTTTCTTATGATACTTCCAGCGGTTATGAGCCAAACTACAGATATTGGAGCAGTACCACAGCTAAGAAGCTAACAACAAAAAAAAGCAAACTTGAGACAAACCACGCGTTTTGCGTAAACTTTGGTTCCGGCAGGACTCAGCACAGGGAGAAAAAGTACACCTATACTGGAACCAGTAAGGATGTTGTATATAATTGCGCTATACCGGTCCGCGGCCCGGATTAAAAGAAAAATTTTGGCATCTTGACGATATAAGATTTATCAGGTATACTTTTATTAAGGCTATCCATATAGGCCTTAGTTAGGAAATTAGAAATATAGCTATTGGCTTGTATGGATATTTTATGGTCTTTAAAACGCGCCCAATCCTGGGAGAAAGGAAGGTGATTCGATATGTTGATAAAGATGAGGGAGAAAGGCTTTACGCTCGTTGAAATAATGATAGTTGTCGCAATCATCGGTCTATTAGCGGCGATAGCCATTCCGAACTTCGTCAGGGCCAGGCAGAAGGCCCAGCAGGAAGCGTGTATAGCCAACCTGAGGCAGATAGAAGGCGCCGAACAGGTATGGGCAGTGGATGAAGGCAAGGCAGATACCGATACGCCCACATGGGCTAACCTTGTCCCTAATTACATAAGGACGACACCGGCTTGCAAAGCTGGCGGAGCGTATACGCTTTCGGCGGTCAATGGAAGACCTTCGTGTAATATTACCAATCACACGCTTCCATAACGCGCGAGTTCGTAATGGTAATCATGTTTCAATGAAAAATACAAATAGGGTCCGGCCCCAAATAGGGTCCGGCCCTTTTTGTTTTGTCTCTCTTCCCTTGACAAAGCCCCGCTCTTATGATAACTTTATATAAATATTATGTATATATTTAGATATAAAGGCTTTACCCTTATCGAAATAATGATCGTCGTCGCTATTATCGCGATTGCGCTGGCGATTGCCATCCCGAATTTCTTCCGGATAAGCGCCGTCTCTAAGCAGACCGTCTGTATAAATAATCTCAGGAAGATAACCGCGGCAGTCGAGCAGTGGGCGATAGATAACAATATCGCTTCAGGCGCTAATATCACGACGACCCAGGAAAGCGATATCTATTCCAGCTACCTTCGCGGCGGTAAACCCAAATGTCCGTCCGGCGGGGATTATCTGTTGAATCCTGTCGGCACGAATCCCCAGGCACAATGTACTTACGAGGAAGAGGGGCATAAGATATGACGGCCGGCAGCGTAAACAGGGCGGCTATTGATATCGGAACCTCTTGTATCAAAATTCTCCAGGCCGCCGGCCCGGCCGACAAACCTGTTGTGAGCGCTGTCGGTTATAAAGAGATCGCCGGCCTTCCCGCCGACGGGATCGCCGATGCGTTAAAGTCGCTTGTCCAGGAATCCCAGATAAACGCCAAAGATGCCGTTGTCTCGATATCGGGCCCGTCAGTCATAGTCAGGTTCATTTCCCTGCCCAAGATGGACGAAGCGGCCCTTAAAGGAGCTATACGATATGAGGCCGAAAAGTTCATACCTTACAATATCAGCGATTGCATTATCGACTTTCAAACCCTGCGAAAAGACGATAAAGAGAACAAGTTAAATGTGCTGTTGGTAGCCGCGAAACGGGAATATGTCGAGACCAGGATAGGGCTTATAGAGGGCGCCGGATTTTCTGTAAAATTGATAGACGTCGACAGTTTCGCGCTTGCCAATGCATTCCGGCGGAATGTTCCCTCGCCGGACCCGGGTAAATCCTGCGCTATCCTGAATATAGGGGGCGCTCATACTAATGTTAGTATTTTGAAGGGTGAGTTGATATATTTTGCCCGGGATATCATTATGGGCGGAAATGATTTTACCGCCGCGATAGCCAAGAAGCTGGGAATAGGACAGCGGGAGGCGGAGGAGTTTAAGATACAGCCGCCGAAAGAGAAAGAGCCGGATGTGCTGGAATGCGTCAGGGCGGTCTTCAATGATTTGCTCGATGAGATCAAGCTTTCGTTCGGCTATTACGAGAATCAGGCCGGCAAAGGGATCGATGAGGTCTATATATCCGGCGGTACGGCGAATATTATGGGATTGGAAAGCATATTTGTCGAGACGCTGGAATCGAAACCGCTGTTTTGGAATCCTCTCGACTTTGCGGATATGTCCGCCGTTGCCGCAAAGGCAGACTTTTTTGACAAACGGAAAAACCAGTTTTGTATAGCGGCCGGCTTACTGTCGAGATAAAAGGCGTCCTGTTATGATAACGATAAATCTACTGCCGGAAGAACGCAGGGAAAAAGAATCTTCGCTGTCGAAGTTTACCCTGACTTTCAAAGGGCAGGAGGGGCTCTTCAGGAATCTTGCCATAGCGGCTCTCGCCGCCCTGATCTGCATGCACATAGTATTATTTTTTGTCGGGGCCAGAAGTACGGCGACCGCCAAGGCCATGTCGCAGAAATACATTGCTCTTGCCCCGGCCAGGAGAGAATACGAGGCATTGATAACGGAGGTGAGCGTAGCGAACAGGAAGGCAAAGGCTATAGACGACCTTATGGCAAACCGTTTCAGCTGGGCGCAGAAGCTGAATGAACTGAGTGATTGCGTAGCGCAGGGTGTGTGGCTTACTAATATATCTTATGATGAAAAGCCGAGCGAGGTCTCGGTGCAGGTAAAAGCGGCCTCGCTTATGAACGGGAAGAAAGAGATAACCAAGACAGAGACCCGGACGCTGAACTTGCGGTACCTGAATATATCCGGATATGCATCGAGCATGGGAGAGCAGGGGACTGCGCTGATCGGAAAGTTCATCCAGGGCATGAAGGATAACCCATCGTTTTTCCGGGATTTCATCGACATAAAGCTCGAGTCGATAAAATCGGAAAAGATATTCGACCAGGAAGTGATGAGTTTTAAAATCACATGCTTTTTTAAAACGGGCGGCGGCGCCGTAAAATGAATCTGGGGATAAAATTCAAAGATACTAAACAGATAATGCTGGTGGCCGCTTTGGGCGGTGTCCTGATACTGGTCCTATACCTTAAGCTGCTGCTCGTGCCGCAGATACGGAATGTCGCGAAGGAGTACGAGCGGGCGAGAAAACTGCGTGTCGATGTTACGACGGCGGAGCGCGATATTTCGAGTGTAGACAGCCTAAAGAAACAGATGGCGCAGTATCGTACTAAGATCGAAAGTTATGAGTCGATGCTGCCTGTCGAGCAGGAGATCCCTAAGCTTCTGGAGGACCTGTCGAGCATGGCCAAGAGATCCGGCGTCAAGATAGTAGGGATAACGCCGCTGCAGTCCGGAGAGGAAGCCCGCGAAGGGATATACCAGGAGATACCCATACTCGTAAACGCAAGATCCGGCTATCATGAATTGGGAAAATTTTTGTCCGAACTGGAGAACGCCAGCCGTTTTATGAAAGTCGTCGACCTGGAATTAAAAGAGAATAAGTCTGCTCCCAAAAGGCACGATGTAGAGGTGCTGGTCGCGACATATAAGCTGATAGGACTTAAATAATATGTCCAGGAAATTCTTTCCGGCAATTTTAGTTTTAAGCATTTTCATTTATCCGGTCTCGGTGGAGGCCGAAGGGTTCAGGTATGACCCGCACGGAAAGCGTGATCCGATGGTGCCGCTGATAGGCCAGGAGAAGACGGTCGGAGCCGCTATTCCGCTTTCCGAGGTAGTCTCTATAGATGATGTGAAACTGGAAGGCGTTGTGGCTCAGATGTCAGGACACAGCATGGCGGTAATGAATGGTGAGCTGGTAAAGGAAGGTTTCAAATCAGGAGAGCTTGAGGTTAAGAAGGTTTTGAAAAAATCCGTAATGCTTACTATAAGCGGAAAAGAATATAAGGTCAATTTGCCCGAAGAAGGAGGCCAGAAAGAGTGAATAAGAAAGCCGGCGGGATATTTATCGTATTAGCGTTACTTTTTCTGACGGGCCTGTCATTTGCGCAGGACGACAAGCCGCTTTCCGAAACGCCGGAGTCTCCCGCTAAAGAGGCGCCTGCCGAAGCTCCGCCGGCACCCGTCGAAACTAAACCTGCCGGGACTGCCGCGGTCACTCCGCCTGAACCTGCGCCGGCGCGGCCGGATGAGGCGGTTGCGGTCACTCCGCCTGCCGAGGCGGCGAAGCCGATTGAGCCTGCTGTTTCAAGCCCATCCGCCGAAGAGGCGCCCGCCGAGGAGAAGAAGGAAGACCTTTCTGCCTCGCCGGTCGAACCCGGCAACGTGACGGTGAATTTTAAAGGAGCGGATATCAAGACGGTCCTTGCTTATATCTCGGAAGTTTCCGGAGTGGATATAGTCCCCGCACCAGATGTAAAAGGGGTCGTAGATCTGAAATTGACGAATAAGCCATGGAAAGTCGCTCTCGATATAATCCTGAGAAATTACGGGTTCGCGTATGAGCGGGAGGGGGATATCATAAGGGTTGTGACCGTGAGCCAGCTGAAGCAGGAAGAGCTTGCCTCCCAGGCTTACAATTTGAATTACAGTAAATGCAAAGACGTAGTCGATTCCAT
The DNA here is from genome assembly GCA_041650935.1 of Candidatus Omnitrophota bacterium. Classification (GTDB taxonomy): domain Bacteria; phylum Omnitrophota; class Gorgyraeia; order 2-01-FULL-45-10; family 2-01-FULL-45-10; genus FEN-1322. Next base: position 353,886 of record JBAZKH010000001.1, read on the forward strand.
AAAGAATATAGTAAGCGAAAAAGGCAAGGTAACGTATGATGAGAGGACGAATACGGTCATCGTCACTGATATACCGACAAATCTTTACAAGATAAGCCAGATAATCTCAAGGCTCGATAAGAAGACCCAGCAGGTCCTTATCGAGGCAAGGGTGATCGAGACGGTGCTTGATGACAGCGAAAAACTCGGTATCGACTGGAATGTCAAGGTAAGCGCGTCGGGCGCAAAGCGGCCTATAACGTTCCCGTTCGAACAGTTTAAAGCCGGGTTTGGTAAGGATCAAGAAGGGTTGAATTATTTCCCGCAGGTTTTGACCAGTAGCCCGCAGTCGGCTATCGGCGGGTCCGGTGTTGCCACCACTACATTAGCCGCGGAGTTTCCAAGCACCGCAAGCGGCACATTTGCTTTTCCCTATGCTACAACGGATGACTTTAAGTTCGGCACTCTCGACTTCAGCGAGTTTACCGCCGTACTGGAGATGCTTAAATCGAGGTCGAATACAGATACGGTTTCTAACCCGAGGATCGCCACGCTTAATAACCATGAAGCGCTCATCAATGTCGGCCAGACTCTTAACCTTCCGAAATACGAAAGGAACTCCTCGACCGGCAAGATGGAAATAACCGGTTACGATCCGAAAGACCTGGGCATAATATTGAAGGTAACCCCTCATATAAACGATGTTAACGAGATAGTCGTCGATCTTGAGCCGCAGATATCGAGCCTTTTGCGCTATGACACTCTGGATGCTGCCAGCGGAGTCGTGGCGCCGGTCTTTTCCTCGAGAACGGCAAAGACGCAGGTCATGATAAAAGATAACCAGACTATTTTTATCGGCGGCCTGATACAGGAGAGCGATGTCGATACGAAGAAGAAGCTCCCGATCATAGGGGACGTTCTGGGAGATGTCCCGTATCTGGGAATGCTCGTTTCGAAAAAGGAGACCATAAAACAGAAGACAGAGCTCATATTTTTCATAACGGTTAATATGATGCTGGGAGACCAGGAAGTTAAAGGTACGCCAAAGAGCGAAAATATCTATAACCCGGCCTTTACTCTTATGAAGACTGCGGGCAAGATTCCCAAAAAGAAGGAAAAAAAGAGATAAAAATAAAGTTAACTTTTAAAAAGACCGCGGATATGCGGTTCATTTCGCATCTGGATTTAGTGAGGTTGTTCCAAAGAGCTTTGCGCAGGGCCGGCCTTCCTGTTACAATCACCAAAGGTTTTACTCCCCGCCTTAAGGTGAGCATAACCCGGGCATTGAAGTTAGGCGTCGAGAGCGAAAGCGAGGAAGCGGTAGTGTGGATGGACGAGCCGGTGGCGCGAGAAAAGATTATGGATGCTATAAACGAACAATTGCCGGAAGGAGTTAAAGTGACCGGCGCCGAAGGAGACGTATCATAATGCAGAGAGATATATTTATAAATATCGCCCAGCACGAGAAACGCGTGGCGATACTGGAGAATAAACGCATCGAGGAGTTTTATGTCGAGAGGCCTGACTACGTGAACCTCGTGGGTAATATTTATAAAGGCAGGGTGGAGTCCGTCCTGCCGGGGATGGGCGCCGCGTTCGTGAGTATGGGGCTCGAGAAGAACGGTTTTCTTTATGTTGCCGATGTAGTGACGGGCGCGGCCAGTTACGAAAAGCTGTTGGAAGAAGGCGCCGACGAGGAGATAGAGAGGATGGAGTCGAAGAAGCCGTACCCTTCTATCGCGGAACTTCTCAAAAAAGGCGATGAGGTCGTCGTCCAGGTAGTGAAAGAACCAATAGGTACCAAGGGCGCCAGGCTTACGACGCATATAAGTATACCGGGCAGGTTTCTCGTCCTTATGCCTTTCGATAACCATATAGGGCTCTCCAAGAGGATAGAATCCAGGGAGGAGAGGGACAGGATCCGCAAGATCATGGAGGAGCTGAAACTGCCCAAAGATATCGGATTCATCGTCCGCACTGCCGCCCAGGGCGCCAGCCAGAAGGATTTTTTCAGGGAGTCGAGATATCTCCTAAACCTCTGGCAGAATATAAAGGCGCGGGCGAGACGGGCTAAACCCCCGCAGCTTATACACCAGGAGTACGATCTTGTTTTGAGGGTGGCCAGAGATATATTCACCTCGGATGTCTCCAAGCTGGAGATAGATTCAAAAGCCGATTTTAAACGCATATCGAGGTTTTTACGCATACTTGCCCCGCATCTCCGGCCAAGACTTAAGTTCCACGGTGAGAGGACGCCGCTATTCGAAAAGTTAGAGATAGAGAAGCAGATCGCCAAGATCTATGACAGGGTCGTCCAGCTTAAATCGGGCGGATACCTGATATTCGACCAGACCGAATCGCTCGTTGCGATCGATGTGAACTCGGGAAAATTCGTGGGGAAACGGAATCTCGAGGACACGGCGTTCAAGACGAATATCGAATCCGCGGAGGAGATACCGAGACAGTTGAAATTGCGCGACCTGGGAGGAATAATCATCATAGATTTTATCGACATGGAATTTGCGGACCACCGGCGCAATGTCGTCAAGACCCTGGAGCGGCATCTTGAGAGCGACAAGGCCAAGACGAAGATACTCAATATCTCGAGCATAGGCCTTGTGGAGATGACCCGGCAGAGAATGAGAAAGTCTATCGAGGGAAAGAGTTACCAGAAATGCCCGTATTGCAACGGCCGCGGCATAGTCAAGTCTGTTCCCACGATATCCCTGGAGCTCATGCGTAAGCTCGAACATTCCCTTATGGGCAGCAGGGCGCGGGACATATTTGTATCTCTCCATCCCGAGGTGGCTTACTATGTGTCGAGCCCGGAGCGCAATATGATAAAACCTCTTGAGCGCAGGTTCCGGAAGACGGTGCGGGTAATAGAAGATCCCAACCTGCATATCGAGGATATGAAGATAGAGGAGAAGTAGGGCGTAAAAAAAAGAATAAGAGATACGTATGTGGAAGATACTGTTTCTGGCCATTCTTGCCGCCGCGATAATCCTCAGTATTCCGACATTTAAGAAAGCGCTGCGAACAAACCTTGCCCTGAATACTCAAATTACCGGCTTGACTGAAAAGTTTGACGCCGGTCACGTCAATGCCGTCCGTAGTATAGAAGAATTCAAGAGTAAGTGCAAGAGCGCCGCGGATAGCGGTACAAAGGCTGCTTCAACGGACGAAAAAACAATTGAGGGTATAGTCATACACCTCAAGCATGGCGGTGTTGTAAGCGGAAAACTGCTGGCCAGGCGCGGCGACGAATACGAAGTAGAAGGCAAGACCGGAAAATATGTCATATTGAAGAGCCAGATCGACCATGTAGAGTCTAAAAAGGCGGACGAGGTGATGTGGCATTATAAACACAGCGTCGTTGTGAAAAAGACAAGCGGCGTGGTGCTCGACGGTGAAATAGCGGGTGTTGATAACGACAAATTAACGATGTCGTTCGATGAGGGCGGGGGCGGTATGGAGATGGCTGTTAACAGGAAGGATGTGAGCCATCTTATCTTCGCGCCGATATGTAACAAAGAGAGCGCCGATACGGAGGCGCGCCTGAAGGGGCTCTTCCCGAAGATGTCGGTTTATAAAGAGGATAATTTTACGCTATTGACGGATGCAGACCCCGCGTGGATCAAATACTATGTAAAGGAATTGAATAACCAGTACGCGGAAATATATTTTAAGTTTTTCGATCTTTTCAGGAACCGCAAACAGGAAGGGCAGAACTTCGTGATCCTTTTCGATGATCCCGAAGGTTACATAAAATATACCGTTGCCTCGCTGGGCCCTATGGATGCTTTAGGCTATTTCAATCCCGACGACAGGACGCTTTTTATATATAATGGGTGGGGTGCCAGGATCGAAAAGATATATCGCGAGTACATCGAAAGGCTTTGCGCGGGCATTGATGAAATCGCTAAGGCGGACAAGACAAGGCTCGACGACGGCGGGTGGAGGATCGTCGTCGACGGCTATGCGAAGGAACAGAAGGATGTTTTTTGGAAATGGTACAACGTGCACAAAAGGATAGCGCTTGAAGAGACATTCGAAGTGATGCGGCATGAATTTGCGCATGAGATATTCCATAATTGGGGACTACAGGGCATAGTTGTGTCGCGCCCTAAGGTAGATAAAGATGCGATGGCTGCCAAAGAGAGGGAGATATTGGACGCGCTGGGCAGCTCCGACCAGGAAAAAGTAGAAGGCGTTTTCAAAGATCTATATAAGATGAAGAAGGATTATTATAAAGATTTTGAGATGAGCGCGGCGAATTCCTGGCTGGCGGAGGGTCTGGCATGCTACTGCGAGACGTCCCCGATAGGGGCCGTAAATGAAAGGTTCCTTGCCGGGTACCAGGAGATGAACGAGAAGAACAGAATAAACCCGCTTGAGTTTCTGACGAATTTCAAAAAAGGGAGTTTTACGGGCCTGGAATACCAGGCCGTGCTGGATGGTTACGCGGAAAGCTGGGGGCTTGCCAAATTCCTTGTCGATAAGTATCCGGCGCAATTCATCGATTACCAGAAGCGCATGGCGGACCGGATGGTGCAGAAGAAGATTGCCGCGGGCGCGGAGGATGATTTTAATATGCTGCTGAAATGCCTTGGCAAAGATCTGCCGGCCCTGGAGAATGAGTTTAAAGAATATATGAGCCGCTTCGAGAAAGTGGATGATCCGTTCGTCAAGATGGTCCTGGAGTACGAAAAGACGTACGATGAGTTTAGGGAGGTCCAGCAGAAGCGGGAGAAGAAGTATATCTATTTTAAATAAGATGCCGCTTGACGGGAAAATGACTATATGATATAGTAATTTTTCTCAATTTCAAGGAGGTATTATCATGTATGCAGTACTGGAAACTGGCGGTAAACAATATAAGGTTGCGAAAAACGACGTGATCCTCGTCGAGAAGATAAATGCCAAGGCCGGCGGTGAGGTGAAACTCTCCCATGTCCTCCTGGCTAAAGAGGGTAATTCCATACATGTGGGAAATCCTTACCTTAAGGGGACGCATGTGGTATGCGAGTCGTTGGGAGAAGTGCGGGGGAATAAGGTCATAGCGTTTAAGTACAAGAAGCGCAAGAGCGAAAAGAAGAAGATAGGCCATCGGCAGTCGTATACGAAACTCAAAGTAAAAGAGATCGAGATAGCGAAGATAAGCTAAGAAGGCCGGATCAACTAAAATAGCTAAAGGTGATAAAATGGCGCACGTAGTCAATGGCAGAGACGGACAACCTAAAAATCTGGGTGTAAAACGTTATAGTGATCAGGTCGTCAAGGCGGGGAACATATTGCTGCGGCAGAGGGGCTTGCGTTTCAAGCCGGGCCGCAACGTAGGTACGGGCAGGGATGGCACGCTCTTCGCCCTGGTAGACGGCAAAGTGCATTTCGCGCCCAATAAGGTTGTCAGCGTAATCCAGACCAAGAAGTAATGGACCGGACAGGGTTCATAGACGAAGCAAGAATATTCGTAAAGGCCGGCGACGGCGGCGACGGCTGCAGCAGTTTATACCGCGACCGCGTCAACAGGATCGGTACGCCCGACGGCGGACCGGGCGGCGGCGGCGGTAATATAGTATTTGAAGCCGATGGTAATATCCACACCCTCTTAGATTTCCAGTACAGGCAGCATTTCAAAGCCGAATCTGGATTAAACGGCAGTTCCAATCACAAGAAGGGGGCCAGAGGCAAAGATCTGCACATCAAAGTTCCTCCCGGCACCATAATAAGAGACGCAGGAACCGGCCTTCTCATGCGGGATCTTGCCCGCCCGGGCGATAGCGCCGTAATAGCAAGAGGCGGCGGCGGCGGCCGGGGTAATTCCCGGGCCCGTGAGGCGCTTAAAGGCGCTCCCGGCGAGGAGACGACCGTAACGCTGGAGCTGAAGCTGATAGCGGATGTCGGTATAATAGGTTATCCCAATGCAGGAAAGTCGACGCTTATCTCTAAGATATCGGCGGCCCGTCCAAAGATAGCCAGCTATCCGTTTACGACCAAGGCGCCTGTGCTGGGCATGATAAAACTTTATGAGGATTCGATCCTCGTCGCGGATATCCCGGGCCTGATAGAGGGCGCTCACAAAGGGCGCGGCCTGGGGCATAAATTTTTGCGGCATGTCGAGCGGACAAAGGTTCTTTTACACCTGATCGATGCCGCCGCGGCCGATTGCCGTGACCCGTATTCGGATTACATAAAACTCAATAAAGAACTGAAGGAGTATTCGAAGGAACTGGCAGGGAAAGATCAGGTTATAGTTCTCAATAAGGCCGATTGCCCGCAGGCGGAAGAGAATATCAAGGCGTTTAAGAAAAAACTCAGGGGCAAAAAACCGGTTATAATATCGGCCCTTACGGGCGCGGGCGTAAAAGAACTGCTTTGCATCGTATATAAAAGCGTGAAGAAAAATGAAAAAAAATAGACGGATCGTGGTCAAGGTCGGTACAAAGGTCATAACATCGCGGGATCGCGGGCTCGATGCTGATCGCGTAGACGGTATAGCATATCAGGTAGAAGCCGTAATGGCTCGAGGCATAGATGTAATTCTTGTGACCTCAGGCGCAATAGGCGCGGGCATGCAGGTTCTTAATATGAAGAAGAGGCCTTCAGATATTGCGTCCCTCCAGGCGGCCGCGGCCGTCGGGCAATATCATATGATGTATTTATACGGCGAATTCTTAAAGAAAAGACAATATAATGTTGGCCAGATACTTTTGACTCAGGAGGATTTTAACGATAGAAAACGATATCTGAATATCAAACATACTATCAATGCGCTATTGAAGCATAAGATCATACCAGTCATAAACGAAAATGATACAGTCGCTACGGAAGAGATAAAATGCGGAGATAATGACAGGCTCTCAAGCCTTGTTGCCGATCTCTGCGAGGCAGATCTCCTTATACTTTTAACAGACGTCGATGGTTTACTTGATAGTGGCGGAAAACTTGTCCGTGAGGTGCCGGAGGTTACCGCCCAGGTTTTAAAGATGGGCGGACGGAGCCATTGCGATCTTGGAACAGGGGGCATGGCAACAAAGCTAGAGGCTGCTAAGAATGTCACCACAGCGGGCATCGATTGTGTTATCGCTAACGGCAAAGAAGATCATATTATTACCAAGATAGTGGATGGGAAAACCGTTGGGACTAGATTCGCGGGGAAAGGGGATAAAGCTCTTGCGCGGAAACGCTGGATAGCATACTCGTCAAGACCGAAAGGAACGGTATCGGTTGACGATGGCGCAGTGATTGCTCTCATTGAAAAGAACAAAAGTCTTTTAGCCTCCGGCATAGTGGGCGTTATCGGAAATTTCCGGGCAGGAGATGTCATTAGCATATCCGATAAGAAGGACAGGGAGATAGCAAAAGGCGTAACAAATTATTCAACTCATGAGCTAGCAAAGATAAAGGGTCTTAAGACAGGCGCGTTTAAGGCCGTCCTGGGCATCAAGGGTCCAGATGAAGTAATACACAAAAATAACCTGGTGATACTATGAATGCTAAAGGTATAGAGGCGCTTGCAAGGAAGGCCAAAGGCGCATCCAGGCGGCTTGCGCTTATAGATACTAAGACTAAGAACAAGGCGCTTGTTGCCATGGCCGCCGCTTTGAGAAAGAGCGCCCCATACATAATGCGCGAAAATAAGCGGGATCTTGAAGCGGCCCGCCGGAAAGGGCTTTCGCCGGCGCTGATCGATCGGCTTACATTGACCGGGAAGAGGATAGCGTCTATGGCCGATGCCCTTGCGCAGGTAGCCGGCCTGGAAGATCCCGTTGGGAAGGTTGCCGGGACCACAAAGAGGCCGAACGGGCTTCTCATAAAGAAGATAAGGGTGCCTATAGGCGTAATACTCATAATTTATGAGTCGCGGCCGAACGTTACGAGCGACTGTATCGGGCTATGTCTGAAATCGTCGAATGCCGTTATCCTGCGCGGCGGAAGCGAGGCCGTCCGCTCGAATGTAGCCATATTTAATATCCTGAATAAGACGGCTGTTAAGTGCAAAATACCCGCAGGCGCTATCTCGATAGTCGACGATACGGATCGGCGGTTGATCGATGAACTATTGGTCCAGGAGGGCGTGATAGATTTAGTTATTCCCAGGGGCGGGGAATCGCTTATAAGGGAAGTTGCCAAAAAATCGCGCATCCCTGTCATAAAACATTATAAGGGTGTTTGCCACACCTACATCGATGCGGATGCGGATCTTGAGATGGCGGCGGATATCGCGTTCAACGCGAAGGTGCAGCGCCCCGGCGTATGCAATGCGATGGAGACGCTCCTGGTCGACCGCAAAATCGCGCGGGCTTTCCTGCCCTCGATGGTCAGGCGCTTCCGGGATGCCGGAGTCGAGATACGCGGCTCAAAAGAGGTAAGGGCTATCGCGCGCGGCGTGAGACCGGCGTCGGAAGATGATTGGTATGCGGAATATCTCGATCTCGTTCTGTCGGTAAAGATTGTAAACGGCGTCGATGAGGCGATAGACCACATAATGAAGTACGGCTCCTGCCATTCCGATGCCATTGTGACGCGGAATAAGACCCGCGCGGCGAAATTCCTGAAAGAAGTCGATTCCGCGTGCGTCTACCTTAATGCTTCGACACGCTTTACGGACGGAGAAGAATTCGGCAAGGGCGCGGAGATAGGCATCTCTACCGATAAGATACACGCGCGCGGGCCGATGGGGCTCGAGGAGCTGACATCGTATAAGTATGTTGTGTATGGGGACGGACAAGTGAGAAAATAATGACAAATTTCAAACCAAATCAATCATTTAAATCCCAAGTTCAAATTCCAAATATTTAAATATTTATCATTGATGATTGATTTGTCATTTGGATTTTGTCATTTGAAATTTCTAAGGAGTTGGTATGAGAATAGGAATATTAGGCGGTACCTTTAACCCGATACATATAGGGCATCTGATACTTGCGGAGGAAGCCCTTGCGAAATTGAAGCTCGATAAAGTCGTATTTGTCCCCACATACATCCCGCCGCATAAGAATGTAGACTCCTCCGTAAAGCCTAAGGACCGGCTGAAGATGGCGGAGCTTGCCATTGCGGATAATACCTCGTTCGAAGTCTCTACGTTTGAGCTCGATTCGCGGAAGAGGTCGTATTCCGTAGATACATTAAGGGCCTTCAGGAGCCTCTACGGCGAGACCGCCCAGCTCTTTTTTATTACAGGGTCGGACCTGTTGAAGGATCTGTTTTCATGGAAGAACGTCAATGAAATATTCAAAATGTCCAAGTTCATAGTGGCTAACAGGCCGGGCTACCCCGTCAAAGATGTGCCGGAAGATGTGGAGACGGTGGTGATAACGCCCATAGAAGTTTCATCGGAAGATATACGCAGGCGCCTCAAGGAGGGGCGTTCTATAAGATACCTGGTCCCGGAGAAGGTGAGGGGCTATATAACAAAGCACAACCTGTATAAGTGAACGGGCAGTTTAAGATAGCTTGTTTGCAATCGTGTCAACAAATACCGGCAAGTTAATGGTGTGAGCGAGTAAACAGCCGGGTAATCCGCGCGGCTTTTCCGGCCTGGCCGTTCTTTTCGTAAAGATACGCCAAAAATTCCAGCATCTTTACGCGATCGGATAACGCGAGGCTTAGTTCATATTTTACCTCATCTATCGCTTCGCGCGTCTTCCCGTTTTTATCATATATGACAGCCAGGGCTTGATGTACATGCGTCATTGACCTGTCCTGCGCGGCAAGCGCCTTAAATCCCGAGAGAGCCTTACCGGTCTGCCCCGACATAAAATATGCATGAGCCAAATTGAACCGCGCGCGCTTATGACGCGGATCGAAAGAAAGCGCATTTTCGTATTCCGCTATTGCCGAACTTAGGTCATTAGCCGTAGTAAACGAATATCCGAGGTTGTAATGTATATCAGGGTCATCCGGGTATCTTCCCGCCATCGAAGCCAAAAGCGACCTGTCGTCTTTCCAAAAGAATGTTGCCGCAAATGATGAGGCGGCGAAAGCAGCGACTAAGATAGAAAATATCCCGCAGCTTATTATCTTTCGAGGTGTTGACAGCCTGTCCGTTATTCTTACTAAGAACAAAACGGCAAAAGCCGAGATCCCGATCAGAGGTAAGGCAAGGAATCTCAATCCCATCAGCGTCGCAATAAATAAGATATGGACCGAACCGATTACCGTCCACCCCATGAAGAAGATCTCCTTTTTGAACGCGGTGCCATACCTGAGAAAATAATATGATAGAAAGGCGGTCAAGATTACCGTTGAAGCTATACCTGTGAAATCCAAAGGCTCGACACCCGGGACTTTGAAAGCCTGGATAGCAACCGGGAACGGGAAGATTGTCGATTTGATATAGTAGGGGATGCTTTCAGCCGTTTTAAGAAGAAATTATAGCATAAATCACCCTTGACCTTAGGGCGAATATAGTGTATAATTTTAGCAATTTAAAGGGAGGTGAGATAGTAATGGCAGAAATAGGATATTGCGTAAAGTGCAAAGCGAAGAAAGAGATGAAGGATACACAGAAAGTAACTATGAAGAATAAACGCCAGGCAATGAAGGGGAAATGCACCACCTGCGGCACTGGTATGTATAAGATAATGAAATAAAATAGGGGAAGAGTTTTATAAAAGCTAAGAATCTGGCGCTGGCCATAGCCGGCGCCGCCTCGGACAAAAAGGCGCTCGACATTATCATCATTAAAATGAAGAAGATGTCGAGCGTCTGCGACTATTTTGTTATAGCAAGCGGTACTTCTACTACCCACGTCAGAGCGCTATCCGATAATATAATCAAAAGCCTGAAAGAGAAGGGGCTGCCGGTTCGACATGTTGAAGGCGAACGGGAAGCCTCGTGGGTATTATTGGATTTCGGTGATGTGGTTTGCCACCTATTCCTTAAGGATACGAGAGCCTTCTATAATTTAGAAAAACTCTGGGTCAGGGCGCCGCAGGAGTCTTTTGAGGAGCCGCGAAAGCGTAGTTCGCCGCTCCGCCGTAAAAAGAAGCCGGCTAAAACCAGGGCGAAGAATAAAAAGAGACGTAAAAGAACAGCAAAGTAAAATGCAATATGGCGGAATCGAAAAGAACCTTGCTTCTATCATTGAGCGGTCTGTAGCCGAACTTTTCGCAGAACGCGGCCTCGCAACCCCCTTACCCTCCGAACTCAAAGCAGAGATAGAGATCCCGAAAGAGAGAAGCCACGGCGACCTGTCCACGAATATAGCTATGCGCGGGGCAAGGTTTGCGCGCGTTTCGCCCATGGAATTGGCCGGCGCGGTCAAAATAAAGCTCGATAGCGCGTGCGGCGGGCCGGCAGGCGCGATAGAGCGCGTTGAGGTCAAACCGCCCGGTTTCATAAATTTTTTCCTTTCCAAAGATTTCCTGTGCAAGGTGCTCCTCCACATAAAACGCGAAAAACATAATTTTGGGCGTTCGAGCATCGGCCGCGGCGTAAAGACGCAGGTGGAATTTGTAAGCGCGAACCCGACAGGGCCCCTTACGATAGCGCACGGCCGCCAGGCCGCTATCGGCGATGCGCTTGCCAACATACTTGAATTCTCCGGTTATAAGGTCACCAGGGAATATTACCTGAACGACGAAGGCACCCAGATGAATATCCTGGGTAATTCCATAATGGCCCGCTACAGGGAGCTCCTGGGCGCCGCGCCGGCCTTCCCGCCGGACGGATACAAAGGCGCCTACGTAGTCGATATAGCCAAAGACTTTAAGAAGAAATACGGAAAAAAATATCTGGATACGGATGATATAAAACCTTTCAGGGAGTTCGGCCTGCGCTGGATACTGAACGATATAAAGAAGGACCTCAAGGATTTCGGCGTTAAGTTCGATGTCTGGTACAGCCAGAGAGGCCTAAGGAAATCCGGAAAGGTCGAGAAGGCCATAGCCGTTTTAAGAGAGCGGGGCTATATCTATGAGCAGGAGAATGCGGTCTGGTTCAAGTCGACCGCGTTCGGTGACGATAAAGACAGGGTTGTGATAAAGTCCGACGGCAGTATGACATATCTGGCGCCGGATATAGCTTATCACCTGGAGAAGTACAGGAGAGGCTTCAAGAAGATTACGGATATATGGGGCCCGGACCACCACGGTTACATCCCGCGGCTGAAGGCGGCCATCCAGGCGCTGGGGTTTGCCGAAGAGTCGATAACGGTGCTGATAGTGCAGTTGGCCACGCTTTATCGCGGAGGACAGGTGGTGTCGATGTCGACCAGGGCGGGCGAATTCGTCACCCTTCGCGAAGTGATGGACGAAATCGGCAAGGACGTCTCCAGGTTCGCGCTCTTCATGCGCCGTATCTCGAGCCATCTCGATTTCGACCTTGACCTCGTCAAGAAAGAATCTTCCGAAAATCCCGTATACTATATCCAGTATGCCCACGCGCGGATATGGTCGATCCTGGAATACGGCAGGCGCGCTCACATAATTACGGCCAAATTTGACTCAAGGCTCCTGAAAGAAACGGAGGAGCACGAGCTTCTAAGAACATTGCGTCAGTTCCCGCTTATCGTGAACCTGAGCGCCAAAGTGCAGGAGCCGTATATAATATTGCAGTATCTTCAGGACCTCGCGGCATCGTTCCACTCCTTCTACAATAAGCACAGAGTTGTCAGCGGCGATGTGAGCCTGACCAAGTCCCGGCTGGTGCTGGTCGATTGCGTCAGGATAGTGCTGGCTAACGGTTTGAAATTGCTGGGTGTTTCGCTTCCGCGAAAAATGTAGTATCGCATAATTTATGTTCGAATCGATCAAGATCTACCCGGGCGAAGAGATCGATGTCGAAAAGCTCTCGCTCGACCTGGTCAATTACGGTTACCACGCCTGTAAGCGCGTCTCCGAAGAGGGCGATTTTGCCCGCGTCGGAGATACGGTCACAATCTATCCGGTTACGTTCGAATACCCCCTCAGAATAGAGCTTCTCCATAATCGTGTCGAAAGGATAAGAAGCGTCGACCCGATCACGTACGAAAGCATCCAGGACCATACGGTTGCGATAATACTGCCGATAAGCGGACTCGTCAAACGCAGGATACGCCGCAAAGAGCTCGGTCTGGCCGTGGAATCGCCCATAGATAACTTTGTCGATATAGAACCAGGCGATTATGTTGTCCACGTCGACCATGGCATAGGTACTTACCTCGGCATCGAGAAGGTGAAGATCGACAAGAAATATGTCGATCACCTGGCGGTCGAATATGCCGGCGGCGAGAGGCTCTACCTGCCGTTTGACGACCTCGACAAACTCCATAAGTACCTCGGATTCGAAAAGAAACTGCCCAGGCTTTCCAGGCTCGGCTCGAAACTCTGGCGGAGCGCCAAGGAGCGCGCCAGGAAGGGCGTCTATAAGGTTGCCGTCGAGCTTTTGGAGATACAGGCAAAACGTTCCGCCGCCGCAGGCCATAAATTCTCCGGCGATACGGAATGGCAGAGAGAGCTCGAGGAGGACTTTCCGTATAAAGAGACAGCCGACCAGGTTAAAGCGTCCGCCGAGGTCAAGGGCGACATGGAGAGTTCCCATCCGATGGACAGGCTCCTCTGCGGCGACGTCGGTTACGGCAAGACGGAAGTCGCCCTGAGGGCCGCCTTCAAGGCGGTTATGGGCAATAAACAGGTTGCTATTCTCGTCCCGACGACTATACTCGCGGAACAGCATTTCAATACCTTCACGACCAGGATGAAGCGTTTCCCGGCGCGGGTCGAGATGCTTTCGCGCTTCCGCACGGATGAGGAGCAGTCCTCGATCATAAAGGGGATAGCCGCCGGCTCGGTCGATATCATAATTGGCACCCACCGCCTGATATCCGGCGATATAAAATTCAGGGACCTGGGTCTCGTCATAATCGACGAGGAACAGCGCTTCGGCGTACGGCATAAGGAGCACCTGAAACGGATGCGTTTTACCGTAGATGTCCTTACTCTTACCGCGACCCCGATCCCGAGAACGCTTTACCTGGCGCTCATGGGCGGCAGGGATATCTCCGTTATAAATACGCCGCCGTCCGAAAGGCTGCCGGTCGAGACTAAGGTTACGTATTACGACGAGGCTCTTATCCGCGACGCTATCATAAAAGAAAAGCACCGCGGCGGCCAGATATTCTTCGTCCACAACAGGATCAAGGGTATAGGCAGGATAGCCCAGGCGCTTGCCGCGCTGGTGCCGGAGATCTCTATAGCGGTGGGCCACGGCAGGATGCCGGAGAAGGAGCTTGAAGAGACGATGATGAAATTTATCAAAGGCGAGATAGACTGCCTTGTCTCGACGACAATAATAGAGTCCGGCATAGATATACCGAACGCCAACACTATAATAATAAACCGGGCGGATATGTTCGGTCTCTCGGAGCTCTACCAGCTTCGCGGCCGGGTGGGCCGGTTCACGCGTTCGGCGCACGCGTATCTGCTCATACCGAAGAATTTCGTATTGAATTCGGAGTCGCAAAAGAGGCTCGTGGCTATAAAGAAGTTCCAGGAACTCGGCTCGGGATTCAAGCTTGCTATGGAGGACCTGCAGATCCGCGGCGCGGGCAATCTTTTAGGTGTCGAGCAGCACGGTTTTATAAACGCGGTGGGTTTCGATCTCTACTGCCGTCTGCTTAAGACCGCGATAGACAATATGAAGAAACCGTAAAATTGCTATTTCCACCCCGGGGTGGAATGTGGAAAATTTTACCCGAGCGCCCCTGTGAACTACAATGCCACGTCGCATTAGATTGATTCGAAAAATTTCTAAGCTTTGCATATATGAGAAAATATAGTATAATTAGGCATGTTAAAAGATTTCGGGTACTATGCACACGTACGCAAGGACCTGGCCGGGCTCGTCCCGGAAGGGGTCTCGCGCGTTCTTGACGTGGGTTGCGGTATCGGGAGTTTCGGCGCTTTTCTGAAGAGCCGTAGAGAGCGGCCCATCGAAGTCGTCGGCATCGAACTCGATGCGGACGCCGCCAGGCAAGCGGAAAAGAACCTTGATAATGTTATCGTAGGAGATGCGGGGACGATCGAACTGCCTTTCGATAAAGGATATTTCGATTGTATAATATACGGCGACATCCTCGAACACCTGGCGGACCCGTGGGCGGTTTTGGCGGGGCATAAGGAATTCTTAAGACCGGGAGGCTGGATCGTGGCGAGCATACCGAATATCGCGCATTACAAGACGCGCCGTATGCTTCGCAGGGGCGAGTGGAATTACGAAGATGCCGGGATACTCGACAGGAGCCATCTCCGGTTCTTTACGATAAAAAGCATAAAGCAGATGTTTAAAGACGCGGGTTTTAAAATAATAGCCATCGACCATGCGATACGCGCCTCAAAGTTCAGGCGGGGAATAAACAAAATCTTTAAAAATTGTATTATCGATTCTATCGCGGAGCAGTATCTGGTTACCGCTCAAAGGAACGATTGAATATGAAGAGAATAATGCCGGCAATTATAGCCGTTACGGTCATATCGGGCGTCATTGCCTGTGGATGCGCCAAAAAAGAGGCGGCGGGCAATGAAGTGCTTGCGCGGGTGAGCAGTACCGTCATTACCGAAAAGGACCTGAAAGCGCGGATAACGAAAATGCCCGCTTATTACCAGAATATAGTCTCGAAAAACCCCAAACGATATGTCGAGGACATTATTGTCGAAACGCTTTGTTATGAAGAAGGCGTCAGGAGAGGCATCGACAGGGATAAAGAAGTAAAAGAACTGGTAAATGAGGCGCGGAAGAAGATAGTCATGGCTAAGCTTGTGAAGAACGATGTCGAGGATAAGATAGCCGTTACGGAAGACGAGATGAAAAAGTTCTACGATGAGCACAAGGATGAGTTCAAGACGCCTGCAATGTGGAGGGCTTCCCACATACTGGTTTCGGATGAAAAAGAGGCATGGTCGCTTTTAGACGAGCTTGCCAAGGGCGCGAAATTCGATGAGCTTGCCCGGACGCATTCTATCGATGCGACCGCGAGCCGCGGAGGCGACGTGGGGTTCTTCAGGTCGGCCCAGCTCGTTCCGGATTTCGAGAACGCATGCCTTAAACTGGAAGTCGGGCAGACCAGCGGTATAGTCCGGACGCAGTTTGGATACCACATTATAAGGCTGACGGATAAGAAAGATCCCGGCGTAAAGCCTTACCCGGATGCGCGGCGCGCCATAGAAGCGGAACTGAAGAAGGTTAAGCATGCTGAACTCTTTGACGCGCTCGTTATGAAATTGAAGGCCAAGTATGGCGTTGAGGTGAACGAAAAGTTCTTTGAGCGGCAGGAAAAGGCGGCTACCCCGAAATGAAAAAAGCGATTCTATCTATTATTATGCTGGCATGTATGGCCGGATTCTCCCGGGCCGAGGTTATCGATAAGGTCGCGATAGTCGTTAACGATGAGATAATAACGGACCGCGAGATAGCAAGACAGCTTGCGCCTGTATATGAGAAGTATAAGACGTTATATAGCGGCCAGAAACTTGTCGAACACCTTGAAGAGGCCAGGCAGAGGATAGCCCAGCAGATGATCGAGGATAAGCTTTTGTACAGTGAGGCCAAGAAGCAGAACATCCAGGTGGACGAGAAAGACGTCGATATGAAGGTGCAGGATGTCGTTAAGAGCGCGGGTTCCAGGACAAATTTCGATCGCGCGCTTGTGGAGCAGCAGCTGACGTTAAAGGATCTCAAGGACCGGTATCGCCAGCAGCTTATGCTGCGCAGGGTCATCGACAGGAAAGTCGGCGGCGTTATTATGGTTACGCCGGTCGAGATAGAGGCTTATTATAATAAAAATACGGAGCAATTCCAGCAGCCGGAGAGAGTGAAGCTGAAGAATATACTGATAAGTCTCAGGAGATACCCGGATCCGGCGCGTGCGCTCAAGCTTGCCAAAGATGTTTTGAAACGCTTGCGCGAGGGATGCGATTTCGACGGGCTCGCGAAACTTTATTCCGACGGCCCCGGCGCGGCCGAAGGAGGCGCTATGGGATACGTAAAGCGCGGGGACCTTATGCCGGAGATCGAAAAAGCGATATTTGTCCTCTCACCCGGAGAGACGACCGATATCATCCAGACGAGCCTCGGCTATCATATATTCAAAGTAGAGGAGAAAGAAGCCGCCAAGTCCCTTCCCTTATCGGAGGTCCGGCAAGAGGTGGAGATGGCCGTCTATAAATCTAAAGCGGATACGAAGATAAAGGGATGGATTGAGAATCTCAAAAAGAATGCGTACATTGCGTTCAAATAGGGCGCGCATCGCGATAACGATGGGTGACCCTTCCGGCATAGGGCCGGAAGTTGTGTTAAAAACGCTGGCAAGCCCGAAGGTAAGGGGGCTTGCCGATTTTTTAGTTATAGGGGAGACCTCATCGACCGCCTCGCGGCTGGGCGCAGGACGGGCCGCGCTGGAGTATGTCGATAAAGCGCTGGAACTTATAAGGGACGGCCAGGCCGATGCGCTAGTGACCGCGCCTGTTAATAAGGCGTCGATAAGGCAGGCGGGTTTCCCGGGCTTCCAGGGCCACACGGAATATATGGCCGCTAAATTTGCCGTCAAGGATTTCGCCATGATGTTCGTCGGGGAAAAATTGAAGGTCATTCCCGTTACGCGCCATGTGCCGCTAAAAAGCGTCTCCGCCATCCTGACGCCCGGCTTGATTTATCGGACCATAGCGCTTACCCGAAAATCACTCAAGGAATATTTCCGCATAAAGGCTCCGCGGATAGCCGTTTGCGGGCTCAATCCTCACGCCGGCGAAATGGGCGCGTTTGGAGACGAGGAACGGCGCAAAATCGGTCCTGCGGTAAAGAAGGCATCGGCATTCGGCCATATTTACGGGCCTTTGCCGGCGGACGCGGTATTTTACGATGCGCTGAACGGCCGCTACGATGCGGTGGTGACGATGTACCACGACCAGGGGCTCGCCCCGTTCAAGATGCTCTACTTCGACAGCGGCGTCAACCTTACCCTCGGACTGCCGTTTATCAGGACCTCTCCCGATCATGGCACGGCCTTTGATATTGCCGGTAAAGGCATCGCCGATCCGGGCTCGATGATCGAGGCCGTCAGACTGGCGTGCAGGCTGGTGAGCCGCGGCTAAGGAACAGTCACTTTTTAAAATATGCTGACCAAGACTCAACTTAAAGAGATCTTCGCCCGGTACGGTTTCGCTCCGTTGAAGAAGCTGGGGGAGAATTATCTTATCGATGGTAACATACGCGGCAAAATACTCTCCGCCGCCGCAGTTTCGAAGGACGATCTCGTCCTTGAAATAGGTCCGGGGCTTGGAGCATTGACGATCGATCTTGCCGAAACAGGCGCCAGGGTTATTGCCGTCGAAAAAGATAAACTGGCCTGCAAGGTACTTAAGGAGCTTGCAGGCCATAGCTTCCCGAATCTCGAGATCATCAATGGTGACATATTGAAATTTACGCCGGACGCGGCAGGGCGCGGGAGGCGGATGAAGGTTGTCGGCAACCTCCCGTATTATATTACCAGCCCGGTCATAGAGTATATTTTACAGAACAGGCGGGTGATAGAGTCCGCGGTGATAATGGTCCAGAAGGAGGTTGCTTTACGTCTCCTCGCCGGACCCGGTTCGGATGATTACGGCTCGCTGAGCTGTTTTGTGCAGTATTATGCGCACCCGGAGTATGTCTATACGGTGAAGCGTACCTGCTTCTATCCGGCGCCCGAGGTCGATTCGGCCATAGTGAAGCTCGGGCTTTTCGACAGGGCGCAGGTGCAGGTTAAGGACGAGAGCCTCTTCTTCAAGGTGGTGCGCGGCGCGTTTAACCAGAGGCGAAAGACGATCCTGAACTCATTATCGCGCGCGGCGGTGCTCGATCTGCCCAAAGCGGAAGTCGAAGCGCTTCTCCAGACTGCCGGCATCGATCCGGCGTCGCGGCCGGAGAGGTTGAATATATTCGACTTTGCGCGGATAAGTAATGCCGTCGCGATTCGCAAAATTGACAAAGCCGGTATAGTATGATAATTTATAATAAAAAGGTGAACGCATGAAAACGATCGATAAGAAGACGGTGGAAAAAGTTGCTCATCTTGCGAGGATCGAGCTGGACCATAAAGAGCTTGAGCTTTACAGCGGGCAATTAGGCGCTATCATATCGTATATATGCAAATTAAACGAATTAGATACGGCTGATGTAGTCCCCACGACACACGTCCTGGCGACGCTTAAGAACGTCTTCAGGAAGGACGTCCTGAAAAGCTCCATCACCCCGGACGAGGCTCTCGGAAACGCTCCCGCGAGAGAGGGCGATTTCTTCAAAGTTCCACAGATTATAGAATCCTGAGCGCAGTGGCGGGATAGAAGGCAGGTAGATGGAAAAATTATATTCGTTTACGGCTCACAGGCTTAAAGAGTTGATGGCGAAGGGTGAAGTTTTGCCTTCGGCGGTCCTCGACCAGTTATTCGCCAGAGTGGAGAAGCTGGACCCCGGGATAAGGGCCTTCGTCCTTTCCAATAAAGAGAAAGCGAAGGCCGCCGCGGACAATCCTGCTTCTAAAAGAGGAAAGCTTGCGGGCATACCGGTTCTCTTAAAGGACAATATTTGCGTGAAAGGGGAAGCGACGACGTGCGCTTCCAGGATATTGGCCGGGTTTAAACCGCCGTATGACGCGACGGTGGCAAAACGGCTGAAGGCCGAGGGCGCCATCCTTATCGGCAAGGCGAATATGGACGAATTCGCGTTCGGCTCGTCCTGCGAGACGTCGTGCTATGGCCCGACTAGAAATCCGTGGGACACCACGTGTATCCCGGGCGGCTCCAGCGGCGGCTCGGCGGCGGCAGTGGCGGCGGACGAAACGATAATGGCGCTGGGTTCGGACACGGGCGGCTCGATACGTCAGCCGGCCGCGCTCTGCGGGGTGGTGGGGATGAAGCCGACTTACGGCAGGGTCTCGCGATACGGCCTGATAGCGTTTGCCTCGTCTTTAGACCAGATAGGCCCGATCACCAAGGATGTCGAGGACGCGGCGCTGCTTTTGAGCGTCATAGCCGGATACGACGAGATGGATTCGACATCCGTCGACCTGCCTGTTCCCGACTATTCGAAATCGCTCGCCAGGGACGTCAAAGGTATGCGCATCGGGGTGCCTAAAGAGTATTTTATAGAGGGTATCGACAAAGAGGTCGATAATAGCGTAAGGGCGGCGATCGAAAAATTCAAATCGCTGGGCGCGGCGGTAAAAGAGATCACCCTGCCGCATACGGAATATGCTGTCAGCGCCTATTACATAGTAGCTCCCGCGGAGGCGAGCTCTAACCTGGCCAGGTTCGACGGCGTCCAGTACGGCTTGAGGGCGCTCACCGAAGATATGATCGACATGTATATAAAGACGCGGTCGCAGGGATTCGGCAACGAGGCAAAGCGAAGGATACTTCTCGGCACTTACTGTCTTTCGACGGGATATTATGACGCATACTATATCAAGGCCCAGAAAGTCAGGACAAAGATACGGGCGGATTTCGACAGGGCGTTTTCCGAATTCGATTGCATAATAACTCCGACTTCGCCGACACCCGCCTTTAAGATCGGAGCCAGAGCGGGCGATCCGCTTGCCATGTACCTGTCGGATGTCTATACGATACCGGCTAATCTGGCGGGGCTGCCGGCTATCTCCATTCCGTGCGGGTTCTCCGGAAGCGGGCTCCCGATAGGGATGCAGATACTCGCGAAGCCTTTTGCGGAAGAGACTATATTCCGCGCGGCGTATACATTCGAGCAGGCTACCGATTTTCACAAAAGAAAACCCAACCTATGAGCGCATACGAAACGGTTATAGGGCTCGAGGTCCACCTGCAGCTCGCGACGAAGACAAAGGCCTTCTGCGGCTGTTCGACCAGGTTCGGCCAGAAACCGAATTCGCAGGTCTGCCCGGTCTGCCTGGGTTTCCCGGGGAGCCTGCCGTCCCTGAATGAGGAGGCGTTCCGTTTTGCCATCAAGGTGGCGCTTGCGCTTAACTGCCGGATACAATCACTGGTGAAGTTTGACAGGAAGAATTATTACTATCCCGACCTGCCGAAGAATTTCCAGATATCGCAGTACGATATGCCGCTTTCGTATGACGGGTTTATCGATATCGCCGTAGAGGGCGGCGGGAATAAGAGGATCAGGATCAAACGCGTCCATATGGAAGAAGATGCGGGCAAGCTCATGCATCCCGAAGGCGGGGACCACAGCCTGGTCGATTACAACCGGTGCGGCATGCCGCTTCTTGAAATAGTCACCGCCCCCGATATCGGCTCCCCCCAGGAAGCTTATGATTACTTGACCAAATTAAAATCGATCCTCGGTTATCTCAGGGTTTCCGACTGTGATATGGAGAAAGGTTCGCTGAGATGCGACGCGAATATTTCGTTAAGGCCAAAAGGCGAGCGGCGCCTTGGGACGAAAGTCGAGCTTAAAAACATGAACTCATTCAAAGGCGTCCGCAGCGGCCTTGAATATGAAGCGCGGCGGCAGGCGTCAGCGATCACGGACGGCGAAAAGATAATCCAGGAGACCCGGCTGTGGGATGCGGACAGGGGCAGTACGAGTTCGATGCGTACAAAAGAAGAGGCCGAGGATTACAGGTATTTCCCGGAACCGGATCTTGTGCCGTTTGTGATCGAGCGGGACCTGATCGACGAGGTACGCGCGTCTCTGCCGGAGCTCCCGGAGGCCAGGGCGGAGAGGTTCAGGAAAGCATTCGGACTCTCGGACTACGATGCGGGCGTCTTGACGGGCCAGATAGATCTTGCCGATTATTTCGAAGCGTGCGTAAAGATATACCCGAACGCTAAAGTTGCGGCGAACTGGATAATGGGCGATGTTATGGCGGCCATAAACGCGAAGAATGCCGATATACGGGAACTGGCTCTCGCGCCGGCGGCTCTCGCGGCGCTTCTTAAGATGATCGATTCCGGAGCGATAAGCGGCAAGATGGCCAAAGATATCCTGGCCGAGGCGATAGAGACGGGAGCCGGACCCGAAGATATCGTGAAGGAGAAAGGTCTCGCGCAGATAAGCGATACCGCGGCGATCGAGGCGGTTGTGCGGAATGTTCTGGTTAAAGAGGCTAAAAGCGTCAGCGATTATAAGGGCGGCAAGAAAGCCGCGTTCGGCTTCCTGGTGGGCCAGATAATGAGAGAGACGAGAGGCAAAGCAAATCCTGCCCTTGTAAACGAGATACTGAAGAAGAACCTGGGAGAATAATTGTTATGACCCGGCCATACAGGATAGCGCTTTTCGCGTTGCTATTTTTAATGATTGCGTCGCTTGCGATAGGCGGTTACGACAAAGAGCGCAGGGATAAGGTAAAATCTCCGGGCGACGCGCTTTACGGCCAGCTTGAATTATTAGGAGACGCGATAAGTATCGTGAGGACCGACTATGTCGATGAAGTCGATTCCAGGAAGCTGATATACGGTGCGATGAGGGGTATGCTCGCAGGACTCGATGATTACAGCCAATTTATGGACCCGCAGGAATTTGAAGAGATCGAATTCGAGACTAAAGGCGAATTCGGCGGCGTCGGTACCGAGATATCGCTTAAAGACGGTATCCTTATGGTGGTAACCCCCCTTGTAGGGACCCCGGCTGAAGCGGCGGGGATAAAGCCGGGGGATAAGATAGTGAAGATAGACGGCAAGCTTACCAGGGACATAACGCTCAATAACGCGGTTGGCCAGATGCGCGGTAAGCCGGGCACGGTCGTCCATCTTACGATATGGCGCGAAAAGGGCGAGAAGATCCTCGAGATCCCGATAAAGAGGGCAATTATAAAGATAAAGAGCATCAAGGACGCGGGCATTATCGAAGATAAAATAGGATATATAAGGCTCGTGCAATTCCAGGAGAGCACCGCGCGCGAACTCGACGCGGCGCTTAAAAAGCTCGAGTCTAAAGGTATGGATTCGCTCATCCTCGACCTGAGGTATAACCCGGGCGGCCTGCTCGACGGGGCGCTTGATGTGGCGGAGAGGTTCCTCTCCGCAGATAAAATTATAGTTTCGATGAAGTCGCGGGTTAAAGATCAGGATGCGGAGTATAAATCGAGCGGCCGTTTCACGCATCCGGACTATCCGCTGATAGTCATGGTAAATGAAGGGTCGGCAAGCGCTTCCGAGATAGTCTCCGGCGCCGTGCAGGACAATAAGCGCGGCCTTGTGCTTGGGACGAAGACTTTCGGTAAGGCCTGTGTGCAGACCGTCATCCCATTAAAGGACTCTTCGGCATTGAGACTTACGACCGCAGTCTATCTCACGCCTTCCGGAAAGCTCATAAAGGATGAGGGGATAGCGCCGGATATCGTCATCCCGTTAGCGGAGCCGGAGTGCGATCAGTCTGAAAAAGAGATTTCCGCGGATATCTTCGAAAAGGTGTCCGGCGGCAAGGGCGAAAAAGAAGAGACTCCTTTCGAGGAGCAGTTGAAGCGGGACAACCAGCTTGCGGCCGCGCTCAACCTGATGAAAGCTATAAAAGTATATAGCCGGGGTAAATAAGTGAATAGCAGGAAAATTTTAATAGCGCTTTCCATCCTGGTGCTGGCCCTGGCGGCTTTTTACCTGGGCCAGAGGACTACCGCGCCCGGGAAACGGCCGGCCGGCAAAAAAGCGGTTGCCGGCGCGCGGGCGGCGCGGCGGAAGTCTGCGGCGTTACCGGCGCCTGCCGAGCCCCGCCGGCACGCCAGGGCAGCGATCGTGATCGACGATTTCGGCTATAACACAAATAACCTTAAAGCTCTCTACGACATCAAAGAGCCGCTGACATTTTCCATACTGCCGAACCTGCCTCACTCGCGCGATGTTGCCCGGAGCGCCAAAGAACATGGGTACGAAGCGATACTCCACCTGCCGATGGAGTCGGTCCGCAACGACGTCAGGGAGGAGCCCGGCACTATAAAGCCGGGCGAGGACAGGAAACAGGTTATTGCCCAGCTTGTGAAAGATATCGAATCCGTGCCCGGGTTGACGGGCGTCTCCAACCATATGGGCTCGAAGGCGACGGAAGACAAGACGCTTATGACGGACATATTCTCTTACCTGAAGAAACGGAACCTCTACTTTTTCGACAGCCTTACATCCGAGAAATCGATTTGCCGGGAAGCGGCCGCCGATGTCGGATTGCGTTTTGCCAGAAGGGACGTATTCCTGGACAACTCGAGCGGTGTGGAGCAGATCGAAAAGGAGCTTGCGGATTTCGAAAAACTTGCATTGAAGCGCGGTTATGCCATTGCCATATGCCACGACAGGAAGAATACTGTGCTTGCGCTGGCCAAGAGCATACCGCGCATGGCAAAAGACGGCATAGAGTTCGTGTATCTTTCGGAGATGACTAATCCCCCTGCCGCGTTGGGGATTGGCCCCGAGCGTAACCGGGGGGGCCAATAATATGCTGACCCTCGGCATAGAGACTTCATGCGACGAAACGAGCGCGTCGCTCACGGACGCTCGCAAAGTCCTTGCCAACATAGTCTCTTCCAGCGTACATCTGCACAAAAAGTACGGAGGCGTTGTTCCTGAAATAGCTTCACGGTTCCACGTCGAATATATAATCGAGGTCCTGGAGAAGGCGCTTGACGACGCGGACAGGACTTTGGATGACGTAAAGCTTGTGGCTGTCACCAGCGGCCCCGGGCTGGTCGGCGCGCTCCTCACGGGCATTTCCACGGCAAAGTCGCTGAGTTATAGCCTGGGCCTGCCGATCATCGGGGTAAACCACATCCTTGCGCATCTCTACAGTTCATTTCTCGGTAAAGATAGAGAACATATGCCGGCCTTTCCTTTTGTGGGCCTGGTCGTTTCGGGCGGACATACGGCGCTATTCTATTGTGAGGCTATAGGGCGTGAGCGCATGCTTGGCTCGACCCAGGACGATGCTGTCGGCGAAGCTTACGATAAGGTGGCCAAGATACTCGGGTTGGGATATCCGGGCGGGCCGGTTATCGACCGCCTTGCCAGGAGATCATCCGCCGGCGCGCGGATAAAATTTCCCAGAAGCTACCTGGGCAAAGAGTCGCTCGACTTCAGTTTTAGCGGCATAAAGACGGCGGTCCTCTACTACGTCAATAATTTACGAAATACGAAGCTCAGCCGGCCGGTTACAAAAGATATCTGCTATGCGTTCCAGGAAGCTGCTCTCGACGCGCTTGTCGAGAAGACGCGCAGGGCCTGCGAGGCGACCGGCGCGCGGCGCGTGGTGATAGGCGGCGGCGTATCCGCCAACTCGAGGCTCCGGGAGAAGATGGAGGAGCTTGCCGCATTTTCTTCTATGAAAATATATTTTCCCGAGTTAAAATATTGTATGGATAACGCGGCTATGATCGGCTTTCTCGGCGAAACGCTTTATAGAAAGGGTGCTCGCTCGGACCTTTATCTTTCGGCTGAACCTAACCTGGAGTACGGGAATAGGCAGGCGCTGACAAAACTGGGAGATTTATGATAAATGACTGGACGATATTGTTAAGGCTTGTCCTTGCGGCGATATTCAGCGGTGTCATCGGTTTCGAACGCGAATTTCACGGCAGGGCCGCCGGCTTCCGGACCCATATTCTTTTATGCATCGGTTCCACGCTCGTGATGCTGACGTCGATGCATATCTTCGACATCTACGCTTCCAGGATTGCCGTCGATCCCGCGAGGATAGCGGCGGGCGTAATTACCGGCATAGGCTTCCTGGGCGCGGGCACGATAATGCATTGCAAATCGGCGGTACGCGGCCTTACGACCGCGGCGAGCTTGTGGGTCGTTGCCGGTATAGGGCTGGCCGTCGGATCCGGCCTGTATTACGGGGCTTTTCTTACTACGCTCTTGACAATGATCACACTTATGATATTCTCAAGGATAGAGCATGTGATGATCCGGAAGGACTGGTACAGGACGATAATTATAGATACAAAAGACGGCGTCGAACAGCTAAGGGCTATAAGGGAGATATTCGGGGACTACAGGACGAATATAACGGATTTCGAAGTCGAGCGGTCCAAGGATGGGACGAATATGCTGCTTAAGGTCGGCCTGAAACTGCACGAGACACGATATGCCGAAAGGATATTAGAGGACCTGGGCCGGCTGGACGGCGTGAAGCGCGTAAAATGGGAGACGGAATGAGATAGTCCCCCGCTGCGGGACTAAAGAAATAGCGGCCCGGGACGATTTTTGCTTCGCAAAAATCGGAGGTGGATTATGATGGGGAAAAAGGATAAGAAGCAAGAGGTGGAGAAGGTCCTGGATGTAGATGCCTCGATGCAGGGGTCGCTTTCCTTTAAAGACCCTGTGAATTTGCGGATTAACGGAAGGTTCGAAGGAGTATTGAACGCGAAGGGGAACCTGATGATAGGCGAAAACGCCTCGGTAAGCGCGGATATCACGGGAGAATCCATCGTAGTGGCCGGCAAGGTGAACGGCAATATAACCGCCCAGAAGGAGCTGAAGCTCATAGCTCCCGCGTGCGTTGTCGGCGACATAAACACGCCGCTTTTGAGTGTCGCGGAAGGCGCTATTCTCGAGGGACAATGCAGGATGCTTGCGCATTCCAAGCCCGAAGAGTTCCGCAGGGAGAATGTCATGATGACGCCGGAAGAGCTTGCGAAATATCTCGAGGTCGAAGTCGGAGTGATCTCCGACTGGGTAAATTCCGGCAGGATCCCGGGGATGAAGGAAGGGGATACGTGGCGGTTCGACCGCAGCAGGATCGACGCATGGGTCGCGGAGGGGAAGATAAAGTAGGGTGAGATAGGGTCGCGTCGTTCGTATATCGACGAAATACGAAATACTAACGACGAACGACGAAAGAAGGGTCAGACTGAGAAATGCCTGAGAAATTACTGAGTATCAAAGAAGTCGCGGATTACCTCAAGATAACCGAGGAAGAAGTGAAGCGCCTTGTCGACGTGGGCGAAATACCCGCCTATAAGATAGGCGACACATTCCTGCGGTTTCGGAGGGAACAGATAGACGCGATAAAGGCGGACATCTCCGATATAGAGACCGCGGCGGCGCAGGTCCGCCCGGCCCCGCCAGTCAAAGAGAGCCCGCCTCTCCACCCATACACAGACCTTGAGCGGGACATAAAACGGAAAGAACCGTCGACGCGCCGGTATGACTATACCGTCGCGGAGAGGGTGAAAGATTTCTTCTATTTCAACGATTTTTACATCATATCATTTATCCTGATAGCGTTTTTAATGTACCTCATATTCAAGACCTAGAGTCGAAATGACAGATAAAATTACCAGGATGCTGGAGGATTTTAGAGCAAGCCGCGTCTCGCCCGAAAAGATCCGCCGGACATTGAAGGACCTGCCGTACCAGGATATCGGTTTCGCCAATATCGATAATCACAGG
This sequence comes from Candidatus Omnitrophota bacterium, assembly GCA_041650935.1. GTDB lineage: Bacteria > Omnitrophota > Gorgyraeia > 2-01-FULL-45-10 > 2-01-FULL-45-10 > FEN-1322. The sequence continues at coordinate 381,188 of JBAZKH010000001.1, forward strand.
GCTTTAAGGAGGGGTTTCCCCGAAGTCGTTTTCGGTAAGGGGAAGACCGTCGAACAGGTCGTAAAGATCTCGCAAAAAATTATAAGCCACGACGGCATCCTGCTCGTCACCCACGCCGACAAAAAAGCTTACCTGAAACTGAAAAAGCGTTATCCCCGCGTCAAATTCGATGAACGGGCAAAGATCATAAGCTACAGAAGAAGCAAGCCTCTCCTCAAAGCGGGTACGGTACTTATAATAACCGCGGGGACTGCCGATCTGCCGGTTGCCGCGGAGGCGAAAGCGACGCTGGAGATCATGGGTAACCCCGTAGGGTTATTATGCGACGTCGGCGTCGCGGGCCTGCACAGGATCCTGGACAAGCGCGAACGGCTGGAGGCGGCGGGTGTCATCATAGTCATAGCGGGAATGGAAGGCGCGCTCGCGAGCGTCATAAGCGGGCTCGTCTCGAAACCCGTAATCGCCGTCCCGACGAGCGTCGGTTACGGCGCGTCGTTCGGCGGTATCGCGCCGCTCTTGACGATGATGAATAGTTGTTCGCCGGGGATCGCCGTCGTCAATATCGATAACGGCTTCGGCGCGGCGTACTTCGCCAGTCTCATCAACAGATGATATTATGAAAATAGCGTATCTCGACTGTTTCAGCGGCATATCGGGGGACATGACCATAGGCGCGTTCCTCGACGCAGGCCTTAGCCTCAAGGTCCTTACGCGAGAGCTCGCAAAGCTTAAGCTGAAAGGATACAAGCTCAGGACGCGTAAGGTGACCCGCGGTGTTATCGCGGGGACAAAATTCGACTGCATAAGCGCCGGCACGGGGCATGGCCACCATTCGCTTCGAAGCATAAACGTTCTTATCGACAGGAGCGCGCTTAAATACAGGGTAAAAGAGACCGCTAAGGAGATATTCCGCGCCATAGCGGCCGCGGAGATGAAGGTCCACGGCAAGCTCAAGCCGGGAGACGTTATTTTTCATGAGCTTGGCGACATCGATTCTATCGTCGACATAGTCGGCGCGGCCATTGCTATCGACGAACTGGGCATAGACGCGGTCTATTCTTCCGGCGTGAATATGGGCCGTTCGATCGCCGCTACCAGGCACGGCAATATCCCGGTGCCGTCGCCGGCGAGCCTGGAACTTTTAAAGGGTTTCCCGGTTTCGATCCTGGAGATAGGGGCGGAACTTGTCACTCCGACGGGCGCAGGCATCCTGAAGGTCCTTTCGAAAGCCGCCGGGGCGGTACCGCAAATGGAGATTTCGGCGATAGGTTACGGCGCCGGCTCGAAAGAGATAGGCGAGCGGCCGAACCTTCTGCGCGTCCTGATCGGCGTGGCGGAGAGTCCGTTCAAAGAAGATAACGTCTATGTGGCCGAGACGAATGTCGACGATATGAATCCCCAGCACGTCGGTTATACGATCGATAAATTACTCGGCGCGGGCGCTCTCGACGCGTACGTAACCAATATACAGATGAAGAAATCGCGCCCGGCATTTAAATTGACAGCCATTACGGACCCGGCAAAATTACAGCGGATCGCTCATATAATATTTACCGAAACGCCGGCAATAGGCCTGCGTTTTTTCTCAGCCGGCAGGATGAAACTAGACAGGAGCCTTAAAACGGTGCGTACTGCTTACGGTAAAGTGAGCGTTAAGGTGAGTAAGGGCCCGGGCGGCTTATTGACCGTCTCGCCGGAGCATGATGAATGTGTCCGGGCGGCGGGTAAGCGGAAAGTCCCGCTCCGCAAGGTCTACGAAGCGGCAAAGTTCGCCGCCAGGTCGGCGCTGATGCTTATAATAGCAGGCGCTTTCCTGTCGTCCTGGTCGCTTGTCTTCGCGGACACGGTAATTACAAGCAATGGGGAAGAGATAAAGGGTATCGTCCTGGAGGACTATAAGGACCGCATGATCCTGTCTACGGCAAGCGGCGAGAGGACGATAATGAAGTCCGATATAAAGGAATTATACTACGACGAGGAAGTGGATAACCTCGTCAAACTCGCCGAGCAGGCAAAGGAGCGTCGCGACTACATAAGGGCGCTTACGTATTACGACATGGCTTTTAAGGTAAATCCGAATTCCAAGGCCGCGAAGGACGGGCTCGTCTTCCTGGAGGGTTACCTCTTCAGGAAAGAACAGGCGCAGAAAGAGGATGACGTTAGGAAACGCGAAGATCTCGAGCGTCTCCAGAGGACCGCGGCGATCGAACCTCCGAAGGTGGAGGAGGTCCCGGAGAAGGCCGCGAGGCTGAAAAAGGCGATAGGGATAACCTTTGAGATAGCGGGCGGTTTCCCGTGCGTGGCAAACGTCCAGCGGAATTCACCGGCCGAAGATGCCGGCATAAAGGCAGGCGACAGGCTGGTCGCGATCTGGGCGCGGCTTACCGGCTATATGGAACTGAAAGATCTCCTCGACGCGTTCCTCGACAAGCCGTCGCTGGAGCTTAAATGCACCATAGAGAGGACGGTCTATATCCGCCTGCCGCCTTTGAAACTTGTGGCCCCGGGCGCCGGCGAGCTCATCGGCGCATCCCTCGCGATGGAATTCGACGGTCTCACCGTCTCGTCGGTCCGCGCGAACGGCGCCGCCGCCGAGGCCGGTTTGAAAAAAGGCGATCTGGTTACCTTTATAAACGGGAAACAGACGCGTTATATGCCGTTAAATAAAGCGATAAGCCTTATAAGAAGATCGAAGGGCGATACGGTGGAATTTGTATTGAGAAGAGAAGTCCTAATGTGGAGGAGGAGTTAAATATGGCAGATAATACCGCCGCAAAACCGCGCTTTAAAAGAAAACAGCTTATAGTAGCAAGAAGGTTCCAGCTTAAGTACGCCGGTATAATCTTAGGGCTCATGTTCATTACGGCAGGTTTTTGTTCGTACGCGATATATTATACTACCATGATACTTTTCGGCGAGAAGCTCGCAAATGTCTATCCACAGGGCCAGTTGATATCGATCGTCCGGACGGTAAATTTCAGGATACTTATAAGCATGCTTGTGATATCGCCGCTTATAGGTTTCCTGGGCATCTACCTTTCACATAAGATAGCCGGTCCTATATACAGGATCGAAAAGTTCCTCGGGAGCATGGCCTCGGGCGATCTGTCTACGCGCATAACCTTAAGGCGAGGCGACGAAATGGTCTCGCTGGCCGATTCCATAAACAGGCTCACCGACAGCTTGTCCCAGAGAGTCTCTTCCGAAAGGGCCCACATCGAGCATCTACTCGCACAACTCTACGCTTTGAGAGAGATGGTCAACTCATCGGCTAAAGACAAGGACAGGATGAATGCCTCTATCGAGGCTCTCGATGGCGAAATCCGGCTCCTCAATAGCGAGTTGGAGAAGTATAAGATTAAAGGATAAAAGGGACGGTTCTATTTAATCTTTATTCGGCTCGATCACCTACTCTGAAGAGCTAGTCCCCCAGCCGTTCAAATTCAACGGTAAGTACGGCGTAATGCATGAGCCGAACGGCTTCTACTACATGCGCGCTAGGTACTACGACCCTGATGTATGCAGATTCATATCGGAGGATCCGAGCGGGTTTAGCGGGGGAGACGTTAATCTATATGCCTACTGCGGGAATAATCCGATAAACTTCGCGGATCCGTTTGGGTTGTGCGCTGAGGGCGGTGGAGGTTGGACAGAAACCGCCCTGCAAGGTATTGGCATTGCGCTTATTGGTTTAACTGCGGATGATGCAACCGGTATAGGCGTTTTAGATGATCCATTAATACCTGTTTTAGTTGCGGCTGGCGTTGGGGTTGCTGTAATACAGGCAGCAAACAATAGTGGTAGTGGTAACGGGGCGGAGGAGGAGAAAGAGCATAGAAAAAAACATCCCAAAGACCACGACAAACATACTAAAGCTCAAGGACATAGCAGTAAAAAAAATAGTAAAGCAAAAGAGCGACTTATAAAAGAAGGAAAGTGGTTTTTTCAATAATAAAAATAGTAACCAAAAATGGCGCAATGACTAATGCAAAAACAAATTAATGCAATTAAAATGGGACAGAGATATTTATATGGTGACGATGGCTACAAAAAAAATTATAAAAAAGCGTTTAAATATTTGATGATTGGTGCCAATGCCTCTAACGCAGAATGTCAAAACGATATTGGATATTGCTATGATATGGGATTTGGAGTTAAAAAGAATCTTAAGCGTGCAATAGAGTGGTATTTAAAAGCAGCAGCCAAAAGAGATAAAGTTGCGTTGTGCAATTTAGGCATAGCGTATGAGTTCGGAAACGGAGTGAGCATAAATTATAAAAAGGCATTTCAATTTTATCGTAAATCCGCAACATTAGAGCATGCTGATGCACAGTGTAATTTGGGAACGATGTATTTAGATGGGTTAGGAACAAAACAAAACTTACGTGAAGGAATTAAGTGGATAAGAAAAGCAGCATTAAATGGTGATTCTAAGGCTCAATATAATCTTGGAATGGCATATTTAGATGGGGAAGGAGTCAAGATAGATAAACAGGTTGCACTTGGTTGGTTAAAAAGAGCAGCGAGACAAGGGCATATAAAGGCGAGAAGAAGAATAGGCGTTATCCTACGAAAAAGAAATAGAGAAATAAAGGGGCATTCTACAAAGGCAGGCGAAGGTATGAATGACAGGGCTAAAGAAATCAATTTTTCAGAACTATTACCTATTTCTAAGATGAAGGGGGATGGCAGAGAAGATACCGCTAGACTTAAAGAAATGCACAAAGAAGCCGTTAATTATATTACATCTTTTTCTTGGTGTAAAAAAATTGAAGAAAAATATTTTGGTTTAGGTGTCGGAGATATTATAGGAATATATCTGTTTAAGATTCAGCCCTCTAAATCTGACATAAATAAATGGGTTTGGGTTGTGGTCGGAGATTTGCCTCCTGCCTACCTTGTCGTTGATAGGTCTCCTGACCCTGCCTCTGCATTAAATTCATACATAAGAGAGATGGATGAATGGGTTCAGGCGGTTAAAAAAGGTAAGCCAGTGGATGGTTTAATTCCCGTCAATGCACCTCCGACTGCTGAAAACGCTAAATTATTAAAAACTCGTTTAAAATTTCTCAAAAAAGAAATCTTGCCCTATTCTTAAGAATAGAGGGGACGGTTCTATTTAATTTTTATTCGGCTCGATCACCTACTCTGAAGAGTCAGTCCCCCAGCCGTAATTAATGGTGCCAACCCAGAAGGTGCCACCCATTGCAGTACAGGAGATAAAGGGTTCTATTTAATTTTTATTCGGCTCGATCACCTACTCTGAAGAGTTAGTCCCCCAGCCGTTCAAATTCAACGGTAAGTACGGAAACGGATCCGGTAAATGGGGTAATGGTGCTAACCCAGAATGGGTAATGGTGCCAACCCAGAAGGTGCCACCCATTGCAGTACAGGAGATAAAGGGTTCTATTTAATTTTATTTAATTTTTATTCGGCTCGATCACCTACTCTGAAGAGCTAGTCCCCCAGCCGTTCAAATTCAACGGTAAGTACGGCGTAATGCATGAACCAAACGGCTTCTACTACATGCGCGCCAGGTACTACGACCCTGATGTATGCAGGTTTATCTCGGAGGATCCGAGCGGGTTTAGCGGGGGAGACGTTAATCTATATGCCTACTGCGGGAATAATCCGATAAACTTCGCGGATCCGTTTGGAATGTGGTAATGGTGCCAACCCAGAAGGTGCCACCCATTGAGACGCATTGTGTCCCCGGGATTCGCGAGGCGAAAATCAAAATGATAAAAAGGACAGGTTATCTTCTTCGGATCCTGCGTACTGCCGCGCCCGCTAAACCAAACCCCAGAAGAAGGAAAGTCGAGGGTTCCGGAACAGAGTCGATGGAGCCTCTCACAGATACCCAATCCTTGACGCAGGTAACCTTGCTGACGTAGGTCTCGTAAGCAGTCCCGTATTCGGCATCCTCAAGCTCCGGGAATAGACTTTTGTCAATCCTGCCTTCCAGTATATAGGTATCTCCCGTCACCCCGGGTTCAATAGATCCCACACACTTATTATATACTTCGTATGTACCAAGGAGCGTATCGTCATAATAATAAGTCCAGACGCCGTTAACGTAGCTACCATTGGCTACGGTAATTGGAAAAGTGTATGGCGACCCGTTATAATGCGCGGCCGTCGTCCAGACAGTATTCGTGCGATATACGCCCTTGGTCGATAGAGCGTTGATCGGAAGGGGGCAAAGGTCGAGCGCGTATGTGTACTTGCCGGTCTTAAGCAGGTCGTTGGAGGTCTTGCCGCTAAAATCGAGGAAGATACTCTCATGCGCCCATCCGTAACTGTAAGAATTCGATGATACGACGGCAAAATAGATAGAGTCACCGCGATCGTCGAAGTATACCGCTTCTATATCATATACCTCATTAAAAGGATCCGACCATGTATTGTTCGTATTGTCCTGGACGACATAGTCGACGCTCGAGCTGGTTGGAGTCCAATTCGTGAAAGGAGTAACGCCCCAGTCGCTAAGATCGCCGTTAAGCTGATATGATGAGTCCGCGAAAGAATTGCCGGCAAACAGGATAATAGCGCCTATGACTACCAAATACCTGAATATTGCGGCCAAGACCTTCTTTTCTCTATTTCCGGTAGGCATATATCATCCTCCTTATTTTTAATTTTTACCCATTAGTTATAGGCTTTCTACATCTATATTATCAATTATATTTAAGCAATAATCGTGCCAATATAACGGTTGTTTATAACTAATTGCAGGGGAAAGGGTTGAAAGTTAATGCATAATAGGCCATGACAATCTTCTGTGTAGTTTTTACAGTACATATAAGAGCAAAAAAAGGACACGCCACTTGACAATGCCGCTTTATAATGTATACTTTGTATTATCCTATACTAGTCTGTATCAATAAAGTATAACTAATACCAATACCTTGGCATCACTCGGCATCGATCCCGGGTGAAGTCGAGGGGTGAGGTGGTGTTGGTATGCCAGAAGACATTGTCTTCACGGTTCAGGAAGTCGCTAAATACCTGAGGATGCAGCCCGTCACTATCTATAAGCACGCTAAGTGCGGGCGGCTTCCCTGTTTCAAGGTAGGGGCCAACTGGCGATTTAAGAAGTCCACAATAGACCGCTGGATATCTGAACAGGAAGAAAAAGAGAGTAACGGGCACTCAATATAATACCCAATTTCGATTTCGAGATTGGGTATTATTATTTGCTACCTTTTTTTGATGTTCGACAGGCAAAAGGCGGGATATGGGCGAGCAACTGTCGGAGATGAGGTAGCAGTAGAAGGGGAGATGACTTTTGTCTGCAAATAACGCCGATAAGAGGGTTGTGGTAACCGGCATAGGCGTTTTGGCGTCTAACGGCATCGGTAAGGACGCGTTCTGGCGGGCGCTTCGCGAAGGCAGGTCAGGCATCGGGCCGGTATCGCTATTCGATACGAGCGCGACCAGGGCGAAGCTTGCCGGAGAGATTGCCGGCTTTCATCCCGAAGAGTTCCTGGGCGCTAAGGGCCTGAGGACGTTCGACAGGGCGACGCGGCTCGTCCTCTCCGCCGCGAAACTGGCGTTGGACGATGCCGGATTGAATGTGCCGCTTGACGAGGAGGTCTCTGCCAGGACGGGCGTATCCCTCGGTTCGACTTTGGGCAGTGTCCGTTCTATAAGCGAATTCGACAAAGAGGGCCTGCGGAGCGGGCCGCGATCGGTCAACCCGGCATTATTCCCGAATACCGTCATAAACGCGCCGGCGAGCCAGGTCTCGATACGCTTCAATATCAAGGGTTTCAACGCTACGATATCCACGGGCTTCTCGGCGGGCCTCGACGCTATAGATTACGCGGCCAATTTTATAAAATTGTATGATTACGATATCGTCCTCGCGGGCGGCATCGAAGAACTCTGCGAGCAGACCTTCCTGGGTTTTCATAAGATAGGGCACCTGGCGGGTTCGCGCGACGGCAAAGCCGAAATAGACTGCCCATTTGACAAGAGGCGTAACGGCATAATCCTGGGCGAAGGCGCATGCATATTAATATTGGAAGAAGCGGGCCGCGCTATGGACAGGGGCGCTAAGATTTACGCCGAAGTCCTGGGATATGGGACTAGTTTCGATCCGGAGAGCAGGAATATATACAGCCCGAGAGCAAAGGGCGCTTCCAGGGCCATAAGTTTGGCTCTCGAGGACGCGCGGCTTGCCTCCGGGGATATAGACTACGTCTCGGCGACCGCCAACTCGACGCTCGATTGCGACGTGATGGAGACCAGGGCCATAGAGGCCGTTTTCGGCGATAAGGCGAAGGCAGTCCCGGTCAGCGCCATAAAGTCGATGACCGGCGATACGTTTAGCGCGGGCGGCGCCATGAACGTGGCCGCGTCGATCGGCGCGATGGAGGGCGGTTTTCTCCCGCCGACCATCAACTATAGGGAAGCGGATGACCGGTGCGGGCTCGATTGTGTGCCGAATACCGCGCGGGCGGCCGCTATCGACAAGGTTCTCGTAAACTCTTTTACGCCGACCGGCATAAATTCGAGCCTGGTGATAGGACGATATGCTTAAAGATAGAGTTGCGATAGTTACGGGAGGCGCCCGCGGTATAGGAAAGGCCATCGTCCTTGAGCTTGTAAAAAGCGGCGCAAAAGTCGTCTTTACATACCTGAAGAGCGAGGCGGCTGCTGCCGAACTCTTGGACCGGATAAAAAAGTCGGGCGGTGAGGCCGCGGCGGTCAAGTCGGATTCGAAAGATTTTGTGGAAGCCAGGGCGGCCGTGAAAGAGACGCTCAATAAATTCGGCAGGATCGACATCCTTGTCAATAATGCCGGGATAATAAAGGATAAGGCGCTGATGATGATGGAGCCCGCGGAGTGGCAGGATGTTATAGATACCAATCTTACGGGATACTTCAACATGGCGAAGGCGTGCATCGTTACGATGATGAAACAGCGGAGCGGCAATATCATAAACATCTCTTCGGTTGCCGGCATAGTAGGGACGCCGCGCCAGGTGAATTACGCGAGCGCCAAAGCGGGAATAACCGGTCTTACCAAGTCCCTGGCCAAAGAGGTCGCTTTATATAATGTCAGGGTCAATGCCGTCGCGCCGGGCTACATAGAGACCGATATGACAAGCGCGCTGAAGAACAGGGATAGCCTCCTGAAATTTATTCCTTCCGGCAGGTTCGGGACGCCGGAAGAGGTTGCGCGGGCGGTCTCATTCCTTGCCGGCGAAGAATCCGCGTATATAACCGGCCAGGTCATAAAGGTCGACGGCGGGCTGGCGATATGAAAATGAAAATATTAAAAGTCACTATAATAATAGGGATGCCATTACTGGTTATCGCGCTGTTTTTAGCCGGCCCCGCAATTAAAGGAAAACTCTTATTCAGCGCATTTATTCTCCTTGCCGTATTTGAAAGAGCGTGGGAGGGTTTGTGCACGAGTAGGGATAAGGATTCCGATAAGATCGAGGGAGACTGGACTCTTCCTATTTCGGCGTTATCCTATATTATTCTTGTCATTCTTTGTTTGGCCGAATTCTACTCTGTTCCGCGGATACCAAATCTGATTATTGCTTCTATGGGTTTATGTGTTTACGTCTCGTCGATCGCTTTGCGCTTATGGTCGATCAATTCTCTGGGCGATCAATGGTCGATACATATTATCGGCGCAGATAAGCTAAACGGCCAAAGGCGCCTTGTGTGCAAAGGTCCATATAGATATATACGGCATCCCGTTTATCTCGGGATCATATTGGAGCAGATAAGTATCCCGCTAGCCGCAAATTTATATTATACGGCAATAATTGCAGCGTGCTTCGCAATACCGTTTCAGATCATTAAAGCAAGGCTGGAAGAGGGGGAGATGGAAAAACGTTTGGGCGCCGTCTATAAAGAATATATCAGCAAAACCCCCCGCTTTAATATATTCAATATGAGGCATGCATGAATAAGCTCGTCTGGATAGGGCATTATATAGAGGCTAAAGACGCGTTCCGGTTTAATAACTTCACATCCCCGTCCAGGTTAATTAATAAGATGTTTATCGAAGTAAATAAAAGAATGCCGCCCTATATATTTTCACAGCTCGAAAATAGCGCCAGGGCGATAAAAATTTACGGCGTCATAGCGCCCCTATTGCCGTCCGAGATCGCATCCGCCAGTAAGGCGCGGCAATTTGATCTTATCGGGCGGGCCATCGATATCGCCAACCGCGTGGGAGCCGGCCAGATCGGCCTGGCCGCCTTATTTGCTTCCCTGTGGGAAGACGGCGCAGGCATTAAAGAGCTCACCGATGCGCATATTACGACAGGGAAAAACCTGATCGCGGCGCTGGTCCTGGATTATATATCGAAAGGCATCGGGCTTCTTGGCAGGGACCTTAAAGACCTGACAATAGGTATTATCGGATACAGGAACCGGATAGCCAAAATATTTGTAACTCATTATCTGGATAAAGTAAAGATGATCCTGGCCGATGACGGCGGCGAGAAGGTATCTTTTAACGACATATTCAGCAAGTCTGACGCCATTATTGTAACGACGATGGGGGTCGGTTTGGCGGACTACATAGATAAGATAAAGCCGGGAACAATAGTCTGCGATATCGTCGTGCCTTATCACTTAACCACGGAGATAAGAAAAAGGCGTAAAGATGTATTTGCCTTTGAAGGGGTCTGGTCAAGATACAAAGATCTGGATACCTATACCGGGAAGGATATAAAGAGGTTGTTTCCCGGCAATGTGATACCGGCTTGTATGGGAGAGCCGATAATATTGGCTCAGGAAAAGCGGCTTGGTAATTTTTCGCTGGGCGGCAATATTAATCACGACAATGCGCTGCTTATGCGTTCTATGATTGCAGGCAACGGATTCGATTTCTTTGGTTTTAAACAGGGCGGCGGGGTCTATTCGCAGGGCGATATTGACAAAATGAAGGTTTCTTACTCATTGCAAAGGAGGTGAGAGAATGAAAGTGATAGCGGCAGATGTTCTTGAAAAAGAGATTCGCTCGATAGCGGCAGAGGTATTGGAGTTGGATGAGGGCAGGATCACGCCCGGCGCGAAATTTGTGGAAGACCTGGGTATGGATTCGATGATGGCCCTGGAAATACTGGCGGCGGCCGAGAAGAAGTTTGGGATCAAGATCCCGGAGGAGTATCTTACAAAAGTGACGAGTGTCGGCAGTATGGTTGAAATTGCTCAAAAGATCATGACGGGAAAGTAGGATATGGGTTACGGGAGAGTTGTTGTTACCGGCATAGGCATAATTTCCTCTATAGGGATAGGCGTGGATGAATTCTGGTCTAATTTAATAGCCGGTAAATCCGGCATAAGCGCGGTCGAATCTTTCGATACATCAAAATACGAAAATCATAGAGGCGGTGAAGTTAAAGGTTTCAACCCTTTGGATTTTATAAACGAAACTAAGATAAAAAACACGGGAAAAACATCGCAGTTTGGGATTGCCGCAGCCAGGCTGGCGATTAAAGATAGCCGGTTAAGTATCGATTCAACGATATCCGGCCGAATGGGCGCTATTATGGGAACGACTATGGCCGATTCGCAGAGGCTGGAGGAGATGGATAAAGTGTGGATAGAATCCGGGGAAAAGGAAGTGGATCCGGCCCTTATATCTCAGTATCCGGGTAACTCCATATCTGCCGCTATCGGATTTGAGTTAGGCTTGAAAGGGGTGGTATCGGTCATACCTACGGCCTGTTCGGCCGGTAATTATTCGATAGGCTATTCTTATGATCTGATCCGAATGGGGAAGATGGATGCGATGCTGGCCGGCGGGTCCGATTCTTTTTCACGGGTTGCTTTTACGGGATTTAACAGACTTTTTGCCGTTGCGCCGGAAAAATGCCAGCCCTTCGATAAAAACAGGAAAGGCATGATAGTTGGAGAGGGGGCGGGAGTGCTATTACTGGAATCGCTGGATAACGCTTTGAATCGAAAAGCAAAAATATATACCGAAATATCAGGATATGCCTTGAGCTGTGACGCGCATCATATGACAGCCCCGTCGCCCGACGGTATATCGAAAGTGATAAAAAAAGCTATCAAAAATTCCGGGATAGATCCCGATGATGTTGATTACGTATCCGCTCACGGCACCGGCACGCTGGCAAATGATAAAGCAGAGTGTCAGGCTATCGCGGAAGTGTTTAAAGAAAGGTATAAAAAAATACCCGTAAGCTCGATCAAGTCTATGCTGGGTCACACGATGGGCGCGGCAAGCGCCATAGAGGCCGCCGCCTGCTGTCTCGCTATAAAGAATAGCATGGTTCCCCCGACCATTAATTACGAAACACCGGATCCCGAATGCGATATCGACTGCGTGCCGAACAGGGCGCGCAAGTACGATGTCCGGGTAGCGCTTAATAATTCACTGGCATTCGGCGGAAATAACGCATGTTTGGCGGTAAGGAAAATAAATTCATGATAAATCCGGGAATAGGAAAAGTGTTAAATATATTGCCTCAACGGTATCCTTTTCTATTCATTGACAGGATAGTAGAATTCGAAAAAGGGAAAAAGGTTGTTGTCCTGAAGAATGTGACAGCCAATGAGAGTTATTTTACCGGTCATTTTCCGCAGCGTCCCGTAATGCCCGGGGTGCTCCTGATAGAAACTATGGTCCAGGCCGGAATGATCTTTTTGAGTTTAAATTCTTTAGCGGATATAAAGGACGCGAAAAGCGCGGATATCTATTATCTATGCTCGGTTAAGGCCCGTTTTTTAAAACCTGCCGCGCCGGGCGATCAGGTTTTTGTAGAGATCGCGCCTGTAAAAACGACAAAAGATCTTGGTATAGTGAAGGCTGTAGCTATGGTGGATGGGAAAGAGATAGCGCGGGCCGAGATAGCGGGAGCGCGGCAGAAATAGTCATGAGGCGCATATGGATACCGGTGAGCTTTTTTCATTGTTAAAAGATAGGCGGACGGTACGGTTATATCAAAAAAAACAGATCCCCAGGGCTCTGGTAGAAAAAATTATTGATGCGGGGCGCTGGGCATCGTCGCTTCACGGATTTCAACCATGGAAGTTCTTTGTAGTCAGGAAAGAGGAGACGATCAAGGCTATAGCCGGAGATGCCTTTAACAGGTCTAAAAAGTTATATGCGGGGTACAACTTTATATTGCGCTCAACAGGTGAAACGATCGCGAACGCTCCCACGGTAATAGTGATCTATGACAAAGGTTTGATACAAAAAAAGATGAACAAGATGGGGGGTACGTACCGCAAGTGCGCAAAGATCTCGGAAGTCCAGGCGATTTCCGGCGCGATACAAAATATGATCCTGATGGCGCACGCCCTCGGAGTGGTATCGTGCTGGCTGGTCTTCCCGATATTTTGTGAAAAGGCTGTTAATAAATTGTTGGGATTCGACGGACAAATGATTGCGATGTTAACCTTAGGATATCCTGCCGAAGCCGGCGTTAGATCGGCGAGGAAGCCTATAGATGAAACGGTTGGATATGTCGAATGAACGATAAATATGATGTGGTAATAATCGGTTCCGGGATAGGCGGCTTAATTTGCGCCTGTTACCTGGCCAAAGCAAAGCAGAGCGTCTTAGTCATAGAACAGCATAATGCGCCGGGAGGGTATTGCACCTCTTTCAGTAGAGGGAAATACAGGTTCGATGTCGGAGTGAGATATTTTGCGGGTATTGAAAAAGGAACCATGGGAAGGATCCTTGACGAACTTAGCATTAAAAAAACATTGGGTTTTAGACAATTCGATCCGACCGATAAGATAATCGATCCCGATGGCGTAACGTATCTGCGGGCTAATCCTGATGATACGATCATCGGATTACAAAAAGAATTTCCCTGCGAAAAAGAAAATATACGAAAATTATTCCGGTTTATGATGGATCCCGATTTTTTAAATATCTACAGCAAGGTAAAGAAGATGTCGTTTGCGGAGGTAATAAACAGCCATTTTTCCGATGAGCGATTAAGGTTTATTATGAATTCTTTGATATTCTGCAACAATGGGTTAGCGGCAGACGAAGTAAGCGCCGTTTTCGCGATTATCATATTCCGTAATTATTTATTGGACCCGGGATATTATCTTGCCGGAGGCGTCCAAAGTTTCCCGGACGCGCTGGTATCCATGCTCCGGCAATACGGAGGCGAGTTGAAATTATCTACCAAGGTTACAAGGATCATTACGAAGGATTCAATAGTAAAGGGCGTGGAATGTGAAGATGGCTCAGTATTCGATTCCGACACGGTCGTTGCCAATGTCGACGCAACCCAGGTTTTTACAAAATTATTGGATATTAAGTCCAGGGAGGCATCGGTAGTTAATATGCTGGAGCCGTCCAATTCGACATTTATCGCTTATATCGGGTTAAGCTGCAATATCAGCGGGCATCTCTCGGATCAATGCGGGATCCTCTATTTCTCGAGCCATAATGTTAAAGACCTGAGGATCCCAAAGAAGGATTATGGCCCGGAGAACGCTTTCATGAACGGTATTATTTGTGAATTCCCGTCATTGCATGATCCTGCATCGGGAGCTTCCGGCAACTCTTCGGTCACTTTAGCGATCCAGGCTCCTTTCAAACCGGGATGTGAATGGGAAAAGATGAGGAAAGATTTCGAAACGCGGATAATCGAAAAAGCGGAAAAAGAAATATTCAAATTCCAATTCAAAAAATATATCGAGCTTGCATTGACAGCAATTCCCGACACCTTATTAAGGTACACTTCCAATCGGGCAGGCGCATTATTTGGTTGGGCATCGCTCAGGAATCAGGTAAACATGTCCATTCTCCCTCCCAGGACTACGATCGAGGGTTTGTATTTGGCCGGACATTGGTGCACGATAGGTTCCGGCCATGGCGGCGTAACCGGAGTTGCTTTGTCGGGAAGGAAGACGGCCGAGATCATTATGAAGCAAAAGAGTAAGGACTGGGGATATGCCATACTTAAACCATAAACATAGAGGGTTTAGACATGTGGCTTAATGTTTTTGGAGTAGGAAGTATCTGTATCGTTATCTCGAGTATCTTGATGGGGATAACTGTTTTTGCGAAAAGCCAGGATAAAAAACTTGGTAATGTATGGGGCTTTTTCTGCATTGCGGTGACCCTCTTCGGGATCGGTACATTTATGGTCTCTATTATTCCGGCTTCATCATATTCTAACGCGTTATTTTGGTGGCAGGTGGCATATCAGGGGGCTATATTTTCGGTAGTTTTCTTTAGCCATTATGTAATCAACTATCTGAAATTGGACAAAAAGATATTCATACGTTCCATATATTTCATGGCTTTCGTATTTTCATTTTTTAATTGGTATAAAAATTCCGAATATTTGATCGGCAATATGTATTTTGTTTTTGGGCAGTTTTATTGCCCGGATTGGATCAAGTATAAAAATCCGATCTGGCTGGTCATGTACATAACGTTTTTCATATTTCTACTCGGTTATACCTTTTGGCTTTTACTTCGAAGTTACCTATCCTCGCCAAGCGCAGATCGTAATCAGCTAAAATATTTCATGCTGGGCTCTGTCTTCGGATGGGTAGGCGCGCATGCTGATTTTTTGATCTGCTTTAGGGTGCCGCTCTATCCGTTCCTCCATTTCTGCGTCGCTTTTTATACCATAATCTTTACATATGCCATAGTGCGCTACCAGCTTATGGCTATAGAAGTTATCGTGCGCAAGACCCTTGTCTTTGCAGGGTTATTAGCCTCGGTATTTGCGATGCTTATCCTACCGACCTTGATCCTCCAGGAATATATATTCAGGAGTGCCGGCGCCGGCGGCAAGATCGTAGGTTTTGTAATAAGCGGCATCATAATCATCCTTACAATGCATCGGATCGAGTCTTTCCTTATCAATGTCACGGATAAATACCTCTTCCAGAAGAAATACGATTACAAGGCATTACTGCGGACATTTACGAACGAGGTCCTGACGGTGCTCGAGCTGGATAAGCTGGTGAACCTGACGGTCGATAAGCTGTCGGATATCATAAAACTTAATTCGGCGGCAGTCTTGCTCTTCAATGAAGAGGAACAGCAGTTCGAAGTTGCGGCACAGCGAAACGTAAAAGACCCGGACGTTAAGCTTATCCGGCCAGACGGTATAGTGACTTTTATGGAAGCTACGCAGGGCTATCTTCTGGTAAAAGAACTCATCGCCAGGAAGATATCTATTCCCGCGGCGATCCGGGAAATAATAGATAAGCTGAGCGCGGAACTGGTTATCCCTATGGTGATGCACGAGAAGCTTATAGGCATATTGTCTCTGGGCAAGAAGAAGTCGGATGAAGATTATTCGGAGGACGACCTCGACATACTACTGCCTTTGGCGAGGACGCTCGCGATAGCGATCTCGAACGCCCAGCTCTTCGACGAGCTGGGCAAGACGCAGGCCGACGCGGCGCAGAAGGATAAGATGGCGGTCATCGGCACGCTCTCAGCCGGGATAAACCATGAGATATGTAATCCGTTAGGCATAGCGCGCGGCCAGTGCGAGGCGTTCCTCTTAAACCTCAAAGACGGCCTTTACAAGTCCAAGACCAACGAGGAGCTTCTTACCAAAGCCAGGGAGATAATGGCGAAGGTGATCCATGAGACCGACAGAGCGACCGCTATTACGAAGAAGCTTTCCCAGTTTGCCAAGCCGTCGAAAGGGGACCTGGAGTGGGTGAATGTAGAAAAAGAGGTAGACGATGTCCTGGGTCTTGTGGGTTACGAATTGAAGCTGGAGAAGATCGAGTTCGAGAAACATATCTCTACGACACTGCCTCAGATATTCGTGGACAGGAAACAACTGCAGGAGGTTCTCTTCAACCTTGTCCGCAATGCCGGACAGGCCATAGGCGAGAAGGGCAAGGTTATAATTACCGCGAAAGAAGAGAGGAATAAGGTAATTATCGATATCAAGGATACGGGCAGCGGCATACCGCCCGACAAGGTCAAGGAGCTATTCAATCCGTTCTTTACGACGAAAGAACCCGGTAAAGGGACGGGCCTGGGGCTTTTTATCGTCAGCCGTGTCGTAGAGCGGAACGGCGGCCGTATCTACCTTAAAGAGACGAAGGTGGGCGAGGGGACGACGTTTACGCTCGAATTCCCGGTGGCGAGTAAGAGTGAGGTGACGCAAGCGGAGAAAAGTTAAGGCTGCTGACTGAAATTAAGATGAGCGAGGAACTATGACACAGACTAAGCCGCGGATTGTTGCGATAGACGACGAAGCAGAATTTATACAAATGCTGCAGGAGTATTTCGAGCCGCGCGGATACGAATTACATGTCGCGGTGCGCGGCGCGAGAGGTATCGAGCTTGTGAAGGAGAAGAAGCCGGATGTCCTGCTGATGGACCTGAAGATGCCCGGGATCGACGGTGACGAGGTGTGGAAATTACTGCAGTCGATGTCGCCGCCGCCAAAGGTGATATTTGTCACGGCTTATGATGACGGCGGCAAGACGAAAGCGAGGCTTCTCAAGATGGGCGCGTACGCCTGTCTCGACAAACCGATATCATCGCTCAAGGATTTGGAGGGACTTATAAACAAGGCCTTTACGTCGTAATAGGTTTCCTGGTTATTGGTGGTTTCATGATAATATAGTCATGGAGGAGAGCGATGAAGAAGATACTGGTAGTCGACGACGAACGCGACATATGCGACTTTGTGCAGAGCTTCTTCAGGGAGAGGGGATATGATGTCCTTACGGCTTCGAGCGGTGAGGATGCGTTAACGGCAGTTAAAAATGACAGGCCCGACCTGATCCTTCTCGACATAAAGATGAAGGGTATGGACGGTATAGCGGCGCTGAAACATATCAAAGATCTTGATAAGAAGATAAAGGTTGTTATGGTGACGGCTCTCGAGGACCAGGAGAGGATGGACGAGGCCTGCAGGCTTGGCGCATGCGAATATATAACAAAACCACTCGTTCTCGACCATCTGGAGCGCGCCGTGGAAAATAATTTAAAATAAAGGAGAAGCCGTTTAATGGATAAACCTAGAAAAGCGCCAAGCTGGGATAAGCTCCATAATATATTTGTGGAGAACTCCGTGAGCCGGAACGGAAATCTTTCCGGCCAGGCAGGGGATCCGGCTAACGAAAGGTTGCAGATGGCGAACCCGACTCCAAAATACGACTACCAGGCTTTCCTGGAGAAGGCGTCCAGGACCATGATAAGGTTCAAGAAGCCGGAACATCTCATCAAGATGATCGTGAAGACGATCGACGAGCAGCTCAAGGTTACGCACACGGCAGTTTTGCTCTTCAAGGAACACAGGCACTCATATATCCTTATAGATTCCAAAGGTTCGCAGGGCGTAAAGATACCGATAGGGTTCATAAAATTGGTGGCGGACAACCCGCTCATCAGCGTATTCAGCGAAAAGCAGAGTTACCTTATATCAGAGACGGGCATACTGCGTTATGACGATGTCATCCTGGGCCTGCGGAATCGCGAGATACTGGAACGCCAGCCCGAACTTTACGACAAGCTCCTGCTCATAAAAAAGCAGATGGACCTTATAAAGGCGAGGCTCTGCGTGCCGTGTTATTTCAAACGCGACCTCCTGGGTGTGCTCGTCCTGGGCGAGAAGATCTCGGGCGAGACGTTTACAAGGGAGGAGATGGGCTTCTTCGTCACGCTGGCCAACGATGCCGCGATGGCGATCGCGAACGCGCTCCTCATCGAGAACTTACAGCAGAAGATCGAGGAGATAAAAGAGCTATATGTCCGCGAGCACCGCATATTTATCCATACGGCGATAGCGATGGCCGCGGCGATCGACGCGCGGGACCCGTATACGCACGGCCACACAGAGCGCGTCACGACATATTGCCTGGCGATCGCCAGGGAGCTCGAGGGTATCCCCGAGATGGCGGGCTACAAGAATTTCAGGGAGACGCTGCAAATAGCGGCGCTTCTCCATGACATAGGTAAGATCGGCGTTCCCGACCACATCCTGAACAAACACGGTAAGCTGGCGCCGGAGGAGTTCGAAGAGATAAAGAAGCATTCGATAATCGGCGCGACGATCCTCCATCCGATCAAGGAACTGGCCGACGTCGCGCGCGAGGTGCGCCACCATCAGGAGTGCTTCGACGGTTCCGGTTATCCGGACGGGCTTAAAGGTATCGATATACCGCTGATCGCGCGGATCATCTCCGTCGCGGATGCGTTCGACGCCATCACTACCGACCGGCCCTACAAGAAGAAAAAGAGGATAGAGGACGCGATAGCGGAGATTAAGCGTTGCTCGGGCGCGCAGTTCGATCCTGTCATAGTGAGCGCGTTCCTGCTGGCTTACGAAAAAGGGAACATTATAACCGGCAGCAATTAATTTCTTGTTTATCGCTATAAATCCACTATAATAGATACTTATATAAACAGAGAGGTTTCATCTTGGCTAATGCGAGCGGAACCCCAGTTTCTCAGTCCTCTGATTTGAGAGGATTTTATAAAGGTAATTATAGGTAAATGAAAGGCTTGCGTACGAAAGCCTTTCTTAAAATGTTAAGACATCAAAAATATAGTTTTTCTTTGTTGACAACCTTGGTTTTTGTGATAACCTTATCTATACTTTAGTAGAATTTTGGAAGGAACAGATTAAAATGCTTGGCAGGTTTGCCAGGCATTTTTGTTTTATAAATAAGGAGATTAAGTAAGTTAGCAATATAAAAACATGGGAGGATTAGAAATGAAAATCCGTGAAAGAACAATATCTGTTGTCGTAATAATGTGTTTTATATTCAATCATATTACTTTTGCTTCAGAGGTGCAGACTAATACATCCACGCTGGCGCCATTGACCCGGTTCGATCGAATGACAGGCAAAGAGTTTAAGGAAGCCGCGCAGATCCAGATAGGGATTACTGAAGCGTTGAAAGGGATCGACGTATTAACTCTCGCCAATATCCGAACGCTGGGCGAACGGTCATTTTCGGAAAAGACCGTATTTTCCTCAAAAGTAGCCGGCATTATAAATTTCGACCAGGCCCTCGAAGAAAAATTACAAGATGAAAATATAGCGGCAGGTAAGGACTTTTATATATTTAAGGCCCGCATCCCCGGAAAAGACGGCCAGGATGACAGATGGTACTACTGCCTGCTTTCTAAGGTTAAAACGGATGAGAGGCATTCTATATCCGTTGTGCCGGAAACCTTGATGAGAAAAGCCTTAAAAAAAGGCACTGTAAAGTTTGCCCATGGATCGATCGACGGCAAAGACAGGGAGATCGTAGAACTATATACAGCACACGAGATAACTACATCGAATTGCGAAGCTATAGATCCATGGATAGCCGAGCGCATGGAAAGAGGAGAGTACGCAGTAGATGCCCTTACAGCCGTAATAGACCCTCTTTATAATAATGCACAGAAGAAGATGTCCAATCCCGCAGGCTATGACAATGTTCTCGGCCGTATTTATTTATACCTTGAACAACTTGGAGTAGGTCGGGAAAACATAGAAAGCATTAAGAACGTCTTTGGAGGCGTAGACCGGTTGGAAGGTACTATCATACTTATACCGTATGACGAAGGCGCCCTGCCCGCCATAACCATAAATGGCCAGCGAGTGATGGTGACCGCCCACTCAAGCCAGTTTGCCACATATATCTTACTGCCAAGGCCGTTATATCAAAACATTTCCGAAGACAAGCCCTGGAATATCGACGTAGAAGCGATAATAGAAAAAGATCTGATCCATGAAATAGGCGCCAGGTGCGGACTTAAAACAACAATTAAAGACGGAAGGCTTTGGAATTTATTGGATGAAGCCGTTAGCTCTTTAAAAGAAAAGCGTCGAATAGAATCTATCGCCGGCTTACAAAATCTCTCCCCAGTTGATTTCCTTAATTTGGAATTGAGGAACGACTATGCCGCCGGAGGTATAGATAAGAAAAGTATATTCAAAAGGATCATGGCGCTGGTACTGGCTGGTGCAACAAGTATTCTCTCCTCGTGTAGCAAGCCGGTAGATAAGGTAACTCAGAAAACAGAGATTGGCCAACAGAAGGAAGCGAAGCGGAATACAGAAGGAAAATCCACCGAAATGATTCGCGAGTCTATACAAGAACCGGCCGTTGTCAATAATGAAACAAAGCCCAAGGTATCTTCGTTGACGCCGGCACAATTAGAAAAGCTGGTCAGAGAGATGCCGCCGATGGGGCCGGGTGTGGTTACAGGAAATGATAATGAAAGTAAGGAAGAAGAATACGGGTCGGTATCAATTGAAGAAAAAGTTAGACAAATTTTCGGTGAGGCGCGTCAACTTAATAGTTCAAGCGATTTTTATGAGGAAGAACGTGAGGCAATAGTTAGAAAATTAGCTAAAATTGGCAATCCCGCAGTTCCTGTGTTAATAACCGCAGTTGAAAAAAGTATTTATCCGGACGATTTTTATGTGATCGAATGTTCCATTATAGCACTTGGCGAAATCAGGGATGACAGGGCTGTGGACATATTGATTAAGTATCTGGAGCAAAATTATGAAAAGAAAATAGGGAATCCTGATACACCACCATTTGATAATTTTATAGCAGAAGCGCTTGGTAAAATAGGTAACAAAAAAGCAGTTTCTATTCTAGTAAAATTGTTAAATAAAAAAGACACATATTATTATTACCAAAATAAAGTAGTAGAGGCTCTAGGTGCAATAGGTGATGCAAGCGCGGTGCGGCCTATAATTAGAAGTTTAGATGAAAGGTCTGGGGCATTAAATCTTGCGTGGACTGTGGCTTTGGGCAGGATTGGGAGCGATGAAGCTATAGAAGTCTTAGTTCGTTTACTGACAAATGGCGATGTGGGAACTAAGAGTGTTGCAGCAATAGGACTGGGCTTAGCACGTGATGTGCGTGCCGTTAAACCTTTGGTCGATATATCGTTAAAAAGCAGTAACAAAGAAATAAGGGGCTATGCCACAAATATTCTTTTATCATGGCATGAGCGCAGTGCAATTGCAAGGGAGTATCTTATTGCCCAATATGGTGATAAATATATTGAAGTATTAAATGCACATAAATTGATCTCGATAGGTGATTTTGACAAATTACTTAAGCTATATGGGGATATTGGTGTCGATGTGCTTATTGATGCTATTAGCGCAGAAACGCTTCCCTACGTTGGGCCTTTGCGATCTTGTGATTTGTTTAAATCACATATTTCAAAATACGATAAATCGGAATTTCTTAGACTTATTAAAAAATTTAATGGAAAAAACAGGGCCGTGCTTCTTTTGTTGTATTGTAATAGTAAAAGCGTGTTTGGATGGATTACGGATACAGAAAAAGAAGAACTTCTTGAAGCTTGGGGAGTTGAAGAGGAAATTGCGGGAGTCTTTGACAATAAAAGCTACATCGAAATTTTGAACGCATTATCTGATCTTAACCCCGAAACTACCTTAAAAATCATAGGCCCTGTTACTAGTCCTTTAATTAGAGGCACGGTTCGTGGTACGAGCAGTGCATCTGAGTATGTCGCAGGGTTCGTCGGAGATGCCAGAATGTTGACGTTAATGCAAGTATCAACGCCTGTAAAATTATTAGCAAAAAACAAAAAATTGTCCATGTCAGGATATGTTGATGGGAGAACTCATTTTGGCATACGCATTCCACCAGTTATATGGACTATAAACGATGAAAAGCAACTAATAAAATTACTGTCAAGTCCATACGAATTTTTTAGATATGCAGCTGCAAAGGCGTTGCAAGAGATAGAAGAACAAAATGTATTAAGGAATGATCTTGCGCAATTACTAAGAAATATTCAAAGTGATAAATTTGACACGCGATATAAAGCGCTTTATTTGTTTGGTACGAGAAATACTATCCCAGCAGAGTGCGTGCCGTATTTAATGAAAGTTTTTGACGAAAATAATTGGTGGGTACACCAATTAGTTGAACAGGCCTTGGTCAAAATAGGCAAGCCCGCAGTTGCACCCATTCTTGAAATGGCGCAGCATACAAGATGGCTTACCAGAAAAAGAGCAGCCCATGCTTTAGGAGAGATGGGCAGCGCAGCTATAGAGGCTTTGCCGGTCTTGAGATCAATGAGGGACAATGATAATGATGAAGCAGTTAGAAAAGAAGCGGGTGAGGCGATTAATAAGATCGAAAAAGAAAGTGTAGATAAAGCACAGAAAGCAAATATCCGTGACAAAGTCAACCGGTCAGGATTATTGGATGAAAAAGGGTTAGTTAGAGAAGTAAGCGACGCTACTTTTGACAGGCTTTGGAACGGCGAATCAATCGATACGAAAAACCCGGCTGTCGATACAAGAATAAACGATACTACGATGTCTGTTCTTGCGATGCTGGGCGTATTCGCATTCCCGAAACCAGATGATTCAGAAATAGAGGCTATTGCTGCCAGGATAAAGGAGCAGGAAATAGAAGTGTTTATGCCCACCTCGTTATTTCCGAAAGATACATTGCGAATATTTAAAAATGGCTTAGGACGTGTTTTTGGAGATAGACTCAGGGTATATAACAATCTATCAGATCTTGCGCCGATGATTAAAAATCCCGAGAAATCAGTTGTTATGACGGTCGATCTTAATAATAATGAGGTTATGGCCGTAAGAGACTCTTTTAACCATTTAAAAAGTGTAAGATTTATGAACTTTGAGCGGATAGATGTTGAAAAATTTATCGGTCAAGGAGTGTATGAAAATTATATATCGGATACCCTTAGTAAATTGCTTGTCGCGCGGGCAATAAGCAGAGAAGAAGCAAACGATGAAAGCTCACCTTATTATAGATTACTGGCCCATCTGTTATCCGGCCATATGCCAAAAAAAGAAATAGGCGACTATATTAATCAAATAGTAAACGATGGAATGGATCCGATCGTTAAGCTTCTTAATCTGATAAAACAGGTTTTGAAGGCTATGCCTATAGAAGCTTATAAATATGAGCAACTAAAGACGGCGGTTCAGGTGTTGTGGGCTGCATAATTTAACAATTAAGAGCATAAAAAACCAAAGAAGCAAATGCCAGATTGCCAGATAATCGTGATAAAATAGGTATTATAAAGATCATTAAATAGGAAATTCAAAGGAGTCATAGCTCGACCACCCCTAAAAGGCACCATTATTTGCCACGATTTTACTTGGTGAGGTTATGTAGAGATGGACTATTGTGGGTCTATGATCGCGAAAAAAAATGAGTACAGGCAACAAGCTCCAGTTAATAGAAGCAATTTCTTCCCGGGATAAACTCTTGCCGGGAACGCGGCTTTCCCGGCAATGTTTTTGGTATAAAATATAACTTTTTATCACTTTCAACGACGCCGGATCCACAGGTACTTAATCAATCTCTTTACTAAATCCCTGATCACGGAATTAAGAGCCCTCATCGGCAATAGGGAGTACGCCAAGGCCATGAAACTGGTCTATCGTGAAGGCGTGCTTGAGCGGGAGATCCCGGAAGACGATCTTCCGACCATAGAAGCCGACCTTATCCTTTACGCGCGCTGCGCCAATTGGGATGTGAAGAAGTAAAGATTCTTGCGTGTGAATATTATTGCTATTGACATTTTTCCCGCCAGCAATTAATATTAGCGCATGCCGCATACTGCAAAATTCATAATTACTTCATTAATCGCATTATCTTTAGCGCTCTCCTGCCCGGTGCATGCCGCGGAATTCGATGAGTTCCTCGATAAGGTCGAGCGGCAAGCCTTCGATTATTTCATGAACGAAACCTTCGCGAATACGGGCCTTACCCTGAACACGACCGAAGAGTGCGCGCCGGCTACGAACGCGGCATCCGGCTTTATGCTTTCCGCCCTGGTGATAGGCTCGGAACGCGGCTGGATTACGCGGGAGGAGGCGTATTCGCTCGCGCTCAAGACTCTCAGGACATTCAGGGAACTCGAGGAGACGGAAGGGTTTACCTACCACTATATCAATGTCAGAAATTGCAGCAGGATGTGGTCCAGCGAAGTCAGCTGCATAGATACGGCCATATTCCTCGCGGGGGCGATCACCGCCGGCGAATATTTCAAGGGTACGGAAGTCGAAAGCATCGCCGATGAACTTTACAGGCAGACCAACTGGCAGTGGTTTCTAGACGGAGAAAAGACCCTGCAGATGTCGTGGAAACCCGAGAAGGGATTTTCCGGCCGTATCGATTCGTTTTCGGAAGGTATATTATGTTACATACTTGCCATGGGATCGCCTGCATACGCGATCCCTCCGGATTGCTGGGATTCGTTCGTAAGACCCGTCTCCGCTTATGGTGGATCCAGGATGATCTACGTCGCCGACGGCAGTCTCTTCCAGTACCTCTTTCCTCTGGCGTGGCTTGATCTCCGCGGAAAGCATGACAAATACGCCGATTACTGGCAGAATGCGGTCAAGGCCGTCAGGGCCAACAAGCGGTTCTGCCGGGATAAGGCGGGATCGAATATGTCGTACCAGGAAGGCTATTGGGGCCTGAGTGCTTCGTTCTTTCAGGGCGGATACAGGAACTTCGGGGCAAAACCCGGCCGGAATTTTCACGACGGAACGATAGCGCCCTACGCGGTGGCCGGCTCGATACCGCTTGCGCCGGACTTCGCCATAGCCGATTACAAATATATGTATGACAAAGTGCCGAATGCGCTCGGCAAATACGGCTTGACCGATGCCTTCAATATCGGGCAAAGATGGGCATCGCCTCATTATATATCGATAGACCAGGGCTTGACCCTGCTTATGATAGAGAATTACCGCTCCGGCCTTATATGGCAATACTTCATGCGGAATAAGCATGTGGAGAAGGGCATCGCGTTGGCGGGGTTTAAGCCCGGCTGGCAGGGCGAGCCTTCGGGTTTGTGTACGACCTCCGGCAACCCCGGCGATAAAGTCGTCGTTAAAAAGATCGCCCTTCCGAAAAAGATCGACGGAGATATCGCCGAATGGGAAACCGATCCCGCCGCCGCGCGGATCGTACTTACGACGAAGGATAACCGGAACGTAGAGATGACCGTGGGATATGTGAGGGATGATAATGAATTGAGCGGCGCCTTCTATCTGGGCCATGACGGTCGTAATCTTTATATCGCCGGACGCGTCAAAGACGACAATATCGTTGTCTCTCATACAGGCGGTAATATTTACAAAGATTCATGCGTAGAGCTATATTTCGATACCAATAAAGACGGGTTCTATTTCGACAGAAACCCCGGCGACTACCAGTTCGGTTTCACGCCGCCGGCATCCGGAAATGCCCCGCAGGCCTGGGCGTGGGGAAATATACAAAAAGCGCCGGATAATATAACCTACGCGCTAAAGCCGGCAGACGGCGGTTATACGATAGAGGCCAGGATACCTTTCGAGGCAGTCAAAGGTTTTGGTCCCGGTAAGAATAGAGAGATCGCGTTTTCGGTGTCGATCCACGGCAAGAACAAAAATAATAAGTCCAGGAAACTCAACTGGTCGATAGATGCTTTCAGCGAACCGGAAAAGATCCGTTTCGGGACGCTCGAATTAAGTAATGAATAGAATACCACAAAAGATGCCCGCTATGTTATAATTGCCGATATGCGGAAAACATTAATATGGCTATTGGCAATGATCATAATTATCGCAGTGCCTCTCATTGCCCTCGAAGGCACGCTAAGGCTCTTCTTCGGGTTCCCCCACGGTTCATTCAATTTTCTCCTCTCCGCCAAGGACGGCCTATACCCGCGCAATGAGACAATTATAATGGAATACGGTTTTAAGCCGTATACGGTTGTGACAAATTCTTACGGTATGCGCGGCAAGGAAGTGCAGCTGCAAAAGACGCCGGGGGTCAAAAGGATAGTTACGCTCGGCGATTCCGTTACCGACGGTTATTTTGTGGCCAACAAAGAGACCTACCCGTCGTATCTGGAAGATATACTTGTCTCGGACGGGCGTAAAGCCGAGATATTGAGTGTGGCGCGGGGCGGAGGATCCATCGATAAAGAGTTAGCCATGTTAAAGATCATTATGCCGCTAAAGCCCGATATCGTAATTTTAGTTTTTGTCACTAACGATATATTCGAGATAATGGGCAAGAAGAGGAGCGATTTGCTCTATATGAAATTCCGCGGCGTGCCTGCGCAGATACCCGAATGGTTCCTTACAAAGACAGCGATAGGCGAGCTCATCGGAGACATAAAATTGAGGATAAAGTACAAAAATTATAAACTCTTCAAGAGAGGGCAGAAAGGCGGGGAGAGGGAATCGGTCCTGGACAGGCTCGGGAGGAGATACGACGAGAATGTCGCGCTATTTAAGAAGACGACGGTTGTCAGCGACGGCAAGGTGCTGAACGAGCCGTTTACCTGCGAGACGGAGAACGCTATTCTTAATTATCTGGCCGCACTTGACGGGATGAAGAGCTTCTGCGCGGCTAATGATACAAGACTCGTCCTTGCCTATTTCCCAAGCTACTCGCAGGTTTACGACCCTACCGTTACGATGAAGATGAGGGATGTGTTAAAGGAAGAATGCGGGAAGTTATCGATACCGTTCCGGGACCTTACGGGCGCTTTCAGGGCCGTGGGGAACGGGAAAGTACTCTATTTCGCGCCATTCGACTTTCACTGTAATGCCGAAGGCAACAAGCTTATCGCTTCGGAGATAGCGGAATTGGTAAAGTCTTACCTATAAGATGAAAAATATATACATCCTGGGCATATCTGCCTTCTATCACGATGCGGCCGCCGCGCTTATCGGGGACGGTGAGATCCTGGCCGCCGCGCAGGAAGAGAGATTTACACGGATAAAGCACGACCCCGGTTTTCCCAAGAATGCCATAGCCTACTGCCTTCGCGAAGCCGGCATAAAAGAACCGGACCTGGCCCTGGTCGCTTTTTACGAGAAGCCTTTTATCAAATTCGAGAGACTCCTGGAGACCTGCTTCGCCTGTGCCCCGTCCGGACTCAACGCTTTCATAGCGGCGATGCCCGCCTGGATAAAACAGAAGCTCTTTATAAAGGATCATATTTCCGAAGAGCTTGGTTATAGCGGCACCATAATATTTCCCGAGCATCACCATTCCCATGCGGCAAGCGCATTCTATCCCTCGCCGTTCGACAGGGCCGCTATCCTCACGGTAGACGGAGTAGGCGAGTGGGCCACGGTAAGCTTTGGTAAGGGGAGCGGCAATTCACTGCGGCTCGATTCGGAGATACGGTTCCCGCATTCCCTTGGGCTCCTATATTCCGCCTTTACCTACTATTGCGGTTTCAAGGTTAATTCCGGAGAGTATAAGCTGATGGGCCTGGCGCCTTACGGCGAACCCAGATATGTCGATAAGATACTCGATAATATCATAGACCTTAAGGATGACGGTTCGTTCAGGCTGAATATGAAGTACTTCAACTATTGCGCCGGACTCACGATGACTAACGCAAACTTCGATGCTCTCTTCGGCGGCCGGCCGCGCAAGCGTGAAACTAAGATCGATAAGAGGCACATGGATATAGCCCGTTCCATCCAGGCTGTTACAGAGACGGTCATAATGAGGATGGTCCGGCACGTCTATAAAGCGACAGGTGAGGAGAATCTCTGTCTGGCAGGCGGCGTCGCCTTGAACTGTGTCGCTAACGGGAAGATATTGCGCGAGGGACCTTTTAAGAGGATATGGATACAGCCTTCGGCCTCTGACGCGGGCGGAGCCCTGGGGGCCGCTCTTATAGGCTGGTATGAATATATGGGTAAGCCGCGCGCGGCAGCCGGCCGCGATAAAGATTTTCAGAAAGCCAGCCTCCTGGGCCCCTCATTCTCCGACGACCAGATAGAAGCGTACCTGAATACGAATAACCTGCCGTATGAAAAGATCGGCCGCGGCGAGATCCCGAAAGTGGCCGCCGGACTCCTCGCCGGCCAGAAAGTGGTCGGCTGGTTCCAGGGCAGGATGGAGTTCGGGCCGCGCGCTCTCGGCGCGAGGAGTATCCTGGGCGACCCGCGTTCCCGGGAGATGCAGTCTGTCATAAACCTGAAGATAAAGTTCAGGGAGTCGTTCAGGCCATTTGCGCCTACGGTGCTTCTGGAGAAGGCGGGCGAATATTTCGGGCTCAATTGCGAGAGCCCTTACATGCTCATCGTGTCGCCGGTAGCGGAAAGCAAGAGGGACAGGACAAGCGCCTCCGCCGATTTTGCGGGATTCGACAAGCTTAAAGCGAAACGGTCCGAGATACCCGCCGTTACCCATGTGGATTACTCGGCAAGAGTGCAGACGGTAAAGAGGGCGGATAACGAGCTCTATTATGAATTACTGGACCGGTTTTATAAGGACCATGGATGCCCGATGGTTATAAATACTTCTTTCAATGTAAGGGGCGAGCCGATCGTCTGCTCGCCGGACGATGCTTACAGGTGTTTTATGAGAACTAATATGGACTATCTGGTCATGGGCTCTTTCCTGATCGATAAGACGAGACAGCCGCGGGAGCTGTTGAAGCTGGAAGAGGTAAATAAATTCGAATTGGATTGATCCGATATGGCAAAACCGCGTGCGGAATTAAAAGATCTGAGGCAGTTCGGGTTGGCGTCGGCCGGAATATTTCTGGCGCTGGGCGCAGTCAACTATTTCAAATGCCGGGCAACCTGGTATACATGGTTCCTCGGCCTCGGCGTCGTCACCGCCCTGATGGCCCTGGCGGCCCCAAAGAGCATGAAACCGGTGTTTATAATATTCAAGAAGGTTGGGCATGCCATCGGTTGGATAAACACAAGGATCATCCTTGCGTTAATATACTTTTTGTTTATTACGCCGATAGCTATTGTCATGAAGGCCCTGGGCAAAGATCCTCTTAACAGGAAGATAGATAAAGATATCACAAGTTACTGGGTGAAGCATGCGCCTGCAGTATCGCCCAAAGAGAGGTTGGAAAAGCAATTTTAAGAAGGAGAACTATGAGCAAAACATCATTATTCAGGGAGTTATGGGATTTCCTAAAGGTCCGCAAAAAGATGTGGATGGTCCCGGTAGTCATCTTACTGTTACTTCTTGGCCTTTTGATAGTCTTTACCGAATCATCCGCCTTAGCGCCTTTTATATATACGCTTTTTTGATCTCCGGGAGACGTTCCGATGCCAAAACTTGATAAGACTCTTTCGCGATTGATCCCCGCCGGCCCCATCAGGGAGATGTTAAAGTCCGCTTTCTACAAATTTTATTATAACAACAAGCATGTCGCGGGGAACGGTTTCCGCATGTATTACCGGCGGGGTTTGTATGAATTCGTTTTCCCAAAAGGCGTAAGATTTAAATGCCGCGAGAATATTGCCGACGATCTCCAGAGGTCCATCCCCGGCTATCTTGCCGGATACAGGATAAAAGAGGGCGATACGATCGTCGATTGCGGGGCGTATATAGGTGAGTTTACATTATATGCCGCCCGGGCCGTCGGCCTAAGGGGGCAGGTCATAGCGTTCGAGCCCGACCCGGTATTTTTCAGAAAACTGAAAGAGAATATATCCTTGAACGGCCTGAAAAATGTCCTTCTTGTAGAGAAGGGCGTCTGGTCCAGCGAGGATAAGTTAAAGTTTTCCGGGGGATCCCAGAGTGGAAATCTATTCGCAGGCGGCCTGGACCATAATAAGCTTTCGTGCGACGTCCTCGTCACCACGCTCGATGCCGAGCTTGGAAGAAATGGTGTCACAAAGGTCGACTTCATAAAGATGGATGTCGAGGGGGCCGAGGTGGAGGCGCTTAAAGGCGCGCGTGCCATCATGAAAAGATATCATCCCCGGTTTGCCATAGCATCGTATCACGTGCTCTCCGGCAAGAAGACATGCGTGATGCTTGAAAAGATGCTTAAGGATTCCGGGTACAGGACTGAAACATCTTACCCGCTGCATCTGACGACGTATGGATACAGGTAAGATTCGGGCGGATTATTTTACTGCCAGGCTGGTCACGGAGATTATGCGGGCCTCCCCGGCCCCAACGTTCCTGAAATGATGAGGCGCGGAAGAGTCGAAGTAGATCGTGTCGCCTGGACCAAGACTATACAATTCTTCGCCTATTTCTGCATCGATTTTCCCGTCCAAAAGATATACGAATTTCTCGATCCCGTGATTGCCTTCTTCCGTACCGGTCCGGGCGCCTTTTGCCAGAGTTATCAAAAGCGGCAGCATGGCCTTGCCCTGGATGTTCGAGGCTAGTATTATCGATGAAGATCTTTTGTCGTGGACAGAAACCTTCCGGTCGGTTCCCTTAGGCTTTAATTCCAGAAGTTTTTTGGAAGAAGGGAGTTCTTTATAGAGGTCGGGAAGTACTATGCCGAGCGCCGCGCATATCTTTATGTGGGATTTCAACGTCCCGGTCATCTTCCCGTTTTCGATCCTGCTTAAGGTGGCCAGGGCAACGCCAGATTTTTCGGAAAGCTCGATCAAAGTCATCTGTTTCGCGGTGCGCAGCTTATGTATTATCTGCCCTACGTGCATAACGTTTTACTCCTCCAGATAATATAATTATACTTTCTTTTTGTTTTTTTGTCAAGTATCCGCATGGTTACAGCATGGTTAAGCAAAATACGGGTGTTAGGAATGAAAAACTGAGCATAGGCCGCCTTGTCTTTTTGCGGTAATATGGTATACTTACTTTTACGCGAGACTAGGAAAAGGCTATGTCAGAAAAAGTAGAGCTGGAGCGGCGCAGGCACCCAAGATACCCCATCTACTGCCCACTGGAATACAAGGCAGAGGATGAGCGGCCTAAAGAGTCCTCTATAACCCTCAATATTTCGGAAGGCGGCGCGCTTATCTCCGCCAGGCGGGACCTGGAGATGGGCTCTAATATCATAGTAAAGATGAAACTGCGCGATGAGCTCTTCTTCATAATAGGCAAGATAAAACATGCCAGGCCCGGCGACACCATGGATACATACGAGATCGGCGTCGAATTCTGGGACAAACCCAGGACGTTCGCGAAAAATTTTCTTGCGGAGCTCGACGTTATAAAAGACTATCAAAAGCGATACAGAGAAGATGAGGGCGGCGAGATTTCGCTTGCCGAAGCTTCGCTGAACTGGTATAAAAACGCCTGGGAATAATCCTTTTTCGTTTACCCGCCGTATAGAGAATTAAAATCCTTGACAATATTTTTTTTGATGATATACTTTACTTTGCTGATATTTAATATACTTAAATATCAAGGAGGTTAAGGATGACCCATATGTCTTTATCGGAATTCGCGGACAAAGTTACGGAAGTAATGCCGGTCATCATGCGGAAATTTGTTAAACAGCAGAGTGAAGAATTTTACAAGGTAAAAATAACTATCCCTCAGCTGGTTGTTCTCGATGTGCTTACCAGGGAGGATGAATTGAGGATGTCGGACCTGGCGCGGCTCATGAACGTAACTACAGCGGCGATGACAGGTATAGTAGATAGGCTCGTGAGAGACGGCTATGTGACCAGAGAAAGCGATGCCGAAGACAGGCGCATTATTAAGGTAAGGCCGACCGCTAAGGGAAGCAGGATAGTTAAGTCAGCCGCTGAGCATAAGAAAGCAGTTATAATGAAGATATTCGGAGCTGTCTCGGATGCCGAACGGGCGGAATATCTGAGGATATTGATGCTCGTGCAGGACAGGATGAAAGACCAGAAAGATTGATTGTTATGAAGAAGATAATGCTATTTATAATAACATGCGTGTTTATATTGAGCTGTAAGCCGGATGATGTACTGAGCGAGGGTACGCCTGTATCGGTAAAAAACCGCAAAGCTGTTAAAGCGGAGCCCTCCGGGCCGTCTGACGCGGCGCCAGCGCCTGCGCCTGTACCGGCATCGGCACCGGTGAGCGCGCCTGTCGAAGCGGCAACGGCTCTTATCAAAGCGGCCGCCGCGCCTGTGATCGAATACGCGCCGCAGGGAACAGGGCCGGAAGATGAGAAAGGGATGCCTGTTTACATGAGCGGCCCGGCGTATGGCGAAAAATTTGTCCCGCCGCCGCTATATCCGGAAGTTCAGGTACCGGGCGCGCTTACGCTCGCCGAGTGCTACCGGATGGCCCTTCTTCAGAGCGAAATTATCGCGATCAATGCCGATCTCATAAAAGAGGCCGACTCGCATTTCCTGGAGGCATTGTCGATATTGCTTCCTCATATTTCTTTTGTTTCGCTGGATTATCAGGAGACAGTGCCGGATGATAAAGGCACGTCCATGGGATCGCTTAAGCCGCCCAGGAGCTCGACCAGGAACTTTAACGTAACCCAGACGCTCTTCAATGGGTTCAAGGCGATAGCGGGCATAAGGGGCGCGAAATACGAAAAGACCCAGCGCACGGATGAGAAGATAAGGGCCGAGCAGCTTCTTCTTGTCGACGTCGCCAATGCCTTTTATCTGTTAAAGGAGAAGAGGGAGGATCTTAAGGCGCTGGCCAAGACAAAGAAGGCTCTTACGAACCGCGTCAAGGAGCTTATAGCCCGCGAGAAGCTGGGCAGGTCGCGGCCGAGCGAAGTCGTGAATGCAAAGACACAGCTTTACGGTGTAGAGGCTACAATAGAGGTTGTCAGGAGCCATGAGGTGCTGGCGCGGCAATTACTGGGGTTCCTGGTCGGCCAGCCGGTCGGCAAGATCGTCGATACATACACGTTCCCCATTAAGCTGATGCCGGAGGAATATTATATCTCAAAGGCGACCACGCGGCCGGACGTGGAGGCCGCCAAATTCGCATGGCAGCTGGCTAAAGAGAATATCAGGGTTGTGGAGAGCGATTTCCTTCCGGAGGTGAATTTCAACGGAAATTACTACACTCAGCGCACCGCCTTCGATAAGGGCACCGATTGGGACATCAGTCTTACCATAGATGTGCCGATATTCGACGGCACGGAGGTCCTGGGCCGGTCCAAGACCGCTCACTTGCAGGCAGATGAGAAGATGCAGGACTATCACAGGACAAGGCGCCAGGCGCCATATGATATAAAGGATTCATTTGTGAGCCTTGTTACCGCCATGACGGTCCACGATACTTTAAGGAAGGCTTATTCCACGGCCAAACTCAATTACTATCTGCAAAAGAAAGACTATGAGAGAAGCCTTGTCAATAACCTCGAAGTCCTCACGTCCATCCAGACGCTGGAGGACGCCGAGAGGAGTTATATCCATGCTTTGTACGAAGCCAAGCGCGAGTACTGGCAGCTGCGTGTCGCTATCGGCCAGAGCGGAACGGAGAGTTTGAATGACGCTTTCTGACCTGTCGATTAAAAATCCTGTATTCGCATGGATGCTGATGGCGGCTCTCATCATATTCGGTATCATAAGCTATACCCGGCTGGGTGTGGGCCAACTCCCGGACGTCGACTTCCCGATAGTTACCATAAACCTGACGTGGGAAGGCGCGGCGCCCGAAGTCATGGAGACGGACGTTGTAGACGTGGTAGAAGACTCGCTTATGAGCATCCAGGGCGTGCGCGAGGTGTCGTCATCTATGCGGCAAGGCGCCGCGACGATTACGGTCGAGTTCGATCTGAGCAGGAATATAGATGTAGCCGTCCAGGATGTGCAGGCTAAGATAGACCAGGCCCAGAGGTCGCTCCCGAAAGATCTCGATCCTGCCATAATAACTAAGGTCAACCCCGAGGACCATCCTATAATTATGCTTGCCGTATCTTCTTCGACGATGCCGGTTAAGGACATAATGACGTACGTCAAGGATCATTTAAAGAACCAGTTTGCTACGATAGACGGTGTCGGCGATATATTTATGGGTGGATTTGTCGAGAGGAACCTGCGGGTGTGGGTCGATGCCGATAAACTGGAGGCCTATCAACTTACCGTCCAGGATGTTGTAGATGCTGTAAAGGCGGAGCATGAGGAGGTTCCCGCAGGCAGGATCGAAACTCCCGCCAAAGAGTTTAACGTCAGGGTTATGGGCGAGGCGGTAACTACTAAAGAGTTCGAAAATCTGCTTATACCAAAGCGCTCGGGACAGCCGATATTTACGCCGATTTATCTGAAAGAAGTCGCGTCCATAGAAGATGGGCTTTCCGACATACGAAGGATAGCGCGGTCCAACAAACAGGCTACCGTGGCATTGGGCATCTTAAAACAGCGCGGCGCAAACGAGGTTGATGTAGCGCATAAGATAGTAGAGCGCCTGGAGGAGATTAACAAATTTAAACCCAAAGATATCGAGATAGGCGTCCGTTATAACCGGACCAAGTTCAGTGAAGACTCTATACGGGAATTGATCTTCACGCTCATCCTTTCGGCTCTCGTTACGTCTTTAGTGTGCTGGTTCTTTCTCGGTTCCTGGAGCGCTACAATCAATATTCTACTTGCCATTCCGACATCGGTTCTCGGAACGTTCATAGTCATTTATTTCTTAGGATTTACACTTAATACGTTTACCGTCCTTGGGTTATCGCTTGCCATAGGTATAGTAGTCGACGATGCCATAATGGTCCTCGAAAATATTGTACGGTATCGCGAAAGGGGAGTCGATAAAGTTACGGCTGCCCGCCGCGGCGCAAAACAGATCACATTTGCCGCTCTTGCGGCGACGATTGCGTTGATAGCCATATTCTTGCCCGTAGCGTTCATGTACGGCATTATAGGAAAATTCTTCTTCCAGTACGGCGTGACTATATCGGTAGCCGTTGCATTGTCGCTTTTAGAGGCGCTTACGCTCGCGCCTATGCGATGTTCGCAATTTTTGGAGGTCGGCGCCCGTCATACATTTATAGGTAAGGGCGTGGATGCAGGCTTTAAGTCTCTGGCATCCGGTTATAAGTGGCTCCTGGATAAGGCGCTGGCTAAGAGGTTTTTTGTTGTCATGCTTGCTCTTATATTCTTTATAGGGTCGATCTTCTTTTTGGGAGCTATCCGCAAAGAGTTCATGCCTTCACAGGATATGAGCATGTTCATGTGCCGTCTCCAGACGCCTGTGGGATCATCCATTACGCTTACCGACGAGCGTTTTAAAAAGGCCGAAGACTTTATTATGTCACGGCCGGAAGTGAAAGCGTACTTCTCTCTTATCGGCGGGTTTAGCGGCGGCGAGGTGAATTCCGGCGTTATGTTTGTGTCATTAATGGAGCCTAAGGAGAGGCCTGTAGTTCCTCCGGGTAAGCATCCGCTTTCGCAAGGCGAGCTTATGACCTTATTCAGGACGGAATTGAATAAGATACCTGATGTCAAAGCGACGATCCAGGATCTCTCATTGGCCGGTTTCTCGGCCCAGAGAGGTTTTCCCGTAGAGCTTTCTATACGTGGTCCGGATTGGGAAAAATTAGCGCAATATTCCGAAGAGATCCGCACAAAGATGGAGAAGTCGGATCTTGTCATGGACGTCGATACGGACTTCCTGGCCAAAATTCCAGAGATACGCGTTACCCCGAACAGACAGAAGGCCGATGACAGGGGTGTTAGTGTAACGAATATAGGCAGTGCTATAAATGCCCTTATAGGCGGGGAAAGGATAGGTAAATATACTAAAGACGGGCGCCGCTACGATGTGCGAGTCAGGCTTATACCTTCGCAGCGCACCGAAAACGAGGACATCGAGCGCCTGTGGGTGTGGAATAATAGAGGCGAACTGGTCCAGCTTAAAAACGTAGTCGATATAACTGAGAAGCTTACCCCTCTAACGATAACCAGGCGCAACAGGGAGCGGGCTATCACTATATTTTCTAACATCGCCCCCGGCAAATCTCAGACAGATGCGCTTAAGGAAGTGGAGAAGATAGCCAAGGGCGTTCTCCCGGAAGGTTACAGGGCAGTCTTTTCGGGTAGCACGCAAACCTTCAAAGAGTCATTCTCGAGCCTTTTGCTGGCATTCTGGCTTGGCATATTGATAGCGTATATGGTGCTCGCTTCGCAGTTTAATAGTTACCTGCACCCGCTGTCGGTTTTAATTGCTCTTCCGTTTAGCATATCGGGCGCGTTTATAACTCTGTGGATGTTCAACCAATCGCTGAATATATATAGTATAATAGGTATCATACTTCTCATGGGCATAGTGAAGAAGAACTCTATACTGCTCGTCGACTTTACGAACCAGCAGCGCGAGGCGGGTCTTGAGGTACGTCCGGCACTATTAAAGGCATGTCCTATAAGGCTCCGCCCGATACTTATGACGTCTGTTGCTACGATCGCGGCAGCTGTTCCGCCCGCTTTAGCCATAGGCCCGGGCGCGGAGACCCGCATACCGATGGCTATCACGATCATAGGCGGTGTTATAGTCTCGACTTTCTTTACGCTCCTCGTCGTTCCCTGCGTTTATAGCCTATTCTCGAAGTTGGAACGTAAGCGTTATGATGTGAAGTTCGAAGAACTGGATGACAAGGACGGATCCGCTCTCGTTCAGAACGACGATATCTAATCGTCTTATTTGTGTAATAATAAAATTCTTCTTGACAAAAAATTAAATAAGTGATATCCTGCGCCTCTTAATGAGGTAGTCCCTCGCTGTGGGAGTAAGATGACAGCAGTTTGGGACGATTTGTTAGAGTTAAATAATTACAAATCGGAGGATATCATGTTCAATAAGACCGCAGTTACTGTGCTCGCCATAGTTTTTCTGGCCGGATCAGGCTATTCTCAGGAGATAGGGGTGGGTAAGGACGGCAACATAAGGAACGTCGATGCCCGCGCTATGATAATAAAGGAAGACGGCGCGTATCTTGCCACCAGAACAGGCCTATACAGATCGATAGATATCGCGCAACCCGACAGGTGGGAAGAGGTCTTTTTGCTTCCGCCGGGTGAGAACGAGATAACTGCGCTAGCCGGCCACGGGCGTACGATATTATTAGGTACGCGGCGCGGACTCTTCCGGTCAGACGACGGGGGCCAGGGCTGGCGCAACGTATTCAGGACGATAATCCCGGAGAAGAATAATATCCTTTCGATAGATATATCCCGTTACAACCCGAAAAAAGTTGTCATCTCCACGGTCAAGGGCCTCTTCTTAAGCGAGGATTTTGGCCTGAAGTGGCAGGATATAAGCGCAAATCTCAGGAATAAACGGATAAAGTGCGCTGCGCTTAATAAAGATGTTATCTATGCGGCAGGCGGCGAGGGGCTATATATAAGGAAGGCGGGTGAGGCGGCGTGGGAGAGGATATATGTCGATAGCGTGCCGGAAAGCGCCGTCAATGACTCTTCCGGAGAGGCGGTGGAGCCTGAAGAAGCCGAAGGGCAGCCGCGCGGCGTTAATTGCGTGACGATAAAAAAGACAAGGGTATATATAGGCGTAGATAAGGCCGCGCTCTATTCGGACGACGAAGGAAAGTCCTGGCGCGCGCTTCCGGGATGCGGACCGGCCGGGATAATCAACCATATACTCGTTTCAAGAAAGACCGATAGCCTGTATTGCGCCACGACCAGAGGGGTCTTCGAGTTCGACGATAAAAAGAACGGCTGGTCCGAATTATATAAAGGGACGGACAAGGCGTTCAGTATCACAAGCCTTCTATTTTGCAGTGACGATGAAAAGGCCCTGTGGTCGGTGGCGGAGAAGGGGTTGTATAAGATGGAACCCGGCCGATACGCGGCCGATCAATATATCGACCTGGAGAGGAACCTTAAATCCTTCAGGATAACCTTCGATAACGAGCCGACCTTCAGGCAATTACAGCAGGCGGCGATCAAATTCTCGGATGTGAGCCCGGATAAGATAAGGGACTGGCATAGAGAGTCGAGGCTCAAGGCAATGGTGCCGAAAGTTTCGGTGGGAATGGGCAACGATCGCTCCTCTAATACCGAGATCTATACCAGCGCTACGCGGGACTATGCGGTGGTGGGGCCGGAAGACTATTCCAGTAATCTCGACTTTTCAGTATCCTGGGACCTTGGTAATCTCATCTGGAGCGACGACCAGACCAATATCGATGTGCGTTCGCGGCTCAATACCCAGCTTCGTAACGACATCCTCGATGATCTGCGGCGCGCGTATTACGAGCGCAAGCGCCTCCAGTTCGAGCTTATCGCGTCCCCGCCCAAAGACAGCCGGGCGCGTTTCGAGAGGGAGCTGCGTATCCAGGAACTGACACAGGCGATAGACGACCTTACCGGCAACTACCTGTCGGATAATATGAAGAAGGAGGGGGGTGAAATGACAGCGGTTAGCGCTTGTAAAGATAGTAGCTTTAAGATATAATAAAATGTAATGATTACGAGAGGCCTTAATTTATCCTCCTTCGCAAAAAACCCCGAGCTTTCAAGCTCAGGGATGAATGCGCAGGTCGCGGTAGGGACGAACGTCGAATTACAGGGTTTTCTGCTTCGGAGGATTCCGCCAACAGGCGAATGGAAACCCCGGCCTTTAGGCTGGAGAGCTTCATTACGAATAGCGGTAGCTTTTATAGCCATCTTAGCTGCGGCGATGCCGTGTGCGGGTGAGGATGAGGGCGATAACGGGACCATCTATGCCGTTCAGGGCGAAATAGCGTCTCTGGATACGGTTGGAGGGGTTATTGTAGTGAGGTGGCTTGAAAGTGATCCTATAATCGCTACCAATGAAGTTACTCTTAAGGTGCCGGAGGACCTGAAGATCGTGAAGGGGGCCGATACTATAGGTCTCGAAGATATAAACCAGTTCGACCGGGTATCGGTCCAGTATCGCAAGACTAAAGCCGGGGAATTACCCGTAGTTGTAGAGATGACGATCAAAAGCGCCGATTAGCCACTTTTTTCTTGACAAAAGCGCATAAATCCGTATAATTTAGTCTATTAATATTTGATCTTTCCTTTCTTTTTAAGCAATTCGAAAGATAACTTAATCCCAAAAATAAAATGTCGAAGAGTTCCTGCAATATTCTGACCCTATAAGGCTTGCCGTGTAATGTCCGGAAAGAAATTATTTCTTATCGATGGTAATTCATTTTGCTACAGGGCATTTTATGCCATAAGGGCGCTTACTAATTCTAAGGGCCTGCCTACGAATGCCATATATGGTTTCGTAACGATGCTGAATAAGATCGTTAAGGATACGAAACCTGACATGCTTGCGGTGGCTTTCGATATGAAGGGTCCGACGTTCAGGCACAAGAAGTACGAAGATTACAAGATACAGCGTAAGCCCATGCCCGACGACCTGGTCGGGCAGCTGCCGCATATAAAAAATATAGTCTCCGCTTATAGTATTCCGATATTCGAGGTCCAGGGGTATGAGGCCGACGACGTCCTGGCGACGATCGCCAGACGGGCCGAGGAGAATGGCATCGAGACGTTCATCGTTACCGGCGATAAAGATGCGCTCCAGATAGTCGATTCTCATATTAAGGTTTACAGCACCCACAAAGAGGGACTCGTCTACGATTCGAACAAGGTTAAGGAAGAGTACGGCGTTGAGCCGGGCAGAATGATAGAGATCATGAGCCTGATGGGAGACGCAGTCGATAATATACCCGGTGTTAAAGGTATAGGCGAAAAGACGGCCGTAGAGTTAATAACCCAATTTGGGTCGCTCGATGAGCTCTATAAGAATATCGACAAGGTTAAAAGCGACGCCAAAAAACGGATCCTGGCAGAGAATA
Organism: Candidatus Omnitrophota bacterium; assembly: GCA_041650935.1. Classification (GTDB taxonomy): domain Bacteria; phylum Omnitrophota; class Gorgyraeia; order 2-01-FULL-45-10; family 2-01-FULL-45-10; genus FEN-1322. The sequence goes on from JBAZKH010000001.1 coordinate 421,614, forward strand.
GGGATATGGCTTACTTAAGCAGGGAGCTGGCTATCCTCGACGAGAATGTCCCGATAAAGATAGATTTTAAAGCGCTTGAGCTTAAATCGCCCGACCAGAAAAAACTTTTCGAATATTTCAAGGAGTTCGAATTTAAATCGCTCCTTAAGGATGTTACGCCTAAGGGGACTCTTAAATCCAGCTATCTGTTAATAGAAAGCGATAAGGAGTTCGACGAGCTTCTCTCCGCGCTGAAGAGCCAAAAAGAATTTGCGTTCGATTTTGAGACGACGAGCGAAGACCCGATGCTGGCGGAGCCGGTCGGCGTCTCGTTTTCGTGGCGGGTGGGCGAAGCCCATTACGTGCCGATGAATACATGTTTTACTCCGGCGCAAGTACTTAGTTTGCTCAAGCCGATCTTTGAGAATGAAAAGATAAAGAAGATAGGACAGAATATAAAATATGAATATATAGTGCTTGCCAATCACGGTATCAGGCTGGAGGGTATAAGCTTCGATACTATGGTGGCCTCATACGTCCTCAATCCGTCAAAGTTGAACCACAACCTGGAGGATATCTCTCTCGAATACCTGTGCCACAGGATGACGACCCCCATCGAAGAGCTTATCGGTAAAGGTAAGAATGCCACGACGATGGATAAAGTCGATGTCAAGCGGGTCTCGGATTATTGCTGTGAGGATAGCGACGTGACGTTGAGGCTCAAGAATATACTGGCTAAAGAGATGGCGGAGAAGGGCCTTGAAAAGCTCTTTACCGAAGTCGAGATACCGCTGGTCGAAGTCCTGTCCATAATGGAGATAAACGGCGTCGCGATCGATAAAGAATACCTTGCGAAACTTTCTAAAGAGATGGAGGCGAAGCTCGGTAAGCTGACCGAAGAGATCTACGGGATAGCGGGCGAGGAGTTCAATATAAATTCACCCAAACAGCTTTCACAGATACTCTTCGAAAAGCTGAAGCTGCCTGTTATAAAAAGGACGAAGACCGGCATTTCGACGAACGAGGAAGTCCTTCTAAAACTTGCCGAAAAACATGAACTGCCCAAGGCGATACTCAGATACAGGGAACTGGCGAAATTAAAATCTACTTACGCCGACTCTCTGCCGGCGCTTGTCAATCCGAAGACGGGGCGCGTCCATACGTCTTTCAACCAGACGGTTACCGCCACGGGACGATTATCGTCGAGCGGGCCGAACCTGCAGAATATACCGGTAAAGACCGAAGAGGGCAGGCGGATACGCAGGGCCTTTATCCCCTCGGAGGGGAATTTGCTACTTTCGGCCGACTATTCGCAGATCGAGCTCAGGATACTGGCGCACCTCTCGGGCGATAAACAGCTTATCAAGGCTTTCAAGGACGGCCGTGACATACACTCGTATACGGCGAGCCTCGTATTCGATATAGCGGAGAAGGATGTGACACCCGAGATGCGCGGTATGGCCAAGACGGTGAATTTCGGTATCGTCTACGGGATGAGCCCGTACGGTCTTTCCCAGGCGCTTGGCATAGAGGTAAATAAAGCGAAAGAGTTTATCGAAGCGTATTTCGATAGATACCCCGAGGTTAAAGGATACCTGGAGAGCCTTGTCGCCGAGGCCAGGGAGAAGGGGTTTGTGTCTACTATCCTGGGGCGCAGGCGCTATATCCCGGAGATAAACAACCAGAATATGCAGATACGGCAGTTTGCGGAGAGGACGGCGATAAATGCTCCCATTCAGGGTTCGGCCGCGGACGTGATAAAGGTTGCGATGATAGCGATCGACGAAAAACTTTCGACCGGCGGCATGAAGACTAAGATGACCATGCAGGTCCACGATGAGCTCGTATTCGATGTCCCTAAATCGGAGATGGATAAGGCGTGCAAGATAGTCAGGGCGGGGATGGAAGATATAATAAAGCTGAAGGTGCCTGTAGGGGCGCATGTAGAGATAGGTAAAAACTGGCTTGACATGGAACCATATAAACAATAATGACAAATAACAAAATCCCAATGACAAATCAATCGTTAAATAACCAATATTAAAAATTTGGATTTACCGATTGATTTGGATTTTGAAATTGGGATTTTGGATTTTTTAAAAGAGGGGGTTTAATGGGTAAACTTAAAGTGCTGGTGGCAGCGAGTGAGGTTGCGCCGTTCGCGAAGACGGGCGGGCTCGCTGACGTTGCCGGAAGCCTGCCGATCGCGCTTGCCGAATTGGGCGCGGATGTCAGGGTGGTCATGCCCAAATACGGATGTGTTAAGGCAAAGGGCAATACGGCCGTCCTCGACGGGGTAAAGGCATATTTTATCGAGAATGATGATTACTTTAACAGGAAAGAGCTTTACGGGGACAAGTTCGGCGATTATCACGACAACCTGGAGAGGTTCGCGTTCTTTTCGAAGGAAGCGCTGGAGAGGTGCAAGAAAGAAGGTTTTAAACCCGATATTATACATTGTAATGACTGGCAGACCGCGCTCATACCCGTCTATCTGAATACTGTTTATAAATATGATCCGTTCTTTTCGAATACCAGGACGCTATTTACTATCCATAACCTTGCCTATCAGGGCATATTCGGCCGTGATGAGTATCCTAAGACAGGGCTGGACTGGATCCTCTTCAATATAGAATGTTTCGAGTTCTACGGCAAGGTTAACCTCATGAAGGCAGGCATCGTTTACGCCGACGCGGTTAATACGGTGAGCCCTACCTACGCCAAAGAGATGTTGACGAAGGAATTCGGCTGCGGCCTGGAAGGCGTCCTGAAGAACAAGGAGAAAGTTCTCTACGGCATACTGAACGGCATCGATTACAAGACGTGGAATCCCGAAACCGATACGCGGATATTCAAACAATATTCCATCCGGTCTATCGACGATAAATATACCAATAAGGAAAGATTGCAGAAAGAGCTTGGCCTCAAAGTGGATCGCGAGATGCCGCTTATAGGCATGATATCGAGGCTTGCGGACCAGAAGGGGCTCGACCTTCTGGCTAAGATAGTGGATGAGTTTCTTAATATGAAGGTGCAATTCGTCCTGCTGGGGACGGGGGATAATAAATATCACATATTGTTTGAACGGATGGCCAATATCCATAATAAGAATACGTCCGTGAACCTGAAGTTCGACGCGACGCTGGCGCAGAAAATTTACGCCGCCGCAGACTTTTTCCTGATGCCGTCGAGATACGAGCCCTGCGGTTTGAGCCAGATGATAAGTTTCAGGTATGGGACCATACCGGTAGCAAGGGAGACGGGCGGGTTGAAAGACAGCGTGAAGGAATTCAGCCTGAATACCAGGCAGGGTAACGGATTTACATTTTCCGAATACAGGGCCGACCATCTTTTCGCCGCGATGAAGAGGGCGCTTACCCTTTATAAGAACAGGTCGGTCTGGATGGAGCTTGTAAAGTCGGTGATGGCGCTCGATTTTTCGTGGCGGGCGTCCGCAGGGGAATATCTAAAACTCTATCAGAAGATTCTGCAGAGGTAAAAGTTATGCAGGGCAGCGGGCGTGTGAGAGTAATCGGCCTGACGGGCGATTTCGGTACAGGTAAGAGTTTTGTAGCGTCGATATTCAAATCGCTGGGCGCGAAGATTATCGATGCCGATCTCATAGCGCATAAAGTCATCCGCAAGGGGCGTCCGGCATACAGGAGGATAATAGGGGCATTCGGCAGAGATGTCTTAAAAGGTGATGGAGAGATAGACAGAAAAAAACTGGGCGGCAGGGTATTTGCAAGACCGGCGGTATCCTTGCGCAGGCTCAACGCCATAGTGCATCCCGAAGTCATAAGGGAGATAAAGCGTTCCATCGCCGCACTTGGCAAAAGCGATATAGCAGTTGTGGATGCGCCGCTTCTCGTGGAGGCGGGGTTTGGTAAAAGCGTAGATAAACTGGTAGTGGTTAAATGCTCAAAGAGGAGACAGATAGAAAGATGCCGAAAAAAGTTTTGCCTGCAAAACAGCGAGATATTGCGAAGGATAGAGAGCCAGATGCCGCTTTCGAAAAAGATAAAGATGGCGGATTTTGTGATAGACAACAACAAGACAAAGTCCAGCACGAAAAGACAAGTACGAAAGGTATGGGGGGAAATTATATGGAGATAGCGGAGCTCAAAGGGATGAGTATCTCGGAGCTGACAAAGCTTGCGAAAGAATTGAACGTAAACGGGATAAGCGGATTGAAGAAACAGGACCTGATATTCAAGATACTGCAGGCCAAGACCGAAAAGGAAGGACTCATATTCGGCGAGGGCGTCCTGGAGATACTGCCCGACGGGTTCGGGTTTCTGAGGAGCCCGGACTACAACTATCTTCCCGGCCCGGACGATATATATGTTTCGCCGTCCCAGATAAGGCGGTTCAACCTGCGGACCGGCGATACCGTGAGCGGCCAGATAAGGCCGCCGAAAGAAGGCGAGAGATACTTCGCGTTATTGAAGGTCGAGGCCGTCAATTTCGGTAATCCCGACGAGACGAAGGACAAAACCCTCTTCGATAACCTGACGCCGTTATATCCCGATGAGAGGTTTATCCTCGAGACGAAACCCGACGAGGTTTCCATGAGGGTCATGGATCTCCTTACGCCCGTAGGTAAGGGGCAGAGGGGGCTCATCGTAGCTCCTCCGTATAGCGGCAAGACCGTGCTCCTGCAGAAATTCGCCAATGCCGTCACGACGAACTATCCGGAAGCGGTGCTGATAGTCCTGCTTATAGACGAGCGCCCGGAAGAAGTTACGGATATGCAGCGTTCCGTGAAGGGCGAGGTCATAAGCTCTACATTCGACGAACCGGCAGAGCGCCACATCCAGGTGGCCGAAATAGTCCTGGAGAAGGCGAAGAGGCTCGTCGAGTCCAGGAAAGACGTTGTCATACTTCTCGATTCGATCACAAGGCTTGCGCGCGCGTACAATTCGTGTGTGCCGCATTCGGGGAAGATACTCTCCGGCGGTGTCGATTCGAACGCCCTGCAGAAGCCGAAGAGGTTCTTCGGCGCCGCGCGCAATATAGAGGAAGGCGGCTCTCTCACCATCATCGCGACGGCGCTTGTCGATACCGGTTCGCGTATGGACGAAGTCATATTCGAAGAGTTTAAGGGTACGGGTAATATGGAACTCCAGCTAGACCGCAACCTCTTCCAGAAGAGGATATATCCCGCTATCGACATAAAGCGCTCGAATACCCGCAAGGAAGAGCTGCTGGTCCACCCGGATGAGCTTAAGCGCATCTGGTTGATGAGAAAGGTCTTGAACGAACTTAATACCGATGAGGCGATGCAGCTTTTGATAGAGAAGCTGTCGAAGTCGAAGACGAACGCCGAGTTTCTGATGTCGATGAACCAGAAGTGAGTAAAATGGAAGCAGTGAATAGTGTATAGTGTGTAGTGGATAGAAAGAAGAAAGCGAGGGAAAAAATGAAAGACAAAACACACCCGGAGTATAAAGAGACGACTATAGCGTGCGTGTGCGGAGAGGTGATCCATACGCGTTCCACAAAGCAGAATATCCACGTCGATATCTGCTCTAAGTGCCACCCGTTCTTTACCGGCAAACAGAAACTGATCGACTCCGCCGGACGCGTAGAGAAGTTTGCGAAGAGGTACGCCGGCAAGGTTAAACCGAAGGCGGCCAAGGACGCAGCTGTGCCGGAGGCGCCGGAAGAAGAGAAAAAGCCCGAATAAGATGATATTCGCGAAGGTAATAGAAGAGAAGAGGAAGCGTTGTGACAAACTGCATGAGTTCCTGGCGGATCCCAAGATTATCGCGAATGCCGCCGAGTACCAGAGCTATGCCAAGGAGCTTGCCGGCCTGGCGCCGATCGTAAGCGTGTATAATGATTACCTGAGGATATCGAAGGACCTGAAGGATCTCGATAAGGTGCTCGGTGAGAAGGCGCATGCCCACGATAAAGAGTTCCTTTTACTCGCCGAAGAGGAGAAGTACAAGCTCGAAAGAGACCTGAAAGACGCCGAGGCGCGTATCGAGGAGCTGCTCCTGGCGAAAGAGTCCGGCGCAGACCGGGATATAATTATGGAGGTGAGGGCAGGGACGGGCGGTCTCGAGGCCAGCCTTTTTGCGGCAGACCTGTTGCGGATGTATTCAAAATATGCCGCCAAGAACGGATGGCGGGTCGAGCTGATCGATTCGAGCATAACCGAGAAGGGCGGATACAAAGAGGTCATATTCTCGATCTCCGGCAAAAATGTTTACGGCTCTCTTAAATTCGAGAGCGGCACCCACAGGGTCCAGCGCGTGCCGGAGACCGAAGCAAGCGGCAGGATACATACTTCGGCGGCGACGGTCGCGGTACTGCCCGAGGCCGAAGAAGTCGATATCGAGATAAGGCCGGAAGACTTAAGGATCGATGTCTTCCGTTCCGGCGGCGCGGGCGGCCAGGGTGTTAACAGGACCGACTCCGCGGTGCGGCTTACGCATCTTGCCACCGGGATGGTCGTTACCTGCCAGGACGAACGTTCCCAGCTGAAGAATAAGGCAAAGGCGATGCGGGTGTTGCGGGCGAGATTGTACGATGCTAAACGCACCGAGCAGGAAAGACGGATATCCCAGGAACGCCGCGCCCAGGTCGGTACGGGCGACAGGTCGGAGAAGATCCGGACATACAATTTCCCCGACAGGCGCGTTACGGACCACAGGATAGGGTTTACCGTTTATAATATAGAAGATGTCCTGGAGGGCGAACTGGACGAAATAGTAGGCGCATTAAAGGCGGAGGAAAAGAAGCTCAGGATAAAGGCAGCTGCGGCATGAAGACGATAGAACCGTTTACGCCCATTCAGTATATAATAGGACATACCGGATTTTGCGGCCTCGACTTTACGGTCGACAAGGATGTGCTCATCCCGAGACCGGAGACGGAATTACTGGTGGCTGAGACAGTAGGATTGGTGAACCGGGCTGCCTCTTTACCGGTTAAGCGGCTAAATATCCTGGATCTTGGCACAGGTTCGGGGTGCATCGCGGTTTCGATTGTTCATGGATTGACAAAAGCCGCAATTGACTGTAAAATAGTCGCTTCCGACATATCGGTTAATGCCCTGGATGTCGCGCGTTTAAACGCCCAACGCCATGGCGTATCCGATAAGATAAAGTTTGTCCATAGCGACCTTTTTGGCGATATTCACGATAAGTTTGATATTATAGTATCGAACCCGCCGTATATAGCGAAGTTCGAATTCGAGACCCTTCAGAAAGAGGTTTTGAAAGAACCACGGATAGCCCTCGACGGCGGTGAGACGGGGCTCGCGTTTTACCGGGAGATTGTCCGGTCGGCGCCGCGGTATCTGAACCCGGGCGGCACGGTTCTTTTCGAGATAGGTTTCGGCCAGGCCGGCGAAATTATGAAGATAATGAGTTCCGGCGGTTTCCGGGTCCTGGGGATAAAGAAAGATTTTAACAGTATAGACAGGGTCGTTATTGCCAGATGGATAAATTAGTAATCGAAGGCGGCAGGAAACTGGCGGGCAAGGTAAAGATAAGCGGCGCAAAGAATGCGTGCCTGCCGATACTTGCGGCTACGCTGCTTTCCGACGAGAAGTCGGTCATAAGGAACGTGCCCGCCTTGCGCGACATGTCGACGATGTTGAAGATACTGAAGAACCTCGGCGTGCGCGTCCATCAGGAAGGCACGACGATAACGGTTGAACCGGCAGGTTACAAAAAATATGCCGCGCCGTATGACTTGGTTAGCACGATGCGCGCTTCGGTTTGCGTCCTCGGGCCGCTGCTTGGAAAACAGGGGAGGGCGGAGGTTTCGTTTCCCGGCGGCTGTGTAATCGGGCCGAGGCCTATAGACCTTCATATAAAAGGCTTAAGGGCCCTAGGGGCCAATATCAAGGTCGAACGCGGGTATATAATTGCCGACGGCAAGAAGTTAAAGGGCGGCAACGTCTATCTGGGCGGGCATTTCGGGTCGAGCGTCCTTGCCACAGGCAACACGATGATGGCGGCTGTATTGGCAAAAGGGACGACGGTCATCGAGAATGCCGCGTGCGAGCCGGAAGTAGTCGACCTTACGAACTTTCTGATAAAGATGGGCGCGCGGATAGATGGCATTGCGACGCACAGGCTCGTAATAGAGGGCGCGCGGAAGCTCCACGGCGCGGAACATTCCGTCATCCCGGACCGCATAGAGGCCGGGACCTATATCCTGGCCGCGGCGATAACCCGCGGCGACATACTGCTGGAAGGAGTATCGACCGAAAATCTTGTGGCCCTGATAGATAAGCTGCAAGAGGCGGGGCTCGAGATAAAAAATACGCCCGGCGGTATACGCAGCCGTTACACCAGGAAGCTAAAGCCTATGGATATAACGACGCTTCCGTATCCGGGTTTCCCTACGGATATGCAGGCGCAGTTTATGAGTCTCATGGCCGTTACAGACGGTATAAGCGTCATAACGGAGAAGATATATCCGGAGAGGTTTATCCATATAAGCGAATTGAACAGGATGGGCGCAGACATCCTGCTGGAAGGCCCCAGCGCGATCGTCAAAGGTGTAGCGAACCTGAGCGGCGCGCCTGTCATGGCCTCCGACCTCAGGGCTTCCGCGGCGCTGGTCCTGGCCGGGCTGGTCGCGAAAGACAGGACGGAGATCCACAGGATATACCATCTCGACAGGGGTTATGAAAATATAGAGAAAAAGCTCCGCAGTCTGGGAGCGAAAGTGTGGAGAGAGAAGGAGAAATAGGTTAAAAAAATGACAAATGACAAAATCTCAATGACAAATCAATCTTTAAATGGCCAATATTAAAAATTTGGATTTACCGGTTGATTTGGATTTTGGAATTGGGATTTTGGATTTTTTCAAAGAGGAGGATGCATGCCAGCAGTAATAAGGTTAAAACACGCAGGTACATTGAAAAAGCCTGTCCACAGGATAGTCGTCATCGATAAGAGGACGGCAAGGGACGGCAGGCCGATCGAGATACTGGGTTACTACGATCCCAAGACGGATCCTGCCACGGTTAAGGTTAAGAAGGAGCGCGCGGAATATTGGCTGGGAGTGGGTGCGGCGCCGTCGGCGATCGTAAAGACGCTATTTAAGAAACAGGGAATCAAGAAAGTCTAACCTTAACCTAATCTAACCCGGCAACCTGAACTTATATGCGTATTGATATACTTACGCTCTTTCCCGGGATGTTCGAAAACGTTCTTGGAGAGTCTATCTTGAAGCGGGCGCAAGCCAAAGGGCTTGCCGAGATACGGGTGCATGACCTGCGGGACTGGACGTCGGATAAACATCGTACCGCGGATGATAAGCCGTTTGGCGGCGGCGCCGGGATGGTGATTAAGGTTGAGCCGGTGTGGCGGGCGCTGCAGGAGCTGAGACCGAAGACCGAAGACCGAAGACCGAAGACCGAAGTCATACTGCTGACGCCGCAGGGGAAGAGGCTGGATCAGAAATTGGTAAAGGTTGTTGCGCGCAAGAAGAGGATAATCCTCATCTGCGGGCATTATGAAGGCGTTGATGAACGTATACGCGAGCTTGCCGACGAAGAGATATCGATAGGCGATTACGTATTGACGTGCGGTGAACTGCCGGCGATGGTCCTCTTGGACTCTGTTGTAAGGCTGATCCCCGGGGTCCTGGGTGATGACGAGTCGATAAAGTTCGAATCATTCGAAGATGGAATGCTGGAGTATCCGCAGTATACGCGACCGGCTGAATTTATGGGCAGCGCGGTGCCGGAGGTCCTCATAAGCGGGGACCATAAAAAGATAGAAGAGTGGCGCAGGGCCGCGGCGTTGAAGCGCACCAGGCGGCGCAGACCGGATATATTAAAACGGAAAGGATAACGAGATGGAAAAACTGATAAAGCTGATCGAGTCAAAATTTATGAAGAAGGATATGCCTCAATTCAATATCGGAGATACCGTCGACGTCCAGATGAAGATAGTCGAAGAAGGGAAGTCGCGTATACAGACATTCGAAGGGACCGTTATCGCGCGCGCGGGCGCAGGGCTCACCGAGACGTTTACGGTCCGCAAGGTCTCGTACGGTGAAGGTGTCGAAATGGTATTCCCTCTCCATTCACCGTCGATCGACAAGATAAAGGTCATGAAAAAAGGCGATGTTAGAAGGGCGAAACTTTATTACCTGAAGCGGAAAGTCGGAAAAGAGACGAGAGTTGACGAGAAGATTACGCACGCCGAAGGCCAGGCAGCTCCTCAGGGAGGAGAAGAGGCTAAGTAGCCTCGGTCACAACTCGATAGCGGGTGTGGATGAGGCCGGCCGAGGCCCTCTCGCCGGCCCGGTTGTTGCGGGCGCCGTTATCCTGAAGAGCTTTGACTTTACCTGCGAAATAAACGATTCGAAACAGCTCTCCCCGAAGAAAAGAGACAGGGCCTACGCGGAGATCCTTAAAAAAGCGGTCGTCGGCGTAGGGATCGTTGACGAGAAGACGATCGATGCGATCAATATCTACCAGGCCACCCTCAGGGCCATGCAGGCGGCAATTGCCGCTCTTGATATACCTCCCGATTACGTAATCGTCGACGGACAGATGAAACTGCGTACCGCCTGCCCGATCAAGTGTATCATAAAAGGCGATACGAAGAGCCTTTCCATAGCCGCCGCCTCGATAGTGGCTAAGGTTACCCGCGACAGGCTGATGCTGAAATACGACAAGCGATATCCGCAGTATGGTTTTGCCCGGCATAAAGGTTACGGAACGCGCCTCCATAAAGAGGCCCTGGCAAAGTTCGGCCCATCGCCGATCCATCGTTACAGTTTTGCGCCGGTAAAGCAATGTGTTGACATGGTTTATCCTATATAATAAAATCACAATATATGGCCAAGGTAAAAGAGATATGCATCATAGGTGACGGCGGGTGGGGGACGACGCTCGCGGTACTGCTTTCCAAGAAAGGTTTTAACGTAACGGTCTGGGGCGCGTTCCCGGACTACGTGGAGGTCCTCAAAGAGCGCCGGGAGAACGTAAAGTTCCTGCCCGGCGTTGTCCTGCCGAAAAACATTACTTTTACAGCTTCTATGGCCGCGGCGCTTGCCGGCAAAGAGATCGTTGTCCTGGCCGTTCCTTCCCAATTTGCCAGGGGCGTCTTTACGATCCTGAAGATGGAAAAACTTGCCGGGAAGAGATTCGTAAGCGTTACCAAGGGTATAGAGAATAAGACATTGAAGCGTGTCTCGGAAGTCGCTTACGACGTATTGGGTAAACAGACGCTCGCCGTGCTCTCCGGCCCTACCATTGCGCTTGAGGTGGCGAACGGCGCTCCAACGACCGTAGTTGCGGCCTCGAAGAGCGCTAAATTTGCGAAAGAGGCGCAGACTCTCTTCATGACGGAGCGCTTCAGGGTCTATACCTGCAATGACGTGACCGGCGTCGAACTCGGAGGATCGCTGAAGAATGTGATTGCGATAGCGGCGGGCGCAAGCGATGCCATGGGCTTCGGCGCCAACGCAAAAGCCGCTTTATTAACCCGCGGTCTGGTCGAGATAGTCCGGCTGGGTGCCGCTATGGGGGCGCGGAAAGAGACTTTCTACGGCCTGAGCGGTCTGGGCGATCTTGCGACTACATGCATGAGCCCTTATTCCAGGAACAGGTGGCTTGGCGAGGAGATAGGTAAGGGTAAGAAGTTGAAAGATATCCTTGGTGAAACAGACATGGTAGTAGAGGGTGTGGCTACAGCAAGGTCAGCCCACGATCTGGCCGGGAAATATAAAGTCGAAATGCCTATAACGGAAGAGATATATAAGGTTCTTTATGAGAATAAGAATCCAAAGACAGCAGTCCGCGACCTGATGATCCGCAGCCCTAAGCCGGAAACAGCATAAGAAATGAAAAAGTTACATTTTTCCCAGGCCATCTTCTGTTTTTCAGTGTATACTAGAGTAAAAAGGCGATGGCTACCATAAAAGAAGAATGTTTTTTTTGGGTAGTTAATAAGCTTATTTCAAAAGCTAATAAGGCCAAGCATATGATGACAAAGACGATACTTACAATTATCGTAGCGGTTTGTCTCTTTCCGATCCTCTCAAACGCAGAAGAGGGAAAGCCTGTCATTTCAAAGCCGGTCGATGCCCCTCAAGGGAAAGTGATGCCGGCTGCTATCCAAAGGTTTACGCATGATACAAAGGAAGTCGTCAAGATAAAGAATATAGTCGAGGAGTTTCTCCCGCCTTCTATCCATGTGAAATATAATAAGGATGGCTACTTGGATAATTTCATTTCAAGCGACGGCACGGAGATCAAGTATTCTTATAGATTCGATAAGGGCGGGGAGCTGTCAGCTATCGTATTGACAGGCGATGGCGGTTTCTCATTAGAGTTGAGGGCCATGGAAGACAAAAATGAAGACTTAAATATTTCCCCAAGCGATGACGCGACGATAAATCGTAAGGTAAATCCGCCGGATGACGGAATGGGCGATAAAGGTAAACCTGATTATAAAGGCGGCGGCGGAGAGGGGGCGATAAAACCTGGAGATTTCGATAACATTGATAAGCCCGGTGAGGGTGCGCGGGATTCAGCCAATAAACCAACGCCGCCGATAGTCGTATATATACCAAGAAATTCGCTCAAGAATATGGCGCAAAAACCGGCTGGTTTCGATTTTAATGCGATAAAGAACGGCTTTGATAAAGCTTCAGAGGAAAAGAGAGACGCCTACGAGGTATACTTGGAGAAGACGACCCCGTACTATGCGAAGATGCTGAATGAACTCCGGGCCAATTCAGAGGCCATGAAGGCCGATGGCATAAAACTAAACGTCGCCAGGACCAACAGCGATACCGGCGGATCGATAAGCGTTAAAGAGAGGAAAAGTATCGACGAAGCGGTCCGGAATATCCGTGTCAAATCGAAGATCCGGCACGGCGCGGCAATGCGATACGAAAAATTTCTGGCAATTGAAAAGATGTATGCCGACGACATTCTTGGCCCCGGCATGGAGCTATATGAAAGCAGGATGAAAAAAGTAGTCAAAAAGATCAATGGTATAGTGGATAGGGCAATGAAGTCGGAGTTGGCCGTCTACTTGGACACAAACGACAGGATAGAAGCCGTGATCAACCTTCCCGAAGCGCAGACAAAATAATCCCTCGTAAACTCTTTACTCCTTGTCCATCGAAAAAATATCTGTTATAATCCAAAAAAAGCGTAAAAATCTGTATATCCTCCGTGTATATATGATAGGGACTTTAAGATGAACGATAAGTCTTCCGATGAATTGTTGGCAAAGCAGGCAAAAGAAGGCGATACAGGAGCCTTCGAAGAGCTCTTTAACAGATACAAGAAACCGCTCTTGAATTTTATATACCGGTTCATAGGCAACCGCCAGACGGCGGAAGAAGTTACAATAGAGGTTTTTATGAAGGCTTATAGTAATCTAAACATATTTGACCCAAATAAGAAGTTTGCGACATGGCTCTACACTATTGCGAGGAATCTCTCGAAGAATTCTTTGAGGGACCGTAAATATTTTCGTGACGTTTCATTGGAAAAGTCAGTCTTTGATAAAGATGAGAGTATCAAGTTGCAGGATGTCATAGCCGACGATAACGCTTCGCCGGATATGATAGCGCAGGATGAGGAGCTCTCTCTGGTTGCACAAAAGATACTGAATTTGCTGCCTGACAAGTATAAAGAAGTAATAACTCTTTGCAGTGTGCAGGAACTCTCCTATCGGGAGGCGGCTGTAATACTGGGTATAAGCGTTTCAGGTGTCTCGATCAGGTTGAACGAAGCGAAGAGACTGTTCATGAAGAAACTGGGTGAGATAACATGAGACAAGGTTGCGATAATTTCGACAGGGTCATGTCGCTCCTGAAAAAGGCGGAGCCCTCCGTCTCGTTTGAAATGAAGTTCAAAGAGGCGTTTAGCGAAGCTATCGCCAGGAGGTATGAAGAAACCCTTCCGGAAAAGATCTTGCGAAGGATCTCTGAAGGCGCGATAAACCTTAGAGATGCGCTATTGCCTGAGCCGTTGGTCTTGGTCAGGGCGGCGGCGAGTCTTATTGTGGTCTTATCAATAAGTACTTATATATACTCAACGCAGCCTTCCTGTCCTACGCTTGAGACGAAGACCGGCAGTGTCATGGTTCTGGCTATGGGGAATGCGGCGCCGAAAGAGGCCGGCAGTAATTACAGGTTCAGGGCCGGTGATATTGTAGCGGCGCAAAAAGGCGCTCAAGCCGACATTGTCCTTTCGAATCGATACGTATTAAGGCTTAAGGAAGGTTCGAAGATAAAGATAGCTAGATTGACGCCGCGTTTTGGCAGCGGCAAAGCCGATTTTCAGCTGATGGAAGGTAAGGTTCTTATCAGCGTTGAGCCGGGTTTCAAAGGCTCAAAATTCGCGGTCGATACGCCGACAGCGACCACCGTGGCCCTGGGCACAAAATTCTCGGTTGACGCATCAAGGGGCACAAAGGAGAAGACGCAGGTAAATGTTTTACAGGGAAAGGTGCAGGTCAAGAGCCGGTATAGTCCGGAGAGATTGTTGCTCGCAGAACAGATCGTTACCGTAGGCGCTGGCCAGAAGACGGAGGTTTATACCGAAGCGGTGCCTGAACCGCCTCAAAGGCTCGTGGAAGAAGAGTGGGCCCAGATGGAAGAATTATACCAGATAGGCAGGAAGGCCCGTGTCATCCTCATGGTAAAGAATGCCCCGGACAGGGTGATCCAGCTGCTCAAGCCGTGTCCTATATACATATCCGATAAAAAGCCGCGGGAGATACCGCCGATCCTGGAAAAGGCAGTGTTAATGACGGCAGAAGCGGTCAAGACAGGCAACCGCGCAAAGCACCTTGAAAGTATAAAGATGCTGGAGCGCATCGTACGGGAATATCCGAATCCGAAACATGATGTTCAGTTGATGCTGTATATAGGGGCTTACTATGAATACCTGTCATGCCATAAAGACGCCATAAAGATGTTCGAGCGGGTATTGCTTAAGTATCCCGATTCACCGCTTGCCAGCATGGCAGAATGCGCCATAGGCATAATATACCAGGAGAAGCTAAATGACCCCAAGCGGGCCAATAAGGCATATAGGCTAGTGCTCGATAAATATCCCAATAGCCTGGAGGCGATTTGGGTGGAGGGGAATACGCAAAGTAATCCTAACTTATCGTCTATGAGTGGAGTTAGGGGGTAGAGATATTTTTTTTGTGCATGTTAGGCATTAAAAAACTTAGTTATAGTGCTAAACAATTGCCGTTCTTTAGTGTATTCAATAGTGGAAGATAGGAGGATCGTATGAAAGTTGTAAATTCAAAAAGACTTTTCAGGTTCAAGAAGGTCTTTCAGTTGATCGAAAAACTGGAGCTGCTTAACTTAGCGGCGAAAATCCGGCAAGAGATCTTTTTTGCCGCGAATTTAAATGGCTTTAGAAAGTCCCAATTCGAAAACGAGAAGGGAGTGGTTAAAATGAAAAAGTTACTTAGTCTAGCAGTAGTTGCAGTGATGATTTGCTTTGCCGGGACGGTCCTGGCAGAGGAAACAAGTACTTTACCCGCAGAAAATTATCCCGCAGATCCTACAGGGCTTACAATGAAGCCGCTTATCATAGGAAACGTAACTTTGAACGAGGGGTGGAATTTGATTGCAATACCGGTCCTGCCCGCCGAAAAACTGACGATTAAAAGTTTTTCTGTGAGAGTTGCAAAGAGCGGTTTGAGCGCGATCTCGACAGAGACAATTACCCAGGACAGTAAAGGTTTTGCAGACATATGGCGGGTTACCGCGGTCGCTGTGTATAAAAACGGCCGGTTCCAAAGCTATTCACCCGATTGCGATACTTATAATATGGTACCGGGCGAAGCTTATTTTGTGTATGCGAAATATAGCGGTCTGCGACCGAATTATATTGTTCGAGAAGGCGCTTCGTACGAGATGCCGGAATTCCATCCGACGACCACGATCAAGATTATCGGCAAAACGGCCGATGCCAAGATATCGCTAAACCTTAATAAGGGCTGGAACGGCGTCGCGGTGCTGAATCAGCTTGCTCCAAAATCGGATGAACCCTTATCGAATACGCCGAAGCTCCCGGAGCTGGAATCGCAAAAAACCGGATCCAACGTATCGGCGGG
Source organism: Candidatus Omnitrophota bacterium (assembly GCA_041650935.1). Classification (GTDB taxonomy): domain Bacteria; phylum Omnitrophota; class Gorgyraeia; order 2-01-FULL-45-10; family 2-01-FULL-45-10; genus FEN-1322. Next base: position 437,675 of record JBAZKH010000001.1, read on the forward strand.
GGCGGTGCTTGAGTCGCAGTCCATAACCGCAGGTATAGGTTATAGCCTGTATCAGCTCTCGCAAGAATTTTCCGAGCAGGGCATCAAGGCCACCAGGATAATTTTCTGGAATGCTGTTAAACAGGAGTGGGAACAGTATTCGCTTCCATATCCGGCCGCAGATGAGAATGGGTTAATCGCAATGCCGGTCCCCGGCAGACTGGTCAACCCAAGCGAAGGTTTCTTCCTCCTCTGCGAAGAGAACGGTTTATATATTCCCGGTCTGACATTGCAGAATAGTCCGTATCCGTCGATACCTGTGCCGAAAAGGGTCTCGTATACCGGGATCATACGGGGAGTTTGCGTCGCGTGTGGTGATGCGCCTCTTCCGTATAAGTATGTTTTGCAGTACGAGACGGTATTGACCACCGGTACGGTTCCGGTTAGCATTATAGCTATCCCTATTAAGGGGACGGACGACGTAATGGAAGCAAAGCTCGCGGAACTGGCGAACGAGAATCCCGCGCAGAAGCATTATGTCGAAGGGGTTATGCAGGCACTGCCGTATATTTCATGGTATTCGCCGGGCTGCAAGTATGTCGATGTCATGATAGTCGAGCATATCGACGAATTCAAGATTTAGGAAGGGGATGATCCTTATGAACAAGAGATGGTTCATAATTTCAGCAGGAATAGCGCTCTCTTTGACAGGTATCGTCCTCTTTGTCTTCGCGCAGGGCGGAGCCAAACTTCCCGCGGATATTGCATATACAGGCAGTGTCGCAGCAAAGCCGCTGGTTGTCGAAACGAACCAGGCAGACGGTGAAGTCGCGAATTTGGTTGTGCGGGGGTTGGCTGTAGATAAGGCAAGAGGTTTTGACGATACGGATAGGTTTGCATCGAAGAAGCCCGAAGCCATAAACAAGAATTCACCCGAAACGCAGGGCACCGGTAATATAGAGAAGAAAGCCGTCTCCGAATTCAGTCCTGCCGCTGGAGAGACCGTTGTCGCTTTATCAGGAACGGGCGCGGCAGTAGATGATAGTAGTTCAAGCACCGCTGCCGCTACAGCAACGCTTACTACCAAAAGTGCATCTGCGCGCTCAGCCGTCAACACCATCGATGAGCAGTCCTCTCCGAGGCTTCCGTTGACGGAGCTGGATTACCAAACAGGTGATGACGGCAATGCGGAATTTGATGTAAATACTCCGGCATTACCCGAATTGCCCGGCGAATAATAGCCAAATTTTTGCAATAACGGCCGCTTTGCCACAAGCAAACGCGGCCGTTTCTTTTTACAAAAAATCCCTTTCTTATATAACTATATTTGATATAATAATACGATATAAAATGGCGGGGCGTAGCGCAGATTGGCTAGCGCACTTGCTTGGGGTGCAAGGGGTCGGCGGTTCGAATCCGCCCGCCCCGACCATAGCAATTTTTTGTCTTAAAACACCTGGATGAAAGTAATGGTGCCGGGCATATGGCACGGCTATAACAGGTAATAAAAATGCAGGGAAAAATATGCGAAAGATAAAAGTCGGCATAATAGGTTTCGGCACAATAGGCGCGGCCGTTGCCGGGGCGCTCATATCGCGAAGGCGTCTCCTTAAGGAGAAGAGCGGTCTTGACATAACGGTTGCCAGTATCTGTGAAAAGGACCTTAAGAAGACGAGGTCGGTAAAGATACCGCGAAAGACATTTACGCGGTCGGTCGGCAAGGTCTTATACGATCCCGGGATCGATATAGTAGTTGAGCTGATGGGCGGACTCGTGCCGGCAAAGGATGTGGCGCTGGAGGCCCTGCGGCAAGGCAAACACGTCGTTACGGCCAATAAAGCGCTGCTCTCGGATTCGGGGCCGGATATATTCAGATTGGCTGATGCGCTCGATCTTTCCATCGGCTTCGAGGCGTCGGTCGGCGGCGGTATCCCGATAATACGCGCGCTGAAAGAAAGTTTTATCGCCGATAAGGTAGAACTCATATACGGTATCATAAACGGCACCAGCAATTTTATACTTTCGCGGATGGCGGAGGAACGGCTGGGATTCGATGAGGCATTAGCGATTGCCCAGTCCAGGGGATACGCCGAGCGCGATCCTTATCTGGATATAAGCGGCGGTGACTCCTGCCACAAGCTCTCGATCCTCGCGCTTCTCGGTTTCGGTATAGCGGTCAAACCGTCCGGAATTTATACGGAAGGCATAACGGATATCGAGCCCTGCGACATACAATTCGCAAAGGAATACGGTTATGCGATCAAACTTCTCGCGATCGCGAAACGTTCGGGCGATGCCGTCGAACTGCGCGTACACCCGACCCTCATACCGAAGACGCATCTTCTCTCCGATGTAAGCGGGGTCTACAACGCGATATTCGTCAAGGGCGATCTGGTGGGCGAGAATCTTTTCTACGGCCAGGGCGCGGGCGGTTCGCCTACCTCGAGCGCCGTAGTTGCCGATATAGTGTCGATAGCAAAAAATATGACGGATAATTGCAAGACGCCCGGAGCGTTTGTATTGCGGAAAGATGCTGCGCGGGTAAAAGATATAAAAGATGTTAAGATGAGATACTATCTAAGGTTCTCAGCGCTCGATAAGCCGGGCGTCCTGGCGAAGATATCCGGGATACTCGCTAAATACAGGATAAGTATAGCGAGCGTAAACCAGACCCAGAGAAAAATATCGAGCACGGTTCCTGTCATTGTGATGACTCATGAAGCGCTGGAGAGCGATATGAGGATAGCGCTTAAAGAGATAGACAGGCTTAATGTGATAAAAAAGAAGACGGTAAGGATACGGGTAGAGGGTTAAGATGTGGAACGGGATCATAGAAAAATATAAGAAATATCTTCCAGTCACCGGCAAGACACCCATAGTCAGTCTGAATGAAGGCAATACGCCGTTAATATACGCCCCCGTCTTGAGCGGCCTTGCAGGTAAGGATATTGAGGTCTATCTGAAATATGAGGGCCTGAACCCGTCCGGCTCGTTTAAGGATCGCGGCATGACTATGGCAATTTCCAAGGCGCTGGAAGAGGGGTCGCAGGCCGTGATGTGCGCTTCGACCGGCAATACTTCCGCTTCCGCCGCGGCTTATTCCGCTAGGGCCGGCATCAAATCCATAGTCCTTATACCCGAGGGCGCGATAGCGCTCGGGAAACTTTCGCAGGCTCTCATACACGGCGCGCGGGTCATCGCCATCAAAGGAAATTTCGACGATGCGCTGGAACTGGTCAGGGAGATAACCGCTAAATATCCGATAACATTGGTAAATTCTATAAATCCATATCGCATAGAAGGCCAGAAGACCGGAGCATTCGAAATATGTGATTTTTTAGAGGCGCCGCCCGATTTTCATGCCATCCCTGTAGGGAATGCCGGCAATATCACCGCGTATTGGAAGGGGTATAAAGAATATAAGGCAGCCGGCGTGATCGATAGACTGCCTGTGATGCTCGGCTTCCAGGCGGCAGGCGCCGCTCCCATAGTGCTGGGGCATCCGGTAAAAGAACCCAAGACCGTGGCGACGGCCATAAAGATAGGTAACCCCGCCAGCTGGAAGCAGGCCGAAGCCGCAAGGGATGAATCCGGCGGGTTGATCGACTCGGTGACGGATGACGAGATCCTGGATGCGTATAAGATTCTTGCCTCAAAAGAGGGTGTATTCGTCGAACCTGCGAGCGCGGCAAGCGTCGCGGGAGTATTGAAACTGGCCAAACGTGGTTATTTCAACGCGCAACGAATACGTATCGTTTGCGTCTTGACCGGCCACGGCCTGAAAGATCCGGATAGGGCAATAGCGAGCGTCGCTAAGCCAAAGGTGCTAAAGCCTAAAGTCGACCTGGTATTAAAAGAAATAGGGCTGTAAATACGAAACAAATCAGAAATCATAAATCTCAAAATTCGAAACATGGGTTTGGATTATTCGAATTTAGGATCTCAGAATTAGAGAGGCGGCGGCATGAAATACGCGATACTTGTAGGTGACGGGATGAGCGATTATCCGGTCGCGGAATTGGGCGGTAAGACGCCGCTCGAAGTCGCGAAGATACCGAATATGAACGAACTTGCGCGGAAAGGGATGATAGGCCTGGTCAAGACGGTCCCGCGCGGCATGAAACCCGCCAGCGATATCGCCAATCTATCGATCATGGGATATGACCCAAAGGTCTATTATACCGGCCGAGGTCCGCTAGAGGCCGCGAATATCGGCGTCGAACTCGGCGAAAACGAAATAGCCTTTCGCTGTAATCTGGTGACCGTCAATAACGATGTCATGGCCGATTACAGTGCCGGCCACATAGGCGAAAAAGAGTCGAAGGCCCTGATCGGGTATCTTGGAGAAAAATTCGGGACGGAGAATATCAAATTTTATCATGGCAAGAGCTACAGGAACCTCCTTGTCATAAAGGCGAAATCGCCCGATGATCTGGACGGTCTTATCAAAACCGCCTGTACGCCTCCGCACGATATCGCTTCGCAGAATATTTCTAAATATCTTCCGAAGGGCAGGGGCGCGGATATTTTGAAGAGGCTTATGGATGATTCGAGGATGATACTCGAGAAGCACGAAATAAATAAGGTGCGTCTGGACCTGGGAGAGAACCCGGCCAACATGATCTGGTTGTGGGGACAGGGCACCAATCCCAATATGCCGACGTTCAAGGGTATGTTCGGTATGGATGGGGCGGTAATCTCAGCGGTTGACCTGGTTAACGGTATCGGCAAGATCGCGGGGTTGGAGGTTATTACAGTGCCGGGCGCCACGGGTTATTATGATACCAACTATCAGGGCAAAGGTGAATACGCGATAGAAGCGCTAAAGACTAAGGACTTCGTCTTCGTCCATGTCGAGGCGCCGGATGAAGCCGGCCATAACGGCGACCTTCGCGCGAAGATAACGGCGATAGAGAATTTCGATAAGTTTGTAGTCGGGGCGGTATGGGATTTCCTGAAGAACGGCAAGGATTTTCGCATACTGGTCCTGGCGGACCATGCCACTCCGGTGGCGGTGAGGACGCATGTCTCGGATCCTGCGCCGTTTGCGATGGCGGGGAAGAATATCGAACATAACGGTTTCGATCTATTTAACGAGCGGAACGCTGCTTTGAGCAAGACGAAGTTTAAATCGGGAGCGGCGCTCACCGACAGGTTTATAAAAAAATCCTAGGCATATCCATGGCGAAATCGATAATAGTCCAGAAATTCGGCGGCACAAGCGTTGCGGATGTCGGGCGTATACAGAATGTTGCGCGGCGCATCGTAAAGTCCAGGAGAAGCGGCGTCGATGTGGTTGCCGTCGTATCGGCCCTGGGCGACTCTACCGATAAACTGATCGAGCTTGCGCACGAAATTACGGCGAACCCGTCCGAGCGCGAGATGGATATGCTCGTCTCCACCGGCGAACAGGTCTCCTGCGCGCTCCTTACTATGGCTATACACAAGCTGGGCGAGGGCGCGATATCTTTTACGGGGGCGCAGGTGGGTATCATAACCGACAGTATGCACACAAAGGCGCGCATAATAGATATAAACGCAAAGCGTATCATCGAGGCATTGAAGTGCGGTAAGATCGTTATAGTCGCGGGGTTCCAGGGTATCAGTATGAGCCAGGATATAACTACATTGGGCAGGGGCGGGTCGAATCTGACGGCGGTGGCTCTGGCAAAGGTGGTAGGCGCGCAGTCGTGTGAGATGCACACGGACGTTGAAGGAGTCTTCACCGCGGATCCGCGCATAGTTAAAAACGCGAGAAAAATAGACCGGATAAGTTACGAAGAGATGTTTGAGCTTGCCTCGCTGGGCGCGCAGGTGCTCCAGCCGCGGTCGATAGAATTCGCCATGAAATTCGGTATCCCGATCCATGTAAAGTCGAGTTTTTCAAATAAAAAAGGTACGATAATTTCCGGGGAGGTAAGGGCTATGGAAGATATAGTCGTTTCGGGCGTTGCGTTAAATAAGGAAGAGGCTAAGGTCACTATCTGCGATGTGCCCGACAAGCCGGGCATAGCCGCGAAAATATTTAAGGATATAGCGAAAGAAGATATCAATGTCGATATGATAGTGCAGAACGTATCGCGCACCGGGGCAACGGACGTCTCCTTTACGGTCCCGGGCCATGATTTAAGTAAGACCATTAAAGTGGCTAAGGACATTTCGCGGCGCGTCGGCGCAGGCAGCGTGACATACGATAACGATATGGCTAAAGTCTCGATCGTGGGCATAGGGATGAGGAGCCATTCCGGCGTAGCGGCCGGGATGTTCGAAGCGCTGGCGAAAAAAGGTATAAATATCGAAATGATATCGACGAGCGAGATCAAAATCTCGTGTGTTGTTAAAAAGACCGAGGGCGAAAAAGCGGTGAGGGCAATACACGAGAAGTTCGGACTGGGGAAAAAGAAGAGGTAGAGTGTAATGACAAATTTCAAAATCCAAACCAATCATTCAAATCCAAACATTCGAATATTGGTCATTTAAAGATTGATTTGTCATTTGGATTTTGTCATTTTGGATTTACAATGAGGGGTCTATGACTAAGGTCGAGAAGTTCGGACTGGGGAAAAAGAAGAGGTAGAGTGTAATGACAAATGACAAATTTCAAAATCCAAACCAATCATTCAAATCCAAACATTCGAATATTGGTCATTTAAAGGTTGATTTGTCATTTGGATTTTGTCATTTTGGATTTACAATGAGGGGTCTATGACTAAGGTCGAATTGTATGATACTACACTGCGTGATGGCGCGCAATCGGAAGGCATATCTTTTTCGGTCAATGATAAATTAAAGATAGCCGAGAAGCTGGACGAGCTGGGCATCCATTTTATCGAAGGAGGATGGCCTGGCGCCAACCCGAAGGATATGGAATTTTTTGAGCGGATCAAAAGTATGCGATTCGAAAAATCGAAGGTTGTGGCTTTCGGCAGCACCAGGCACGCCCATTCAAAGGCGAGGACCGATAAAGTAATAAAAGGCCTGCTTGCCGCCGGTACAAAATATATCACTATTTTCGGAAAGAGCTGGGACATGCACGTCCGCGATGTCTTCAAAGTGGACCTGGAAGAGAATCTCCGCATGATAGAGGATTCCGTAAGTTTTCTTAAATCGCGCGGCAAGGTCGTATTTTACGACGCGGAACATTTCTTTGACGGCTATAAGGCCAATGAAGATTATGCGCTCAAGACGCTGAAGGCGGCCGGGAAATCCGGAGCCGACAGGATCATACTCTGCGATACGAACGGCGGGACCATTACGTCCCAGGTATTCGAGATTGTGGAAGAGGTAAAGAACGTAATAAAGACCCCTCTCGGTATACACGCCCATAACGACGCGGATATGGCGGTCGCTAACTCTATAGCCGCTATCCAGGCCGGATGCATCCAGGTACACGGCACCATAAACGGCTACGGCGAACGCTGTGGAAATGCGAATCTCGTTTCCATAATCGGGAACCTCAAGACGAAGCTGGATGTAGATTGTGTGTCGGATCTTGAGCTGCGGACATTGACCGAGGCCGCAAGGTTCATTGCGGAGATCTCCAATCTTAAGATGAGCGATAACGCGCCGTTCGTCGGCAACAGCGCCTTTGCGCACAAGGCGGGCGTCCATGTCAATGCAATCCTCAAAAATCCCAGGACCTATGAACATGTCGATCCTCGTCTGGTCGGCAACCACAGGCGTCTACTGATCTCAGAGTTGTCGGGCAAGTCTATGATACTGAAGAAGGCGGAGGATTTTGATATCGATCTTACCGGCGAGGCCGGCAAGACGAAGAAGATACTGAAAGCCTTGCAGGATCTCGAGAATAAGGGCTATCACTTCGAGGCGGCCGAGGCTTCGCTCGAGCTGCTGATGAAGCGGGTCATGAAGAAGTTCAAGGATTTCTTCGATCTTGAGGATTTCAGGGTGATAATCGAGAAACGAAAAGACGGACGGGTTATTACCGAGGCCACGATTAAGCTAAGGGTCGGCAAAGAGCTTGAGCATACCGCCTCTCTGGGCGACGGTCCCGTCAATGCGCTCGATAGCGCGCTCAGGAAGGCTCTTAAGAAATTTTATCCTAATTTAAACGAGATGCACCTCACCGATTACAGGGTCAGGGTGCTTGATGAAAAAGAAGGAACGGCCGCCCGTGTCAGGGTCCTGATCCAATCGCAGGACAAGAACGGTTCATGGTGGACGATGGGTGTGTCGGAAAATCTCATAGAGGCGTCGTGGCAGGCCTTGGTGGATTCCGTAGAGTATAAACTCTTGAAAGATTCTTAAAGGAGGAGATATGAAAAGAAGAATAATTTCCGCAGCTATCGTTTCTATCCTGGCAGCCGTTTTTCTTTATGCCGCGGCGGCGGTTTCGCAGGCGGCTTCATTTACCGGGAACGACTGGGTGAAACTGCGTAATGCCCAGAAAGCCGAAGAAGTTAAAACGTATATTAAGGGGTTGCGGTCGCAGGGTGTCACCGTGAGAGGGGACGCAATAGCGTATTGCAGGAAGCTCGATACGTTTTACGAGAAACACCCGGATATGAAAAAAGAAGATTGCGGCAAGATCCTGAAGACGATTATCATAATGGAATACGACTGGGATCAGAAGGGTGTTGATAAGGATACTCTGGCAAAACAATGGCTCGGCGAGGAAGTCTATACGCGGAATAAGGCCCGTAGAGGAAAATAGCCGTGGCGTATAAGATCCTGGTAGTCGAGGATGAGCGCGATCTCCTCGACTTTTTGAAGATAAGGCTCGAAGCTAACGGTTACGATGTACTCGGCGCTTTGGACGGTAAAGAAGGCTACGAGCGGGCGCGCAGGGAGCGGCCGGATCTTATATTACTCGATCTAATGCTTCCTAAAGTCGACGGTTACTGGGTGTGCAACCTGCTTAAACACGATGAGAGATACGCCAAGATACCGATCATTATCGTTACCGCGAAGTCGGCGGATGAGAATATCAAGCTCGCGAAAGAGTGCGGAGCCGATGCGTACATGGTGAAACCTTTCGAGATAGAAGGGCTGCTGGCGAAGATAAAGCACTTCCTTAAATAAACCAATCTACAGACTGATGAATATAAAGCCTATTATCGTAGTTTTTGCCGGCATAATATTCTTTATGCCGGCGGACCTGCGGGCGGATACTATATATCTGGATAGCGGCGAGACGGTAGAGGGCATCATAAAAAGTGAAAACGAAAAGAGTGTGGAGATAGATATAGGGTTCGGGACTGTTTCGTTTTCGAAAGATAAAATAACGAAGGTGGAGAGGTCGACGGGCGCGGAGACGGACGCAATTACCCAAAAGTGGGACACCAGACGTACGGGACTCGACAAGAAAAAAGAGACCTATGAGAATGAGAGGCAGAAGAGATTCGCCGAATACGACCAGTGGACCAAGCCGAGCGCCAAGAAGACAGCGGCAGGCGTTTCTAAAGGAGGCGAGGTCCCTATCATAGGCGAACCCGGTTCGAAGGATATGGCGGTGAGCGTTGTCATAAACGGTAAGGTCAGCACAACGCTTATCCTTGATACGGGGGCGAATGTTGTTACCCTTAGCAGAAAGGTGGGCCGGGCGCTCGGCGTAGATCTTTCGAATACCAATGAAATCGCGGAATTTCGTCTTGCAGGCGATCGCAGGGTGAAGGCCAGGATGGTCATATTGGAGAGCGTGTCGATAAACGGCATAGAAGTGAAAAATGTACAGGCCGGCATCCTCCTAGACGAGAATAGCGGCTTTATGTTACGGGACGGCCTTTTAGGAATGACTTTCCTGGAACGGTTTAATGCCAGGATCGACAGGAAGAGGATGAAATTGATACTCGATCCGATTCAGTGAGGAGCATGGATGGGCGAATTACCAAAAGCATATAATCCGCAGGAAGTCGAAGATAGAATCTACGCGGGATGGGAAGCCCGGGGTTTATTTCACGCGCGGCCGGTGCCGGGCAAAAAGCCGTATTCGATAGTTATCCCGCCGCCGAATATTACCGGTATTCTCCATATGGGCCACGCGCTCAATGATACGCTGCAGGATATCCTGATACGTTTCAAGCGCATGCAGGGTTTTGAGGCCGAGTGGATGCCCGGGACCGACCACGCCGGGATCGCGACGCAAAATGTCGTGGAGCGCAAGTTGTCCAAAGAAGGTAAGCGGCGCCAGGATCTTGGGCGCGAGAAATTCATCGAAGAGGTATGGAAGTGGCGCCAGGAGTACGGGTCGACGATAATACGGCAGCTGAAAAAGCTCGGTTGTTCGTGCGATTGGGAACGTACGCGTTTTACCATGGACGAAGGTCTTTCCGAAGCGGTGCTAGAGGTCTTTGTCAGGCTCTATGAAAAAGGCCTTATATACCGCGGGAACTATATCATCAACTGGTGCCCGAGATGCCAGACCGCTCTTTCCGACGAAGAATCACAGCATAAAGATGTCGACGGGATGCTCTATCATATAAAATACCCGATTAAAGGCGAGCGGGATAGTTTTGTGGTCGTCGCGACGACGAGGCCGGAGACGATGCTGGGCGACGTGGCGATAGCGGTCAATCCGAAAGATAAACGTTATAAAGGCCTGAAGGGGAAGACCGTAATACTGCCGCTTCTCGAAAGGGAGCTTAAAGTCGTATTCGATCCGGTAGTTGACCTTAAATTCGGGACGGGTGCCCTGAAAGTTACGCCTGCCCATGACCCTGTAGATTTTGAGCTTGGTCTGAAACACGGCCTTGAACAGATAAATGTCATGAACGACGACGCTACCATAGGTTCCGCCGGAGGGGATTATGAGGGTATGGACCGGTTCGAGGCGCGCGAAGCGATCGTGGAGGACCTGAAAGCGCGGGGGCTCTTCATAAAGTCGGAGGCGCACCGGCATGCCGTCGGTCACTGTTATCGCTGTCACACTATGGTGGAGCCGCGGCTGTCACCGCAGTGGTTTGTGAAGATGAAGCCGCTTGCCAAAAGTGCCATCGAAGTTGTCAGGAAGGGCAAGGTTAAATTTTATCCGGAACGCTGGACCAAGGTCTATCTTGACTGGATGACTAATATACGCGACTGGTGCATTTCGCGGCAGATATGGTGGGGGCACCGAATCCCTGTTTACTATTGTAAGAGCTGTATGGAAACAGGAATCCGGAAATCCGAAATTCAAAATCCAAAATCCGAAACAAATTCCAAACCCCAAACTCCAAACGGTATAATAGTGGCGAAGGCGAGGCCCGAGAAGTGTCCGACATGCGGTTCGACGGAAATAGAACAGGATCCAGACGTGCTCGATACATGGTTCTCGTCCTGGCTCTGGCCCTTCTCGACGTTTGGCTGGCCGGAAGAGACAGATGAACTTAAATACTTCTATCCGACCGCCTCGCTCGTAACGGCGCAGGAGATAATATTTTTCTGGGTGGCCAGGATGATCATGGCGGGCCTCGAATTCAGGGGTGAGATACCGTTTAAGAGCGTTTACATCCACGGGACGGTCAGGGATATCACCGGGACCAAGATGTCGAAGTCGCTCGGTAACGTCATCGATCCTCTCGATATGATAGCTAAGTACGGTACGGACGCGCTGCGTTTCAGTATAATTTCGATAACCGCGCAGGGACAGGATGTCTTCCTTTCCGAAGGCAAATTTGAGCTGGGCAGGAATTTCGCCAATAAACTCTGGAACGCGTCCAGGTTCATACTGATGAACCTGAAGCCCGGCGGCGCTGATGCCGGCGCGTGCGCGTTCTTTAAAGACGCAAAACTCTCTCTGCCCGAGAGGTGGATAATATCGCGGTTCTATTCGACTCTCGAGTTCGTAACGAAGTGCCTGGATGAGTATAAATTTAACGAAGCGGCGAACGCAATATACGAATTTATATGGCATGAGTTCTGCGACTGGTACATCGAGAGCGCCAAGACGACGATCGACGGGAAGAACTCGCAGGTTATCCTGCCGGAGATCCTGGAGCGGTCCTTGCGCATGCTGCATCCGATCATGCCGTTTGTTACAGAAGAGATATGGCAAAAACTGCCGCGCAAAGCCAGCGCCCCTGTTTCGATAATGACAGAGCCGTGGCCGCATTTCCATAAGGAGATGATATCAAAAGAGACCGAAGCCCGGATGCGGGAGCTCATCGAGCTGGTCGTTGCCATACGCAACATGCGCTCGGTCTGGAATATAGACCCGCAGACCGGCGTGCGGGCGGTAATAAATGTCCACGATAAAGCGGCGGAAAAAGTCCTTAAGGAGAATGAGGATTTTGTAAAGCGGATGGCGAAAGTTTCCATCCTCGAAGCGGGTGCTGGCACGAAGCCTGGGAACGCGGCCGTTAGTATAATAGGCAGGTTCGAGGCATATATTCCGCTCGAGGGGCTGATCGATTTCGATAAGGAGAGGGCGAGGCTCGAGAAAGAGGAAGAGAGGATATCGGGTGAAATAAAGGCAATAGGCGCCAGGCTGAAGGATAAAAATTTTACCGGTAAGGCGCCAAAGGAAGTGGTTGCAAAACAGGAACTGCGTAAAGGTGAGCTTGAACTTCAGCTCAAAAAATTGAAGAGTAACCTGAAAGGGATAGGGGGCGTCAGATGAAATATTTATGTATTGCGGTAGCGGTGATATTTATTTTTGGTATATTTGCCGTGGGGCTCGATAAAGCCATGGCAGGAAGCGGGGCTTGCGACGGAGCAGGGAAAACGGCGAAAGAAGAGCAGGCGCCTGTTGCGGCGGAGGGGGCAGATGAGCCCGTCGCCGATGATGAGGAAGACGGCGTGGGTAGCCGGAGGGCGATGCCCACTATGCAGACCTATGATCAGAATACGGGTCTTCCCAACCTCGTTTCAAGCGACCGCGAAGGCGAGATCGAATAAGGGAGGCATGGATCGTGCAGCTTGATAAGGCAAGGGTGCTGCCGATAATCAAGGCAGCGCTCAAAGAAGACATAGGTACGGGTGATATTACCACTACGGCGTTTGTCGAAAAGACGGCCAGTTCCAAAGCAACGATAATCGCGAGAGAAGACTGTGTCGTTTGCGGCTTAACGATCGCCGAATGGATAATGTCGCAGGTCGATTTCAGCGTTCGTTTTAAGCCGAATTGCGACGACGGCCATCTCCTGGGCGGCGGTAAGGAGCTTGCTTATCTTGAGGGTCATACCGCCTCGATCCTGCGCGCGGAGAGGACGATGATCAATTTTCTCTCTTTCTTAAGCGCTATCGCGACCACGACCAGGCAGTTCGTGGAAAAAGTCAGGCCCTATGGCGTGAAGATAATGGATACGCGCAAGACTCTGCCGCTCTTAAGGTATCTCGAAAAATACGCAGTCTCCGTCGGCGGCGGTACGAACCACAGGCAGGGCCTTTACGACCAGGTCTTGATAAAAGATAATCACATAAAGGCTGTCAGGTTGCCGGGCCGCCATGTCACCTGTTTGAAAGATATAGTTGAGCAGGCGCGGAGGAGGAGCCCAAAAGGGGCCCGGATTGAAATCGAAGTTAATACCGTCGAAGAATTCAGCGATGCCCTTGCCGGCAAACCGGACATAATAATGCTCGATAATATGACGCCCCAGAACGTGCGGTCGTGCGTCGAGCGCCGCCGCCTTGCCAAAGTAAAGCCTTTTCTTGAGGTTTCGGGCGGCATAACGCTCGATACGGTAGAAGAGTTCGCGCGGGCAAAGCCGGATATGATATCGGCAGGCGCTCTTACAGCTTCCGTAAAATCGATAGATATGTCGCTGGATATAGTATAATGGCGAATTTCAAGCTTGTCAGTAGTTTCTCACCCGAAGGCGACCAGCCCGAAGCGATAAAAAGACTGACAGAGGGCCTCGGTAAAGGCGCGCAATACCAGACGCTTCTCGGCGTTACCGGTTCCGGCAAGACTTTCACGATGGCCAATGTCATCAGGAATATCGGCAGGCCCGCGCTCATAATCTCGCATAACAAGACTCTTGCCGCCCAGCTCTACAGCGAATTTAAAGAATTCTTCCCGGAGAACGCGGTCGAATATTTCGTAAGCTATTATGACTATTACCAGCCCGAGGCATATATCCCGCATACCGACGTATATATCGAGAAGGATTCGTCGATAAACGAGGATATCGACCGCCTGAGGCTCTCGGCGACGAGCTCGCTGATGTCGCGTGATGACGTCATAGTCGTCGCGAGCGTATCCTGTATCTACGGCCTGGGTTCGCCCGGCGAATACGGTGAGCTTCTCGTCTTCCTGGAGGAGGGCGAGGAGTCCTCGCGGGACGAGATATTAAAGAAGCTGATAGCCATACACTACGAGCGGAACGATTACGATTTCAAGCGATCGACGTTCAGGGTCCGCGGGGATACGGTAGAGGTTTTCCCTGCCTACACAAAGACCGCTTACCGCATAGAACAGTTCGGCAATAAAGTCGAGCATATCTACGAAATAGATCCGCTTACAGCCAAAACCATCGCACGCGTCCGGAAGATAGGGATATATCCGGCCAAGCATTTTGTCACGACGGGTGAAAGGATAGAGTCCGCGGTTAAGTCGATAGCGGATGAACTTAATGGCCGCCTGGCGGAATTGCGCGCGCAAAATAAACTGGTGGAGGCCCAGAGACTCGAATCGAGGACGCGCTATGACATCGAAATGATGAAAGAGGTCGGTTATTGCAGCGGCATCGAAAATTATTCGCGTCCTCTTGCCCAAAGAGAGCCGGGCTCTAGACCATGGACCCTCATCGACTATTTTCCAAAGGGATTTGTTACTTTTATCGACGAATCTCATGTCACGATACCTCAGATAAGGGGTATGTATAACGGCGACAGGGCGAGGAAAGAGACGCTGGTCGAATACGGGTTCAGGCTGCCCTCCGCCCTCGACAACAGGCCGCTGAAGTTCGAGGAGTTCGAGCGGCTCGTCAGCCCCATCGTCTTTGTCTCCGCAACGCCCGATGAATATGAACTGGATAAGTCGAAGGGCAATATCGTTGAGCAATTGATAAGGCCCACAGGTATAATCGATCCGCCTATAGAGGTCAGGCCCACCGCCGGCCAGATAGACGATCTGATGAAAGAGATAAGGCGGCGCGCCGCCAAAAAAGAGAGAGTGCTCGTCACGACTCTTACCAAGCGTCTTTCCGAGGACCTGGCGCGATACCTGGGTGAAATGGGGTTGAAGGTGAAGTATCTTCATTCCGAGATGGACGCTATAGAGCGCGTGGAGATATTGAGGGATCTCCGGCTTAATAAATTCGACTGTCTGGTCGGGATAAACCTGTTGAGGGAAGGGCTGGATCTGCCCGAGGTTTCGCTGGTGGCTATACTCGACGCCGATAAAGAGGGTTTTTTGAGGAGCGGCACGAGCCTTATACAGGTCGCGGGCCGCGCGGCGCGCCACCTGAACGGTGAGGTCATAATGTATGCAGACACTCTGACTAAATCGATGCGGCGCGCCATGGACGAATCGGACAGGCGCCGTAAGGTCCAGATCGAATTCAATAAAGTTAACAGGATAACGCCGCGTTCCATAGAGAAGGCGGTTAAAGACGGGATAGAATCTTATAAGAAGGCCAGGGAAGTTATTGCGAGCGTTGTCGAAGAGACGGATGATCAGTATGATCTTACAGCGCTTATAGGCGAGCTGCAGCATGATATGGAAATTGCCGCCAGGAACCTTCAGTTCGAAAAAGCGGCGCTCCTGCGAGACCAGATTAAAGAGCTGAAAGAAAAACTTGCGCCCGGAAGCGGCGCCGTGAAAAAATGACACACGCCGGTTTAGATGAAGAGATACTCTCGGTACTCAGGCATGACGCCTCTTTGCATATCTCCGGAGAGGAGCTATGCAAGCGCGCGGGCGTTTCAAGAGCCGCTATATGGAAACATATCGAGGCCCTGCGGGAGGAGGGCTACGGCATCGAAGCCTCCCCGCATCTTGGCTACCGCCTCCTCACCGTTCCCGACAGACTCATCCCGTCCGAGATAAAATGGCGCCTTAAGACAAAATTGCTGGGCAAAGCGATAATCTCTTATAAAAAAGTCGGTTCGACCAACGATAGCGCGTACGAATTAGCGGAAAAAGGGCTTAAAGAAGGTACTGTCATATTAGCCGAGGAACAGGAACGGGGGAAGGGCAGGCACGGACGCAGCTGGATTTCCCCGCCGAAAGCGGGCATATATCTTTCGCTGATATTGCGTCCGCCTATTGCGCCCAGCGAGATTTCGAAGATCACTCTCTTTGCCGCGATAGCGGCGGCCAAGGCCATAAGAGAAGAGACCGGCCTTCAGGCGATGATAAAATGGCCCAACGATATCCTGATCAATCGCAGGAAGGTCTGCGGCATCCTTACGGAGATGAAGGCCGAACAGGATATAGTCGATTTTGTGGTGATAGGTATGGGCATTAATGTGAACACGCCCGCGCGGCAATTACCGAAAGGAGCTTCGTCTATAAAAGAAGAGATCCGCCGCAACGGCGGCGAAGGGAATGTCTCCCGGATCGCATTGGTTAAGAAGCTCATAGAGAAATTGGAAGAGGACTATTTTCTATTGAAAAAGGATGGGTTCAAGCCGATAATAGACGAGTGGAAACATCTGACGGATATGCTCGGCTCGAGAGTCAGGGTCGTATTGCAGAACCGAACATTCGAGGCTCTGGTGCATAATATCGATCCGGACGGCGCGCTCGTTGTCAGAAAAGATGCCGGTACTCTCGAGAGGATATCGTCGGGAGATATAGTTATGGTGAGATAGAGAGAGTATAGTGAATAGTGGAGAGTGGATAAGTGAAGGATATTTTAATAGCATTAGATATAGGTAATACGAATATAACCGCAGGAGTCTTTAAGTACGGGCATCTCGTTGCCAGGGTAAAGATTCCTACGCATATGAATTCCGCTTATGACCATGCTCTTAAGGGCTTATTCAGAAAAGGCGGTATAAGTCCTGCCGGTGGAGAGGATGTGATTATCTCGAGTGTCGTTCCCGCTGCGCTTGGCCGGGTGGCGAAAGCTCTTAAAAAAATAGCAAAATTCCGGATAACGGTCCTTGGGCGCGACCTGGATGTGCCTATAAAAAATCTTTACAGGTTGAAGAAAGAGGTCGGCCAGGACAGGCTCGTCAACGCGTTCGCGGCAAAAAAGCTCTATGGTTCGCCGGCCGTAATTATAGATTTCGGGACGGCGATAACTTTCGATCTTGTCTCTAAAAAAGGCGAGTATCTGGGCGGGCTTATAATGCCCGGGATAGGTATATCGCTCTCGAGCCTTTATGAGAAGACCGCGCTCCTGCCCTGCGTGGAACTTAAAGACGCGCCGCATATAAGTATAATAGGTAAGGATACCGTCAGCAGTATGCGCGGCGGCATACTCTTCGGTTTCGGCGCGATGTGTGATGAACTCAGTTTGAAATACAGGAAGCGCCTCGGCAAGTCCCTCAAGGTTATAGCGACAGGCGGCAACGCCAGCCTGATCAAGAAATACTCCGGCTCGATACAGATCCTGGATGAGGATATAACCCTCAAAGGTCTCCTCCTGATAAGTCAGCTAAAATGAAGCTCTCCGGCCTAAAGGCCGGAGTTTCCATTCGCCTGTTGGAGGATAATTTTTTTCTCAACTCGGCGCTCCTCTGCCGGGAAAGGCCATCAGGAATGTGATGTGGTTCGCTAAGGACGCGCAATTTTCAACCATGTGAAAATTGCGCTCGGTAAAATTTCTCGTATGCTGCCTCGAAATTTTAACGCCTTAGCTCACCACATCACCATATCACATTCTAGCAAAGACAAAAAATTGTACCAGTTTAGCCAAAAGAAGCTCTCCATCGTAGCCGACATTTAAATGTCGGCTACGATATCGTCGGGCAACTTCTCTATGCTAATCTAGTACAAAAAATTTTCGAAAAACTCTTGACAAAATCCGCGAGTTTCGTATAATAGTGAAATGTTAGCACTCGCCCTGAGTGAGTGCTAATAATCAAAGAGAAAGCCTTTGGTTCTGTTTTGAAATATCCCGCAAGCTAGGACCTTGGATAGAGGTTTCTTAGTGGAACTTGCGGGATTAAATTCGGCCCAACAGTAAAGCGATGCGAACAACTTATGTTGCTATCGCTTCCATAAGTTGCGGCCTCATTTAAGGAGGTGGATGTATGAAGATTCAGCCATTGGCGGACAGGATAGTCGTAAAGGTCCTGGAGGCCAAAGAGGTGACGAAGGGCGGGATACTCCTGCCTGACACGGCCAAAGAGAAACCGCAGGAGGCCGAGGTTGTAGCGGTGGGTAAGGGTAAGGTCTGTGACGGTAAACCGGTTGCGCCGGAAGTAAAGGCCGGCGATAGGATCCTGTTCGGGAAATATTCCGGCACCGAAATAACGATGGATGGGAAAGAGTACCTTATATTGAAGGAAGAGGATATACTGGCGATAGTAAAATAAACGCGATCAGGTAAATGGCGATCATGCGATTAAATTTACACAATCGCCTGATAGCCCAATCGCAGGTAATTTAACGGAGGAGACAATGGCAAAACAATTACTCTACAGCGAGGAAGCGCGCCGGGCAATATTGAGAGGCGTAGAACAGCTCGCTAGGGCGGTCAAGGTTACGCTCGGCCCCAAAGGCAGGAACGTAGTCCTCGACAAGAAGTTTGGCGCACCGACTATTACCAAAGACGGTGTTACTGTGGCGAAAGAGATAGAGTTAAAGGATCCGTACGAGAATATGGGCGCGGAGCTTGTTAAAGAAGTCGCGTCGAAGACATCCGATATAGCCGGAGACGGCACGACGACAGCGACTGTACTTGCAGAGTCTATATTCAGGGAAGGGATGAAGAACGTAACTGCCGGAGCAAACCCGATGGCGCTCAGAAGGGGCATCGAGAAGGCGGTTGAGAAGGTCGTAGAAGATTTAAAGAAGCTTGCGAAGGCGGTCAACCCGAAAGACAAGAAAGAGATTCTCCAGGTTGCGTCCATAGCGGCGAATAACGACCAGGAGATAGGCAGCCAGATAGCCGAAGCTATGACCAAGGTCGGCAAAGACGGCGTTATTACAGTAGAAGAAGGTAAAGCGTCGAAGACAGAGCTTGAGCTCGTAGAGGGTATGGAGTTCGACCAGGGTTACCTTTCACCTTATTTCGTTACCGATGCCGAGAAGATGGAGTGCTCGCTTGAAGATCCTTACATCCTGATCCACGAGAAGAAGATATCGAACATGAAAGATATCCTTCCGCTCCTGGAGAAGGTCGCAAGGGCCGGCAAGCCGCTCTTGATAATCTCGGAAGAGACCGAGGGTGAAGTCCTGGCGACCCTTGTCGTGAATAAGATCCGCGGCACGCTTCAGACCGCCGCCGTAAAGGCTCCGGGCTATGGTGACAGGAGAAAAGCGATGTTAGAAGATATCGCGATCCTCACAGGCGGAGAAGCCATCACCGAAGAGCGCGGCATGAAACTTGAAAACGTTACGCTCGACATGCTTGGGAAAGCCAAGAGGGTAAGGATCGACAAGGATAACACTACTATAGTAGAAGGCGCGGGCAAGACCGCTGACTTACAGGCAAGGATAGGGCAGATAAAGAAACAGATAGAACAGACCGATTCCGACTACGACAAAGAAAAACTGCAGGAACGCCTGGCGAAGCTCGCAGGCGGTGTTGCGGTAATCAATGTCGGAGCCGCAACCGAGACCGAAATGAAGGAGCGTAAGGCCAGAGTTGAAGATGCCCTGCATGCTACAAGGGCCGCTGTCGAAGAGGGCATAGTCCCGGGCGGTGGTGTAGCGCTGCTTAGATGTATCGATGGCCTCTCAAAGTTCAAGCTCTCAGGCGACGAGCAGATAGGCGTCGATATAGTAAAGAGGGCCCTTGAGGAACCCATCAGGACGATAGCGAATAACGCGGGCCAGGAAGGTTCCGTAGTTGTCAATAAAGTAAAAGATATGAAGACGAACGAAGGTTACGACGCGGATAAAGATGCATACGGCGACATGATTGCCGCCGGCATTATCGATCCGAAGAAGGTGACCCGTTCGGCTCTCCAGAACGCGGCGTCGATCGCTTCGCTGATGATCACCACAGAGACGATCGTTACCGATATCCCCGAGGAAGAAAAGGCGCCGGCAGGAATGCCGGGCGGTATGCCTCCTGGCGGGATGGGGGGAATGTATTAGAGTGAGATAGAGTCTAGTTGTTCGTTGTTCGTAGTGGATTATGGGGTGGGATACTGTAAAAGTAACCCACCCCTTTTTTTATTAAATTAAATTTGCCTTTTTCCGCTCTATGTGATAAACCCTAGTATGCGCGGTTTACGCAGAAAGGAGCGCATGAAACTCATTGCCAATATGATATGCAGGCGGCGGTTCAAAATGCAATCGCGGATCCGGCGGTGGATCAAAAGATTAACAAGAAAGGGCAAGAGATGAAGAGGAATTTTGTGATGTTTGCAGCAGTTATGCTTATAAGTTCTTACGGATATGCTTCGGATTACCAGGGAAACGAGGAGCAGGGTTCGATATTTCAGAAGCTGGGCGATCTGATAACGGGACGGTATGAAGTCGAAAAAGGCAAGACCCTTAAAGAGAAAGGTGTTGTCCAGGTTATGGCCGAACAGGTCAACAGCATACAGAACGGGCCGGTGAGGTGAGCGGATATGATAAGGAGCGTAACGATAGGGGAAGAGATCGTCGTAACGACCAGGAATAAGATCGGTATATTGGCGGATACGTCCGTGATAATGGCTAATCATGGTGTTAATATAGAATCGCTTCTCGGGTACGAAAGCGGGCTCACCGCGAAACTTCTCTTCATGACCAGCGGGAATTTACGCGTATTGAACGAATTGCGGAAGAAAAAATATAAGAGCATCAAAGAGACCGAGGTCGTTGTGGTTGAGTTGAATAATAAGCCGGGTGCCTTGAAAGTCGTGGCGATGGAGCTTAAGAATAATAAGATAGATGTAAAGCATGTATACGTGACGTCGTCTTCCCAGGGCGGCGATTCATCGAGGATGGTGCTGCAGACCAGCGATAATGAAAAAGCGATGTCGCTATTGTCGAGATTTGTAACATAACCCAGGGACCGTCTTTAGGATTATATTGACAAATCCCGCCGTATTTTATATCATACTACCACATAAACAGTTCCCGATATTTAACAATACTAATATGGCCTGCTTCGGTATAACTACTGAACGGCGAAGCAGAATGGAGAGGACGAAATGGGGCAATTTTTTATAGGCGTTGAAAGAAAAGCAAGGCGGTGCTACGGTTTTGACGAGATAGCTCTCGTCCCGGGCAGGGTTACGCTTAATCCTGAAGAGGTCGACACTTCATGGAAACTGGGGAATAAGACATATAATGTGCCGATACTCGCGGCGGCCATGGACGGAGTCGTCGATGTGAAGTTCGCGATAGCGATGGGGCGGATGGGCGGTATCGCCGTCCTTAATCTTGAGGGCGTGCAGACGCGCTACGAGAATCCCGAAGAGGTCCTTGACAGGATCTCGCATGCGAGCCCGGAAGAGGCGACGCGGCTCGTGCAGAACATATACGAGGAACCGATAAAGGAACGGCTTGTCACTAGGAGGATCGCGGAGATCAAGAAGGCAAAAGTTCCTGCCATAGTAAGCGCGATCCCTCAGCGTGCCGAAAGGTTCGGCGCGCTTGCGCAGGATGCCGGCGCGGATGCGTTTATAGTCCAGTCCACCGTAACGACGGTGAAGCACGTTTCGAAGAGTTATAAAGTTCTCGACTTTTATAAATTTTGCAAGAAGACTAAGATGCCGGTCATAGTGGGCAACTGCGTGACTTACGAGGTTGCGTTTGAGCTTATGGATACCGGCTGCAGCGGACTTCTGGTCGGCATAGGCCCGGGAGCCGCATGTACCACCCGCGGCGTGCTCGGCATAGGAGTTCCGCAGGTTACGGCGACTGTCGATTGCGCCGCCGCGAGAAATGCTTATTTCAGGAAGAAGAAACGTTATGTGCCTATAATCACCGACGGCGGTATGTCGACCGGCGGCGATATCTGCAAGGCGTTTGCCTGCGGCGCCGATGCCGTAATGGTGGGCAGCGCTTTCGCGAGAGCCCAGGAAGCTCCGGGGAGAGGTTACCATTGGGGCATGGCGACTCCGCATTCGAACCTGCCGAGGGGTACGAGGATCAAGGTTGGTGTTACCGGCAGCCTGGAAGAGATTCTATACGGCCCGGCAAAGGTCGACGACGGTTCACAAAACTTAATGGGCGCGCTTCAGACTTCTATGGGCAATGTCGGCGCAAAATCCGTCAAAGAGATGCATCGTACCGAAATCATAATAGCACCGTCGATACAGACAGAAGGAAAAGTGTTCCAAGTCGCTCAGCGGGTTGGAATGGGAAAGTAGTCAGGCCATAAATACGAAATACTAAATCCGAAATACGAAACAAGTTCGAAGTTCGAAATTCAAATATTTTAGATTTTGAGAATTGAAATTTCTATATTGTTTCGAATTTCGATATTCGAATTTAGAATTTACATAAATGACTCACTCTGATTTCGTCCATCTCCATCTTCACTCTCAATACAGCCTTCTCGACGGCGCCTGCCAGCTGGAAGCCCTGATACAGAAGATCCGCGACTGCAAGATGCCCGCTTGTGCCATAACCGACCACGGCAACATGTTCGGCGCGATCGAATTTTACGACATGGCGATGAAACACGGCGTAAAGCCGATCATCGGCAGCGAACTCTATATCGCCCCGGGTTCAAGGTTCGAGAAGTCGAGCCACGGTATCCATGAGGCAGCGTTCCACCTCGTCCTCCTTGCGAAAAACGAGACCGGATACAAAAATCTCATGAAGCTCGTCTCGATAGGTTTTCTCGAAGGATTCTATTACCGCCCCCGCATCGACAAAGAGGTTCTCGCAAAACATAAGGACGGTCTTATCTGCTCCACGGCCTGTTTAAAAGGCGAGATCCCGCATCTTATCTATACCAACCAGCTCGATCAGGCAAAAAAGGTTATTGACGAGTACCGTTCCATGTTCGGCAAGGATAATTTCTATCTCGAGATACAGGATAACCTTATCCCCGAGCAGGAGCGGGTGAATGAGGAACTGGTGCGGATAGCCCGTGATATGAATATAGGGCTCGTTGCTACCAACGACGTCCATTACCTCGAAAAAGAGCATGCCCGCGCGCACGAAACGCTTTTATGTATCCAGACCCAGACTACTATGGAAGACCCCAACAGGATGCGTCTGCAGACCGACGAATTCTATTTCAAGACCAAGGACCAGATGAGCCGCACCTTCGGCGATATGGCGCCCGAAGCTATCAAGAACACGATGGCGATAGCGGAGAAGTGCAATCTCGAGCTCGACTTCAAGCACCACCATCTGCCTAATTACAAAGTTCCCGAAGGTAAAGTCAAAGAAGAGTATTTGAGAGATCTGGTCTATGAGGGGCTGAAGACCAGGTACCCGGCGGCGGATTCCAGCGTTTACGCAAGGGTCGAACATGAGCTTAAAGTTATCGAGAACTTCGGGTATCCGAGCTACTTCCTGATAGCGTGGGACTTTGTCCATTACGCCAAGGAACACGGCATACCGGTCGGCCCCGGGAGAGGGAGCGCGGCGGGGAGCGTGGTAAGCTATGCCCTGGGAATAACCAGCATAGACCCGTTAAAGTATGATCTACTCTTCGAAAGATTCCTGAATCCCGAACGCATAAGCCTGCCCGATATAGATATAGACTTCTGTTACGAGCGGCGCGGCGAAGTTATCGATTATGTCGTGAAGAAATATTCCAAGGAGAACGTAGCCCAGATAATAACGTTCGGAACGATGATGGCGAAGGGTGTCGTGAGGGATACGGGCCGCGCTCTCGGCATGGCTTACGGCGATGTCGACAGAATTGCGAAGCTTATCCCAAACGATCTCAATATGACACTCAACCACGCTCTCGAGCAGGAAGCGGAACTGCGTAACCTTTATAAGATGGATCAGAAGATAGCCCAGCTCATCGATACCTCGCTCGTCCTCGAGGGTCTGACCAGGCACGCCTCCACGCACGCCGCGGGCGTCGTTATAAGTGAAGAGCCCCTTGTGAATTATGTCCCGCTTTACAAGATACAGGAAGGTCAGATTACCACGGCCTATCCGATGACATCGCTTGAAAAGATAGGCCTTCTGAAGATGGACCTGCTGGGTTTAAGGACGCTGACGGTTATCAGCGAGGCCCTGAAGATACTTAAACGCACTAAAGGGGTAGACCTGGATATCGACACGATATTGCTCGAGGATAAGAAGACCTACAAGCTTCTCGCTAATGCCGAATCTATCGGCGTCTTCCAGCTTGAATCGTCGGGCATGAGGGACCTCCTGAAGAAACTGAAGCCGGAAAAATTCGAGGATATCATAGCCCTCCTTGCATTGTTCAGGCCGGGACCGATCGGCTCAGGGATGCTGGACGACTTCATGAAGCGCAAACACGGCGAGGTGAAAGTCCGCTACGACCACCATCTGCTCGAACCTATCCTGAAGGAGACCAACGGCGTGATACTCTATCAGGAGCAGGTTATGAGGATAGCGTCGTCGCTGGCCGGTTTTTCGCTTGCCCAGGCCGATAACCTGCGGCGCGCTATGGCGAAGAAAGTTCCTGAAGTAATGACGCAGATGAGAGAACTCTTCGTTGCCGGCAGCGCGAAGAAAAGTATCGACAGGAAAGTCGCCTCGAAAATATTCGACCAAATAGAATACTTTGCCGGGTACGGTTTCAATAAGTCGCATTCGGCCGCGTACGCGCTCATAAGTTTCCGGACGGCCTACCTTAAGGCGAATTTTCCGGTCGAGTTTATGACCGCGCTTCTGACAAGTGAAAAAGATAACCTCGACAAGATAGCTGTTTATATTGCCGAGGCGCAGAAGATGGGGATAAAGGTCCTGCCCCCGGATGTAAATGAAAGTTACGCCAATTTTACGGTGGTTGGGGATTCGATAAGGTTCGGGCTCCTTGCGATCAAACATGTGGGCGAGGGCGCCATCGATTCGATAATAAATATGCGCCAGAAAAACGGCCGCTTCAAGTCTTTATACGATTTCACCGAAAAGGTCGACTCCCGGCTCGTGAACCGCAAGGTCCTGGAGAGCCTTATAAAATGCGGCGCGATGGATTCTTACGGGCTCTACCGCTCGCAGTTATCCGCGATGATAGACAAGGCCCTCGAGGTCGCCGGCGGCATCCAGAAGGACCGCGCGAACGGCCAGCTCTCATTCTTCGATAAATTTGAGGACCAGGAGAATTTTAAAAAGACCTATCAGGATATACCGAACATCCCGGAGTGGCCCGAGAACCAGCTCCTCGCCTACGAGAAGGAAATGCTCGGGTTCTATATTACGAACCATCCACTGGCGCGGTTCGATAAAATTTTAAAGACTTATTCGACCTGCGCCACGACGGAGTTAGGGACTTTGGCGGATGGCGCGGAGGTGCTTTTGGGCGGGATCATTACCAAGGTGAAATTTACCACAACGCGGAAGACGAATGAAAAGATGGCGATAGCGTCGCTCGAGGACCTGAACGGGACGGTTGAGGTCCTGATATTCCCGAGCGCGTTCCAAAAATCGGCCAACCTTATAAAACAGGACGCCATTGTTTTTATGCAGGGCCGCTTGAGCCTGCGGGAAGATGAGCCAAAAGTCGTGGTCAATGAAGTCTCCTCTCTCGAGTCGGTGAAGATGAAATATACGAAGATAGTTTCTATAGATCTCCTTACGGCCGGCCTTGAGGCGGGCGCCCTGGAGAAGCTGAAGAAAGTGTTGGCGAGGTATCCAGGCCGCATCCCTGTCTACCTTACTTTTGTAAAGCCTGACGGTAAGCGTATGCGTATGACCGCGAACAGTTCTCTCGCGGTCGAGCCCCACGAGGGCCTTATACGCGATATAGAGAAGATATTCGGCCGCGATGTCGTTAGTTTCAAGACGTAAGATGATTGTCGTTGACTTTAAAGCGAAGCAGTGTTACATTAACCCATTGAGAGATATAATGTTATGCGTGATAAGAAGACAGAGATAGATATAAAATCGATGAAGGGCTTCCTGGAGTTCTGGGACAAGTTCCGCTCCATATATTCGGACATGCTGGGGAAGGGGATCATAACAAAAGAAGACGAAGAGAAATTCTTCGACACGAAGACGATGATCCGCGCCAAATATGATGAGCTCAAGAGCTCCCTGGAATACAACTATATGCCTCACGGCAGATTGACCGATCCGGTAGGCAATATCCTCGCGCTCCAGAGCGTCCGTTTCATCTCGGAAAATAATCTGAAGAAGACGGAGAACGACTGGAAGGATTCGTACATCTTTCTGAATAACATATTCGAACGGCTAAAGACCAGAAAACGCAGGTTTAAAGAGTTCAGCGCGCTTGGCGTATTCTTTAAAAGGGTGCGGGAGAAGATAGGGGGATAAAATTATGACTAAGAGAGATATCGTAATGAAGATTGCCGAGGAGGCGGACCTGAAGCAAGTCGATGTAAAGCTGGTTGTGCAGAAGACGCTGGACCATATTACATCTGCTCTTGCGGCAGGCAAGGCGGTGGAGTTGCGTAATTTCGGTATATTTAAGGTAAAGACGCGCCGCCCTAGGATAGGGAGAAACCCGAAGACGGGCGTTGCGGTGCCGATACCGGAACGCAAGGTGGTTACGTTTAAGTCCGGGATGATAATGAAGAAGAGAGTCGTGAAATAGGGTATAGGAATCAAAATAGGGAAGAAATGAAATACCAGACGATAAGAGGAACGAAGGATATATTGCCCGACGAAATTTCGCAATGGCAGGGGGTGGAGGCCGCGGCACGGGCGCTATTCAGGATATACGGATATAACGAGATACGCACGCCGGTGATAGAAGAGACGGGATTGTTCGTGAAGAGCGTCGGCGAGGATACCGATATAGTCAAGAAAGAGATGTTCTCCTTTCAGGACCGCGGGGAACGCGATATCTCCCTGCGCCCCGAGGGGACTGCGCCGATAGTGCGGGCCTACCTGGAAAATAATCTATATAAAACCGATCCATTTCAAAAGCTTTATTACATAGGTCCGATGTTCAGGGCTGAGAGGCCACAGGCGGGCCGGTTAAGGCAATTTCATCAGATAGGATGCGAGGCAATAGGTTCATCCAATCCTGCCATCGATGCTGAAGTGATAAAAGTGATGACGGCGCTCTTGGATGCAGCCGGCATAAAAGAGTACGAGGTCAGGATAAATAACCTGGGATGCGCTGAAGACAAGAAGCGTTTGTCCAGGATTCTCAAAGATATCTTTACGCAAAGCGCTGTTAATAAGACCCTGTGTGAGGATTGCCGTAGAAGGGCTAAGGAAAATCCTCTGCGCTTATTGGATTGTAAGAACGAAAACTGCCGGACCGTTATACGGGGCAATTTCAAAGATGTCAAGTTCCTATGCGCAGAATGCGGGAATTTTTTTGAAGAAGTATTGCGCTGTCTGAAAATCGCAAAAGTGAATTTCAGGATGGATCCATATATAGTAAGAGGGCTGGATTACTATACGCGTACCGTCTTTGAGGTGACTCATTCTTCGCTCGGATCGCAGAATGCCCTTGGCGCGGGCGGAAGATACGATAACCTTATAAACCAGATGGGCGGACCCGAAACAGGTGCATGTGGTTTCGCGCTGGGCGTCGACAGGATGATCCTGGCTATTCCGCCGCAAACAGCAGAAGTTAAAAAGAATAGTGACTGTAATGTCCTTTATATAGCGGCGCTGGGGGCGGCTGCCCGCGAAAAAGGCCTGGAGATTCTAAATGATATCAGGTCGTCCGGTATCGCCTCCGCCATGACTTATGAAGATAGCTCGCTTAAGTCTAAAATGAGAGCTGCCGATAAACTGGGGGCAAAATTCGTACTGATAATAGGCGACGATGAAATTTCTAAAGGCGAAGCGATGCTGCGGGATATGGTGACCAAAGAACAGCAGAGTGTCAAGTTTGAAGAAGTCATACAAAGAATAAAGGCATCGGTAAATATCAAATGACAAAATCCAATGTCATTTGAGCTTTGACATTTGTTATTATAGGTAGAGGGTATTATGTTAAGGACGCATACCTGCGGTGAATTGACGAATAAAGATGTCGGGAAAGACGTGGCGCTCTGCGGATGGGTGGGCTCGCGCCGGGACCACGGAAATATCATATTCATCGACCTGCGTGATGGATACGGCCTGACACAGGTTGTATTCAATCCACAGATAAAACAAGAGGTCCACGATATAGCCGAAGAACTGCGCCCGGAGTTTGTAGTGAAAATCGAGGGCAAAGTTGCATTGCGGCCCGCAGGCACGGAAAACCCGAAACTGAAGACGGGGCTAATAGAGATTCATGCCGGGCGGGCTACCATATTGAATAAGGCCGCCACGCCGCCTTTCGAGATCAGTGATAATATTACCGTTACGGAAGAGACGAGGCTGAAGTATCGCTATCTCGACCTTAGAAGATCTGCGATGCAGAAGAATTTAAGACTGCGTCATAAGGTTTGCAAGCTTGCCAGGGACTATTTCGACGAGCGGGGTTTTGTCGAAGTCGAGACCCCGATACTTACGAAATCGACGCCAGAGGGGGCGCGGGATTATCTGGTCCCTTCGAGAGTCAATAACGGGTTGTTCTATGCTCTTCCGCAATCGCCTCAGCTATTCAAACAGATACTCATGGTCTCGTCCTTCGACAGGTACTTCCAGATAGCGAAGTGCTTCAGGGACGAGGACCTGCGCGCGGACAGACAGCCGGAATTTACGCAATTCGACATAGAGATGTCGTTCGTTACCGAAGAGGATATCTATGAGCTCTCCGAAGGGCTTATGAAGAAGATATTCAAAGAGGCGGTTGGATATGACCTCAAAACTCCTTTCCCGCGGTTGAAATATTCCGAGGCGATGGCGCGTTTTGGTTGCGATAAGCCGGATACGAGATTTGGCCTTGAGCTTTCCGAGATCACTGATTTAGTTAAAGATTGCCAGTTCAAGATATTCCAGGATTGTCTTGCGCGGAAGGGGCGTATAATCGCTCTGAACGCCAAAGGCTGCGGCAGGTATTCGCGCGGGCAGATCGACCAGCTGATAGAGTTCGTCAAGGAATATGGCGCGAGGGGTCTTGCCAATTTCAAGGTGGAAAAAGACGCGCTCGTTTCCCAGATAGATAAATTCTTCTCGAAGACCGAGCTTTCCGCGATAAAAGAGAAGCTGTCTGCCCAGGACGGCGATATGATATTCATCGTGGCCGATAAAGAGAGGACCGCCTTCGAGGCGATGGCCGCCTTGCGCAAGTTCCTAGGCAGGGAGCTTAAACTGATCGACGAAAAGAGGTTCGACTTCCTCTGGGTCACGGATTTCCCGTTATTCAAATATAATGACGAGGAGCGGCGCTGGGAGTCGGAGCACCACCCGTTTACCTCCGTCCACCCGGATGATATCGGGCTCCTCGAAAAAGGGCAATCGCTCGACCATATCCGCTCAAGGTCCTACGACCTTGTCATAAACGGCACGGAGATAGGATCGGGGAGCATCAGGATACATGAAAGAAAATTGCAGGAGTTGATCTTCAAAACCATAGGTATCGGTGACGACCAGGCGCGGTTGCGGTTCGGGTTCCTTCTGGACGCATTTAGATTCGGCGCTCCGCCGCACGGCGGCGTCGCTTTCGGGCTCGACCGGCTAATGACGTTTCTGGTCGGCTGTGAATCGATAAGGGATTGTATAGCATTTCCAAAGACGCAGAAAGCGTTCTGTCCGATGACGAACGCGCCGTCTGATGTTGACGAAAAGCAGTTGAGAGAGTTAGGTATTAAAATAAAAAAGGGGGAGAGTATATGAAACTTGGCTATGTAGTGGCGATTGCCTGTGTTGCGATGGCGCTCGTTGGCTGCGAAAGGATAAGTAAGCCTTATATCATGACTGTAGACAGGACCGATCAGAAGGTGCAGGGGAACAGGGGCTATCTGGAGGGGACGCCTCCGCCGGTAACGGAGAGGACGGGACTCAAGAGGCCGCTCATAGCCGTCGATATGGACCTGGTCGAGATAAAGGGCAAGCCGTCGCAGGAGACGCTGCTTATTACAAAACAGGGTAAGAAGGCGATATTCCCCAAGACCGTCGAAAGCGAAGAAGAGAAGAATATAAAGTAGGATGAACCCGGTATCTATAGGCGCGGAGATCGAGATAATAAATCTGCATAAGAGGTATAATCTAAACGGCGCCTGTCTGAAGAGTGTAATAAAAAAAATCCTGCAATGCGTTAATAAGTCCCGAAATATGACATCGCTGGACGTCGTCTTCATGGACGATAGGGCGATCAAGGTTTTGAACAAGCGCTATAAGGGCAGGAATAGACCGACCGATGTGTTGAGTTTTGAATTTCAGGATGAACCCGCGAAAAAGGCCTTTGCGGGAGAAGTGATAATATCTGTCGATAGGGCCCGCGAGAATTCGAAGGTTTTTGGCACAGACTTTAAGGCGGAGCTCGTTCTTTACGTCATTCATGGCATATTACACCTTTTTGGTTATGATGATATGTCGGAAGCAAAGAGAAGGGTGATGCGCCGTAAAGAAAGCGAGATCTTAAGGTACTTATGCACGAGAGAAAATTTGTCGAAAGTTTTAACGCCGCGGTAGAGGGATTTATCTATGTCCTCAAGACCGAGCGCAATATGCGCGTCCATTTTCTAGCCGCCTTCTTCTTTATACTGCTGGGCATCTACCTTAACTTTACCTATATCGAGACGCTGGCGCTTTGTATCACGATAGTTTTGGTCCTGGCGAGCGAGATGGTAAATACCTCTATCGAGCTCATCGTCGATATGATAAAGAGCGACTTTCATCCGATAGCGCGAATAGTCAAGGACGTCTCCGCCGGAGCCGTACTCATTACTTCCGTAAATGCCGTAGTGGTGGGGTATATCTTATTCTTGCGGAAACTGCCGTTTAATGTGACCGAGGCCATGGAGAGCGTAAGGTCCTCGCCGTGGCATATAACATTTATAGCGCTTATCCTGGTCTTCGGTTCCACAATCATAGGAAAGACTATTTTCCATAAAGGGACCCCGCTTCGGGGAGGAATGCCGTCCGGCCATGCGGCGATCGCGTTCGCGATATGGACTATAATAACCTTTTTGACCAATAACTCGATCGTCATAGTCTTGACGTTTTTGATGGCGTTCCTCATTGCAAGACACAGGATAAAGGATTCCATACATACCCTGTGGGAAGTCGTGGCCGGCAGTATCATGGGCATCCTCCTCACTACTCTCGTGTTCCAGGTTTTCCGCTAAAGATAAGAGACCGCGAAGATGGCGATCCAGAAGACCGAAGGCATACTTTTACGGCGGCAGGACCTGCGGGAGACGAGCCTCATCCTTACTTTCTACACAAAAGATTTCGGTAAGATCAAAGGCATAGTCAGGGGCGTCAGGGGGCCGCGCTCCGTATGCGGCGGCGCTAACCTGGAGATATTTTCACTCGACGAAGTCGTATTCTATGAAAGGCGTTCAAGCGATATATTTACTGTTTCGCAGTGTGATCTCGTCGAATACTTTACCCCGCTGAGGGAATCTTTGGAAAAACTGGCTTACGCAACCTACCTTATCGAGCTCATCGATTCGGTGACTGCCCTGGGAGACAAAAACAGGGAGGCGTTCGACCTTCTGCTGAACAGCCTTAAGCTCCTGTCGGGCGAGAGCAGCGCTAAGAGGGTGGCCAGGATATTCGAGATAAAACTGCTGCATCTTTTGGGTCTGATGCCTACACTCGAACAGTGCGCAAATTGCGGTTCAAAATCCGGCTTGAGCTTGAGATTCAGTTTTCGGAACGGCGGGTTACTTTGCAAAGAGTGCCTTAAGTCTGATCTGGATGCGCGCCCCATTTTGCAGGGGACGGTTAAATTCATCGAGCATATACGCCCGCTGCCATTTGAGCGGGTGGCGCGTGTAAAGGTTGCGTCGGAAGTCGGGCATGAGCTTGAGCGAATCCTGCGCAAGTTCCTCGACTATCATGTCGAGCGCCGCCTGAAGACCGTTGAATTCTTAAAAGTGATAGAGAGGTAAAATTTTTCGTATCAGTCTAATATGATGTGGCTCTGTGGTTCGCTAGGACGCGTAAATTTTAACCATGTAAAATTTACGCTCGAGAAAAATTGCTCGGACGCTGCCTCGCAATTTTTACGCCTAAGCTCACCACATCGCCACATCATATGCCTGAGTTATCGAAAAATGTGACTGGGGAGGCGGGCGGTGCGCAACGCCCTGCTCGGCACAACCCCTCGGGAGATACCTCCGGCATAAAGCGAAAAATTGCTGTTTCCATCCCGGGGTGGAATATTGCGGTGCATTTTTCTTGATTTGTTTAACAAGTCGTGTTAGGATACAGGCAACTCGGAGTTATCGATAAGATGCAGCAAGACCAACAACAAAATACGATGGACAAGATAGTCTCGCTATGCAAGAGGCGGGGCTTCATCTTCCAATCGAGCGAGATATACGGCGGACTGGCCAGCACATGGGATTACGGTTCTCTTGGAGCCGAACTTAAACGAAATCTCAAAAATGCCTGGTGGCGCGCCAATGTTTACGATCGTGATGATATCGAGGGCCTGGATGCCTCCATCCTCATGCGGCCGGAGACATGGATGGCCTCGGGCCACGTTACGAGCTTCGAGGATACTCTTGTAGATTGCAAATCCTGTAATAAACGTTTTAAGGTCGAGCATGTTACGGGCAAAAAGTGCCCTGAATGCGGCGGCGACCTGACCGAGGCCCGCCAGTTCAACCTTATGCTTAAGACCCACCTGGGTCCCATAGAAGATACGGGCAGTCTGACATACCTTAGGCCCGAGACCGCGCAGGGCATTTTCGTCAATTTTCAGAATGTGATTACCTCCATGAGACGCAAACTTCCTTTCGGCATTGCGCAGATCGGCAAATCATTCCGCAACGAAGTTACCACGGGCAACCTGACGTTCCGTTCGCGTGAGTTCGAACAGATGGAGATCGAATTCTTCGTCAAACCGGGCACGGACGAAGAGTGGTACGATAAATGGGTGAGCGAAAGGTTCGAGTGGTATATTAAACTAGGCATAAGGAGAGAAAATTTGCGCCGGCGAGCGCATGAGAAGAAAGAGCTGGCCCATTACGCGAAAGCGTGTACCGATATTGAATACAAGTTCCCGTTCGGGTGGTCGGAGCTCGAAGGCATAGCCAACAGGACCGATTTCGATTTAAAACAGCATATGCGCTTAAGCGGCAAGAGCCTGGAATATTTTGACGAAGAGACCAAGGATAGATATTTACCTTATGTTATAGAACCTTCAGGCGGAGTCGACAGGTCCATCCTTGCTTTTCTTACGGATGCATATAAGGAAGATGAAGTGCGGGGTGAAAAGCGCGCGCTGCTTGCGCTTGACAAAAAGCTTGCCCCTGTCAAGGTCGCCATATTGCCGCTTCTCAGGAATCGGCCCGATATCGTAAAGCTGGCCAAAGATATTTTGCAGGATATTAAAGGATCCCCCGCAATAGGCGGGAAAGTAATGTATGACGACACTGCTTCGATAGGAAGGCTGTACAGGCGGCAGGATGAAGTGGGTACCCCGTTCTGCATAACAGTCGACGTAGATTCTCTTAGCGACAGGAAGGTGACCATTCGCGATAGGGATACGATGAAGCAGGATCGTGTCGGGGTTGATAAAGCGGGAGAATATCTGGAGGAGAAATTCAAATAAAATTCGAAATTCTAAATTCGGATTTAAAGATGAAAGGAGCGTAGTAGAAATGAGTAGTAAGGCGAAAAAATATGTTTACTTCTTCGGAGGTGGCAAGTCAGACGGAAACGAATCTATGAAGAATCTCCTGGGCGGTAAGGGAGCCAATCTTTGCGAGATGGCGGGCCATCCGAAATTAAAACTACCCGTGCCTCCGGGATTTACGATAACCACAGAGGTTTGCACTTATTATTACAAAAATGGAAAAAAATATCCGCGCGAGTTAAAGGACCAGGTGGACACCGCGATGGTAAAGGTTGAGAGGCTCATGGGGAAGAAATTCGGCGATCCCTCGAACCCGCTCTTAGTCTCTGTGCGCTCCGGCGCGCGCAAGTCGATGCCGGGTATGATGGAGACGGTCTTGAACGTCGGCCTGACCGAGAAGACCATAGCCGGGCTTATAAAACACACCGGTAACGAGCGTTTTGCCTATGATGCCTATCGCAGGCTCATCATGATGTACTCCGACGTTGTCATGGAGAAGGCCGCCGGCATCGAGCCGAAGGGCGGGAAAGGTATCCGCAAGATCCTCGATGAGAAACTCGACCAGGTCAAACATTCGAAAGGCTACAAATCCGACACAGACCTTACGGCGGCCGATCTTAAAACTCTTGTAACCGACTTTAAGAAAACCGTAAAAGATGTGCTCGGCAAACCATTTCCGGACAATGCGGAAGAGCAGTTGTGGGGCGGTGTCGGCGCAGTGTTTTCCAGTTGGAACGGCAAGCGCGCGGTAGAATACCGCAGGATCGAGAAGATCCCGGACGAATGGGGAACAGCCGTTACCGTCCAGACGATGGTCTTCGGCAATATGGGCGACGATTGCGCGACGGGTGTCGCGTTCAGCCGTAACCCGGGCAACGGTGAAAACCAGTTTTACGGCGAGTATTTAGTGAACGCGCAGGGAGAGGACGTAGTTGCCGGTATCAGGACGCCCGGCCCTATTAACGATTATTCGAAGAACGACCAGAGCAAACAGCTTCCGACTCTTTCGAAGATCATGCCGAAGATATATAAAGAGCTCGACAGCATCCGTACGCGTCTCGAGGGCCACTACAGGGATATGCAGGATATCGAGTTCACGATCGAGAAGGGTAAGTTATTCATGCTGCAGTGCCGCGTCGGGAAACGCAACGGTGTCTCCGCGGTACGTATGGCAGTCGATATGTATAAGGATAAGTTCATCGATGCCGAAACGGCCATTATGCGCGTCGCGCCGAACCAGCTCGTCGAGCTTCTGCTTCCTATGCTCGATCCTAAAGCAGAGCTTGCAACGCCTCCGATAGCTAAAGGGCTGCCGGCAGGTCCGGGCGGTGCTATCGGCCGGGTTGTCTTTACATCAGAGGATGCGGTTGGCTGGGCCTCCAGAGGCGAAAAGGTGATTCTTGTCCGCGAGGAGACTTCGCCCGAGGACGTTGATGGTATGCACAAAGCTCAGGCTATTTTAACAAGTAAGGGCGGCATGACCTCGCACGCCGCGCTCGTTGCGCGCGGGTGGGGAAAATGCTGCATCGTAGGCTGCACCGATTTTGAGATAGCGGATGACGATAAATCGTTCAAGACCAAGAAGGGCGTCGTTATTAAGGAAGGCGATTGGGTAAGCCTGAACGGAACAAAAGGGCTTGTATATAACGGCAAACTTCCGCTCGTCGACGTCGATCTCGATCACAACAAGGCTTATACAGAGCTCATGAAACTGGTCGATAAAACGCGCGTCCTGAAAGTCCGGACAAACGCGGATACTCCGAAAGATGCGGCCCAGGCTATGAAGTTCGGGGCCGAAGGCATAGGGCTCTTCCGCACAGAACACATGTTCTACGGCGAAGGTAGCGATAAGCCGTTATTCATCTTGCGGAAGATAATAATGTCGAAGAACCTGGAGGAGAGGCGTAAGGCGCTCGATGAATTGTTCCCGTTCGTTAAGAGCGATGTTAAAGCGACTGTAGAGGCGATGAAGGGGTACCCTGTTACCATAAGGCTTCTCGACCCGCCGCTCCATGAGTTCGTTCCGCAGAGCGAAGATAAATTAGAGGCGCTTGCAAAAGATCTGGGCGTCGATATGTCCGAACTCAACAAGCGTGCAAATGGCTTGCACGAGAATAATCCGATGCTTGGCCACAGGGGCGTGCGTCTCGGAATTACGTATCCGGAAATAACGGAGATGCAGGTGCGCGCCATTCTCGAGGCCGCGGCAGAGCTTATTAAGGAAGGTAAGAAGGCTGTCCCGGAGATAATGATCCCGGTTACGTGCACAAAAGCTGAACTGGATAACCAGAAGGCCATCGTTGAAAGAGTGGATAAGGAAGTCTGTGCAAAATTTGGCCTGAAGAAACTGTCGTACATGTACGGCACGATGATAGAAATACCGCGCGCCGCACTGCAAGCCGGCAAGATGGCCGAGACGGCCGAATTCTTCTCTTTCGGGACGAACGACCTTACACAGATGACGTTCGGATTCAGCCGCGACGATATCGGCTCGTTCCTGCCGGATTACATTAATGCCAAGATATTGCCGGCCGATCCGTTCCAGACGATCGACCAGGACGGCGTGGGTGAGCTTATGAGGCTAGGCATCGACCGCGGCCGTGCCGCGCGCAAGGACCTGAAGGTCGGTATATGCGGCGAACATGGCGGTGATCCCGATAGCGTAAAATTCTGCCATCGCGCCGGGATGAATTATGTGAGCTGTTCACCGTTCCGCGTTCCGATAGCGCGTCTTGCAGCAGCGCAAGCCGCGTTGGAAAGTAAAACTAAAAAGCAGTGAATAGTGGAGAGCGAATAGGTGAGTAAAATGGCTTGCCTGATATTTGATTATCAACCTATTCACTATACACTATCCACTAAAGTCAGGATGGCTGAATTATGGACGCAATCAGACTCTATCTTAAAGACATAAAGAAGCTTCCGCTTCTCACGCCCGAGGAAGAGATATCTTTGGCGAATAAAATTAAGCGCGGCGATAAACAGGCGCGGGCCAAAATGATCCAGTCCAATCTCAGACTGGTCATCAATATTGCCAAGAAGTATTCCCATCTGGGTGTTTCGATGATGGATCTAATCGAAGAGGGCAATATGGGCCTTATGAAGGCCGTCGAGAAATTTAATCCCAAGAAGGGATATAGATTTTCCACATACGCGGCCTGGTGGATACGCCAGTACATTTCCAGGGCAATTGCCAATCAGGGCAAGACGGTGCGGATGCCGGTCTACATAATCGAGCTTCTCATGCGTTTCAAGAAGGTGCAGGAACATCTTACCAATTCGCTGAAACGGAAACCCCGGCTTAATGAGATTGCCAAGAGGATGGGCCTGCCCATGAAGAGGGCAAAACAGCTCCATAAGATGGTTTCTGGCACATCGAGCCTGAATGCACCGGTGGGGGATGAGGGCTCTACGGAGTTCCTCGATCTCATCGAGGATGAGAATATGACTTCTGCCGTCGACGAACTGTCGAACTTTTTGACGCAGGAGAGGATCAACCTTCTGCTCGAGAAGATGTCTAAGCGGGAGCAGAAGATATTGAGCTTGCGTTTTGGTTTAAAGGATGGCGTGTCTCACACGCTGAGAGATACGGCAAAGCATTTCGGCATTACCAGGGAGCGTGTCCGGCAGATAGAGTCGGCCGCCATGCGGAAGATGCGCGAGATGATGCTGCTGCAGGAGAAAGAGACCGGACTGAAACGTAAATAGGGGGCTAATTATGAATGAATTAAAATCAGCCATCAGGGATATTCCGGGTTTTCCGAAAGAAGGTATCATATTTAAAGATATCACCACTCTCCTGGGCGACAAAGATAAATTCAAAAAGGCCGTAGACTTATTCGCCGAAAAATTCAAAGGAAAGAAGATCGATGTTATCTTAAGTATCGAAGCGAGGGGTTTTATCTTCGGAGGGGCCCTTGCCTACAAGCTTGGCACTGCCGTTGTTCCCGTCAGGAAGAAGGGGAAATTGCCGTTCAAGACGCATGCTGTAACATATGAGCTGGAGTATGGCAAAGATACTCTCGAGATACATCAGGACGCCTTTAAAAAAGGCGATAACGTGTTGATCATCGACGATCTCCTGGCCACGGGCGGGACCAGTAAAGCCGTTATAGAACTTGTCGAAAAGATGGGCGGTAATATAGTGGCGCTTGCTTTCCTTATAGAACTCACTGCGCTGAAGGGGCGCGATAAACTCAAAAAATACAATGTGGTATCGCTAGTGCAGGACGAATACTGCTAAAAAACAATCCTACCTGTTTGACACTTGTTGTTTTCTCGTGTATACTTATTCCAATAAAAAAAGAAAGGAAACGTATGTTCAAAAGGTATTATATATTTATAGTGCTTTTAATAGGCGGGATATTGATCCTTTCGGTAAATGAATCTGCTTATGCTTCTAATGCCACCAGGGAGCTGGGCTTCAGCGCCAGGGATTCGGCCATGGCAGGCGCTACCACCGCCTCGCCCTACGACACGTCATGCCTGGTAAAGAATCCGGCAGGTCTTGTCTGGATAGGTAACAGGATCGACGCGATGTACCAGAGTATACTGCCTCATGATGTGACGATGGAGACGCAGGGAGGCACGGTCCCTTCTGCCGCGGCGCCGCTTAATGCTGTTGCCCTTCCGGCTGTCGGGCAGATAGTGGAGAGCAACGTCGATTATCTTCCGGGAGTAGACGCGGGCATTAGTTACCGTATCCCGGGTACGGACAAATATCCTACATCGGTTGGATGCGGGATATTCACCATAGCGGGTTTAAGATCAAATTTTACCTCGCCGAGGCTTAATACCTTTTATATGAGGGAAGGCACTTATGAAACGATGATGGATTTAAGGAGCGTGAGGGTAGCGCCCGGGATTGCCGTAGCGTTCAATGATAAGCTCTCTTTTGGCGGTACCGGAAACATTGCTATCCAGGCCCTCCGGAGCAATATGGCCAGGTCGCTGGACTTTTTAGAAACACGGGGAAATGCTAACTGGGATTTAACGGCCGGCGGCGGATTTACGCTCGGTCTTCTGTATAAATTCAGCAAAATGCTCAATTTGGGCGCTTCTTTTGAGAGCCACACCTGGATGGGATATCATGATAAATATAAGGACTGTCTCCATCTTATAGACGAGCCTCCCGTAGTAAATGTGGGCATTGCATTCAAGCCGATAGAGAATTTCGAATTTACCTACGATACCCGTTATATCAACTGGACAGATGTGAAGATCTGCAACAGGAGCCCGATACAAGGCGGTTTTGGCTGGGGAGATCAGTGGGTCTTCGCGGTAGGCGGGGAATATACCTACAAAGATAAGGTGAAACTGCGGCTCGGGTACAATTACGGAAAATCCCCTATTCAGTCGAATGTAGTCTTTGCGAACGCTCTTTTGCCCCTTGTCATGGAGCACCATCTAACAACGGGTTTTTCATACTTTCTGACAAAAGATCTATCGCTCGATTTCGTGTGGGAACATCATTTCAAAGGCGTGCAGACGGATAACGGCGCAGGTGACATCTATAGCGCGGCCGGCAGAGGAACGAAAGTAACCGCCGCTGCGGAGATCATAAGCGCGGGCCTGGGGTACAAATTTTAAAGATAAACTTTAAGCGGTAAGCCAGAGGAGCTGCAAATAGATACAAAAATGTCCGGTTGTAAACCCGGACATTTTTGTTTTTGCGCTTTAAAATGACTTAATCTTCTATGTGGTAGATGGGCTCTAATTCAAAATAACCTGCGGGAATATCCGTCTTGAAGCGAAATTGGTCGAGAAATCCATAAACGCCGAGTATTCCGGCAAAACCGATAGGCCTATCTAGAAAACCAATTTTTGTGTCTATGGGCCATGCGTTCTGGATCTTGAGGTTCTTGTTATCTTTGAAGACTAACAGCCTCAGGTCGTGAAAATACCCTATATTCTCCGGCTGTTTTCCTCCGACGCCGGAAAGCAAAACCTTGTCTTTCGTATCCTTATAGTCGCCGATCCCCAAGAGCTTGGCAAAGCCGTTATCGAATAAACACCATTGGGAGCCTGTGTCGATATAGGTTTCGATTCTTAAAACGTTATCGCCGCGCTGAAGTCCTATTCTTATAAGAGGCTCAAATCGATGTTTTGCTACCGTAGGTAAAACAGGGTTTGAAATGCAGGTGTAGGGATAACGATAGGCCATTATAATAGGTAGTCAAACTTAAGATCCGGCATCTTCGCTATAATGGGATCCTTGAATCCTTTTTGAATAGCTTTCGCCAGAACTTCTTTTACGGTCGCGCCAGCGCTTATAATCTTATCATCGCTTGTCAGGGCAACCCACTTATTCTGGTATTTCTCGAAAATTTTTGTTCTGTTTACAGCTTCTCCCATAAAGACTCCTTCTTAAGAATAGTTTAATTATACATGCCTGACGGAAATTGTCAATGTAATTTTGCAGGGTTTGTTTTTTTGTCTAAGTGTTTTTCTATTAGTACAAAAACTATACCCACTAAAATTGCGGTGTAGTAACTTCCGCAATATTCGAGCACATACTAATATTTTTCAAGGAACGAATCTACTTCTACCTCAAGGGCTTTCACAAGCAATTCTACCGCTTGGTCCTCTAGGTCGAACCATGGCGCCCCTGGCCCGAGTCGAACGGGCGACACCAGGTTTAGGAAACCTGTGCTCTATCCATCTGAGCTACAGGGGCTGAAAGTTTTGTGGAGTGAAAGTGATTATAACAACTTTAATGAAACCTGTAAAGCAAGATCTATACAGCAAAAAAAATCTTGTAACCTTATCTACCGTGTGTAATAATATCTCAAACGCAGGAGAAATTTTATGATCGACTTACATACTCACACGCTCTTTTCTGACGGCGAACTTTTACCGAGCGAACTTGTCCGTCGCGCGGAGGTTAAAGGCTATAAAGCGATCGCCCTGACCGACCACGTCGATTCCTCCAATATAGATTTTGTCCTGCCGCGGATCGTCAGGGTCTGCAAAGTATTAAACCGGTATTGGAATATCCGCGCGATACCGGGCGTCGAGATTACACACGCGCCTATCCAGGAGATAAAAGGACTCGTGAAATTTGCGCGTAAGCATGGCGCGAAGATCGTAGTCGTGCACGGCGAGACGATCTCTGAGCCGGTAATTCCGGGAACCAACAGGGCCGCTATCGAAGCCGGCTGTGATATACTGGCGCACCCGGGCCTTATCACGAATAGCGATATCGAACTTGCCAAAAAGCGCGGCGTCTATCTGGAGATCACAACACGCAAGAACCATTCGCGTACTAATAAGAGGCTTTTTAGGATGGCAAAAAAAATAGGCGCAAAACTGATACTCAATAACGATGCTCATAGCGGAGATAACATTGTTACGCTATCAAAAGCAACCTCTATTTTACGCGCTATCGGAATGACGCAACTCGATATATATCAAGTACTTAGAAATTCCGAATGCCTGGTTAGGAAGAAATAAGCAATCCTGCTTGACAAATTCGTCTTCTATGGTATACTTTATTAACAAAAGTTAGTTCGCCTATAACACCATAGATAGCTTAAGTCTTGGCAAAGAAGGAGGTGGTGGATTAAAAAGCCCTAAGTTATCAAGATGTGGTGATATAGATAAAGAAGTAAAATGACATATAGAAGGGCTTGGAACAATGTCGAAGATCTTTGGAATAAAAGCCCAAACTTTGAAATATATTTATTCATACAAAAATCCTTTAAAGGAGGAATCATGAGGTTTTTGAAAGTAGCTTGCGTTTTAGCGATCGCGCTTTGTGTTACAGGAAGCGTATACGCCGAAACACAGAGCGTGAAGGTCAGCGGTGACCTTACGATGAGAGGTATTTACAGAAATGATTATGCCCTGATCAGCCAGGAAGACGAGAACATAAATACGAATGCTTCCGTGACAAAGGTTGACAGTACTAATCAGAGTTGGGCCATGACAGTTGCCGCTGTCCAGGTCGATGCCGATCTCACCGATAACGTCACTACGGTAATAAGGATGTTGAACCAGAGAGATTGGAACGTTGCGGTAAACAGAACAACTCAGACTACGGATCTTACGCCTAATGGCCGCGGTGGTTACCTGCCGACTTCCGAAGAATTCGATGTAATGGTCGATCTGGCATATGTGCAGTTGAAGAATTTCATCTATTCGCCTCTTACATTAACGATCGGACGTCAGGACCTGTGGTTCGGTAAAGGTTTCATTATTGGCGCGAACCAGCAGAATCCGGGCAATTCCGCTTTAAGTTACCTGGAACAGATAACGGGCGCCGGCGCGATGTGGAACACGACCAATACGCTTGTTCCCGGAAACCTGTCGGCTCCGGAATATACGGCTATGAATTCATTTGATTCAGTGAAGGCCGTATTGGACTATGATCCATGGACCATCACAGGCGTCTATGCGATCATATATGAAGATTCGGTGCAGGCTCGTGACAATGTCGATCTGTGGGGCGTAAACATCGGCTACAAGTTCAATAAGATGAACGGTGAAGCCGAAGGTTATTGGTTCTACAAAGCCGATCGCCAGATTAACGTAACGACCGATCTCAAGAATAGCACCAACGATGTGCATACTGTGGGCTTGAGAGGCAGTTTCGATCCGATCAATTGGTTAACGCTCGCCGGTGAAGGCGCTGTCCAGGGCGGCGAATATGTAGGTAATCAGCATCAGAATGTGTCGAGAGGCCGCTTAGCTATGGCTCTCGATTTCAGCGCTGAGGCCAGATACTTCACGGAAAAGTACTCTTGGAAGCCGAAATTCGGCGCGGAGTATGTTTACTACTCCGGAAATAAAGCCGAAGACGAGCCCAGGATGGCCACCGGTACGTATCATGGATGGGATTCGATGTATAGAGGTAAATACGATTCCGCTATCCGTGAATTTATCGGTAAGTTCTACCAGACCGCCAGATATCCGGCAAGGGCGACGTATTCGCAGTCGTGCGCGGATGATTCCCGTACCAACCAGCATCAGGTTATATTCCTCGGGAGCATACAGCCCATGGATAGCCTTACCTTAAAGGCTAACTATAACCTGTTCTGGAACGATCAGGCTTATCTTAACTCAGCCCCTACCCAGGGCCTGGGTGGCACCACTTACGGTCAGGGCTTCGATAAGACCCTTGGTTTTATCGGCCAGGAACTTGACCTGCAGGCCAATTGGGATTACACGGAAGATGTCAGCTTTAACCTGCTTGCCGGATGGTTCGTCCCCGGCACGGTCTATTATGATGGTAAAGCCGACACAGCCACAGATCTCGTTGGTTCAGTGAAGGTGAGCTTCTAAGTAGCAGTGTATTATAAAAAACCCCGCCCTGTTTCCGGGCGGGGTTTTTTATTTGACTTTCAGTAGTCTTCAAAATAGAATAATACGAGATGAAATATCGCCATAGGAAGCGGCTCATTGCCAGGTGGGCCATTATAATAATTTTTGGTGTCATATCTTTCCTGCTGATATTCTTTAGGCAGGAGATCGCGCAGAGACTCCAGGGCGGCCGCCCCGTCCTGAAGTGTGAGATCGTAAAGCTTTTTTCATTTTCGGACGAAAACGCCCTGAAGGAGTGGGAAGAGAAGGTCTTCAGGGATAAGGTTCTATACAAGGTCGAAAAAGAGGGGAGCCTTTCGTATGTCAGGGCGGTGAGCAACAACGCGGCGTCGGCCGTTTATTACAGGATAAATCTCGACGCGAAGAATAGACGCCCTGTAGTTTCCTGGAAGTGGCGGGTGGAGAAATTTCCTGCTAAAAAAAATCCGGAATCCCTGGAAAAAGAGAACGAAGATGATTTTGCGGCAAGGGTATATGTCATATTCCCGGCCATGTTTATAACTAATTCAAAAGTCCTGGAATACGTCTGGGCGGAGACGCTTCCTGCCGGAAGTACCGGCGTGAGCCCTTACTCGAATAATATCAAGCTTATAGTCCTGGAGCGGGGGGTGGCGAAAGATAAGGAGTGGCTCGTAGAAAATAGGGATA
Organism: Candidatus Omnitrophota bacterium; assembly: GCA_041650935.1. Classification (GTDB taxonomy): domain Bacteria; phylum Omnitrophota; class Gorgyraeia; order 2-01-FULL-45-10; family 2-01-FULL-45-10; genus FEN-1322. The sequence continues at coordinate 481,330 of JBAZKH010000001.1, forward strand.
TATATGCCGACTATGTGAAGCTGTTTGGCCGTCCGCCTGAATACAATATCGGCGCGGTGGCTTTTATGACCAACACCGAACATACCGGTACGAGCGCAGTCAGCTTGTATGATGAAGTAGAAGTAGGCTATAAGGAATAATGACGATTTGTCAGAGTTAGATTTAAATTGTGGTAGCCCCTCGCTGCCGGAGTTAGACAGTGGCAGCTCGGGACGATTTGTCAGAGTTAGATAATAACAAATCGGAGGTGGGTATGAGGGCAAAGTTCCTGAGAACCAAGTATCTTACGGGCAGTAGGATACAGCTTCATTATCTGTTACTGCTCACGGTCTCCATTATAGTGCCGGTCATATTTTCGATAGCATGCCTTTATTATCTGATATTCAAGATAATGGCGGAACAATTAGGTGTTCCCGAGTATATCGCGCTTAATCTTTTTCCGGTAATTCACAAGATAAATATGATGTTATTGGTAGGACTGCCGCCTCTCGTCCTGATCCTTATATTCTGGGGCATCGTGTTATCCCATCGTTTTGCCGGTCCCATCGAGCGGCTCCAGAGGGAGATGAAGAGGATTGCGCACCATAAAGATTATAGCGCAAGGATCCGCGTCAGGAAAGGCGACGATATCGAACCGATCTCCAATGCTATAAATGAACTTTTGGAAAGTATAGAGAAGCGATAGTATGAAAAAGATAAGTCCTCTTGCGCAAATCGGTAAACTGACAAAGATAGCGGACGATGTCGAGATAGGGCATTACGCGATAGTGGAAGATGGTGTCGAGATCGGACCGGGCGTCAAGATCCGGCCGGGCGCGTACATCTGCGGCGGTACGGCTATAGGCGAAGGCACCGAGGTGCACATGGGCGCTGTCCTGGGGGATCTGCCGCAGGACCTTACCTTCGATAAAGCGAAGAAGACCGGTCTTGTGATAGGTAAGCGATGCGTTATACGGGAGCATGCGACCATCCACAGAAGCACGCTGGAGGGTTCGCCTACAACCGTCGGTGATAATTGCTATCTTATGGCCGTCTCCCATATTGGGCATGATTGCCGCCTGGGGAACAATGTTATACTCGCCAACGGCGCATTACTGGCGGGACATATCAACGTGGAGGACGGGGCCTTCATCTCCGGCAACGTCGTTGTGCATCAATTTTGCCGCATAGGAAGATTGTCGATAATAGGCGGCTTTTCGGGTGTCAATAAAGATGTCCCGCCATACATGCTGGTGAGGGGTCCGTCCATCGTGAGGGCGATCAATCTGATAGGTTTAAGGCGGGCAAAGTTTTCGCGTGAATTGATACACGACATAAGAGGGGCTTTTAAACTGCTCTATCTGTCGGATCTCAATACCTCACAGGCCGTCGAAGAGATAAAAAAGCTAAGGCCCTCGAAAGAGCTGGCCCATCTGGTGGAATTCATACAATCCTCGAAGAGAGGGATATGCAAGAAACAAAGCAGTGAAACAGAGCTCTCCGAAGAATAGCGCCGGCGCCGCAGAAGTGCGGAATATTTACGACCGGCTCTACGCGTTTTACGGCCCGCAGGGCTGGTGGCCCGGCCGCGGGCGGTTTGAAGTTATCGTCGGGGCAATCCTCACGCAGAATACCGCATGGTCCAATGTTGAAAGAGCTATCCGGAACCTCCATGCGGCAGGTCTCCTGACTTCTCCAAAGAAACTCCATGATCTTAAGACGGCAAAATTGGCTCAGCTTATCCGCCCCGCCGGCTGTTATAACGTTAAGACGAGGCGGCTCAGGAATTTTACCGGTTTTTTGGCGCGGCGGTACGGCGGGAGCCTTGATAAGATGGCGCGGGCCGAAACGTCTTCTCTGCGCCGGGCGCTTTTGGATATAAACGGCATAGGTCCGGAGACATGTGATTCGATATTATTGTATGCTTTCGGCCGTCCCGTATTTGTAGTGGATGCTTATACTAAAAGGATATTTTCGCGGCATCACGCCTTTAGCCATGACGCGAGTTATGAGTCGGTGCAGGCCTTTTTTATGGATGTTTTACCGCCGGAGAAGAAGATATTCAACGAATACCATGCGCTTATTGTCAGGCTCGGTAAAGATTATTGCAAAAAAGCTCCGCAGTGCGGGATATGCCCTTTAAAAGGAGACAATTCCCTTGCAAAAGAGCGGCGGTGATAATATAATATTGAAAAAATGAGGTGACCTATGCCGAAAAAGAGAAAGGCAGTAAAGAGGCCCAGGGCTGTAAAGCGAAGAGTAGTAAAGACTGTACGGAAGCGTTCTTCTTCCAGGCGGAGGCCGGTTGCAAAAAAACGGCCGGTTAAAGCTTCGAAATCACCTGTGGAGAACATGGTAAAAGTAGGTGAGGTTACGCACTATTTTCCTCATGTTAAGGCCGCGGCGTTACTGGTCCTGAAAGATAGCATCAAGGTCGGCGACGAAATATATATCAAAGGTCACACGACCGACTTTAAAGAGCGGATTGCCTCTATCCAGCTCGATCGCGCGCCTATCCAGGAGGGCAAGAAGGGGCAGGAGATAGGGTTATTGGTAAAAAAGCGCGTAAGAATAGGAGATAGCATTTATAAATTATGAACAGAAGTTACAGAAAGATATTGTTAGGTTTGGGGTTCGATTCCAGGGATGGACATCTCAGGATAACGAAAGGTGAGAATTTCCGTCTTTACGGCGGGTCGGAAGAGACGCATGAGATGATGCAGGAGAAGGCTATAAAATTTAACGAACACCTTGATAAGCGCCGTAAAAAGATCGAGGATATAAATGAGTCGGAGTTTCGCGAGATATCGGAGGCGATAGGGCTGAAGATACCCGGGGACTCCCGCGGCGAAAAGTAAGAGGAGTGTAAAATGGCAAATATCAGTATCGACGGTTCTTTGTGTACCGGCTGCGGGCTCTGCGCTTCGAATTGCCCGGATTGTTTCGAGATAGGTGACGATAATGTAGCGCGCGTAATTGCCGGAAAGGCAATGTCTCCTGAAGCCAAAGATATGGCTGACCAATGTCCCGTCAGCGCAATAAACGTTCAATAGTAGGCATCAGCGGCAGCCCTCGCCGGCACGCGAATTCCGAGGTATTGCTGGACAGGGCGCTTGAGGGCGCGGCGCTTGAGGGCGCGATCGTTGACAAGATCGTGCTGAATGAACTTTGCCTGATGCCCTGCCAGGGATGCTATCGATGCGGCAAAAAAGGCGTTTGCGCTGTAAAAGACGACATGAAGCTCGTCTATAAAAAATTGGATGGAGCAGACGGCCTTGTAATAGCCTCGCCAATCTATTTCGGAAGTCTCACCGCTCAGCTCAAGATAATGATCGACAGGTTCGAATCGTACTGGGTCAGAAAGTACGTACTGAAACGACCGAAACCGTATAAACGCCGGAGTGGTATTTTTTTGTGCTGCGCGGCGAATGAGAACCGTAAATTTTTCAAGAACGCGATGGATATAACGAAGCATTTCTTCACTACGCTGGATATCGAATACCGCGGCGCGTTATTTTGCGGAAGACTTACCGGTCCCGGCGATATGATTAAAAGGCCGCAGACACTTGACAGGGCTTTCCGAATGGGCGCAATGCTTGCAAAGAGAGTCTAATATGGACCCAGAATATAAGAGGACAGCGATAGAGGCCGCTTTAAAGAGCGGCCGCCTTATTAGAAATTCCGTCGGTAAGATAGAGACTATATCGTATAAAGGGCGGGACAATATCGTTACGGATGTCGATAAAAAATCCGAACGCATTATCATAAACCTGATACGTTCGCGTTTTCCTGGCCATTCCATTCTTTCCGAAGAGATAGGCGCTATAGATAAAGGATCTCAATACAGGTGGATCATAGATCCTCTGGACGGTACCACAAATTTCGCACACGCGTTTCCATTCTTTTGCGTATCTATCGCTCTGGAGACTGAGGGCGAAATTTCCGTCGGCGTTATATACGATCCGATAAGAGACGAGCTTTTTTCTGCCGAACATGGCCAGGGCGCATACCTAAACAAACGGAAGATAGAAGTTTCCGGAGTTAAACGGCTTTCCGGCGCGTTTCTTTCGACAGGTTTTTCGTATGGCCGAAGACGCAAAGACAAGAATGTCGGTAATTTCAGGAAGTTTTTGCTAAAGGCTATGGCTATCCGCCGCGCCGGATCGGCCGCGCTCGACTTGTCGTATGTAGCTTGCGGAAGATTCGATGGTTTCTGGGAGCGGGATCTTCATGCGTGGGACAGCGCCGCCGGATTTTTAATTGTTAAAGAAGCAAAAGGTATGGTTACAAAATTCGACGGCAGCGTCTACTCGCCATATGACCAAGATATTCTTGCCACTAACGGCAAAATACATCCGCAAATGGTCTCCGTCCTTAGATCTGTTAAGATTTAAAATATTTAGATTTTACATGTTGACAAGAAATGCCTGTTAGTATATACTAAACGTGCTAACGATAAAATTATGCGATACAAAACCACAATAAAGATAGTAACGGAAGCAAGCGATAAAGACGAAGCGGCGGAGATTGCCGGTGAGTATCTATCCGGTAACTTAACAAGCGGCGTTGATATGCATCTGTGTACTGCTCCCGTTATCAGTAATGGCCAGCGGGCGGGTTTAATATTGACCGCTGTTCTGCTCGTTGCATTCCTGGCAATACCTTTAACGCAGCTGAAACACGCCCGCACCTTCGTCTCCGCTTTTCCCGAGACAAATGTCATTCAGCCTCCGCTAAACACATCTTCGGCTGAAACGAAGTTCTCCGATTTCAAGAGTCAGTGGCAGACAAAACACGCCGAAGAAGCCTTCCATTCCATAAGAAAGTAGTCCTCCGGTATTTTTTTACCCATGAACCAGAAAGCCATGCCTGTAAGGGCGTGGTGAGAATGGCTTTCGGTTCAGGGTTTCGCTCCGCCGAAAGAGCGAAACCCTGTAAAAAAAGAAGCCGCCGCTAATAAGGCGGTGGAGTTTCACTTCCTCTTGCAAATATCTTTCAATAGGCTATAATATATCCGTTAACCGAAGGAGACGCTCTATGAAAATAGTTTCTATTATATTAGCGGCAATGTTTGTATTTGCCTTTACGGCGGGTAACTCTTACGCTTCCGATGACGATCAGGATTCGGATGGATCGGGCGGGGCATTGACAGGCGCGTTATTGGGCGGGCTCCTGGGCGGCGGAGTGGGAACGGCGATAGGAAGCGCTAGCGGAAATGCCGGTCAGGGCGCGTTGATAGGCGCCGGTATCGGCGCTGTGGGCGGTGCGCTTGTCGGGTCCAGCCGGCAGTCCGGCAAGAAAGGCCGCATAGCGGAGGATGTGCCGGAGCCGAGCGAAGGAAAGGTTGTGACCGAAGGCGCGGAAGTTCCTTCCGACATGAAGGTGAAGAAGAGAGTGATAAAACATTACGACGAGCAAGGGAAACTGATTTCGGAAGAAGAGGCTGCTAACTGATCCTTGAACAGGAGATAATTTTAACCCGGCGATCTTTTGTGGTATCTTTTCCGCAAATAGCCGCCGGGTTTTTTAAACTATGATCAGAAAATCGGACAGAGATATAATAGCGAATTATTTCGAGGACACATCGAACCTCAAGGGCGGGTATGCGGAGGAGGTTGTTATCCCGGAGAAGGTCCCGGAGCTCGTCTCTTTTATGTCCGGGGCATTTGCGCGGAAGATGCCCGTAACGGTTTCGGGCGGCGGCACCGGGACGACGGGCTCGCGTATTCCTTTCGGCGGCGCGGTAGTGTCGATGGAGAGGTTAAACAGGATAATCGGTCTCTCAGACGCTATGCGGTCGGCAACCGTAGAAGCCGGAGTCCTCGTCGAGAGCCTTAAAGTACGCGCGGAGAGCTCAGGGCTCTTCTATACGTCGCATCCGACGGAGAGTACCGCTTTTGTCGGCGGTACCGTAGCGACGAATGCGTCCGGCGCAAGATCCTACAGGTATGGCCCGACGAGACGTTATGTGAAAAGATTAAAGATGGTCATGTCGGATGGCGAGATCTTCGAGCTTAGGCGCGGTGACATATTGCTGAAGAAGGATAATTTAACGATAAAACTTCCTTCAGGCCGCCGGATAAAGATACCCCCGCCGCGGTACCGGATGCCGGATACAAAAAACTCCGCCGGATATTTTTGGCATGACGGTATGGACCTTATAGACCTATTTATCGGCCAGGAAGGGACGCTTTCGATAATTACAGAAGTGGAGATGGCCCTGGTAACGAAACCGTCCGCGTTCCTTAGTTCTTTTGTTTTCTTTAAAAAAGAAGAGGCGGCCTGGGCATTTTGTGATGAGGTCAGGCGGGATAAAGGGTTGGATGTGTTATCGCTGGAGTATTTTGATCGTAACGCCGTTGCTATATTACGCGAGCGCAACCGAAATGTTCCGGACGCTGCTCTTGCGGCCATATTCTTCGAGCAGGATATGAGCGGCAAGGATAGCGATGCGGTCATGTCGTTTTGGAACAACATGATCCCGAGGCATAATTCTTCTCTCGACGATACATGGGTCGCTATGAACGATAAGGAGGCGGAGCTCTTTCTCGACCTGAGGCATTCGATCCCGGAAACGGTCAATGAGCGCGTGAAACGCAACGGGTTCAGGAAATTCAGCATGGATATCGCGGTCCCGGACGGCAAGCTGGGCGAGATGCTCCGGTTTTATGCCGGATCTTTTAAGACGACGGGCCTTGACCATATCGTCTTCGGACACATAGGCGAAAATCACCTTCACGCTAATAGTATGCCTAAATCCCCGGAAGAAGCCGTCGCGGCCGAAAGATTGTCCATTGAATTTGCAAAAAAAGGCGTATCCCTGGGAGGGACCGTTTCTGCGGAGCACGGTATAGGGAAGTTAAAGCATAAATATCTCGAAGTCATGTATGGCAGAAAAGGGATGGCCGATATGGCAAGGATAAAGAAGGCCTTCGATCCCGCCTGCATTTTGGGGCTGGACAATATATTCCCCCGGGAGCTTTTAACTTGAATTTTTCCGTTTTAGCGGTATAATCTAGTATCGATTATGATCCCAAATTTCAGGAGGAGCTAACATGAATATACGCGGATTGACGGCGTGGGCCGTGGCAATTTTATTAATGGTAACGGTTGCGGCCGGCGGCGCATACTGTCAGGATGATGATGCGACGCGCAACTTATTGAAGCAAGGCCTGCTTGGAGCCGGCACAGGAGCGATCGCGGCAGGCGCTTCAGGCGGCGATGCCGGCAAAGGCGCTCTGATCGGCGCCGGGACAGGCGCGATAGGCGGCATCCTGCTGGATGCTATAACTACTCCTCAGCGTTCCTCTTCCAGACGCGCGGCGCCGGCGCAGGATGATTATTATTACGAGGATCAGGCCGAAGAGGAATACTACGAAGAGCCTGCCCAGGAATCCTCTACGCAGAAAGTATTGAAGCAGGGCCTGCTTGGCGCGGGCACCGGAGCGATCGCGGCCGGCGCATCGGGCGGTAACGCAGGGCAGGGCGCTCTGATCGGGGCCGGGACGGGCGTGATCGGCGGAGCGCTTCTCGATGCTATAACTACGCCATCACAACCGAAAAGGGTATATCGCCGCAAGGCATCACAGCCGGCCAGGCAGACTCAGGCGCAGTACCAGCCGCCGGCGCAGCAGCAGAATATACAGGTCCAGGAAGAGCAGGTGCCGGAAGGCGGCAAGAAGAAGATAGTTAAACATTACGACGCGACAGGTAAGCTGGTCTCCGAAGAAGAGATATATTATTAGCCAAAGCAGTGTAGATTCAAAAGAAGCCTCCCTCTATCCGACATGATCCAGATGGAGGCTTTTTTTTGGAGCGGATAAGGGTATGCGCAAAGAACTTAAACTGATACAGATATCCGTTTTGGCCCTCGCGCTTCTGGTATACGCAGGCTCACGGTTCCTGATGACTTCGCACAGGCCTGCGGCAGAGCCTGCTAAGGAAGAAACGGTCTTTGTCGCAAAGGCGGTAGACGGCGATACTCTGAAGCTATCCGACGGCAGGCGGGTTCGGTTGCTGGGCGTAGATACGCCGGAATTGCACTATAGTGAAAAACTGCTGCGGGATGCCAGGAGGAGCCGCAAGGATATCAAAGCTATCCAAGGTATGGGCGAGCGCGCAGCGGATTTTACGCGCCGGCTATGCGAAGGGAAGCGTATACGTATCGAAACGGATATCCGGCGGCTCGACAAATACGGCAGGCTTCTCGCATATGCTTATCTAGACGACGGGACATTCGTAAATGCTAAAATACTGGAAGAGGGTTATGGCCAGGTGATGACCATACCGCCGAATGTAAAACATGCCGATTATTTTATGAAGTTACAGCAGGAAGCCAGGGAGCGCGGCAAAGGCCTCTGGGGCGGATCGGATTCCTTATTCTAAGATCCCGTATTTTGTGTGCATATTATTGAAGTTCGCCGGGAAGTGGTATATACTATGACGATATGGATAAAATAAAATATAATAGAGAGATAGGGCTCGTGGAGCCTGTTATGCTGGCCGGGTGGCCGGGAATGGGCAGTGTAGCGCTCGGTGTGGTCGATTATCTCCAGCGTAAGCTTAATGCCGTGAAGTTCGCCGAGATCGAGGTCGATCCTATGTCGATAATCGATTCGGTGACCGTCGACGAAGGTCTCGCGGCATTCGGGCCCATGCCCAAGAATACGTTCTATTATACGAAAAAACCAGATATGATCATATTTAAAGGCGAGGCCCAACTGCCCGGAACCGAGGGGATCGTCCTTTTGGAAGAAGTGCTGGACCTTGCTTTAAAATTTAAGGTGAAGAGGATGTATACGGGCGCGGCCTTTCCGGTGCCGCTCAGCCATAAAGAACCGCCGCAGGTCTATTCGGCGGTCAATACGCGGCAGCTGCGTGAGCCGTTAAGGCGATTTGGACTGGCTCCCATGGAAAACGGCCACATATCCGGACTTAACGGACTTCTTCTGGGTTTCGCCGGGAAAAAACATCTCGACGCAGTCTGTCTTCTTGCAACTATGCCGCAATATGCAATAAGCCTTCCCAACCCCAAAGCTTCGCTGGCAATCATCGAAGTCTTACAGAAGATACTCGGATTCAGGGTAGATACCGCCGAGCTGAACGAATATATAAAAGAGATGGACGAAAAGATGGCCATAATCGAAGACAGGGTAAAGGATGTCATGGCTATTGAAGTCAAAGGACCCGAGCAGCGCTCACCCGCTACTAAAAAAACGGTTCCGCCTTATATAATGGAGAAGATAGAAAAGCTCTTTACCGAGGCCGCGAGCGATAAAGCGAAGGCGATATTGCTCAAGGGCGAACTGGACAGGTGGGATCTTTACAAGGCGTATGAGGACAGGTTCCTGGACCTATTCCGGGAAAATCAGTAGCGCTAACCTTACCCCTGATGCTTAAAAAATCCGTAACGGTAATAATATCGGTTCTCGTTGTAGTGCTGGCGGTTATTTTCATCTACCGTTACCAGATCCTGCAATATACCTCCGAAGCTTTCATAAGGCAGAATCTCCCCGGCTATGTAAAGATAGATAGCATGAAATTCGATTTCCGGAAAGGGGAGGCTTTTCTCGGCGGCGTCAAGATCCTGAATCCTGCCGGATTTTCTAAGGAATATCTCATAGAAATATCCCGCGTGACATGCCGGTATAAACTTAAGGGTAAGACCCTTTTTGACGGGCTCGAGCTGTTCGATTCCGTGATAAGCGGCGCTGTCCTGGATATCGAGCGGCTTGATGACGGAAGGTTGAATTTGTCCGAAGCGGGAGCGTTAATCGCTAAAAAAACTTCCAGGGCTTCCTCCAAAAAGAAAGCGGACTATAGCGCGCCTGCGCAAAACAGCGGCATGGTGCCTGCGCCGCCGCAGGCGCCCGAAAAAAGTAATCCCGGAGAACTTATCAAACTGCCGGAAAACTTCAGGATCAAAGACGCGAAGATACTTTTTATAGATAGTTTCGTCCGGTCCAAACCCCGCATGATCACATTCGAGGATATCAATGGCGATGTCAACGTAATGATGGACGAGCATTACACGAGAATACTGGCTCTTGATACTACCGGCGAAGGAAACATTAATGGCGACATGGGCCAGGTCTTAAAATGGAAAATAGCCCTGGATACCACGACACCCAGGCTTACTATGGCCAACAGGTTCGATGTTACCGATGTCGCGATAACGCCTTTCGAACCTTATTATGATAAATATTCGCCGCTCGTCTTCAAGGCCGGCAGGGTCTCCGGGCTCTTCATATTCGATTTCAATAATGGCGCGATAGGTTCTAGCAATGAATTGCGGCTTTCCGGGATAAAGTTTCATGTCAAGCAGGGTTATGAAAATGCGGTGTTCTGGGAGACTACCGTGCCCGACATCGTCAAGTACTTTACGACATCGTATGGTGAGATAGTCTTAGATTTCAAGATAAAAGGGGATATGTCCGATCCGAAATTTTTCCTGGGGCCCAGGTCCAAAGAGGCGCTCGTCTCTATGGCCGTAGATAAGATATCTGCGGCCATCGCGGAGAATGCGGATGGCGGCGGCAAGGCCAAGGACGATATCGAAAAGATGAAGGGTTATATCGACCTTTTCAAACAATTAACGAAAAAGTAGGAGCGGTTGTTGGAAAAACTTTCGCGGAACTTCACATGGCTCGCCGCTACGAACATCGTGAGCAGTCTCTTCGGCACGGTCCTCTTTATATATCTTGCCAGGGTATTGGGGCCGGACTCTTTCGGATATCTATCTTATGCCCTTACCATAATGTTCTTCCTGGCCAATTTCGTGGACATGGGGCTGTCTACTTACGGCATACGGGAGATAGCAAAGAACCGGGAGCGTCTTTTCGATTATACCGCGGAGATAGTCTCCTTTCGACTTTTAGCGGCGAGCCTTTTTTTCTTCCTGCTGGTGGCTGCGACGCTGCTCTCCCCGTATTCGGCTATTCTTAAAAGCGTTATCATCCTGACATCCCTTATGTTATTCACGTTTGCCCTGGGCACAGAATGGGCCTTCCAGGGCGTGGAGAAGATGGGGATGGTCTTCCTGTCATTTGCCGTCGCTTCCGTCCTTCAACTGGGGCTCACGTATCTATTTGTCAAAAAACCAGGGGATTTGCTGCGGGCTCCCGTTATATATTTTGTATCCACGCTTCCGATCCTGTTTATTTACCTCAGGATCCTCAGGTTCAGGATACTGCTCAAAATCGACGATCTGAAGAAGATGTTTTCGTACCTGTCGAGTTCGCTCGTTATATGGTCGATATCTATATTTGCGCAGGTCTATAACGGGCTCGATATATTTATCGTGGGCCTGTTCCGCCCGATACAGGAGGTCGGATATTTTACGATTGCCCGCAGGGTGGTAGGGGCATTCATACTATTTATGGTATTTTTGACGAACGCGGTTTTGCCGCGCCTCTCGCATACCTTTAACGGCGATCCGGCGCTTTTCCGGGAAACGACGCGCAGGTTTTTAAAGCTGGGAGCTGTCCTTACCGTCTTCGTACTTCTGCCGGGCATCTTTATATGCGAAAAGGTTGTGCTATTCGCGGTAGGGAGCGAATACGTATCCGCGGTCGTCCCGCTCAATATCATGATAGTCGGTCTCGTATTTGTGCTATTCAACCTTCCGTACTCCACGGGCCTGATAGCATGCGGCATGGAGAAAGACGTGATGATACAGACCGCGGCAAGCGCTGTGCTCAGCTTATTATTAAACTTTATAATTATTCCAAAATATGGTATTATTGGAGCTTCGGTATCGTTTACTATTGTCGAGATATTCGCTTTCGTGTGGATATTCTGGATATATGAAACGAAGATCCAGCACGCCTGGCGGCGCGGCAGTTGAAAAATAAACAAGGAGAGGGAAGATGATCGAAAGAAGCGAGTATAAGGGTAAGCCTGTATTGATAATCAAGCGGGACGAGAACGACAAGTATCCGTTTGCTTTCGGGATCAGTAAGGCGAAGATGATCCTGGAAAATCTGGAAGAGATAAAAAGGTTTGTCGAAGATAACGACAAGGCCGCCGATCAGCAATAATCTTAAAGAACGGTTGTCCCGATAATATGTGGGTAATATACGCTTTACTATCCGCTTTTTTTGTTGCGACAACCGATCCGGTTGCCAAGAAGGCTTTGAAAAACGGCGTTGATGAGTATATCATAGGTTGGGCTATGGTCTTCTTTTCAACGCCGTTTTTGGCTTTCTACTGCTTTAGCCATACCGTTAAGGCGTCGCGCTTGTAACTTTGGGTTAGTGGTCATGAAAAGCTTTATTAAAAGGCTCATATTCTTTGCCGGATGGCTCCTCTCGCCGTTCACTTTCTGGAACGACATATTTATCAATATACCGATCTCGTATCTATGCGCGAGCCTTTTTGTCCGGGTCTTTAAGGCAGACTTTCTCTTTATGACGCTTGTATTTTACTGGCTGAGCAATCTTCTCGGCGTGTTGATGATGTACACGGCCGGAAAGGATGTCCTGAAGGCAAAGAAGGTTGCCCGGGAACTTATTATCTTTTTAGCGGCCGTAGTTCTCTACAGCCTTATATTGATCATTCTGGGCAGGATCGGTATCCTCAAACCCGTTTTGAAATAGCCGGTATCGGTGATATAAAAAATTTATGAGCTCAAACGCCGTTAAAAAGATATTAAGGATTGCCGTCCTGTGCATAATAGCAGTGTCGGCGCTTGCCGTATCGTATTTTCGTCTGCTCGATGATTTCGAATCCGGAATCCTCGATCTCAGATTTCTCCTGCGCCCGGCCAAAGCCGCCCCGGCAGACAAAGTCGCGGTCATAGAGATAGGGGACGATAGCATAGCAAAACTCGGCCGCTTTCCGTTCGATCGGAATTACCACGCGATAGTCGCAACTGCCCTTTCGGAATTCGGCGCTAAGGCGATAGTTTTTGACGTGCTCTTCGGGAGTCCCCAGGAACACGACGCGGAGCTGGCAGAGGCCCTTAGGCAATCGGGCCGGGTATACCTTCCAACAGCTTTCGATATCGACAACGCGAATAAGTCGAATGTCATTACTGCCAAAGGTTACGCGAGCGAGTGTCTTCCCGATCTTGCCGCCAAGGCTAAGGGCACGGGTCATATAAACGTAGTGCCGGACCCCGACGGTAAATTCAGGCGGGTCCCGTCGTATATAAAATATGATGGTAAGCTATACCCCAACCTCTCTTTCCTGGCCGCCTGCGATTATCTCGGCATTGACAGGAACGACGTAAAGCTTTACCCCGGTAAATATATACGGTGCGCCGGCGGGCCGGTCATCCCGCTCGGCGAGAGATCCGAAATGATAATCAATTATTCCGGCAGGTGGGGTAAAGTATTCAGGCATTACTCATATGTAGATGTTATACAGTCGTATCTGGCGCCGGCAATAGGGCAGAAACCGATATTACAGCCCGATTATTTCAAAGGCAAAATCTGCATAATAGGCTTGAATACCACCGGAATGGACATCCATCCCAGTCCGTTCGAGCCGGTGTACCCCGGCGTAGGCATACACGCCGAAATACTTACCTCGATAATAGACGGGGACTTCATAACGAGGATGTCGAGATGGTTTAACCTGATAGTCCTCATCTTATGTTGTGCCATTGTCTTATTTGTTACCTTTGCGACAAGGCCGGTCGCCGGGTTTCTGGCGCTTGCCGCATTGATATCAGTATTCACCGGGCTGTGCCTGGGCCTGTTCGATATCTACGGCATATGGCTCGACGTAGTGTGCCCGATCCTGATAATGATATTGCTATACCTGTCGCTCACGCTCTGTAAGTATATATCCGAGTGGAAGAACAGGTTGAAGTCTGAATATGAGCTGGGTATGGCCAGGACGATACAGGAGAGCTTCCTGCCGAAGAATGTCCCGGAGGTCCGGGGGGCGGATATAAGAGCTGTAATGTTAACGGCGCGCCAGGTCGGCGGAGACCTGTATGAGTTCATTGAAATAGACAATGACAGGTTCGGCGTTATGATCGGCGACGTGTCCGGCAAAGGTGTTCCCGCGAGCCTGTTCATGGCCATGGTAGTCGGCCAATTCAGATGTCTAAATGCCGTTAACCCCGATCCGCGCGAAACTATTTCGCGGCTGAACTCCAGGCTCGTCCGGGAATCCGCGTCGAACCTGTTCGTTACCATGCTCTACGCGATATTCGACTTTAAGAACAAGTCCGTCAGATTCGCTAACGGCGGACATCTCCCCATCCTATATATAGGTAAGGGCCAAAGCGCGGAATTTCTCGATGTGGACGAAGGGATGCCGCTCGGCCTTATGGATGGCGGATATTCGGAAAAGGCGGCGAGCTTTGGGGGTGGAGATATCTTTATCTTTTATACGGACGGCGTTACTGAAGCGATGAATTCCCGCCGCGAGATGTATGGTAAGGAGCGGCTTGCCGCGATTGCCGGAAAGTATAAAGACCTTTCGGCGGAGGAGATCCTGGCAAATATCGAAAAGGATGTGCGGCGCTTCGAGCCGAGATCGAACCAGCACGATGATATAACCGCGATAGTAATCAAAATTGGCTAACCGGATTTTTATTTGATACTTGCAATTACTTAGAACCTTGTGTATAATCGTTGTATAAACATACAACAATTGTTGTGTGTTTATACAATAAGGAATATATAAAATGTCAGACTTTTTAAAGCTTACCAAATCGGATTTACGGCGGCGAGTGCTTTTATATTTCTTTACTAACCCCGATGAGGATTTGTATCTGCGGGAAATAGCGGATATTTTGAAGATAGACCCTGGCAATCTTTCCCGGGAGTTAGAACGATTGAGAAAAGAAGGAATTTTTAATTCTAGGGAAAGGGGCAATCAAAAATATTTCGCACTCAATAAGAGACATCCTTTGTACGGAGAGCTCAGATCCGTTGTTTTTAAAACAATAGGCATAGAAGGTTGGCTTAAGAAAATCATTGGTGGCATAAAAAAGATAGAGATTGCCGCGATATACGGGTCTTTTGCTTCGGGGCATGAAAATTCGAAAAGCGATATAGATATTTTAATTATAGGGGATCCTGATCAAGACGACCTGATGGAAAAGATTGAAAAGGTAGAAAAAGATGTGGCGAGAGAAATAAATTATAATATTTATTCACTAGATGATTTTTCCGAAAGAGTTAAGAAAAAAGACTCTTTTATCCGGAATATCCTTAAAGGACCGAAAATAATTTTGAAAGGGAGGTTAAATGAAATTCAAAGACTTAATTAGTTCGGGTCAGCTCAAAGAGGAAAGCACTTCCAAACACAAACTGGTCGAATTTCTTACATTTGCCGAAAATGAAATTTCCGCGGCAAAATTTAATCTCGACAAATTTTAACTTACGGCTTATAAGTCAGCATATGATGCTTTAATACATGCGGGTAACGCTCTTATAAGATACTACGGGTATCGCCCGACAACGAAATATACGCACTCTACGATAACCGAATTTGTTGATAGGATATTCGGTAAGGAGTACGGAGATTTAGTGCGTAGTTTTAAGCGGATGCGACGTAAGAGGCATCCTTTGCAATATGACGCCATTTTCTCAGAATCCAAAGAAGATGTAAAGGCCGCTATTCTGAAATCAGAGAAATTAGTTAAAGAGATAGAGGGGCATATAAAAATATCGCCTGATATGAAGCGTTTATTCTAGAGCTATAATAATCTAGAGAGAAGACGTGGCTAAGAAAAAAAGATATTTTTTCTCTGTAATCGAAGAAGGAATAATGAATCCCAAGTATAAAGATTATAGAGGCGGAAGAATAGAGGTTTATGACAGAAAGGATAAAACCGGTTATGCCATTTATGAAGCAAGATTTTTTATCCCATCTGAATTTATAAATTCTTTCCGGGAAACGTGGGATTTTAAAGAATCCGACGGAATGCCTTTTATCCACTGGGATTACTCCGAGGTAAAAGATAGAAAGCGGAGAGCTAAATGATGCTGCTAGGTACCGTTTAGTATGTAAGCATGGCTACCAACGCAATTTTCAAGTCGTAATAGATTAGCATAGAGAAGTTCCCACGACGATATTGTAGCCGACATTTAAATGTCGGCTACGACGGAGAGCTTTTTTGGCTAAACTCTTACTTCAAGTCGTTAAGATTAAATAGGAAAAAGTCAGCTATTTAGCTTGACTCTTATCCCTGGTATGGTTTACAGTAGTTAACATATATATGAAGAAGCGACTCATTCCGATATGCCTTGTCTTAATTATCGCTTTGTGCTGTATATCGATATACGCCTTACATAAATTCTACATCTCCGCAATATCGAAACATTCCAGGGCTATTTCCTCGAAGGCCGCGGCGCTTGAAGAGTTCGATCTAAGCGAATATTCCGCAGGGGGCGCCTATAAAAAGCTCACGATCCAGGGCAAAAAACTGGGTATTGCGGCTAAAAAACTGGGCATCTTTCGTTTGGCGCCCGCGAAGGTAACGGAAATACAGGATGTGTCGATCACGTTCTACGAGAAGGGCGCCGTCATTTCCCAGATTACGGCAAAGAAAGCTTTCCTGAATGCTTCCGTTGAGGATGAGAACCCGATGGCGTCTATTGTGAAAGAGATGGACTTCTCCGGGAAGGTGGATGTGGTTACCGGAGACAGGAGGACGCTTGTCTGCAGCAGGTTAAAATGGGATAATGGACTGAACCGCATCTTCGCGAGCGGTAATTGTGTTTTGAGATTTGACAATAATGTGATCAGGGCGGATCAAATAGATTCGGATCTTAAATTACGGGATTTTAATTCTAAAAATGACAGGCTGAAGAGACTGCGGGCATTAAGCCGCGCGGTCATGTAAGGCCTAAAACGGAGGCGCGTATGTTCAGGTCATCGTATTTTGTTAAGGCTGCGGCAATTGTTCTGCTTATATTGGGATCCCTGTCTTTCCCGGATTCGGTTTTTGCGGGTATTGCCGAAGGTAAGAATCTTCTTGCGGATGATATGGACATCGTCGGCGCGCACGCACAATTCCACGCGGCGCTTGAGGCTAACCCCGGCGGGCAATGCGAAAATTTCTGGCACGCGGTTACGGCGATCTTCTCAAACGGCGCGCTAAAGACAAAACTGCGAGACCTCAAGATATTCGATGGCAGCGACAGATTGGCGATATTTGACAGCGAAGGAGATTTGAATTACGTTGCCGACGCGGATGTCGACAATATTATAATCGACGATACCGGCCTTACCTATACCAGCCCTGCCAACTGGATAACGGTGCCAAGGACGGAAACGAACCATCCGTATAATGATAGCTTTATAGTAAATAGCGTTGGTTCCGGGACCGCTACATGGACTCCGAATGTTTTGACGCCGGGATATTATAAGGTCCTGGCATGGATACCTTCAGACTCCGCGAATACCGGGGATGCGAAATATTCGGTGGGAGGTAATCCTGTCGTTTCAGTAAATCAAAAAGGAGGCGGGGGTGGATGGTGGGTCTCGCTGGGAGAATATGATCTTGCGGCCGGGTCCGTCAATATAACGCTGTCGGCTGATGGCTGCGCGGGACGCGTGATAGCCGATGCCGTAAAACTGGAATATATGGGCGCCATCAGGAACGACACAGAAGCCGGTTTTAGCGGTGCATGGATAGCGGAGACGGACAGTAATAAGGCGTTTAGACGTGATTATAAATGGCATGCGGCGGGTTCGGGCTCAACCGCTACATGGACATTTAATGGTGTCGATACGGCAAAGAAGTACCTGGTCTATGCAAGGTGGCCCCGCATAAGTGAAGGCGCGGCCCCTAAAGTCCAGTATGTCATGAGCACTGACGGCAGTCCGACTACCGTAACGGCAAGCCAGAGCGAAAATGCCAATGGATGGTGCTGTCTCGGCATGTTCCAGTTTTCAGGCGCTATAGCCACAGTAACCCTTAACTCCAGCGCCGACGGAATAGTAGCCGCGGATGCCGTAAAGATCGCGCCCGCCAGGCCGTACCCGGATTTAACCCAGGCCCAGGACATGCTCAATAACAGCGCGACCGGCATAATGACCCAGATAGACGAAGCGCTCGCTAACCTTTCCAAGATAAATGATACAACAAAAGATTTTTCCGACTCCATAGTTTTGGGGGGACAAACGATTACGCTCGATTACGGTGACGCTATGGCTATTGAAGCGGCCCTCTATTTTTTAAAGGCCATGGCAAAGATAAATGCCGCATATGATATGAACAATATGAATATGCAGTCTCTGGTATTTAATCAAGGCTGTGTGCTTGACACGCCCCTATCTTTCCTTAATAGTTATATACAGCTCTTCACGCTCCGCGCCGGCGCGGGCGGTTTTCTTTCCGATGCGAAGACCGCGCTCTTGAACGCGATCGATTCTTACATGCTCGCATCCCCCTTTATACTGAACAGGGGTGAGGATGGCTTAAACCATATGGTTAGTTTTTACGAATCGTATCCCGACAGGGATGATTACCTTACAGAGGAAGCGTGGAACGGGGCCGTGGCGAAATGGCAGGAAGATAAAGATACGGCATTGGAATGCGAGCAGTATGTGCGTGAAAAGATGACAGACGTAAAGAATAACCTTACCGCCGCCAACCATCCTTATATCACGATCCCTGCCGAGATACCGGGCGCGGAGGGTGGCCCCGGCATAGAGATCAAGGTCGACCTGTATGAATTCTTCACGAATCCCAAGAATGTCCGGGACAATATAAATGAGCTTTTGGATAACGGCGTTGCGCCTAACATAGTCTTGGATGACCTGCCCGACCCTACAGTGGGTGAGGTATTACCGACACTTGGACCGCGTGACTGGAACTTCCTCTTTGGTTACGGGCCGGTCTTTAAAGACGATCCTCAGGTTATCTGGGATGCGGACGCGCCTTCGGTTAAGCTTGAATGGGACGCTTCCAGCGACGAACACAAAGACCATATAGTGAAATACGAAATATACCGGTCGACTTCAGCCAACATGGCGGGCGCATCTCCGGTAACTACGATCACGGACCCGTTGCTCACAAGCTATGTCGATACTTCTATTAGCGATTCCGAAGATAAATATTACTACCGTGTCCATACTTTTTACAATTTCGGCGGCAGCCACACGGCCGAGACCTATACCGAGGCAGGCAAGGCTATCCTCAGGATATATGTCGATGCGAATAGCGCGGTTACCGAAGAGGAAGGCACAAGGACCAAGCCTTATAAAGACCTGGGCTATGCGACTTCGGAAGGCGCCGGGAACGGCACAAAGGTCCGCGTTGCGGCAGGGACGTATCAGGAGAATGCCAGCTCGCTTAAGTTGTGGCGCGCGTCCAGCATTGTCCTCGAGGGCGGATATGAGGGGGTCAATTGGACGAGAGATATTGCCTCGAACGAGACGATCATCGATTCCCATGGATTGAATCCATCTAATAATCCTCTCGAGCTTTGGAATAAGGGTAATGTAACGATCGATGGCTTAACGGTAATTGGGCAGGTTACGGCTAATTCCTGGAGCTCGTCTATTTATGTTGGAAATTCTTCTTCTGTTATTATCAGGAATTGCAAAATACGCGGCGCAAATACCGGCATACAGGTGTATTGTTCGACCGGAGTGCTTATCGAAAACTGCTTTATAGAAGGAAGCGGGTCGATCACGAACGGCGGCCCGGGTATAGACGTTTTTGGCTGGGATCAGGTCTCTTCTGTAATCGTCAAGGGATGCCATGTCACTAATTGGTCAAATGGAGGCATCGCGTTTAATTCCGGTAACAATTGGCAGGGTGCTCTCACGGTTTTTAATAGTGTTATTGACAAAAATAACAAAACAGGTATCAACTGCTGGGGTAATAGTAGTACGGGTGATGTCAGTATACAGAACAACACTATTGTAGGGAATAGAGAAACCGGAGGCATATGTTTCAACTCTCTCAGGAGTATAGTTATTAAAAACAACGTAATTGCCCACAATAACGGTGGTATAAATTTGACAAGTATTGGTATTTATGGGTGTAACACAACCGGCACATTACAGGTTGTTGCCAATAATGATTCTTATGGTCACTTTAATGGAGATTTCATTGGCTGTGCAGCTTCTGGGTATAACGGCAACATAAATGCCGACCCGCTCTTTATCGACGAGGCGAATGGGAATTACCGCCTCGGACAGATAGCTTCCGGACAGGCAGGTAATTCGCCGTGTGTCGACACGGGCAGTGATACGTCTGCAAGCCTCGGCCTGTCAGGCATGACCACGCGCAGCGACGGTGTGGTCGATAGCGGTATTGTGGATATGGGCTATCATTACGCTTCGACCATGGCGCCAATATATAAGGAAGAGTTCATAGTTGACTTCGGTGATGTATACGGCATCTGGGTACGGTACAACGACTCAACCTGGACCAAGCTCCATGACTTAAGTCCGAAATCAATGGTAACCGGCGACATCGACGGTAACGGTAAAGACGATATCATTATCGACTTCGGAACCGAATACGGCATCTGGATAAAGTACAATGATTCTGGCTGGCAGCAGCTTCACAGCTTGAGCTCGGAGTCAATGGTAACCGGCGACATCGACGGTAACGGTAAAGACGATATCATTATCGACTTCGGAACCGAATACGGCATCTGGGTACGGTACAACGACTCAACCTGGACCAAGCTCCATGACTTAAGTCCGAAATCAATGGTAACCGGCGACATCGACGGTAACGGTAAAGACGATATCATTATCGACTTCGGAACCGAATACGGCATCTGGATAAAGTACAATGATTCTGGCTGGCAGCAGCTTCACAGCTTGAGCTCGGAGTCAATGGTAACCGGCGACATCGACGGTAACGGTAAAGACGATATCATTATCGACTTCGGAACCGAATACGGCATCTGGGTACGGTACAACGACTCAACCTGGACCAAGCTCCATGACTTAAGTCCGAAATCAATGGTAACCGGCGAGCTGGATAACGATAGCGGCGGAATTGTATAAACGCAATTTAATGCAGTGGGGCAGGTTTAAACCTGCCCCACTTCTGTCATTGCGAGGGCACGAAGTGTCCGAAGCGATCTAAAATCGGGAGGGCGCATGGAAAGACGCATACAAGTAATATGCGCATTAATTTTCAGCACTCTTATATTCATGGGGTTATGCGGTATTGCATTCGCGAATGGTACTATAAGCGGTTCGGTCACGAGAAGCTCTGACGGCCAAGTAATTTTTGGCATCCATGTTTACGCCGACCCCATTACCGGTGGTAACAGTATCGTGACACAGACCAACGATGCCGGAGGTTTTAACCTATCGCTTCCTGCCGGTTCTTACAGGATAAGATCCGGCGGCGAGATCATTGCAGAGATATCATATGTACAGGAATATTATGATGAGCAGACTGGTTGGGGTACGGCAAATATGGTGACCGTATCGGATGGCCAGACTCTCTACGACGTAAACTTTACGCTCGATATCGGCGGTGTGATATCGGGAGTCGTTTACAAAGAAGATGGCGTGACACCGCTTGCAGATGAGTACATAGGCGCGCGTTCCACCGACGGTGCCAAATTTGCGGGCACCCGGACAGGTTCGAGCGGCGCGTATATCATGGCCGCGCCGGCAGGCGAGTTTAAAGTTCGGGCAGGCGGCAATACCGAATATGCGCCGAAATGGTACGCCCAGAAAAATTCCTTCTATGATGCTGATACGGTGACAGTATTGCAAGGCGAGACCGCCGCGAATATTGATTTTACTTTAGATGTGGGCGCGACTGTTGCCGGAGTGGTGTATGATAATCTGGGCGCGCCGAAAGGGAGCGTGACCGTAATTTATAACGATTATGCGTTATCCCGCATATATCCGTATTCGAGATCCGCTGTTACCGATCCTAATGGAACGTTTATTCTGCAGGGACTCGCGGGAGGCATCTGCAAAATATCCGCTGAGCCCATAGTAAACTCCGGGCTAGCTTTCAGCGGGAAGTACATTTATTTGAATCCCGGGGAGAACAAGGTAGGCATGGATTTTTCGCTTTCGCAGGGATACCGTATCTGGGGATATGTAAAGAATGCCAAAGGCGCGGGTCTTTACAATGTCAGAGTAAAAGCCGGCACTGCCGATGAGCCGACTGTTGCCGAGGCAGTGACCGACCTTAACGGCCAATACGAGATGGCGCTTGCGCCGTCCATATACAGTCTCAGAATTAGCGATGACTGCGGTAGCGTAGCTCTCCCAAAAATAAAGACAGTGTCCGGCCAAGCTAAAGTGCAGGATTTTATCGCCTATGATAACAGTAATGCGGAAACTTTGGAAGGGGTTGTTACAAACAGCGGTAGTGGCGTGACTTCGTCGTTCATGCTTTCCGCCTACAAAGCCGGTGTTGCGGCAAACATCAGTCCGTTCAATTACGGTCTTTATGCAAACGGCTGCTTCAGTGAGAACCTGATAGCCGAGGGAGGGGAGTTCAATATTTTTGTTGCGCCTCGCTCCAGCTACGATCTTTGTTTTCTTGCGATAAATATTGCCTCGCGCGGCATGGTCTCCTGTACGGTTAGAGATATCCGTTATAAGTGCGCGTCGAATTCAGAAGGCAACGGTTTTAATTATGATTTTACCGGAGGCGAAGTGGCGGGAAAGGTTACTTATGACCACAAGCCTCTTCTCATGGCCAAAGTATTCCTTTTGGATTCATCCGAGCTGATAGCTGGTGTTGCCGAAACGGACGAGAACGGCACTTATAATATTTATAATGTCGCTCCGGGTGATTATATCCTGGAGGCAAAGACTCTTGACGGCGAAGTAAGCCAAATGATATCAGCCGCTGTTGTGGATGAAGAGAGCACGGCAGCCAACCTTAAGTTCGAATCGGCATCGCAGATAATTACCGCGGACCTCGATGGTAACGGTAAGGATGAGATCATTATAAATTTCGGCACTCAATATGGCATCTGGATATACTACAATAATTCAACATGGGCAAAGCTCCACGACTTAAGCCCCGAGTCAGTAACAGCGGGCGACCTCGACGCAAGCGGTAAAGACGACATTATTATCGACTTCGGGCCGCAGTATGGTATATGGATATATTATAATAACGAAACTTGGCGGCAGCTTCACACGATAAGCCCGAAATCCATGATTACGAGCGACCTTGATGGTAACGGAAAGGCGGAAATAATCGTCGACTTTGGTTCGCAATACGGCATATGGATATATTACAATAACGAGACATGGCAAAAACTGCATGATTTGAACGCCAAGTTCATGACCGTCGGCGATACTGATGGTGACGGTGTTAAAGATGATATAATAGTCGACTTCGGCAATCCATACGGCATCTGGATATATTACAGTAATGATGAAATATGGGAGCATCTGCATTCTGTAAGTTCGGATTCCATCGTGGTCAAAGATATAAACTATGACGGTGTGGACGATATAATTGTCGACTTTGGCCGCCCTTACGGTATATGGATATATTATGACTGTTATTTCTGGGACCATCTTCATGATCTTAGCCCCGAGACCATGGCCGTGAATAGTTTCGGCGATGTTATGATCGATTTCGGCCCTCAATACGGCATGTGGGCATATTACGCTCACGGCGACTATGCGAACAACTGGTTTCATCTGGCAGGAGCTACTCCCCAGTCCATATCGGTCGGTAATATCGACGGGGATGAAGACGGCTGGGATGATATCATTATCGATTTCGGCAGCGGGTATGGCGTATGGGTTTATTATAACGACTCTATTTGGGTGCAATTGCATTATTTAAGTCCGTAGGTAAAAAGGAAATATGAGAAAAAATATATTTTTGTTAAGTGTGATTTTGGTAATAGTCGTAATTTCTGTTGCGCTTGCCGTTATGGTTATATTTTCCGCGACAAAACCGGAGAAACATCCCGCGCCGGTAAAAGCTGTGGTACCGATTTCTGTAAAACCGGAATTACCAGGCCGGCCGGTTGAAAATGGAGCGGTGACAAACGCGTCAGTAGTGTCAGCCACGAAATCCGAAGAGAAGGTCCCGGAATTGCCAATGCCGGTAACGGAAAAACCACTGCAGGAAGAGGGGGCTAAAGTTACTTCCGGCGCACCGCCTGATCAGGCCACTGTCATAGGCCTGCAGGTACTGCCTGTAGATTCTGCCGGAAAGTCAACAGCAGAGCTTCCGGCATTTATTCCGACCACAAACACGACCGGCCCTGTACCCATAGTGCCAACGACGTCAAAGACACAGGATATTACCTCATTCGTCCCTAAACCCAGCGTGACCGGCCCCGTAGCGAAGGAAGGTGGGGCGGAACACAAGGATTTACCGCCATTTACTCCCGTCACAAGCCCCACCGGCCCTGTCAGGAAAGAAAACCAATAGGTTTTTGGCTAATCCTGAATTTAATGCTATAATCATAACAATGCAGAAAATGACTAAAAAGAACAAACTTTTTATTGCAGTAATATTAATGATATTAAGCGCTATATTATTATATTGTGTGAAAGACAGGATGGGTATCAACATCCTGCCTCATCGGCACATGCTGTTTTTTAAGGAGTAAGATAGTGAACTAGGATAAAAACTAAAGAAAATAATATATATTTATTTATATATATAAATAAATTTTCAATGAATCATAAACGTAGAGACAAATATGAGCGATTCGGCGCCGAAAAGAAACGGCTAGTAGAGAATTTCTTCAGTCTTTCTTCCGTTGATTTTGCAAATTATATTCTACCACTTATTGCGTTCCCTTATTTGGTAAGGATATTAGGACCGGAGAAGTACGGTCTTATTGCATTTGCACAGGCATTTATTCAATATTTTGTTATTCTTACCGATTACGGATTCAATTTTTCGGCTACTAGAAGCATTTCCATGCATAGAGCGGACCATCGGAAGATTTCAATGATATTTAATTCCGTGATATGGGCGAAGGGCATATTTACCGCAGCAAGTTTTATCATGTTGATAGTAATAATATTTTTGTCATCTAAATTTAGAGCCGACGCATTGTTGTATTTTTTTACTTTCGGTATCGTGATTGGAAATACGCTTTTTCCCATATGGTTCTTTCAGGGTATGGAACGAATGAAGTTTATCGCGGCAGTAAATTTACTGGCAAAACTGATATTTGTGGTCGCAATTTTTATTTTTATAAAACGGCAGGAGGATTATATCTACGTTCCCCTGATAAGTTCGTGCGGATTTATAACCGCAGGTATTATTAGTTTGTGGCAGGTGCATAGAAGATTCGGGATACGTTTCGGATATCCTGATTTTGCAGAAGTTAAAAATGAAATGAGAGACGGTTGGTACCTATTCGTGGCTACTATTACAGCAAGTATTTATACTACAGGTGTACCGCTTCTGTTGGGTCTCATGACTAATTATAAGATCGTAGGTTTTTACAGTGCTGGCGAAAAGATTGTGAGGGCTTTGGAAAACCTGCAGCTACGCCTGACTCAGACATTGTATCCTTATATTGGTAAACTTGTTGCTCAATCAGTTTCTTCTGCGGTTATTTTTATAAGGAAGCTTGCAACTATAGTGGGCTTAGGCACTCTTCTTTTTTCCGTATGTATAATCGTGTTTTCTCGACAAATAGTACATCTAATTCTTGGCGATTCCTTTCTTGCGACTACGTCTGTGTTATCCATTCTTGCACCATTATTATTTGCGAAAGGCCTCGGGCATATTTTCCTGATTCAAACGATGATGAATTTCGGAGATGACCGTGCCGTGTTTTGGATAGTTTTGTGTGCTGCGGTTATAAGCGTGGTAGCGGCGTTTATACTTATACCGATCTTACTTGAGGGGGGAGCGGCAATTGCCGCTCTTTTACCAGAGGTGATAGTGCTGGTGCTTTCTGGCATATATGTAACAAAAAAATATCATGTATTTAGTATA
The DNA here is from genome assembly GCA_041650935.1 of Candidatus Omnitrophota bacterium. Taxonomy (GTDB): domain Bacteria; phylum Omnitrophota; class Gorgyraeia; order 2-01-FULL-45-10; family 2-01-FULL-45-10; genus FEN-1322. Next base: position 507,155 of record JBAZKH010000001.1, read on the forward strand.
TATGGTTTAAGCCGATGAAGATAATGGTTAAAATATTCAGCAAGATCTGTACAATAGCCGATAAGATCAAAAATACGTTCACTGGGATTCTCGAGTTTTCTACGGCGCAACGGCTAATTGGCGGCACTAATTTTATGACGTTAAAATGTCTTGCTATCTTGTTCCTGAGCATGCCTTTTTATTTTTATATGATGCGGATGAAGAAAAAGGCTCGCAATGCTTGCAGGCAGAAGAACTTGGGCGGATGGGTTGAGTTTATTCATGGTTTTGCGATATACGTTATTGTGCGACAGATAAAACCGCAGATAATAGTGGAGACTGGTGTGGGACCTGGCTCAACTAGCGCATTTATTTTAAAAGCCCTCAAGGATAATGATAGGGGTATGCTCTATAGTATAGACTTGCCTGGTAATGACGCAGTAGTATATCCGATGCTCGGGAAGAGCTTTAATGTGCATATTCCTAATGGCTTCGAAGTCGGATGGCTTATACCTCCAGCTTTTAAGAATAGATGGAAACTCATTCTTGGTGATTCGAAGGAGGAATTGCCGAAGCTTCTTAAAGAGCTGGGGACCATAGATATCTTCTTGCATGATAGCTTGCATACGGATGAACATATACTTATGGAATTTAAAATAGTCATGTCATACATCCGGCAGGGAGGCATCCTTTTGTGTGACGACGTAAATTCATTTTGGAGCACTACATTTATTACATTCTGCAAAGAGTATAATATTCCATATTTTGTTTTTAACGATCGCTTGGGAATAGGTAAGGTTATTTCGTAGGATGTGGGGTTAAGAGGGTAGTTGTGAAAAAAGATATCATAATATTAGGTGCCGGTATCACAGGTTTGAGCGCAGGCCTTTCAACCGGTGCACAAATTTACGAAGCTGGTTCTATGCCCGGCGGTATCTGTGCGTCATACTATATTGGCCGCGACGGTAAGAAGTCATCCGCCAGGATAGATGACGAAACATATCGGTTCGAGGTCGGGGGAGGGCATTGGATGTTCGGCGCCGACAAAAATATTTTGGATTTTTTGGAAGGTTTTTGCGATCTCAATCGATACGACAGGATATCCTCAGTCTATTTGCCCGACAGAGTTCTCTATGTGCCGTATCCCATCCAAAACCATCTCTCATATCTTTCGCCGGATATTCGGGATAAAGTTCTAGCGGAAATAATCGATAGTGATAATACGATAGTTAAGACGCTCCGTGACTGGCTCGAGATGAATTTCGGAAGGACGTTATCTGAATTGTTTTTCTTCCCGTTCCACAAATTGTATACGGCCGATATGTATGCCCGGATAGCACCGCAAGATAGCTTTAAGACGCCCGTGGATAGAGAGCTTCTCATGAAAGGTGCACGTGAAAGAACCCCTGCGGTCGGCTATAATGCGTCTTTTTTCTATCCTCAAAACGGATTAGATGGCCTTATTAATAATATGGCGGCAAAGTGCAGAATAAATTACAATAAGCGGGCGCTGAAGATATTCTTGGATAAGAAAGAGATTCTTTTTGAAGACGGGGAACGCCTGGAATATGAAACCATTATCTCTACCTTGCCGCTAAACCAGCTCCTCGAAATGACCGGGCTTTTAGCGGGTTCGCCGGATCCTTTTACTTCAGTGCTTGTGGTGAATATCGGTGCGAAGAAAGGCGAGCGATGCCCGAGGGACCACTGGCTCTATATCCCCGAAAGTAAGGCAGGATTTCACAGGGTAGGTTTTTACAGTAACGTCGATCCGTCTTTTTTGCCTGCATCGTCGAGAAAAGATAATAGTAGGGTCAGCATCTATGTGGAAAAGGCTTATCTGCCCGGCTTGCGTCCCGCCGAAGATCAGGTGAGGGTACTATGCCGCGATATAGTAGATGAGCTTACCGACTGGAAATTTATTGCGGAAGCGGAAGTTGTTGATCCTACATGGATAGAGACCGGGTATACGTGGCAATATCCCGGATCGGAGTGGAAGCAGAAAGCGTTAACGATGCTTGAAAAATATGGCATCCGGTCAACGGGGCGTTACGGGAAATGGAAATTCCAGGGCATAGCCGAATCCCTGAAAGACGGGATTGATATCAAAACGGTGCTAAATGGATAAAAACCAGATGGTTTGCGCGGTTGTTGTTACATATAATCGAAAGAAGTTACTTTTAGAATGCCTGGAAGCCCTGCTGGCGCAAACCCGTCCTTTAGATGCCATATACATTATAGATAATGCCTCAACAGATGGCACGTCGTGTCTTCTCAAAGAAAAGGGGTATGCCGATACAGTTTTGAAAAAAACGCACCTATTTTATGTTCAAATGCCAGAGAATACGGGTGGGGCAGGCGGATTCCATGAGGGCATCAAGCGCGCCTACGAAAGAGGATACGATTGGATATGGGTGATGGATGATGATGCAGTGCCGGAGCCGGAGTCTCTTTTGCGGTTGTTAGAAACAGTCCATAGCAGGAATGATAAATGCTTCTGTTCGAACTGCGATGCTGATGTAGAGTTTACAAAGCCTATCAAAGAGGTTGGCAACTGGTTATTTGTAGGAGCCTTTATTCATAGAAGTATAGTCGAAAGCGTTGGTCTGCCGCGCAAAGATTTTTTTATATATCATGATGACGGCGAATATGCGTATAGAATAATAAAATATGGTCATAAGATAATAAAAGCGCGGGACTCCGTAATAAAACACGGTGATTTTTCAGGAAGAGAATGGCATAAGAAAATTATTCTGGGGCGAACAATAGGCATACCAAAATTGCCCGATTGGAAATTTTATTATTATATACGGAACGAGCTTCTCAAGTATAGATATGACGATATCAATAAGTATAAAGCCTTGTATCATACAGCGCAATCGGGCTTAAAGATCTTGTTAGTAAATAAAGTCCAGTTCCCAATATTTTTTAGGGCATTTTTTCATGGGGTGATCGGCCGAGCTGGTAAAATCGTCGGTCCAACCTGATAAACGGTGACAAAACGGAGGATGGAACATGTGTGTTTTAAAATTTATCGAAGACAGAGTAAAATTGCTCTATTTTAAGATGAAATGGCGCAGGTTAAACAAACATAATTTTACGTCTGTAAAAAATATATTTCCCATAGACAAGGGAAATATAAAAATTGGAAAATTTTCATATGGGCCGCTTGAGGTCATGACGTGGGGAGCAGATAATGAAGGGCTGGAAATAGGGAATTTTGTATCCATAGCTTCGGGAGTTAAGTTCGTTTTGGGTGGCAATCACCGCTTTGATACCATTTCAACATATCCTTTTAAGGTAAAGATTTTGGGTGAGAAAACAGAAGCTGGATCAAAGGGCAAAATTACTATTGGAGATGATGCGTGGATCGGCGTTGATGCGATAATTTTGTCAGGTGTTACAATCGGAAAAGGTGCTGTGATTGCCGCAGGGAGCGTTGTGACCAAAGATGTTCCGCCATATGCGATTGCGGGTGGGAACCCCGCCGCAGTTATTAAGTTTCGATTCTCTGAAGAATTAATATCTGAGATTATGGATCTCGATTTTACAAATATTGACCATGGTTTTATTGCGGAGAATAGAGATTTGATATACACAAAAGCAGATTATGCGGTTATAAAAAAAATAAAAGAGTGTCTGAAAACGAAATGAAATAAAACTCCACCCTCTTCATAGTAATTGGCCGGACAGGTAAAACAGTCAAGCCGCCCTGCTAGACGATGATAAGAAGGAAGCTGTCAAATGAAGATTGGTTATTGCACATATACGGATCCTTTAGATAAAATATCCTGGTCCGGCATTCACTATTTCATGATGAAATCTCTTGCCAAGCACTGCGGCAATACCATACCGATTGGGCCGCTGGGCAATAAATTTGTTTTATCCGGCAGGCTTTTCAATAAGCTTACCACTATCCTGCTGCGCCGAAAGTTTGATTATTTGCGCTCTCCATTGATAGCTATGGAATTCGCGCGTGTTATAAAATCTAAGATAAAAAAAATTAATTGCGACGTATTATTTATTCCGGAAGGAAGTCAATTATTGGCTTATTTAGATACGGATTTGCCGGTTATATATCTTTCCGATGTTACCTTCGATCTCATGGTAGATTATTACCCGTTTTTTACAAACCTGTTTCCCGTGTCTAAAAAATGGGGCGAGCAGACCGAGGCGAGGTCAATAAAGAGAGCCGATACGATCGTCTATCCTTCCGAATGGGCTGCCAGGAACGCTATCGAACACTACAAGTGTTCTCCCGAAAAGATAAATATTATTCGTTTCGGGGCAAATCTTGATTTTGTACCATCTCGGGAAGATGTTATGGCACGGCGTAAAAATCCCGGCGATAAATTGAAAATGCTTCTCGTGGGGGTTGACTGGATCCGCAAAGGGGGAGAGATAGCCTTTCGCGCCATGGTGGAATTGAATAAGCGCGGGGTGGATGCGGAGCTTGTTATATGTGGCTGTATGCCTCCTGCCGGCTTCACGCATGAAAAAATAAAGGTTGTGGGCTTCCTGGATAAGAATGATCCAAGACAGGCAGAGGATCTGAACCGCCTGTATATGGAATCTTCGATATTTGTATTGCCGACGAGAAGCGAATGCCTGGGGATAGTCTACTGTGAAGCCTGCGCGTATGGGCTGCCGATAGTATCAACTGATACAGGCGGCGTATCATCTTATGTGAAGGATGGTCTCAATGGCTTTTTACTTCCTGCTGAGGCCGGGTTTGAGGCTTACGCCGATAAGATACAGGAGATATGGGGTGACAGAAATAAGTACGTTGGTCTTTGCGAAAACGCAAGGCGGAGATTTGAAGACGAACTAAATTGGGATTCGTGGGCATTAAAGGTGAAAGGGGTAATCGCCGGGCTTACAATACCCCATGGGAAGTAACTTTATGGCAGAGCTATCTATCATAATAGTTAATTGGAATTCCGCCGACGTCTTGCGAAAATGCTTCGCGTCGGCATACGATACGATAAACATTCCTTTTGAAATAATAGTCATTGATAACAATTCCTCGGATAATAGCGTAGCAATGATAAGGAAGGAATTCGCGCAGGCTATTTTAATCGCGCGGAGTTCAAATGCCGGTTTCTCCAAAGCAAATAATGATGGCTTTAAGGCATCGCATGGAGCGTACATATTAGTATTAAATCCGGATACGGTACTGCTCAAAGGTGCGGTGAACAGGATGGTCGATTTTTTGAAGGCGCGAGCCGATATAGGCATACTGGGGCCGAGGATCCTGAAAAAAGATGGAATACCGGATCTGACCTGCAAAAGAAAACTACCAAGAATATCGCGAGAATTTTTTACAATATTTCTTTTGGAGAAAATGTTAAATAAGTTAAAGACAGCAATCCCGTATACCCGTAAAGCATTTTATCGATATTATGAAAAGAGCGAAGAATGCGAATCTCTCTCGGGAAGCTGTATGCTTTTTAAAAGAGAAACATTCGGCCGGTTGGGAGGTTTTGACGAAAGTGTGCCTATGTACCTGGACGACATAGATATCTGTCATAGATCAAGAAAGATGGGTTTGATAAATTTTTATCTGGCCGATGCTGAAATAATGCATATAGGTAAATATTCGACTAATACGGCCGGCAATAACAAGATATATGACGTTCTCGCCCGCCAGGCGCACCTCTTCTATTATCGAAAACACAGTGGAAAAGTAGTCGAATTCGTATACAGGATAATTATAGCGCTCAGCGTTCCTTATCTTCTGACCTTGGACACGGTATGCGCGCCATATTTCATTTTTAAAGGCAGGGCCGGAGAGCTTGCGTGGATAGTTCGAAAACATCTTAAGTATTTAAAAGTGGCGTTCTCGAAAGAGGTGCTGGATGTCATTAAGTGAAAAGATTACCGTTTCGACCGCGCTTGTAATATCTTTATTTACGCTATATTGTTCTTACACAAGCCTTTGGTTTTTGCCTATAGGGGCACTCTTTTTTATAGGCTGCGGAGTTGCATTGATTGCGCTATTGCCTTTAATTACGCAAAAGGTGTGCCGGCTGTTTGCGCAGATCAATTTGTTGCATGCTATATGGATACTGCTTCTGGTCGGGTCTCTTACATTTCGTATCAGGACCGGATATCAGCTTATGCAGAACCCGGTGGATGAGGCAGCGTTTTTCCGCATAGCTATAGTGATCCTGGCCGGCATTATTATATTACCGCGATTTATTATAAAGCTCGGCGATAACGCAAGAGAATTATTCAGCGGGACGCTCTTATTTTTCACGCTGTATGTTCTGGCGGCGGTGTTTTCTTTTATATATTCAAGCTATCATATGCTTACGCTATGGAAAGGTTTCGAGCTTTTTCTCGATCTGTGCGTTATAGCCATGTTATTTTCCGATAGCCGGTATTTCAAGAACATAATTCTGCTTATGAACTTGAGCTGGTTTTTGCTAGCCTGTCTTATGTCGGTTATGTGGTTAGGCTGGATTCTCTTTCCGGGTTGGGCGAGCACTCCGTCCGATGGTATTATACGGACACAGCTTGGCGGCGTCCTGGTGTCAGCTAACGGTGTCGGTATTATAGGTGCCATGATCGCTACAGTAGGTTTTTCACGGATGATGTTGGCCCTGGATCGTAAAAATCGCATGTTATATTTTATTATATTTTTTATCTCGGTAGTTACTATCATCGTTTCCCAGAGCAGAACCGCGCTCTTAGCTGTCTTTGTATCATTGGCCGTTGTAGCGTTCCTTCAACGCCGGCCGAAAGTTATTGTAACTGTCCTATGCAGTGCATTTGTTTTTTTGATAATTTATTATTTTTGCCAGAATTCTTTATCTCGCTTCGCGATGGAATTCTTTCGTAGAGGCCAGAACATAGGACAACTACAATCTCTTACCGGGCGTACATTTATGTGGAAGAAGGCCTGGGAGCTTATCCGCCAGAACGTTTTTTTGGGTTACGGATTTGGCGCGGGTTCTAGGATAACTTTCATGATGTCTTATTCAAAGGATTTTACCTGGATCCATAACGCATGGATTGAAGTTATGCTTAATCTTGGGCTCCTGGGCCTTATCCCGTTTTTTGCGGCATTCTTATCCGCCTGGAGGGAATTAGTCATTTCATTTTTTTCGAAAAAGGTGTCGTTAAGTGAAGGCGGCCTCTCAGGGGTTATCGTGGAAAATATAGGCGTGATGTCAATTATCACGCTCGGAAGCATAACCGGCTCCGCCATAGGCGCGTGGCAGACATATGATATCCTCATTTATATATCCATACTTGCCTTTGCAAATCTTTTGCATAAGATCCGGCTTTCAACCTGAAAAACAGATGAAGATACTCCAAATCCATAATTTCTACCAAACATCCGGCGGCGAGGACAGCGTAGTGCGCGCCGAGAAGGAACTTCTTGCATCCCGCGGTCATGCCATCATCACGTATTACCGGCATAATGATGAGATAAGAAGGTACGGCCTATTTAAAAAGATAGGTTTTATTAAAACGGTTTTCTATTCCGGCCGGACCGTAAAAGAGTTGACCGCTATCATAGAAAAAGAAAGGCCCGACGTAGCGCACGTACATAATCTCTTTCCGCTTATATCGCCTTCGGCATATTACTGCCTTAAGGCGCACGGGATACCCGTTGTGCAAACTGTGCACAATTACCGTTTCTTATGCCCGAACGGCCTGTTTTACAGAAAAGGCGTTATATGCGAGAAGTGTAAAAGCGGCAATACAGCACATTGTTTTTTTTATACATGTTATCGGAATAGCGTATTTTTATCCGGGCTATACGCGCTGACGTTCTGGTTTCACAGGAAACTCGGAACCTTTCTCCGGTTTATAGATATCTTCATCGCCCTGAGTAATTTTGCTAAGGATAAACTTATCGAGGGAGGCCTCCCTGGGAGCAAAATCGAGGTTGAAGGTAACTTTGTAGCCGTCGATAAACACGCGCCGGTGTATGACAAAGATTCTTACGCGCTTTTTTTAGGGCGTATTTCCCCGGAGAAAGGCATAAGAACGCTTTTGGATGCCTATAAGATATTGGACACGCTCTTCCTGAAGATTGCCGGGGAGGGGCCTTTGCTGGAGCGTGTAAAAGAATATATTAAGAGCAATAATATCGCTAATGTAGACGCGTTAGGTTTTGTTTCCGGATCGGAAAAAGCCGCGTTGCTAGGCAAGGCGGCAGTTAGCATAATTCCCTCAGAGTGGTACGAGAATTTCCCAATGGCTGTTCTCGAGAGCCTTGCCGCAGGAACGCCGGTAATAGCTTCAAGGATCGGCGGCCTGCCGGAATTGATCGAAGAAGGCAAAAACGGCCTTCTCTTTGAGCCCGGCAATACCGGTGACCTTGCCGCGAAGATCAGATATTTTTACTCGAACCGCGAAATAGCGCTTAATATGAGCCGTTATGCTCTCGAAAGTTTTGAAAAGAGATATTCCGCCGGGAAGCATTACGAGGGGCTTATACAGATATATGATAAGGCAATTAAGTTAGGCAGGGGGCGGGTGTGAACGGGAAACTGAGTATATTAGGCATCGGTGTGAGTCTAACCGATTATGCGCGCACGATCGATGCTGTTATATCGGCAGCTAAGGAGCGCAGACCCCTGCGCGTTACGGCATTAGCGGTGCACGGCCTCATGGAGGGATTTTACGATAAAGATCTGGCCCATAATCTAAACAGCTTCGACATTGTTACTCCCGACGGCCAGCCCGTCAAATGGGCGCTGAATCTTTTAGGGGCAAAGGAGATAAAAGATAGGGTGTGCGGGCCGGTTCTTATGTTTAAGATTTGTGAGAGGGCCGCCCCGGAGAAGATTCCGGTGTTTTTTTATGGCAGCAAAAAAGAAATTTTAGAAAGATTAGAAGCGAATCTATTAAAACTATGTCCCGGTCTTATTGTGGCTGGGGTTAAAGCGGATAGGTTCAGGGATACGACACCGGATGAAGACAGGGAAGATATTGATACGATTAATGGGAGCGGTGCGCTAATAGTATTCGTGGGAAAAGGATGTCCGCGGCAGGAGAAGTGGATTGCCGCTCACGGTTTGCGGATACGCGGCGCGACAATAGCGGTTGGCGCGGCTTTTGATTTCCACGCAGGTATGCTCAAAAGGCCTTCGAAATTTTTCCAGGACCTCGGACTTGAGTGGGCATTTCGGTTAGCACAGGAACCCAGGCGGTTATGGAAGAGATATATCCTGCTAAATCCCGCGTTTGTTTTTAACCTCTGTTTACAGCTTTTGAAAGTCAAAAAATATAATACCTGAAGCAAGAAGCGTGCCCAAATAAAATTAATCGCTGAAAAATACAACTGGGATGATATTGTCAAGCGTACTTATTTTTATATGCCAGTAACAGTTTAGCGTAAAGAAGTATCTCAACGAGAACGTAGGGGAGGTTTAAACCTCCCCTACGTCGGGAGAATTTCTCCGCGCTAATCTATTGCATATGCCATCCCTTAACGAAATAGGTGAAATATGATATATTTCTTATTGATGTTAAATATAGCACTTTGGAGAAATATATGAAATATATAGAATTCAGAAAGATTATGGGAGGGTTCCCGGTATTCTCGCTTTCCGACATACGGCAGGCGGATCCCACGTTTCAACGCAGGCGGCTTAATGAATGGCGGGAGAAGGGGTATCTTAAGAAAGTAATTAAGGGGCATTACATTTTTTCCGATCTGTCGCTTGATGAGAATCGCTTGTTTGAGATCGCAAACCGGATTTACGCGCCCTCATATGTTTACTTTGAAATGGCGCTTGCTTATTACGGATTGATCCCGGAAAGTGTTTATGGAATTACCTCGGCATCAACGCGTAAGTTCAAGGCGATGCCGGTAAAATTATGCTTTTCCCGGAATTCGTGCGCGGTATGTAGCACAAAAATTTGCTTTTGAGGTAATTGTATGATATAATCGCTTCATATATTGAAGCGATTAATTTGTATAATCGCTTCAGGAGGATCAGGCTAATGAGATATATCTGGGAGCGCAAAAACTGGTTTGACTTTAAATACGATGAAGCTCTTTTGCTCAAACCCTTAAGCAGGCTGCGGATCCTGCAAGGTAAGCTGTTAGGGCGCGTCGCGTCCCTTAATATCAAGCTTGAAACCGAGGCGCAGGGAGCTATCCTGGTCGAGGAAGCCGTTCGGACCGCGGAGATCGAAGGACAAAGGCTTAACCGGGATGCGGTTCGTTCATCGGTGGCTGGCAGGCTCGGCATGCCGCGCGGCATCGGGGCGCATATAGGAACATTGACGGCCTTGTGGATATATTGCTGGATGCGGTGCGTTTTCATGATAAACCTTTGACATTGGAACGGCTTAACGGCTGGCATGCGGCGCTGTTTCCTTCAGGCTATTCCGGGTTAAGAAAGATCAGGACCGGGAAAATGCGCGGCGATGAGCCCATGCAGATAGTGTCCGGGCCTATCGTAAAAGAAAAGGTGCATTTTGAAGCGTTGCCGAAAGACCGCCTCTATGAAGAGATGCGGTCTTTTTTGAAATGGTGGAATTCATCACCCGGCCGCATGGATGGGATCTTACGCGCGGCGACAGCCCATTTGCGTTTTGTGACAATGCACCCCTACGAGGATGGTAACGGCCGGTTGGCCCGCGCAATAACCGATATGGCCTTGGCCCAGGATGAGAAATTAAAAGTCAGGTTCTACAGCATCTCTTCCGAGATAATGCGTTCCAGGAACGAGTATTACAAAATTCTGGAAGACGTACAAAGGCACAGAGTCGACGTGACCGGGTGGTATCTGTGGTTTATTAAATGCGTTACCGCGTCTATTGAACATTCCAGGGATATTATTGCCGATGTATTGATGCGTATCGACTTCTGGAATCAGCATGCCGAGACCCAGTTAAATGAGCGCCAGAAGAAAGTCTTGAACCGCATACTGGAGGCGGGGGCAGGGAATTTTACGGGTGGTTTAACGACGCGTAAATATGTGAGTATCGCAAAGGTAAGCCGCGCCACCGCGTTCCGTGAAATAGCGGATATGCTTGATAAGAAGGTATTGCGGCAACTCTCCGGCAAGGGCCGCAGTGTCCATTATGATCTGGTAAAGCCGCGTTCAGGCGATGGAGGTGTATGAAAAAGCTTCACAGAACATTATCGGACGACTTTTGGACGAGAAGAAGATGAGCGCCCTCAGGCGGGTCTTTATTAATGTGATATTGAGCGTAGCCTTTGCCGCAGTATCTTTTATTATACTCACGCCGCTGCTGGCGGAGGTCCAATTCTATTCCGCAGAGAAACTAATAACCAAATACCTATGGAAGGATGCCGAAGATAGGCTCATCCTGGCCATAAAGACAGACCCTCTCAACTCTAAATATCCCGCGAGACTCGGAGAATTCTTATTTACTCAAAGCGCTTATAAAGATAATCCTCTTCCGTTGCTCAAAAAAGCCCAGGGGTATTATGAGCGCGCGGCCCGGCTGAATCCCAGGTGTGCCGAATATTTTACGAGGTTGGGACGGATATGTGTCAGCTTGTTTATTGGTACTCAGGATTCCGGACGTAGGGGAGGTTTAAACCTCCCCTACAGTGATGCGGAGAGCGGGAGGGGGTATATCGACAACGCGTTTGAGAATTTCAAAAAAGCGCTGGCGGACGATCCGAATGGATTCAATGCTGCCTATGGGACGGGATACTCAGGTTTAGCCGCCTGGAAATATCTTAATGAAGACGAGCGGGCATTCGTGATAGACAGATTAAAATATAGCCTGGAACAGAAGCCGTGGTACTCCGTATATATATATCCGCAGGTTTTGCGTATGACTGAGAGCCCGGAATTATTAGGGATGATAATTCCGGAGATCGAAACGAAACGATGGGTTGACTCCAAAATTATCGATAAGCTTAAAAATGGTATGCGGGAAACGCCCGCCGCCATAATTCCAAGATCGGGCTGGCAGGGTACGGTGCCGGGAGGCGGCAGCGTTTATGAGAACGGTAATATGTGTTGGTCCGGTACAATATACGGCGCTATGTTATTTCCGGCGGGCGACGCGTTGATCAAGGTGGAGGCGCGGGGAAGCCCGTCCGACGGCGTCTATCCCTATATACTCGTATTTCTGGACGGTAAAATAATAGGCAGCGTCTACGTCGATAGCGGTGACGTTAAAATATATTCTTTCGCCGCCAAGACGGATGGAGGCGTAAAAGTTTTGAGCATTACTTTTACCAATGACGGCGGTAATAAAAAAGAAGACAGGAACCTGTATATCGGTAACGCGCGGGTTGAACAAAAATGACAGAAAAAATATATAAACGGATACTCTGGCTCGGTATGGCTTTTCTCATAGTATTTTCTCCCCTGTGGAAAGGCGGGGCGAGGACGTGGCCGCTTACTATTATTATGCTTGTCGCTTATGCTCTCATTTTTACATGGCTCTGGAGGGCAAACAACGCCGAGCATTATAAATTCAAGAGTACGTTTATCGGCATACCCATTTTTCTATTTGCGGCGCTTGCTATAATATCATGCTTCTTTTCGATCTATAAGTACGACAGTCTATATGGAATGATCAAGCTATTCTGCTATATAGGTATATATTATCTCGTCGTCAACGAATTTGACAGGGAAACGATAAAACGTATCCTTTATATTGTTATTGGTATGGGCGCCCTGTTGTCGATATACGGCCTTATGCAGTATCTTAATTTGCTTAATCATTCCTGGTGGGATCCCAAAGATCTTATAGCGGCAACATTCGTTAACCACAACCATTTCTCCGGATACCTGGAGCTTGTGATACCGGTAACCGTAATTTTAGTTATGAAGAAACCCCCTTCGACGGCACGCCAATTATTTGCTTTTTCAGCCTTGGTAGTAATGATAATGGTTTTTATCCTGGCGCAGTCGCGCGGCGCGTGGGTAAGCCTGACCATATCCTTTTTGGCGCTGGCCTGCATACTTGCAAAGAAGAAGGAGGGGGGTGTAAAGAAGATAGTTATCCTTGCGTTGGTGGTGATAGCAATAGTCTCGCTGGTCTATTTTGGCAGAGATGTGATATCTGAGCGCATAGCCGGGTCTGTCTCGGCTGAACCGGCAGGCGGTTCCTTCGCGACGCGGTTAAAGATATGGCAGGGCGCTCTTGACATGATAAGGCATAGCCCTATTGCAGGCACAGGCATCGGGACCTTCGCCTGGGGATTTCCACGATATAGGCCCGAAGGTTTGAATGGCCTGGCAAATTTCGCTCATAATGATTATCTAGAAACAGCTTGTGACATGGGGATGCCCGCTCTCCTGGTCATGCTATGGCTGATAACAGCCGTTATAAAGACCGGAATAAGAGAAGAAAATTTTAATTCCTACCGTCTCGGATGCGCTATCGGAGTATTGAGCTTATCGATACACGCTCTATCTGATTTTAATTTCCATATCCCGGCTAATATGTTATTATTTACGGTATATCTGGCGATAATAATGAAAGCGAGGGAGTGATGCTGCGCGAAAAAGAGGCGGTTGTCCGGCGGGCAGTTATACTGCTGGATATAATCGTAGTATCCTTCTCTTTTTTCCTTACGTTCTTCCTCAGGCGCCATCTGCACGCGTTCTACAGCCTGGACCTGATACCTTCCGTGCGGGTTTTGGCGGAGATGGCGGCTCCCATACGCGACTACTTTATAGTCCTCGTCCTCATAGTCCCGGCCTGGGCCTTCAGCCTCTACTTTAACGGAATGTATAACTCCCTCCGGACCAAAGGCTTGTTGGAAGTCGTCTGGATAATAATCAAATCAGCTTTTTTTACGACGCTTGCCTTCGGCACGTGCGTTTTCTTCTTCAAACTGGAATATGTAAGCAGGGTCTTCTTCATAATGCTCATTACCGTCGGCATGTCTTTTATCTTCGTCGAGAAGGCCGCGATCTTCTCGGTCATGCATTTCATGCGGAAGAGGGGCTATAATTTCCGTAAGATCCTTATAGTCGGGACAGGCAGGCGCGCTGTGCGTTTTATACGGAAACTGGAAGAGCATCCGGAATGGGGTCTCCGGATAGTGGGTATAGTGGATTATGAGCAGGTCAATGTCGGGAAGATAATAAGCGGCGTGGAAGTCCTGGCGAGCTTGGACAAGATACCGCAGATAATAGAGCGCAGGGCCATAGACGAAATCATATTTTTAATACCCCGGACCCAGTTGGGCAAGATAGAAGAATACCTTTATGTTTGTGAGACGCATGGCATTGACGCGACAATAGCCGTCGACCTGTTCGATGTAAAGATCTCCAGACTGCGGCAAACAGATATAGGCGGTATCCCACTTATAACGTTCGCGACAACACCCGCCAGCGAACAACAATTGTTCCTTAAAAGAGCGCTCGATGTTATCGTGTCTGGCCTAGCCATAGCGCTATTAAGCCCGTTGATGCTGGGCATAGCCATATTGATAAGGGCTACTTCGAAGGGGCCGGTATTGTATATCCAGAAGAGGTCGGGGTTGAATGGCAGGAAATTCGTGCTTTACAAATTCAGGTCCATGTATAAAGGCGCTCATGGAAAATTGTCCGAGCTGACCGGCAAGAATGAGATGAGCGGCCCTGTCTTTAAGATCAGGAACGATCCGCGCGTCACACCTGCCGGACGGTTTTTACGGAAATTCAGCCTGGATGAGCTCCCGCAGTTATTCAACGTATTTATGGGCGCTATGAGCCTCGTCGGGCCGCGGCCGCCGCTGCCGAAAGAGGTCAAGCAATATGAGCCGTGGCAAAGGCGCAGGCTTTCCATGAGGCCGGGTATTACCTGTTTCTGGCAGATCGGCGGGAGAAATAAGATCGATTTCGACGAGTGGATGAAGCTCGACCTGGAGTATATAGATAACTGGTCGCTATGGCTCGATATCAAAATATTATTCAAGACCATACCGGCGGTCTTGACCGGTAAAGGCGCATACTAAGGAGCTGTAGGGCGCACTTAAGTGTACCCTACCAAAGAAGGAGAAGTTATATGAAGCGAATGAAGATCCTTATGGCATTGGTCGTGATTATTTGTTTAGGAGTATTTACCTACGGATGCGGCGCGCCGAGGGAGCCGTCAGGCGATAATAAGGTTGTGGCCAAAATAAATAATTACAGTATGACGACAGAGGATTTTCGCGATGCCGCCAGGGCGGTCAGGGGGACTAAGGCGCAGGTGTTGGATGAGCTTATTACGAAGAATGTCCTTGTGCAGGAGGCTCAGAAGGAGAACTTCGATAAAGATGAAGCTTTTATGAAAGAGATCCAGGGATACTGGGAGCAAGCGCTTTTGAAACTTCTCATAAAGAAGAAGACCGCGGAATTTTCGGCCGCGTTTAAGGCAGACAAAGAGAAGACGGAGGAAGCGCTGAAGAGATGGGTTAACGATTTGAGGTCCAGGGCGAAGATAAAAATTTATGATAAGAACCTGGAGGAGATCAAGATTCCTTAGGACCAAGGAGGGTCGGTATGGAAAATATCAGGGACAGAAGAAGGAACTATTATATCACTAAACAGTTCCAACGTGGTTTCATAATAAAATTTTGCGCGCTCGTTATATTAGGCTCGGCGATCTCAAGCGCCATCATATATCTCGCGTCGAGGTCGACGGTTTGCACCACATTTGAAAACTCGAAGCTTGTCATGAAAAGCACCGCCGATTTTATACTGCCTGCGGTTATATTGAGCAGTCTCGTCTCTGTCATGTTGATAGGTATGGCGACCATAATAATTACGCTTTTCACGTCTCACAAGATAGCCGGCCCTTTATACAGGCTGGATAAAGATGTGCAGGAGATAACGGCCGGGAATCTGAAGATAATTTTCCGGCTGAGGGTGGGGGATGAGATAAAGCCGCTTGCCGTGAGCCTGAATGATATGGTCACCGCCATTCGCGGCCATATTGCCGCGGCAAAAAAAGGCCTCAGTAGTCTCGAATCATCCGCCGGTCTTACGGCGGAAGGAAAAGAGAAAGTAAGGTCGATAAGAGACACGTTGGATAAATTTAAAATATAGGTGTCCTACAGTGAATTTAAAAACGGCGGCCATATCGTTATGTGTAATTGCCTGTGCGGTCTCGCCGGCTTTTTGCGGTGACGACAACGATTGGCTTAAGATCGAGACAAATTACTTTACGATCGAGTATCAGCGTTCGGTCAATCTTCAACTTATCGCGGACAGACTGAACAGCCGGGGCTATTTTTCGTTAGGTCTTTTCGGCTCCGCCGAATCTTCTGAGGCAGCTCCGGAAGAACGAGTGGCCCGTAGAATCGATAGCCTGCTGAAAAGAGCCGAAGAACTGCTTGATATGTACCCGCCGGATTTGCGGCTAATTATAAAGATTTTTAAAGAGGAGTCTTCGGTAGGGGAGGCGTATTTTAAGATATTCGGAACACGTCCCGGCTATGAAGCGTTCTATATTTATCAGTATAAGACGATCTACACTTCCGAATTCGGCATATCGGATTCGGTTATTATCCATGAAATGGCGCATGCGGTCATAGATAGTTATTTTTCGGTAAATCCTCCGCCCAAAGCAAGCGAGGTCCTTGCCACATATGTAGATATGCACCTCGAAGAATAAGGCTGTATTAAAAATTAAAAAGCAAGTTTTTTGCATTGACACACTAAATATAATTATGGTATAAACTAAAATAGTATATCAGTATATAAAGTATATAACATAGCTAAGCGGAGGGTTTTATGGTTAAGATTGGTGTTGCGTTAACTACAGTATGCCTTTTGTTCGCATTCTCTCCAGTGACTTCATTTGCTGAAGAGGCGGCTCAAGAGACAACCCTGCGAGTTACCGCTGTCAATGGCAAAGTGCTTGTGAAGGTGTATCCGGCCGCAACCTGGACCGATCTTGTCCCAGGGCAGATGGTCCATTCGAAAGATACTATAAATACTGTATTATGCGACGCTCATTCCAATGGCGAAAAGTCTCTGGATGAGAAAGGCGGCTTATGCTCCAAGTGCGGCTCGGTAACATTGGAACTTCCCGATAGAAGCAGTGTATCATTGAAACCCGGCAGTGAGGCTACAATAGACGAGATCGCGATAGATAATGCTTCCAGAAAACTTAAAGTTAACCTGCCGAAAGGCGAGTTGCGCATGATAATTACCAAGGTCAATACGCCCTCCGACTTCAGCGTGAAGACGCCCAATGCGGTCTATGGCGCAACCGGCACAACCTTTTATGTTAACGCTACCGCAACCGGCACCAGCGTGTATGTGGCGGAAGGTTCTATCAATGTGATTAATCCGATAACGGGAGCCGTCTATTCTGTCGTAGCCGGAACTATGCTCACATTCAATCCGGATGGCACCGTTGTCGGTCCGACTCCCGCGACGGACGTAGATATTTCTAACTGGACCGCTCATTATACCGGACCAATCGCTGAGCCATACACGCCCCCGCTTGTAAACCAGGCCAATCTTAACCCTCCGGAGAATACACCCGAAAACGGCGTAAGCGGCGGATAGAAAAGAAGGGGAATGAAGGATGAAGAAGATAGGTACCGGCAGGAGAGTACTTGTTTGCGTTATGCTGTTATTATTTTTATTTTCGAACATGTCCTACGCCCAGCTCATAAACATCGATCTCCCCGATAGAACAGGTATCAAGGTAACGAAGAATGCCGTATTGCACGGGGCTTTTAAAACGTCGGAAACTATAGACACTAATATCTATTTACAAAATACGGACAGAAAAGTGGACTCGGTAACCGTCCTAAGCCCGTCATGCGGGATAGAGATACCTTCCCATAGCAGTATTGTCAGCGCCGACTATCAAACCGATATATTCCTCTATGGTGTAAACCGCACCGAAGACCATGTGGACCAGACCCTGAGAGGGCTCGCGGAAATGGGTTTTGCCGATTTTTATAAATTCACAGTGAAGGATATCTTCAGGATATTCACCTCCCGCGCCGCGAATGAAAATTCGCTCCGCTTGAAACAGGAAATAAATGACATAAGAGGCGGCATCCTGGCGGAATTTAACCGTCTTGCTTTAGATGCGGGATATACAAACAGGCTGGAGATGTACGACTCCACGGACCCATTTCTGCGGCCATTGACATATGAAGACAAAAACCGCGATGTTAATGTAATAGATACAACGGTAAGCTACAGGTTTTGGCCGAAGACGTCGGCCTTCCTGGAGAATGACATAGGGTTTATTAATTATTACAATACTTCACAGGTTCCCGGCTCTTATTATGATGAGGTGTTTTTTGGGTTTAAAGGGGAATGGTTCGCAAAAGCGAATGTCAACTTTAAGGCCGGTTTCAAGTACCAGGAGTATGATAAATCGAACATAATAGCCGACAAGGCTTACATAGGCCCCGTAATGAAAGGCGGCTTCAATTACAGTCCAACGCCCGACGATCTTGTCTTATTCGAATTTGACAGGGAGATATACGAGTCCACGTATTCGAATATGAACTACTATACGGCAAACCTTTTCGGCTTTACATGGCAGCACAACTTTACAAGAAAATTGTATTCAAATGTATTTGCTTCCTACCAGCTTCATAACTATCCGTCCGAGTCGAGAGAGAACGGCGAAACCGCCAAGCGGTATGACAATTATTACCAGGCCGGAGCGAACCTCAAATACGATATCCGTAAATGGGTTTCCGTGGAGGCCAAATACGCATACGTAAACAGGGATTCCAGGTTCGATATCTATAGCTACGCCGATCACCAGATGACTGTATGCGGCACAATAGGTTTTTAGTATGAGAGTATTTTTAATAACCATATTGTCCGCTCTTATCGTCATGCAGGGTATGGATTGTCTTGCCGGAAGAACCGAATACAAGTTGCAGCCTACCGATGTCATTACCATAACGGTCCATGGTCAGCCGGATCTCGCTACTAAAACGCGCATTACCGCGGACGGTTATATTTCGTTCCCGCTTCTCGGCAAAGTGTCGATCGCAGGCCTTACCGTCCCGGAAGTGGAGCAAAAACTTAAAGAATCGCTGGAGAAGGACTACCTGGTAAACGCCCAGGTCCTTGTCTTTATCGAAGAATATAACGCGCGGCAGGTTTCGGTCATAGGAGAGGTCAAAAATCCCGGTAAGTACGAACTGCCGGGCGAGAAGGATATGACGCTGATGCAGGCCATAGCAATGGCCGGCGGATTTACAAAGTTTGCCGATATAACTAAGACGAAAGTGATGCGGATAGAAGATGGCAAAAAGAAGACCATAGTCATAAACGTGAAGAACATAACCGAAAAGGGCGACAAAGATAAAGATATAACGCTGCAGGCCGAAGATATAGTAGTCGTGCCCGAGAGCTTCTTTTAAAAATAGGGGACCGGATGGATTTAGTTTCGCTTCAGGAAGACCTTCATCTCAAAGAATATATAGATGTTATAAAGCGCAGGCGCGATACAGCTATCCTGTTCTTCGCAACTGTTGTTTTGGTAGTTACTATCGGCAGTTTTCTTATGCGTCCTGTCTACCGCGCCACAGCCACGCTCCTTATAGATCCCGAAAGTCCTAATGTCCTTACTACGACCGGTATGGTCGAGATGCAGTCTCAGGATTACCTTGCGTATAAAGAATATTTTCAAAGCCAGGTCCACATAATAACATCATATGGCTTGGCTAAGAAAGCGTTTGATGACCTGGAACTGGGGAAGATGAGAAAATATGCCAGGGCAAGAGAGCCTATTAAGAAATTTTTGAAGACTATCGATGTTGAACCTGTCCGCGATACGCGCCTCCTGAATCTAAGTGTCAGGGACAGGGACCCTGAGCTTGCCGCTAAAATAGCAAACCGAATGGCAGAGTTGTATGTAATGCGCAACCTCTACTATATAAGCAAGAGCGAGATACTTAATCTTTTGAAGAACGAATATTTAAAACTTGAATCGCGGGAGACAGAGCTCGCGAAAGTTTACAAAGACGCGCATCCGGAGATGGTTAAAGTAAAGAATGAGATGTCGGATATCCTGGGCCGGATAGACCGCGAAAAAAAATCCATATATGATTATGACGATATCGAGCAATATCTTAAACGAGGCTCTCAGCATGAATTGTCGGGCTTTAAAGCTAACAATATAAGTATTCAGGATCCGGCCCAGAAACCGGTTTTTCCTATAAAGCCTAAAAAAATACTTAATATTTTCCTCTCCATCATAGTAGGGTTTTTTGGGGGGATTGGGCTTGTTTTCTTCCTGGAGTATATCGATGACAGCGCGAAGACGGTGGAAGACGTCGCGGGCGTTATGAAATGGCCGTTCCTGATCAGCGTGCCGGATATGGGGGATGAGGGAGAGGCCAAGGCTATCGAAAAAGACCTATTAGTCAATTCCAAGCCCAAAGATCCGATATCGGAAGTGTACCGGTCATTGCGTACACGGATATTCTTTTCTTCTACAGAGGAACACCCTTTGCGCGGCATTATGATAACCAGCCCCGGGCCGCAGGAAGGGAAGACCATAACATTGTGCAACCTGGGCATCGCTATTTCCCAGATTGGGAAAAAGACGCTTTTGGTTGATGCGGATATGCGAAAACCGCGCCTGCATAACGTTTTTAAAAGAGAGAATAATGTCGGCCTGAGCAATTATCTTTCCGGGCAATGTTCGTTTGACGAAGCAGTGCAGAAGACGGGCATCGAAAATTTATCCATAGTCAGCGGCGGGATCCTTCCGCCGAACCCGTCCGAACTCCTGTCCAGCCATAAGATGATGGAGTTTATCGCGAAAGCCAAAGAAGGCTTTGATAGTATCCTGTTAGATACCCCGCCTATAGGCATAGTTACCGATGCCGCGATACTTTCAAAGGCCGTAGACGGCACTATTATGATAGTGCAGAGCGGCAAGACTTCCAAGAAGGTTCTAGCTCACATATATCATCTGCTTGTAGATGCTCAGGCGAGAATTATCGGAATAGCGCTGAATAGGGTATCGTTAACGAGCAAGGATTACTATTATTACGCATACTACCAGACGGCTGAACCAAAAACCAGATAAGAGTCGCCAATAAAGCCGCCGAACCAGCCTGTTTTAAGAATCCAAAAATCAATTGTGCGCGGGCGGGGAGACTTTAAGATTGAAAAGTAACCTAAAGTTTTTTCTTTTACTTGCAGTTTTAATTCTTATATCGATATCCATGATAGGCTGTGTATCGATCCCGATCCCAAGCTCGATCCCGATCCCGAATTTCCCGCTAATAGGAGCGTTCCTGTAAACTCCATATAGACCAATCCCTATAAACTTATCCATAATTCGCCTCATGGTTAACGTCCTATAATATATCTTATGTCACCTACAGGTATGGGAGAATATAGATATATATAATTGAATGCCAATGAGTTATGGAAAATGTGGAAAAGCCTGTTGATAACTACGATTCCGCGGGTCCGCGGGCTTCCCTAGCCGACATTTAAACGTCGCCTCAGAGTATATACCAGGTGTTTTAGGGGCTTGTAGGGCTCTTTCCGGCGGTTTTTTTGGGGTACTATTTGAGCTCGGATAGATACGGCAGAAGATTGTATTTCTTTAGCTTGTTATAGAGGGTAGTTCTATTAACGCCTAATCTGGTAGCGGCCTTCTTCTTGTTTCCCCCTACTTCTTTCAGGACGTTCAGGATATAGACTTTTTCAGGTTCCTGCATGACATCTTTGAGGGATTTTAGTATATTGGCGGGTGCTGTGCTATCATGTAGTTTGCAGCGGGTCATTTTGACCGCCTCCAGGAGCATCTCTGGAAGATCGTCTTTATCTATTACGTCATCGGTATCGAGGATTACCGCGCGTTCGATTATATTTTCCAGCTCCCGTATGTTGCCCGGCCAGTTGTAGTCTATGAGTATTTGCCGCGTCTCCTCCGTAATTCCCCTTATTTTTTTCGAATTCTCTTTCGAATAAAGGTTCACGAAATGGTCCAGGAGGTGCGCTAAATCTTCTTTATGTTCCCTGAGAGACGGCAGTTTGATAGATATTACATTGAGCCTGTAATAAAGGTCTTCCCTGAACCTTTTTTCGGCAACAGCCTTTTCGAGGTCCTGGTTGGTAGAAGCTACTATGCGGACGTCTACCTTAATGGTCTTGTGGTCGCCGACACGCTCGAACTCTTTCTCCTGCAGGACCCTTAAAAGCTTTACCTGCATGTCCATCGAAAATGAATCTATATCATCGAGCAGGATCGTTCCGTTATCGCCCAGTTCGAAACGGCCCTTACGATCGCCTATGGCTCCGGTAAATGATCCTTTTGTGTGGCCGAATAGTTCGCTTTCGATTATCTCTTTTGGGAGCGCGCCGCAGGATATCTCTATGAAGGGTTTGTTTTTTCTTTTTTTATCGGCGTGATGTATGGCGCGCGCGACCATTCTCTTGCCGGTCCCGCTTTCGCCTCTTAATAGGATCGTGGCTTTCGAATCGGATATGCGCTCGATCATGGAATACATGTTCTTCATGATAGAACTGCGGCCTACCAAGCCGTGATATGTTTGGGTAGAATTTGTCATATATGTATGTATTTAGTCCAGGGTTTAATTATAGATTATTAATAGGAAAAGTCAATATAAAAAACTGGCTTTTTGCAACCTTACAACTAACGAAACGAAAACGTATGGAGGGTCTAAACCTTCCATATTGTTTGCGGAAATCTATTTATTGGAGTGGTGACTCAGGGGGAGTAACGCGATCCCTGTCAGTCTTACGAGCTCTTTTACGATATCGATATCTTTTTCGGTGAAATCTGTCTTATTGCGGACCACGTTGAGGTTGATAACGCCATAAACCTCGTGAGTGTTTGCTTTCGAAAAGGGTATGACCATGGAAGACCGTATATAATTCCTGTTTAATTTGCCGGAAAGTTCGGCTGAGTCCTTATCCTTGGGCAGGATGATAGGGGTGGCGGTCTTGGCGGCCACACCGGCTACCCCCTCCCCCATCTTTACACCGCTCGAGCGGTCTATTATGCTCTTATCGAGTTCGGCGGCGACTTTTATCTTCAATATCCGGGTATTTTTGTCCATTATCATTACAGAGCCGGAGTCTGCATTGAGCGCGAGCACACACGAATGGAGGAGCGATTTCAGTATCTTCTCTTCGTAATAAGAGGAGAAGAGCGGATCCACCTTCACGACCTCAGGCGCTATCTCGCCCAGACGTTTCTTGTGGTAACCGGCTTGTGCCATATGCGTGAATGTGTCGTTTATAAGAGCGATTACCGAGCGGGCTTTGCCATATGAGAATACATTTATATCCATAATGGCATTTGCAAGTTCTTCGGGTTTGATGCCGGGATCATTAAGCTCTACGGCGCACTGGAGCGCTTTTCCCCTGGATTTAAGCATGACGGGCCCGGCTATTATGTAGGCTACTATCCTGTGGCTGACGGCCCTGATGGGAATAGCGAATGAGCTGAGCCCAAGAGAACATTTTAGAGCCTGTTCTATGTCTATCGATTGATTGAGGTTGGCTATACCGGATGCCGTTGTTATGCAGTTGCGGCAGGCGGTTTTAGACTTCTGCGTTCTGGGCAGTATCTCCGCACAGAGCCGCGTAGAGCGGCTGGGCGCAGTCAATAGCTCGCCATGAGCGCTTATGGTCTTGAGAGTGATTTCGAGGACATTTGCGAATGAATCCTGGATACCCTGCCACTCTCCGAGATTTACTATCTCCCCGAGTTGAAATTCTTTTTTAAACATATATTATATATGTAGTATTATTTCTTTCCCGATAACTTATCTATGTGCCGCTGTAAAAGTTTTTTCAGTTTCGGGTCACGAACTTTTTCCATCACATTTTTATATATAGCTATAACTCTTTCAGGGCTCTTCAACTTTTCGATGAAAATCGGTTCAAGATACGGCAGGAGCCTTCTAAACGTCATAGAGCCGGGGTATCTGTTTAATGTATGCTCGATCGCGCGGCCGGCCGCCTCATAATGTTTCGAATTCATATTAGTTTGGATGAGCAGCAGCGCCGCGGCGTAGCCTAACCGCTTACCCGAATGCTCCTTTTCCATCTTTTCATAAAATGCCGCCGCATCCGCGTAAGCTTTATCTACCGCGGCAGTCTCCCCTTTCGTCTCATAGTGCTTTACGATATATAGAGGGGCCTCCATGCCGAGCTGGGTATAGGGGTACCGGTCTCTCAGCGCTATAAATTCCGCGAAAGCCTTATCCCATTTCCCCATCCTCTCATAGGTAAGGGCTTTTAAAAACTGGGCCGTGCTCATGACGGCCGCGTTCTCCTTGTATTCCGTCATTATGGACTTTATGAGGGACTGCGCCTCGCCGTATTTTTTGTTGGAGATATAGAATTCCGCCAGTGTGATAGCGGCCGTCTTCGTTACGGCCGCATCCGGATATTTCTTTATAAGCGTCAGCAGGTCCTTTTCGACAGCGGCAAGCAGGCGCGGAGGCGTTACATCAGGGTTCCTCGCTATGACGGAGTTTAATTTCATGGCGCGGTAGATGAGCTTTTCCGCGGCGTAATCTTTACCGGGAGAGAATGAAGATACTAAAGAAAACGCCGCCCAGACGACGATCAGTATCAGTACCATGTATAGGATTATCTTTTTCATCTTCATTTCCGGTGCCTCGGCAGGCTCGGCATTAACCCTGAGCTTTTGTCGAAGGTTGATGGTCCAGGAGCCATTTAGATACGCATATAATTACGAAACAATCCAGGAATACGGTGACTATTACGCCAAGGAGTGTTGTGCACAGGGTAATCTCCGGGAAGGTTTTGCCGGCGAGTTCCGCCGAGAAACTCTTCAATAGTATGATCGGCAGGTAAGCGGCGAGCGGTAAAAAGATCAGGTTGAAGATGACGGCAAAATTACGGAATCCCAAACGCACGCTTTTAAAAATAGCTTTTACCAGGCGCGTTTTTTCTATGACTATGACGGGCACGGTCAGTATCAGCAGTGCCTGTATGATGACGGTCGTTAATAAGATAAAGATGGTGAGTGATATGCTATAGACCTGCTGTGGTATCTGAGGGAGTATCTTTGTCGTGATATGAAGCGCCTTTGCAAAGATGAACATATCTATCTTCTGCAGGAGCGTTGTGACAATGACCATTACCAGCGCGTATGCAGCCAGGGACGGATAGGTCTTAACGGTGTTTTTCAATATCGCGTCTCTTTTGACCGGAAGATGCGCCTTTATATTCTTGAATATATTGACAGATGTGGCTGTTAACGCTATCCCGATAAGTATATAAATCGCCGTCTGCGCGAAATAAAATAATCCGGGCAAAGTTATCAGGTTGGCCGGATAATGAAGGAACGCCTCTCCGAAGAATTTTTTGATAATGGGCCCGGCTATTATCGAAAATGGCCATCTGGCCGAGAAGAAGATGATCTCCAGCGATAACGTCTCAAGGAATGCTATGACGATGAACGGCAGTAAGACCACCGGGTTCCTGGCGATGGTGTTAAATGAATCGGCCCAATTTTTTCGTATATTATATTTTTTCATAATTAGCAAATCATTTTATCAGCAATATGAAAAATGTAAAGAAAAAAGGGGTAAAACAATTTGCTTTACCCCTTTTTATAAAATATCATTATATTTGCCAAGCCTTTTATAATATGAGTCCGGTGGGAGAACATAAAACTTTTAAGGCTCTATGCTCTCACCACATAAGCATGCTTACTGGTTCAAGCAAAGCCCATGCCGTTTTTGTAAAACGACAAAGGCTATGCTTTGAACTTTTTGATGATTGTCCTGCCTGCCATTCCAACCAGACCAAGACCTAATAGAGCCATACTTGCCGGCTCTGGCGCTGGTCCAGGAAGGGACTCGTTCTGACTGGTGCCGCCTGCTGTTATGTTGCCACTTACCCATGTTGGCGACTCAAGAGCGGTAAACCATAGAACATAGCTTGTGCTGCCTCCTGGGATAGCGTTGGCTCCGCTAAAATCCCAATAGGCGCAATTTAAGCCCGTACCGTAATACCCGTTAATCGGGGCGACTGTGCCAGACAAGTCGTAGGTTGTAGTAAACAAGTCGTCGAGGTTGAATGAGTTAGTGAAGGCTCCGTCTGTAATATGGCCGCCGTTCTCATTCAAAACCCCAAACATAGTAAGCGCCTGGTCATTGGATAAACCGTCGACGTTCTTTATCTGATAAAGATACGTATAGTCGGTCTTTGTCCCGAGCGGATTGGTGGCATTACCTGGTTCATAGACAGCCCACCAGACATCCGCGTTAAAATACCGCGTTGTCCCTATGTATTTCTGGAAGTTTGTGCAACCATCGATTAACGGTGTTGCTTCAGCGTTTAACGTCGTAACGACGCATGCCGCGAAGAGCACCATTACAATTAATGCAATTTTCTTCATTTATTCACCCCCTTCCTTTGTAGACTGTAGACCATAGACCTTTAATGCTTTGGTCTTCGGTCTCTGGTCTTCGGTCTATTTTATACCTTTCTTTCTTCTGAAACCTGCTAAGCCTGTGATTCCCAATCCCAAAAGCGAAAGAGTCGCGGGTTCCGGAGTAGCGTATTCGACTATGTATCCCTGGTAGTATTTACTGCCGGCCGGAGAACCTGTGCCGTAAATGGAATTGCTCGAATTGCCGCTTAAGTCATTCCACTTTCCATTGGTCCAGAACTGGATGTTATCATCGATGTATCCGAAGGAGGAATTATCGTTGGGCTCTCCGCCGTTCCAATTGTCCCAAGACCATGTTTCTCCGGTAACCCAACCCCAGCCGCCTGACGGTTCGGCTCCATTTGGATCCTGTATGGCACCCAGCCAATAGTATGATGGGTTGCCGAGGTTTGACCAAACCCAGTCATTCTCTGCCTGGCTTGTAAGGACCGCCAAATATCCGTTTGCGCCGCCATACGAAAGAGCTTCAGCGTTGGCCTTCGCGACATTCCAGTCGTATGTACCGCTGATAGCTTCGTAATAGTGCCCTGTCAAAGGACAATATATAGGCGAAGCGAAAACAGCACCGCAAGAGGATAAAAGTAATATTATTGCAATAAGGCCTGCCTTCCGCATTTTTATAGCCTCCTTTTCATATTTTTCCTACCTGGCGCCTCTTCCCTGAAATGAGACGACTATGGTACGTAATAGTATCCTTACATCCACCATGAGACACATCTCCCTTATATATAGGAGGTCGTACTTGACCTTCTTCTTAACATCCTGGATAGTTTCATCGTATTTATGCCATACCTGAGCGAGGCCTGTTATACCGGGCTTTACTTCCAGCCGCCTGCGATAATCCGGTATCTTTTCGCTCAACTGTTCAACGAATACCGGCCTTTCAGGCCGCGGTCCGACTATACTCATCTCGCCTTTCAAAACATTAAATAACTGAGGCAGTTCGTCCAAATGAAGCTTCCTGATCACAGACCCATGCTTTATGAGACGCGAATCATTCTCTTTTGCCCATACGGGGCCGGTAAGTTTTTCAGCGTCCAGCCTCATAGTCCGCATCTTATAGATATTGAACATATTCCCCTTCCACCCTACCCTCTCCTGGCTGAATATTACGGGCCCGGGTGAAACGATTTTAATATAGATAGCGGTCAAGGCCATTACGGGAGAAGCTATGACAATTCCGATCGATGCTACGAGGATATCGAATATCCGTTTAAATTCGGTAAAGCGCTTACGCGCGAATCTGACGATACAGCCGAATATTCCGGTCGATACTAGCGCCACAGTGCCCGGCTCCGGGGCCGACACAGGGATTACCTTGCCTGTCTGGGCATAGCCGAAACCGATGAAGACAAGCGAAAGGAACGCTACGAAAGCAAGGATCGTCGAATAATTCAAAAGCTTTTTAGCTTCGTCTTTTTTGGGAACAGCGCGCGCATATCGCTGGATGGCAAGATATATATCGAGATCCTTTTTTATCTCGCCTAGCGTCATCACGAATGTCCGGATGAATTTTTTCATATACTTCTATATAAGCATCATTCGTGCCAAGTCATGAGCGCGAGCAAAAATATTTTATTTTTTGATGATTATAAATATTTGTGAATCAATGGGTTACGGCTGGATATTTTTGCTAATTAGTGACAATTCATGACAAACTATGACAGTCATTGATAGGTGTTTCGGAAAAAATGGACATTAATAAGCGGTGTGTTGAGATGGGTGAACATGAGACATTGGGCAGGTTTTGCTGAAGCATGGTAGGGCAGGTTTCAACCTGCCCTATATTGTCATGGAGTCGACTATCTTTACAGTTTCGCTGAGAAAAGATTTCAGCATCGCAAGCGCCTGCTTCTCGTCGCTTCTTATCGGTATCGCGACGCGGATCGTAGCGCCCGGAACGCGCTTGCCGAATATCTGATGGATGGCGAGATATGCCTGTTGCAGATAAAAATTGCTGGTATACAATTTTCCGGCCTTGTATGCATAGAGCACTAGCTCCTTAAAATCGCCCTTTTCAGCCAGCATCTTGTTTGCCGAAAATTTATACTTTCCGGATTCGATATTCTCATTCTGTTTGTCCACTATAGCAAAGCCGCCTCCTGCTATACAGACTTCGGGCGGATGGAATACAGATCTATTAGTCTCGGAATATATAATAAATAAACTTAATTTATCGTTTGACTGGTTGACGTATTCGCGAGCGATCAAGTTCCTTGTCTCAAGGATTTGATATTCTTTTTCCGTTATCTCTAAGTCCGTTCCTTTCCACTTCCCTATCGTGTGCGGAAAACTATGTATGTCGGTCGTGTCGCGCATAGTCTTCTCCTGCGAAAATAACCGAAGGGAAAAGAAACTCGCCGCTAATAAAAGGACGACCAGCAACATGTAGCCTAAAATGTTTTTATCTGACTTCATTTTTTGTTTCCAATACTCTTGATACGGCGAATAGCCCCACAAAAGCGAATGCAAAGACCAGGAAACCGGTAAAGTCGTGGAATAACCCCATCGCGACTTTTCCCCCATATAGGTCATTTACCACAGCGACCATGACGATCCTCGTGACATTTGCCGCGAGCGCTATGGGAACGGATGATAGGAATAGTATCGATTTCCTAACGTAGGAAATTTTCATCGAATACGCGAAGAGCAGGCCGAGGGTCAAGAGCGATATGAGCGAACGCAGTCCACTGCACGGGGCGGCGACCTCGATATGCGAATTCGGCATCCTTATGATACTGCCGTCTTGTATCGACGGAAATCCGATCCTGTTTAATATAAAAGTAGAAGCCTGCGCCGCTATCAATTTTAATTTTACCGTCAGGTTCCCTATCAATACGAGCGGTAATGGCACCATGGCAAGAAGAAAAAATACCGGAAATGTCAGGCTGCGTACCATCTCTTTCCCGAAGAAAAAGAGAATAAGCCCGTATAAAACCAGTATGAACGAGAAACCGGATACGAAATAGACTTTAAGCGCGGCGGATACGATATGGATCAGGAGCCCGAGAGCCACGATCCACAGCCCTGCGAGTGTCCCGGATATCGTTATCTTTTTCAGCGCCTCCCTTCTCTGCCAGACAATGAATAAGGAGATGATGGGGATAAGGAACCCATGTCCATAGTATGATTCGGCCGCCATCCACCTGTCGACCATCCATCGCAGGGTCGGAAGGTACGCGATAAATAAAAGTGCGGCGCATGACGCGAATTTCAAAATGGCGTTTCGTTTAGAATTCATCATAGCCCTTCATTTGATGAGGCTGTTTCCAAAAACATCTCTGATACTTTTTAAGATAATCGGTTTTTCCAGCAATTTTAGTTCACTTTTATCCTGGAGGAATCTTTCAACGTCTTTCTTTGCGGCGCTAAAATCGACGCTCTCTACTCTTTCGGTCAAAAAATCCATGATATTGTTTTCATCGATTTTGTAATCGCGGCCCTGCGTTTGCGTGATAGCGTTGTTCAGTAATTGATAATTAGGTTTGACTTTCTTACCAAGATACCAAAGCAGATCATAAAAATCTCTTCCCTTGACGTATTTTCTGAAAAAACACGCATGTAATTTAGCGGCGTATAAAGACGCCAGATCGAAATGGGAAATATTCAGGGCGTATAGTTTATTCACCAGGGTTTTTTCAAGATGCCAGCCGCACGGAGAATTGGAATCAGCCTTGATTTTAATCGAAAGCGTCTGGCTCGCTAAAGGCGAGAGCCCTGTTGATTTTAACAGTCCCGGAAATTTCAGCATGCTGCTTCGAACTGTCTTCTTCACAGCTGGTTTAGTTTCTATTTTTAATCCATTCAAGTCGAACTCACGCTCGAGGACCCGGACGATGTCCGTGAAATCGTATCCCTTGGCGTCAAAAACAGAAAAATCCAAATCCTCGGAAAATCTTCTCATATCATAAAGAAACCTTAACGCCGTCCCGCCGACAAAAGCCAGATTATTAAAATAACCTTTATCCTGTATAAATTTTAATGTTAATAGTTGAAGAGTCTCCCGCAATTTATTGGTCTTGGCTAGGTTATCTCTTTCATCGGCAATCTGCTGCCGCAGTAATTCGATCATGCGCTACGCTCCTCCTTAATAAACTCACAAAAGGACTTACAGATGCTCGTCAATTTTCTATTATTGAATACTTTGGCAAATTCCGACACTTTCTTTGTTTTTAGCAATTTCGTATTTTGAAAGCGATATGACCCCTCGAAAATTTCCCGATCCTCCTTTTTGAACTTTTCCAGATTTAAATAAATAAAATCTACTATGGCCTTTTCGGGCTGGGCCATTAAAAAAAGAAGCCCCGCCTCGTCTTTACAAGCCTCAAATCCTCTAAATGCCTCCGGTATCATATTTGATAACTTATTGCAATAGAAAGCGTCATTTTCTTATAGTCCAGAAGTCGTCGGCGAGCGTCTCGAGATATTCGAACGGCATGGTAAAATAGCCTTTCATCCCCCATGTCTCGCCCCAGGAATTCCTCACCGCGAATCGACTCTTTTTTAAATCGTACCCTATTGCCATAACGGCATGCCCGCCCAAAGCTGTCTCGCCTTTTTTTGGCATGTTGACAACGCCCGTTTTTACTACTGCGTCAGATTCGAAACTTTCATAAACGGTAAAACCAAAAACAAAAGGATATCCTTCCGCAAGGCAGGTAAGCATCTCGCGTAATGTTTCTATGCGGTGGTACGATTCTATAGTCCTCTTCTTTGCTTCCGCGTAACAACGTATCGTCGGCCGGACGGCAAACTTATTTATAAGATACGGCCATATCGATTCACGGCACGAGCCGGAATTCTTCAGCGTCTTTATGCCGTCCCGGAGCATGGCGCCGGAATCGTATTCGATAGTATCGATAAGCGCGCGTTCGTTGTAATATATAAAAAGCCGGCTCACATCTTCATAAAGGGAATCTATCTTGTTGTCCAAAAACTCCAGGTTGCCCGCGAGAGCCTGGGCCGTACAGCTTCCCAGGTTCCCCTGATCCTCTATCTTCGAGCAGTGCGCGCGCAGGTCCACCGCCTGCGGCAGTTTCACGACCGGCCGTATGGCCTTGTAAAGATAGTCTCTCTGGTCCGGTATGTCCGGCACCCAGCCGTATACGCGTTTCAATTTCATCCCACCCTCCCCTGCAATTTTATCTTTCTTTGCTGATGTATGCTAAAAAGTGCCCGCTGGAACGATAGTTCTGATTGAAATGCTTTCGGTCGCTCAATCTGGCGTCATTCATCCCGCGCTCGAACAGCTTCTTACCCATCTCCAGATAATCTTTTCTCTGGTAGCCGCTTATCTTGTACCCGTATCCGAAGGCATGGACCGTAAGCATATTGAGGTCCGGATGGCCTTCATTTCTTGAAGCATCGCATGTAAGGTATATGAACGAGTCTCCATCAGGCGCGAGGCAGTCTTTCATAAGCCAATTGAGCGCCATAAAGATCGATTCTTTCGCAATATTGCTATTGGTGAGCTGATGATATTTTACTATGGCTTCGAGAAGTAAGCCGGTCATGAAAGGCGAGCCGCCATACTCATCTTTCCTTGCCCCCTCTTCCGGATCATGCGAATACAAGTTATGGATGAATCCACCCTTCTCCGGCCATTCCTTCTGGGTTCTGTAGAGATTTTTCATCATTTCACTGGCAAAGTTAAGATATTCCTTATCGCCGGTGAGCTCGTAGTATTCCAGTGCACCTAGAAATGGGAATGCCATTTCTCTCTCTGTCCAGAAACGCGAATCGCCCCGCTTCAAATAAGCCTTTTTAGGATTGACATTTTTCTTAAGGTATTCCGCCATATAACCGGCAACGAGCAAAGACTTTTCATCGCCCGTCAATAGATAGTCGTCTATCAATGCGCTCACATATATGTATCTAGTTTGTTTCTGGACTACGGCACGTCCTCTTTCCGGACCATCCTGGACTATCTGGTCATCCCTATAATGTACCAGTTCCTTGCGCGCGGATTGAAAATATTCGTCGTTACCGCCGCGAACATAAATCTGATAGAATACATGCGGAGTGCTGTAGTAGCCATCTTTGCTAACATCGTTTGTCCACTCGATTTTTTCCAGCTTAGGAAAATTATCCTCTATGTTCTGATCATACTTTTGGTACTCGCTACTGTCTATAGGAACTTGCTCACCTGTTATTTGTGAATCACACGACCACATTGGCGGCATTAGTAAGAAGCCTTCCGGTAATACCCAGTCGACTTTCACTAGACGCAACACTTCGGTTGTTCTGGGGTTGCCCCACTTTACAAGCACCCGTTTATAACTGTGTTCCACTTTCATCGGGAACTGAACCAACACGGATCTTATAGAGCCATCTTGAGGCCATCGTGCGAGCACTTTGGATGCAATGGAGATTTCTTTCCCTTCTGCGTCAAATATAGCGACATTCTTCTCGTCGAAAATATTCCCCGGCGCAAATGGTATTCCAGTCGAAACCAGGATTTCTATTTTTTTAGGAGCGGTGAGATTGGCGACGTTGGCCTTAACGATTCCGTTGGCCGGAAGTGTGTCTTTAGTCATTTTCGGTTCAAATACCTCTTTAATCTCGATAGGGGTGGATACACTAGCGCTATGTACCTGTGTGCTTACGCGAGGTTGCTGATTCTCAAGTCTCATATTGTCAAAGTAGAGTATAGTCTTCTCTTTCGGATCGTCCAGATACAGAACAACCCTGTAAATGTTTGCCGCGTCTATCGATTTTGCTATCCTCTGCCTTGGTATATTTATGTTATTCATTCCTGGCTTGAGTGGTACCGGTATGTTTACCCTTTGCTTCTTTTCATCGTCCAGCCTTACCGTGAAGCTTATCGTCTTGTTCTGTGGATTAAAAATATCGAGTCGCAGGTTGTCATACTGTCCCCAATCGTGCGCTAATTTTTTTGTATTAATGCTGGGATATTCATCTACAGGATATGCCACTTTCAACGAATGTTTACCCTCCGTAACGTGCTCGGTAGACAGATTTAGTGAAAAACCAGTCTCGGGTGAGATATCCCATTTCTTGATGTTCTCAAAAGCGCACATAATTCCGGAGTTGATGTCTTCATTCGATACTATGCTGCAACCGTACAAACAGGTAGCAAATGTAAATGTTATCAAAAAAGTGCAAAATTTATAGCTCATATTTCATGTCTGTCCTTAGGTAGTTATTAAGATGGTTGTCAATGATGGTGTCTTCCGGATGTAAGAACCGCATCCTCCCATCTTCTTTTACTTTAATACGTATATCCTCGGTCCATTCTTCGCCATTTCGTAATGCTGTATCTTTTATTATAGTATTCAATTTCTGCGTGGTTTTCTGGCACGAAATATTGTCCATAACCCACTGCCTGGGGTTGAATTTTGCATATTCACGCGAAAACATGACCAATGTTTTTGGTAAGTCTCTTTCATCTATCAATTTTCCGGTCTCATCATTGATATATTGCTTATTCACTCCTACGTTGTTTTTTAGCAGTATTGCCGGTATGTTTGCATGCATGCCTTCAAACAGCGCCTTGTTGGCGCCTTCTTTATAGGAGAGTAGTAGGTTGACCTTAGATTCATTGTATATGATATTAAGTTTTTCAGACGGCAGGCTCTGTAAAAAAGTTATATTGTCCTGCACGCCAAAATAGTGTGCTATATTTTTTAAAGTGCTTACGTTTCCCGTAGCGTTACTTACCAAGGCTATTTTCAAATTATATTCTTTAATCTTTGACAACGCCCTGAGTAGTGCATAATGTCTTTTATAGTTAAACCAGTCACACACCATGATGCAATCATACTTTTTACCTATGCCAGGAATTGGATGAAAAATATTAAAATCTACCCAATTGCTTGAGCCAAATTCCACAGGTATGAAATTTGATTCGAGCTGTTTTATAAACGCAAAGTCCAGCCGTTCTGGAGATTCTAGGATCACAGGATGTGAGCCTAGTTCCGCATATGCTAATATTTCTGGTTTGCAATACCCTGCCCAGTCTGGTTCCAAAACTAGATAATAATCGCATAAAAGTCGTTCTACATCATAATGCTTAAAAAAAGCGTTAAAACCAACGCCGTACATTAGGAAAAGCACACCTTTTTCATGTGGGCTTTTATATGGCTTTACTAGAAACAAATATTTGCACTGTATCAATTCCCTGCTTACTTTTACCGAAGGTAGTAGGGATTGGACGTAGCCTTTCTTTTTTATCAGTTTTTTTATTTTCGGATTAAGGAATGCCTGAAAAGCGGAAGAGTCGGAATAGTGGTGTGACTTCATTAATAATATATCGGCGCGTCGTTGGTTAAAAATCCGAACAAGAATACTTGAGATATACAGTACATGGGATAAGGATAATCTGAATTTTGCACTGTACAGAATGTCGATTTTTATTATATACAATAACGCTTTAATATTTTTCATGCCAATTTTCCTTTTTGCCATGCGGGTATCTTTGACAATAGGTAGTTTCTGTATTTTTCAGGCTCCTTACCCTTGAGGGCCTCCGCCGCTTTTACGATATTATACATCTCTCTTGTAGTTACATAGTGAAGCTTGTAACGCTCACCATCGTTATATCTTTCTTCGAGGTAGTCAAACATCTTATCGAGATTATTAAAATAAGCTTCTTTTAGGTTATTATCCTGAGCTCCGTGTGTATATACCTTAACGAATATCCAGTCCGGTCTTCCCTTGACGCTTACCCTTTGCTTTATCCACAAGTCTACCCTGTCTTGGGTAGGTGGATTAGCCAGTGATATGCTGCCATTTTCTATCTTCATCCTATGCCAGTTCAATGCTAGCGGCCCCTGGATAATCATAAGTCCATTATCCGGTGTTTTTCTAGCCTCAACGTCTATACCGGTATTGTGCGGTTTAGGCGCGTTAGTATCTTTTGCGTAGTATATGCTATTTATTTTCCTAGTTTGTGTTGCGGATGGCGCAGACGGCAGGGTGAAATCTGCGTAGCAACCAGTCTCTTTTAATATCGCAAGCTCGTTATTGACTCCGCACCACTTTCCGTCTTTTCTGGAATTACCCAGCGACCAGTTACCATGCACAAATCCGTACTGACTTTTGCCGAAAACATCCTTAGCGTGCTCAAGCTTTTTACGAAGAGAGTATTCCGTGTCATTATCGTGATGTAGTTGCACCTCTATCTCACCGAAACCTTTTTCACAGAACCGAGCCATTTTTTCAAATACTAAAGGAGTATATTCGTCTATCGGGTAAAAGAATGTATACTGCGGGATATTACCATCGCCATCTTTATGGCGTCTCGCTACCGGCTCATATTTCGATATCCATTTGTCCACACGCTCGATTTCTTTGTCTATTCCTACGTTTCCCCACCTTGGCTCAAAATGGTCGACAATCGAGAATATTACATGGACCGGTCGTGAATTAGACGGCTTGGCCATTAGGCTTTGCCGTATATGCTCAAATATCCAGATGTGTATGTTTTTTAGCATTTTTACCGTTCCGTCCGTTTCCATGCCACGCTTTGTGAATTATTGCAAAATCTTATAAACCCTAAAAATAATGCTATGTTCATTGAAATAAAGTAGTACGGTAATCCAAAAAGTTTAAATCGGATACCGAATTGCGAAAATATACGCCCGCTCAACGCCGCAAGATAAAACAGGCACTGCAATAACAATATAAAATGATAATACTCGTTGCCGGCCAATATTAAATTGGCGACAAATGCAGCTATCAGCAGGAAGGGCGCAAACCATCTGATGACTTTATGAGAAAGATACGCGAATGCCTTGAATCCATGGGCTGGGTTCAGTATCCTCCATGTCAATAATAGCGCCTGGAAATCTCCCGCGCCTATCCTTACCCTGCGCTCCATCTCCTGGATCATCTTTTTGGAAGTCTCTTCGTAAGCTATCGCCCCAGGTTCGTATATAACCGCATATCCTTTTTCCAGCATCTTCATCGGCAATACGAAATCCTCTACTATAGTATTCGATGGCAGTGGCTTGAAAAGGCTTTTTCGGATGGCATATATACCGCCATTGGCGCCTAGAAGCGACCCGTTGGAACCCTCCACCCTCTTAAGGAACTGTTCGTAGCGCCAATAAAATCCTTCTAATTTTCCAATCTCGCTATCCTTAGGACTTTGAAACACCAGCTCTCCACACACGCACCCGACTTTAGGATCGTAAAAGTTACGAACGAGCTTTCTTATGGCATTGCTTTTATAAAATGTATTGGCGTCAGATAAGGCTACTATGTCACCCTTAAGCTCAGGGATAACCTTATTTAGTACATTGACCTTGCCGGAGCGCTCCGTAAAAGCTATCAGCTTTACACCATCTTTACTATATTCGGATACTATTTTATTCGTATTGTCGTTAGAGCCATCCGAAGCTATAACGACTTCAAGCTTATCCTTTGGATAATCTATACTCAGTATATTCCTGATCTTTTCCGGCAAGACCTTCTCTTCGTTATATACGCTGACTATCAGCGAAACATGCGGCAGTTCATAAATCTGGTTTTGCAGACTATCCCCTCGCTTGAAAAAACATAGGATAGCTGGATATATAAAATAGGCGTAAAATACTAAGCCGGCAGATGTCCAGAATAATATCTTTATAATTACTAGTGAGATCACGAACACTATCCTTTCTTTACCACCTTAGCAGGTATGCCGACCGCCGTTGCGCCATCCGGCACATCCGATAAAACAACGGCATTAGCGCCTATTTTAACGTTACTTCCTATCTTGATATCGCCTAATATCTTAGCTCCTGTGCCAATATATATGTTATCACCCAACGCAGGCGCCTTAACGGGCAAGCCATTTCTTGCCACCCCCAGGACTACACCGCTTTCTATGACTATATTTTCGCCGCCCTTTACTTCGCCGTTTATTACTACTCCTACCGGGTGCATAATAACAAAGCCTTTACCAAATTGCGCCCCTTTCCCTATCACGCAACTATTCAAAAGTCTGTTTATTGCCAGGAATAGGCATCCGATAAAACCAAGATGAACTCTTGTGAAAAATCGGTGTATTCTATATAAAATAACCGTAGAAGTCCCTTCCCATAAAATAATGTTCAGTATTTTCTCCGGCCTATAAACACCGTAAATGCAAATATTTTTGTATTTTAGATCATGAAATAGCATTGATCGCCTCTTTTTCATTGCGCAGAGTCCTTTTAATGCCTTCTTCGAATTGTACATTTTGTTTCCAATCAAGGTCCTGTTCCGCCCGCGCCGTAGAATGCTTCGGGCTTTTGCTGACGCATTTAAGCTTGTATACAAGTGAAACCTTTTTATTCATGAACAGTGACACGGATTTTTCTATAAACCAGAAACCGGCCAGAAAAACCCAAAACGGTACATATATCATGTTGATTTTTTCGTTTCCGTATTTGTTATAGAGTTTTATGTATTTTCTTTGTGTGGGATAATCGCTGTCAACAATGTTAAAAATTCCATCCTTTTTATTTTTTACGGCTAGTTCAAGCGCGTCAACAAGATTGTCTATATATATAAGAGGCAGTTTCCTGAACCCGAGTCCCATGACTATGCCGAACCGCTTTCCCAGTCTTATTGCCACGTCTTTAGGTAAAGAATTCTTTTGCGAGCCGTAAACAAGGCCCGGCCTCAATAAAGTCACAGTCAGCTTGTTCTTATTTTTTTCGATCAGGTTGAGCAGGAGTCTCTCCGCTTTAAGTTTCGCATGGGAATATGCCCCTCGTTTTTCAGGCATATGTTCATATGAAAAAGTTTCGTCGATTATTTTGCCGTTCGGATAACTTTTCGCGTCCAATACATTAAGCGTGCTTGTGTAAACCAGGTGGCGCACGCCGGTTTTTAAACATGCTTCAAATATATTGCGTGTCCCGGAAACAGTCGTATCCAGATGGTAGTTCCAGTCCCCTTTCATTGCGGCCGCCAGATGACACACGGTCTTGACACCCATGGAAGCATTTTCAACGTCTTTGTATCTATATACATCGCCTTTGACGATTGAAATATTTGGGTTGTTTTTAATAATAGCGCTCTCCAGAGCGGATGAATGCGTTAGTACTCTTATCGAAAATCCTTTATCGGCCAAACGCTTGACCAGGCCGCTGCCGATAAGTCCGGATCCGCCGGTTACCAGGATATCGGCGGGCTTTAGAGTGTTGTTTTCCGCGCCGGCATCCGTCTTTAAATTGGTAATCCGAGAAAATACTTTATCTAAAACAACGGCAAGGATCCTCCCGTTTTCATAGCCGACCGGAATATCTGTATTGGATAGCAGGGCGTTATAAAACGAGTAGATAATATGATCCAAGCCGTTGTAAGGATCGAGTTTCCCGAGGAAAAAGTTAAAAACATTCCGAATGCTTGCCATGATATATTGCCACCCCACACTGATAGGGCCGATTATTCTTACGATCGGCCCGGGCAATTTTCCTTCCGGATTTAGAATAGTGATAAAATTGCGGAAATCTATTTTTATGACCCCTTTTGTGCAAAATAGCTCTATGAAATTTTGAAGGGGTTTTGTTTTTAGGGATATATGCATTGATGCCGTAGTGTTTTTGCCCTGAAATATAGATGCTATGCCGGTCACCATTCCATCGCTATTTTTCTCTATGGATGTAGCTATCTCTTCCATGCCTGGTATGAAGTCTTGTATAAGATAGACTACGTGTGGCGCTATATCGAAAAGCATGCCTCCTGGCAGGCCCTGAGCCCATCTATTGCCTACAAATTTAGTATTTGTCAGGACATCGTGGGAATAAGAAGCGTTAATATGCGAAATCTCTCCGTAAGAGCCGCTATCAAGGATGTCCCTGACCTTCCTTGTCTGCTCATCGAAGGAACGCATGTGATCAATGCAAACTTTTCCGCCTGTTCTTTTACAGGCCTGTGTTATTTCATCCGCCTCCCCAGCAGAAATACACATAGGCTTTTCTATCAGAACATTCATGCCTTTATCGAGGCATTTGATCGCGATGTCCTTATGTGTCGAAGGTGGTGTCAAGATATGCGCGATATCCGGATCGAAATCTTTATGTACATCGGAAATATCGGTATACGTTTTTGCAATACCGTACCGTTTTGCGAAATCCTCAAGCCTTACGGGATCCATATCGCATAGCGCGATGTCCGATATATTGATATATTTCCGGATGGATGCCATGTGTTTTTCCGCTATGTTTCCACACCCAACTATCACGACCCGGAAAGAAAATTTATTTTTACCGTTCATTTCGCTCTTTCACCTTTCAGGATATCGCAGGCAATCGTAGATATTTCCGCGCATCTGTTTTCCCATGATAGTTTCGCGACTTTTGCTATCCGTTCCTTTATTTTTGCTTCATTGTCACATACCAGGCATTTTTCTATCTTTTTTATAAAATCAGCATAACCGTCAGCTATTTCCACAACATCTGAAAATTTTTCAACTTCAGGAGTCCTGACGCTGACCACCGGCTTACCCATGCATAAATACTCACGAAGCTTTATAGGGTTTGCGTTATAAACCTGATCGTTTAAAACGTAAGGCATTATTGCAACATCAAACGACTTGCCATAATCAGGTATTACGCTATAAGGCTTAGCGCCAAGGAATATTATGTTTTTTAAGCCGGCTAAACCTGATATATCTTGCGCTACCCTGCCTATCATAAGGATTGACCAATCGGGCTTTTTCGTCGCCACCTCTTTTATTAATTCCAGGTCAACCCACTTTTCTATAAGCCCAAAAAAGCCAATTACAGGATGTTTAAGGTCCTTGATATCGTCGGGCGCTTGAGTTTTATTGTTTACTTCGGTAGAGAAGTGACGGATATCAACGCCATGCGGACTTAAGAAAGTATTTTTATTTGCTTTTAATTTTTTTTCATACAATGGTATAGATGGCGTAAATACAGCATTGGCGCTTGCGGTCAAAAAGGCATCGTAGTCTGAAACTAGATCATGCTTTACGCCAGGCATCGAGGAGAAGTCGTCGACGCAATAATAGATCATGCGATTATTGTTGAGCGCATCTACCGCCATAGCCATGTGGGGCGCTATTATCCATAATATGGAATTTTTAAATCCGAGTTTTTTTGCAACTCTCTTTATGAGAAACCCAAGAAGACGCTTGTTTATTATTTTTAGTAACGCATTGCCATGAAAAGGCAAAATCAACGGTGAGTATACGTATATAGAATCCGATACTTTTTTTGGTTCGGAAAATACCTTTAACATTTTTTTGTATACTCGAGTTATGTCATGACCAGACATTTTTGGAGGCCTCAGCCCACTAGCCTCAATATAAAGCACCCTATTATCCCTGGATAGTTGTAACGCTATGTGGTGGCTGCTGGTCCGGTTATCGGCGTTCCAGTCATTGCCGAAATAAATGATATTTTCGTTTTTAAGCATCTTCATTTCAATATCTCCTCAACGGTTGCAAACTCAAATCCCCCACCGTGAAGCTTCGTGATTATTTGTGGCAATGCCGATGCAGTGAACTCGTTGTCGTCGTGGAACAGTATGATTTCGCCATTTTTAACGTGTCCTCCCGAGGTTTTATCTACAAGAAGCTGGGCGTCTTTGATCCGAAAATCATTGCTATCGAGTGACCACATAACAGTTGTAATATTATTTTTTTTGCAATACAGCAACTGGCTTAACGATAGTGCTCCTTGCGGCGGCCTGAACATATTGCTCTTAATGCCGAGCTCTTTTTCTATTATATCTCTTGTCATGGCGATTTCTTGCCGTTTATCCATGCTCCCCATACATCTATATCCGCGATGGGTATATGAATGGAGCCCTATAGAATGACCTTGTGATAGTATGTCTGCGGCAATTCCTTTATGTTTACTGACCTCTTGGCCTATCAGGAAGAAGGTAGCTTTTACGCCGTTCTCTTTAAGAATTTCTAGTATTTTTGGTGTAAATTTCGGGTTGGGGCCATCGTCAAACGTAAGCGCTACGAGTTTTTTATTTCTATTACCCCTCCATGCAACTATGTTTTTTGGGGTAATCGCATAGATGAAATTTTTAACCCACTCTTTAGCTTTCGGTCTATGGTCTATGGTCTGCGGTCTACAGTCTATACTCTTCAATACCTCGTCGAGCATCTCCGCGCTCTGCTTCCACGTATATGTTCTTCCCACTGGCGTTCTTGACATGTGGGATACTCCGAATCCCTTGTCGATTGCTTTTGCCAATTCTTCTGAATTGCCAGGTTCGACCATTATTCCGGTCTTGTCAGATTCTATTATCTCGGGTATCCCCCCTACTTTTGCCGCGACAACGTACTTACCGCAAGAGGTGGCTTCCAGCAATACATTCGGGCATCCCTCATTGCGGCTGGGCAAACAAAATATGTCGCATGCATTCATATAGTAGCGTATTTCGTCATGTGCTTTGCGTCCTGCAAAGATAACCCTCTCTTTTATCTTCAACTTCTTAGCTTTCGTGCGAAGCGTATCTTCAAACGGACCGTCTCCCACCAGCGCAAGTAATATATCGGGGCTAATGCGCGCAAACGCATCGAGTAACACGTCAATGCCTTTGGCTTTAATCATGTTTCCGGCATATAAAACTATCTTTTTATCGGCAGGCAAATCGAGCTTTTTGCGACATTCCGCTTGATCCATGGGCTTGAATAAATCGTTATTCACCCCATTGGGTATAACTACTATCTTTTCAGATGGTATTCCCATCCTGACTATTCGTTCCTTCAATGCTTTGCTTACAGCTATTACTTTGTTGCTGTTTAAAAGGGCCCAGGCAATCATTTTGCGCCGCAAAAAATAGCGCGTATGTGCATTAATATCAGTGCCGTGGACTTTAACGACTACCGGTTTTTTTAAAGCCTTTGCTATGAGGTAACTCCCAAAGGCATCCGGATAAGCCCAAGTGGCTAGGATTGTATCAAATTTGAACTCTTTATATATTTTTTTTATCTTTGGTAGCAGCGAAATGTAAAAGAAGATTCCATATAGCGAACGCCCTATTTTTGGTATCATGAAATATCGGGTATGGTATACTTTGATGCCGGCAATAGCTTCTTGCCGGGGAATGCGCTTTTTACAATACCATGGCAATGGAGCCACCACTTGAAGGTTGCAAAGTTTGGACAGCTCAACAAATTGCTGTTTGTTGAATATGCCTCTGCCTAATTCTGC
Organism: Candidatus Omnitrophota bacterium; assembly: GCA_041650935.1. Lineage (GTDB taxonomy): Bacteria > Omnitrophota > Gorgyraeia > 2-01-FULL-45-10 > 2-01-FULL-45-10 > FEN-1322. The sequence goes on from JBAZKH010000001.1 coordinate 549,613, forward strand.
CGAGCTTGGGAATAGATTTGTTATAATCAATATATTCATAATGGTAGCAACTATTTTTTAGCGAGGCATTCCTCGTAAATCAATTCGTATTCATTGACCATACGATTCAAACTAAATTTTTCTTCCATTCTTTTTCTGCCAGCTTGACCCATTTTTTTTGCCAAATCCGAATTTTGTATGAGCTTAATAATAGCTTCCGCCATCTTTTGAGGATCTTTTGGCGGAACTAAAATTCCAGTATCTCCATCAACTACAACTTCTGGATTCCCGCCCACATTGGTAGCGACTACCGGTTTACGGGCAGCCATTGCTTCAAGTAGACTTAATGAGATGCCTTCCGTAAGTGATGGGAGAGCAAAAATATCGAACGCTTCAACGATCTCCCTAGCGTCTGCTCTAAAGCCCAAAAAGATAATCTTATCAGCGATACCTAATTTTTCGCTATAATTATGCAAGGCTTGCTTTAACGGGCCATCTCCAACGAATACCAGTATTACATTCTTTACGGCTTGCGAAACCTTTTGGAACGCGTCTAGTAATGCAACTTGATATTTCTCCTCCGATAGACGCGAGACAGTTCCGATAATTTTATATCTTGCATCTACTTTAAATATTTTCTCTTTTATTGATCGAGTATCGAGTTTTTCTGACGAGGCGGCATCTATTCCATTATAAATTACCCGTAACTTATCATATTTGATACGGTTGAATGTTAGAAATCTGCGCTTGGCATCCTCGGATATCGCTATAACGGCGTTGTTCATGCTCCAGAAGAGCCAATTAGCCCGTTTATCTTCCCTGCCGTGCCGGGTGTTTATCACAACAGGTATGCCTGCAAATCTTGCCGCAAGAGTTCCATAGATCATGGCTTCGAGATTATGCGTATGAGCAATGTCTACTTTTTTGTTTTTGAGTATCTTCGATAGAGTAATCGGTAGAGACATGTCTATGCCCGGTTTTCTGCTCATGACCACAACATCTATGCCTTTGGCTTCAGCCTGGTTTGTCAGATCTCCCGCTCGGTCAAGACAGCATATGGACGACAAATAGCCTGCAATCTTCAGTCTTTCAGCCAGGTCGATAGCAAGCTTTTCCATGCCTCCGCACTCCAAACTTGGTACTATTTGCATTATATGTTTATATTTGGCCATAATCAGTTATTCCCAAATTCTATGGGTACTTTTGAGATAACAACCCTATACTTACCGGAATCGCTGAGTGGTATCTCGTTGGTTAATTTTATATCGAGATCTACGTCGTCTTTGACGACTTCGCGAACACGCCTTAAAAACAAATTCCTTTCGATATCCGAAAAATCCCGGTTTCTTATTATATTAAATAGAAGACTACCTTTTCTTTCTTGAACGATTTGATATTGTTTAATCCAATCGAATTCCCTAAAAAGAAAGCAGAATGCTTGCGGCTGAATAAATTTGCCATTCTTGCCAAGCAGTATATCCATAGTTCGACCTTCCACTCTTTCCGTTAAAGGTAAGCCTCTACCACAGGCACATGTTTTCCCAGACGGTACTCCGATATCCCCTATCTTGTATCGAATAAAAGGCATGCCATAATTATTCATATCGGTCAATACTATTTCACCGAGTTCGCCTTCTTTTACGGGAATATTATCCTTTAAAAACTCAATATAGATATTGTCGAGATTGAGATGTAGTCCTGTATGCTCACCGCATTCCGCTGCTACGAGCATCATTTCGCTGCAACCGTAGCGGTTAAAAACTTTACATTCAAATACGGACTCTATAAGTTCGCGCTGATAATCGTGCAGAGTTTCGGCAGACGCGATAATTGCTTTTGGTTTAATAACCATCATGTTGGTCATCTTGGCAAATTTTGCAATAGTATATATTAGAGATACGTATGCTTCGATAATTAACGGTCTGTATCTGTTAATCTTCTGAAGGTAGCCTTTTAAACTGGCTTCTGACAGATCGAACGCATTGATAAACTGCCTTCTCATAAAACCGTTATGCAAAGTTAACTTAGCCTGCTTTATTTTCGATATAGGGCTTACCGGCCTGCCCCATAGTACGGTTGTCTTCATGCCGAAATCCCAGCCTGCCCATCTGTTAGATCTGGCTGCCGCAGCTATGCGCCATTCATAGCTCTCGCGTGGATATACAAAGTTTATAGGCTCACCCGTAGATCCACCCGTCTCATTTTTGCATAAATTTCTATCTATGTAGTTTTCTGCGATTAAAGCAGCCCCGTTACTTTGGATATCGCTTTTTGTCAAAAAAGGTATCTTTCTAAAATCTTCCGGAGTTAGAATTTTCGAGGGGTTAACGTTATGCTGCATAAACTTATCGCGATAATACGGAACCTTTTCATATGCATGCCTGAGCAAACTGCTTAATTTATTCCACTGGATAATACGCAGTTCCTTTTCGGGACGCCATTGATTATATTCAAGTTCTTTTAGGTAAGAGAGCGTATTGCGTCTTTTTACAATGGTTTCGTAAAATGGAAACAAAACATTTCTATATATTTTTGAATAAGTTTGCATGGGCACCTTTAATAGCAAGTACATTATTACCGTCTTTGGATAGCCTATAACCATTTTTAACAAGATAATTGATGCACTTCTTGTAATCGTGGAAGGTTAAGTTATTCCTTTCAAATATAATTAGAGAAGGTTTAATTATATTAAAATTAATATGCTTAATAATTTCGTAATCGCTACCCTCCGTGTCTATCAGTATTATATCTACTTTCACAATACCGTGTTTCTCTAGTAACTTTTCTAAAGTCACGCATTGCACTCTTTCAGCTATTAAGTCTTCCTCGATTTTGATATTAAGCCGAGGGTCAGACAAAATGACGTCTAATGAAAAAGAGGCACGGGTTTCAGCCCCATTTTTCCGGGGTATATAGAAAAGTCTCGACTCTTCCTTATCTGCTACCGCGACATTCTCAAATATTAAATTTTGATATCCATGATAATTTACTTTTAGGCGATTAAAAATATGTTTTATTGGTTCGATTAAGATACCAGACCATCTATCTCTAATAATATAACTTCTTAGTAGATCAGAAGTAATCCCATCATTTGCGCCTATCTCTATAAAAAAAATATTTTTTTTGTTCTTAGAGTAAAAACTAAGTATTTTTGCAATTGAAGTATTGGGGATCCATGGCATTCCCAGGCTATATAAAAAATGCAAAACATTCCATAGAACAGAATCACGCCTGACTTTGTTTACTATAAATTTTCTCGTATTTATTAAAGCTGGATTCTTTAATAGCATAATCCTCTCCCGTTATTTTTAAATGTTGTCTTTATGTAACTTGCATGATTTTTTGCGACGATTTCGTCCCTTGTTTTTCAGAACTTATTTTCTCATACCTAGGCTAATAAAATCTAAGGTATTAATCAGGTCTTTTCTATAAAAAATGAATAAAAATACAACGTAGGTAATAGCTCCCAGCAGAATATTAGACGCAAATCTGAAATAAATATTAGGTATAACAAGTATTTTATGAGTAATAAAATATAGAGCTATTATAATTGCTAGAGAGCCATAAATAGCAGGTAGTAAGGCTTTAAAGTAACTCTTAAAGCTAGTATTCAAAAGCTTTGTCGCTATATATGCAACAGCTATGGTCAAAACTTCCATGCAAAACATAGCCCATGCTACACCTATAATGCCCCATCGTGAAAACAAGACAACGGAAATGATAGTAGTTGGCAGAATAAGTAAGCCCCATTTAAGGCCTATGTCAGGCCGCCCCTTGGCATTAAAAAGTGAGTAGACGAGGCAATGCACAGACGCAAGCGCACTGCCAAAACAAAGCAATTTTAGTGGTTCGGCTGCGGGAAGCCATTTGGAGCCATAAGCAACTGATATAAAATCCTCCGCACAAAACGCAAGTCCAGACATTACTGGAAAAGTTATAATCGATACATATTTAACTGCGTTTAAAAACCCGCCCGCCAATCTCTTGTTATCATCTTGGACTTTACTAAATATCGAAAAAGCTACTGGACTAATCCCATCTTGGATATAAGATTTGACTAGATATGGTAAATTGTATGAAAATTGATAAAACCCAAGTAGCTTTGCGCCTAAAACCCGTCCTGTTATAATAAAATCCATGCTTCGATTAAGATAGTTTAAAAATTCTTGCCCATAAATATTTTTCCCATAATGAAACAGCTCATTGAATCTCATCTTGTGAAATTGAAAAGTAGGAATCCATTGAGTCGTTAAAACATAAAGTATAGTTTTCAAAATACATTCGGCTATTATACCAATGACAATGCTCCAGAAGCCCAGCCCGGTTAATGCGCATACGAGCATAAAAATTACTCTTAAAAATCGCGAAACAATCTCGATGAAAACCATTCTTTTTATCTTTACATCTTTATGAAGCAGAGCTCTTTGAACGCTTGAAAGCGATGAAATAATGAAATTCGCTGAAAGGACTATAATAATCCACTTTACCGTAGGCTCGTTAAAAAATATTGCAGCAAGAGGAGCTACTGCTATCGAAACTAAAACAAGCCCGGCGCTTACCAGTAGAGATGACCAGAATGCCGTTGAAAGATACTCGTCGTCAACGTCTTTTTTATAAACTAAAGCGGCGCCTAAGCCTAAATTTCCAAACAACTGAACTATACCGGTAATTAATGTTGCCATCCCCAATAATCCAAAATCTTTGGGCGAAAGAATGCGTGCCAGAATAGCCGTCCCTACGAAGCTTATAGCGCTCACTGTTAAATTACCAGACAGGCCCCAAAATGCGCCATTTGAAGCCTGTTGCTTAAGATTGTGTTTATTTGCATTCATGTAATTTTCTTACACCTTATCCCATATGCTGTAGGTACGATCTTTATTTTTTTCATCGGTTGCTCTTTACCGTACCATGGTAGGTAGTATTTTGTATAATTCCTAACTTTCCCAATTACTAATGCTCCAGCCTAAAAATTTCATATTACGTATGATTATTCCACGAAATTTAATGCGATTTTCTGTTTTTGAAATAATAAATCTTGCCAACCAAATAATATTAAACGTCATCAAAGTCAGCGCAAGACTAAGACGATAGGATAATGCGTAAACCAGCCCATAATGTTTTCTAAAATATTTAAAGTACGCTTTGTAATTTTCCATCATATTGTCAGCCGCGCTAAATTTTTTGATAGCGCTTCTTTCTCCAAAGTGGACAATAGAAGAGGCGGCCAAATAAAATATTTTCCAGCCGCTTTTCTTTATTCTATAACACCAATCAATATCCTCGGCGTACATAAAAAAATTTTCATCTAATAATCCAGCGTCGTCTATTGCTTTGCGCCTAACCATCATACACGCCCCGGAAAGTGAATCTGTTTCCATTGAACTCGTGTAGTTTTCCTGTGACTTTAAGCGTTTACCCATACCGGTTGTGTGATATAAAATGGATTTTATATTTGGGAATTTTCGCGCCGCACACGATGATATTGTATGCTTATCCTCACATAATATTTTCGGGCCAATCGCGCCAAACTCTCGATGTTTTTCCATGAAATCAAACATGCTGTTTATTGCGCCAGGTAAAACCAGCGTATCGGGATTCAACAATACGATATATTTTCCCTTACTTAGCTTAATCGCTTGATTATTGGCCTTGGCAAAGCCTAAATTTTTTTTGTTTATAATTAAGTAGACCTCCGGATATTTTTTGCGTATCATGCATTGCGTTTCATCATCCGAATTATTATCAACCACAAAAACTTCAAATCGCAAGTTTTTTAACGTCTCATATAGAGAATTCAGGATCTGGGTTAGGTATTCGCATACATTCCAGCTTACTAGTATAATAGATATCTCTACTGGGACTTCAATAGGCATATTCTGTTATCCGAACAATCTTAAGGAAACGCGTGTCGAGAGCCATGTTATGGCCAAGATACCCATAGTTAACGCCCCTACGAGTCGCATATCCTTAAAGTTGACAGCGTATTCTTCTTTTTTAAGCGATGTAAAGATGGCGGCGCTTGCCAGTGCCAAAATGATATAAAATAGTGATACATAAGAACGGGAAAGAAAATAAGACGCGCATAAAAAGCCAAAAAGGCCTGTTTCTATACCCGATATACAGGAACTTAATTCGTTTTTTTTGTCGGCTGATTTGAATAATCCCTTAAAACAAACGTAGATAATCGCGATCCATATAAAGAACCCCACAAGACCTTCTTCCGCCGCTACCAAGATATAAGAATTATGAGCCGTTAGCGAGTGGTAATCCGTGAACATTCCATAGCCTACCCCGAACATTGGGGCGCTTTTTAGCATTTGAAAACCCTCGAACCAGGCGTCTATCCTTCCGAAAGCCGAACTTTCAGCGGCTGTTATTTGCGACATTCTTGCAGGCCCCACTATGATGACCGCAAAGGCTAAAATGCCACCTATTACGGATGCTAATATTTTGTTTTTCATCCGCAGGAGAAAAAAGAACCCCACAGTAGCCGCCATTGCCAGATACCCACCTCGTGAATTTGTGTAATATAGGGCCTGCATTAATACAGCAAGCGCTATGGCGCTGATTATCTTTAATAAAATATTAGCTTTACTAAATATGAAGGATACAAGGAAGCCTGCTGCTACGACCAGGGCTAATGCCAGGTCGTTCGGATCTTCGAATATGCCGACCCACGTGATCCTGCGTATAATATCGCGACCTTCGTCGCTACATTGCAGTATGGGTTGACCTGCCCAGCCTATACCATTATGCCATTGATATATACCCTGAGCGGCCAGGATCAAAGTAAGAAGTATGAGAAACCATATAGCTATCTTTATTTTCTTCTCGGAGTCGAGAACATTTATAAACAAAAAGAACATTATTACATTGGCGCTGAACTTCAAGACAGACTCCCATGCACCGCCAAAATAGGCGTGGGATAAGTGAGACATGGCGATGGCGCCAAGGAATGCGAGTAGCAGCACCATATGCGGCTCTTTCAGCCGCAGTCTCTGCTTCATCCCCGCCTCAAAGAATACGCAGATGGCCGTAAGGATAGCCAGTATGTTTATCAGCGGCCAGCCGTAGATTGCCGACACCCATTCCTGGGGACGGATGTAGATGGCGGAGATGTAGAGTAAGAGTAAGATGAAGCTCATAGTAGACCGTAGACTGTAGACCAGAGACCGTAGACCTTATAGTGAGTGCACCTTAAACTTCTTTGGCGACTGCACAGATAAGTCCGTAAAGCGTCTTTGATGCTTCGAGTCTTGCCTCCTCTATCTTTTTAAATTCTTCTTTTGTTAAATATTCTATTTCCTGCGTTGCCTTATAGATATTAAGAACCAGGCTATCGGCTAGTTGATATGCTTTTATATTTTTATAATCTCTCACCCCGAGGTCTCCGGTCTATAGTCTCTGGTCTACGGTCTACTATGCAACGTTGACTAACTCTTTCTTCTCCTCTTGATAATAAGAGTCGTAGCCCTCGTATTTATTGACATACCGGTAGAGATATTGCGGCAGGTGGTATTCGATGTTTGTCATGATACAGCCGATAGTCTTCGCGTGCGCCTGCGCGAGGCGCTGCTCGGTGTGCTTGACTATACTGCGCTGGGTCCTGCCGGCCTGGATGACGAGTATTACACCGTCTACCATAGAGCCGAGGATACAGGGATCAGTTACGGGGATAACCGGAGGTGAATCTATAAAGACATAATCGAATTTTGCTTTTAACGAGGCGAGGATGCTCGTCATCTTCTTGGAGCTCAACAGTTCCGCCGGGTTACGCGGAACCTTTCCGGCGGGCATGATCGAAAGGTTATCAACACCCGGGCTTATGAGAACAGACTCCATATTGCCCTTGTCCTGCAACAGGTCCGAAAGACCGGGGCTCTGGTTAATGCCGAGATATTTAGCGACCCTGCCTTTACGCAAGTCGGCGTCGATCAAGAGGATCGATTTATTGTTCAGGTCATGCGCCATCGACATGGTCAGGTTTATCGACGTGATCGTCTTCCCTTCCCCGTTTATAGAGCTTGTGATGAGGAATATCCTGGAGTCTCTGGCTGCTTTAATGGACTGCAGGTTTGTGCGGATTATCTTATACTGCTCGCCTACCGGCGAAGAAGGGTCGTGGAATGATACGATGTGGTCGTCGATGGAAGTGTTCTCGACCTTCTTTATTACGTATTGCGTCTCTGGTTTCTTCTGTATGCGCTGTACTCTTTCGTCAGCAACTTTCTTTAATGCGTCGGTGATCCTGCCCATTGAATTCCTCCTTTATTAGTCCATAGTCGATAGTAAAAACGTGGTATAGATTTGCGAATTAAGCGGCACACTGTCTCCCTTCCACAAACTGTGGATTATCGACTGCGGACCGCGTAGGGTTCTGCGTGCCGTCATACTGTAATAAATTCGTAAGAGTCTCTCTCACGATATCCACAGAGATATGCCGTGATTCGGCTACGAGGCCGCTTATGAGCGCATTGTGGCAGACAAGATTGACCAGCCTCGGAACGCCGTTCGAAAATTTGTATACGGCATCGATAGCGCCTTCCGTGAATATGTCAGCTTCTTTATTACCGGCTTTCACCAGGCGGTGCTTTATGTACTGGCTCGTCTCGTCATAATTGAGCGCCTCAAGGTGGTAATGCAGTACCACTCTCTGCCGGAATTGTTCGAGTTTCGGAAGCATCAGCTTAGCCCTTAATTCCGGCTGGCCCATCAGGACGATCTGTATCAATTTCTCTGTTTCGGTTTCGAGGTTGGAGAGCATCCGTACCTCCTCGATGACGGCCGGAGTGAGGTTCTGGGCTTCATCTATTATAAGGACCACATTTACGTCTTTCGACGCCTGCTCTATCAGGTACTTGTTCAAGGCCGCGAGCAGATGGGTCTTTGAGGTCGATCTATATTCTATTCCCAGGTCCTCCAGCACGGTCAGGAGAAGCTCTTTCTTGCCAAGGTGGGTGTTGAGCACGAGCGCCACCTTTGTAGTCGGATCGAGCCTGTTTAAGAGCGTTCTGCAGACGGTGGTCTTGCCCGAGCCGATCTCGCCGGTGATGACGACGAAGCCGTTCCGCTCGCTTATGGCCAGTAGTAGACAACTCAGCGCTTCTTCGTGTTTTGGACTGGCGAAGAAAAACTTAGAGTCGGGCGTCAGGTTGAATGGTTTATCGGTAAAGCCGTAGTATTTTTCATACATTGTCGTGGTACCTCCTTGTTTAGGTCATAGCTGATAGGTCATAGCTCATAGGGTGTCAAACTGGGTCTTAGCTGATAGCTCATAGGGCTTAGGTGATAGCTCATAGCTCATAGGTGATAGGTCATGGGTGTTAGGCTAGTGAATTCTTGATAGAAGCTATGAGGCCCGATAACATTTTCCCGATTTCGTCCGCGATATCTTTGATCTCATCAAGTTGTTTATCGCTAATCCAGTTATTCTCAAAAAATATCGTGAGTAAAGTAACGGTTTCGTATAATGAGCCTCGGGCAATATAAAGAAACTGGATATACTCCCTTTTAGAATAACGTCCTTTGCCCTCCGCTATGTTCATTGCAACTGATGCAGATGCCGATTCTAATTGCTCCAAGAGCCTAAAATGCTTACGGCCGGTATCGATTTGCTCTGAAATGTTAACAACTCTCTTGGCAAAGTTGATGGCTTTTTGCCAAACTTCCAAGTCTTCAAAACTGAATCTTGTTTTCCCCATTTTCCTCCAACCTATGACCTAACAGCTATGAGCTAAGAGCTAACATCTAACAACTAGCTACCCAGAACCACGTTGAAGATGATGATAATTAACAGCACTACACCAGTTGCGATAGAGGCTCTGGTGATGCGCCTATTGCGTAAATTCTGCGCGGCAACATCGGCTTTGGTGATTATCTTTGAGACAGCGCCGAAGACCGGTATGTCGATGAATGCCTTAGCTTCTTCTACGCTCATGAATGAATGGTCGAATAGTTCGACCAGGAATACCATGCCTGTGCCGGCGCCGAAGCCGAAGAATAATCCCATGGCTAAAAGCACGAGTTTATTCGGCCATTTCGGTTTTAACGGCACCCTTGCCGGATCGAGGATCGTGTATCGTGTGCCCTCTTTAGATGCTTCCAACCGCTGGGTGATCTTGGCAGTTTCCAGGCGATTTAAGAGTTCATTATAGAGCTTTTGGGTAACATCTGCGTCCTTGGCTTCTACTTTATCGAGCCTTTCCAGGAGAAGCAGTTTATAGACCTTTTCGTTCGAATTTGCGGTCATCTTCATCCTGTTTGTTCCATCGGCCGGAACATCGGAGGTTACAGCAGAAGGGTCTGCCTGCGCTTTTTTCAACTCTTCTCTCAACTCCTTCAGCTCCTTTTCGGAATTTGCCATTGCGGCGGCTTCCACATTGTAATTACCGTTAGACATCTCCCGTTTCGCCAGCTCTATCTTTGCTTTGAGCTCTATTACGAGCGGATGCTTTGGTGTCGAATCGATAAGAAGCTTTTTTAGTTCGTCCTCCATCTTCGCGACTTCCGTCTGTTTTATCTTTTTTTGGTATAGAGCAAGCTGGTCGTTTATGAACGAAACGGCGTCTTCGGTCTCTTTATTCTGCTGGCGCAGGTTTTCCGATATGAAGATGTCCGTTATCGTCTTTACGATATTCTGCGCTTCAGCGGGGTTGCCGCCTTCGTAGGATATGCTGATTATGCTGGCGCCGCGCAGGCGGACATTTATATTCTTTCTTAGCTCTTTTACCAGGTTTTCGAACTGTGACTGCGTCCTGATACCTTTCGCGAGGTCGAGGGATTTTATGAGCTGTATCAGCCTGTCCCACCCGAGTATCTGTTCCCGCAAAACCGCAAGGCGCTGGGCTGTGCTCGTCGAAACGGCTATGCCCTGGATCAGGGGGTTGATTATCCTTCCTTCTTCCACCAGGATCAGCGTCGATGCCTCAAATTTTTTAGGAAGGATATTGCCCGCGATGATGCTTATTATGATGCCCGCGACAGTTGGTATGATTATGAACCACTTTCTGCGGAAGAATATCTTCACGTAATCGAGAGGCATCAATTGTTTTGTGACTTTTAAGTCCATCTTAGCTCCTCTTGTTCAGGGCAGGTTGAAACCTGCCCTACAGTTAGTCTTTGCTACAGTTAGTCTTTGCAATTACAACGCGACGGCGGCGACGCCCGCACCCTGCACGGCAGAGCCCGCAGCCTCACTTACCGCGTTGGTAACAGGTGAAATGATGCGTATGACCTTGCTCACTACAGTCGACGGGATATAGAGTATCTCGCCCGGCATCATGTCGATATTCTGCCGCATATCGCCGCCGTAGAGTAATTCATATACGTTTATATATCTTATTTTAACCTTGCCTTTGCTGCGCGGCGTGATGAGCCTGCATTTTCTCGTAGCGGAAGACTGTGTCGGCAGGCCGGAGGCGATGAGCGCTTCGAGAATAGGTATGGTATTGCCTTTCATATAAAATTTACCGGGTCTTCCCACCTCGCCGACTACATAATATACCTTGCTCAAGCAGGACGTAATGCTGACGTTTACCACAGGATTTATGATATACTCCGAGAGTATTCCCGAGAGCCTGTCTTCCAACTGCTTTTTAGTAAGGCCGCTTACGAGTACGTCACCGACGAATTTATATTCTATCTTCCCTTCAGCCGTTATGGTGTAGTTACCGCTAAATTCGGCATGTTTCCTCACCTCTATTTCGATGGCATCATCAGGGCCGAGCGTGTACTTGCTCGATTCTGTTATGGACTCGAGAGGTTGTTGGGCAGACGGTAAATTCGCAAGATTAATGTCAACGGTGGTGCCGGTCTCTTTGATGCCCGATGCGGTTTTTGCGGTATTGGCGGTAGCGGCTACGGCGCATTCTGTTTGGGCGCAGGTATATATAGGTAAGGAGAATGAAGATGCCAGGATTATCAGGACAGATACGGTGGTCTTAGCTAAATTTGCAGACACTCTCGACACCTCTTCATATTCATACGTACTTTCGTAGAATTTCTTAATGCCTTCGAGGTCCTCTTTGAGGTAGAATCTCCAGCCGCGCCAATCGCGCCTGGACCGCTTTATCTTACCGGATTTTTCCCACCTCATGATAGTCCGCGGCGTTACGCCGACAAACTGGGCCACCTCTGTGATAGTAAGTCTCCCATCCATTTTTCTAAGTCCTCCGATTTGTTATTATCTAAGTCTGACAAATCGTCCCGAGCAAGGCTATTGTCTAATTGTAGGCCGCGCCGAGGGACTACCTATTAAATGATGACGAATTAACCAGGGCAGTCATTGAAATACTATGACATACCTGTATCTTCTTGTATAAGCAATATTCGTGCCAAGTGATAAAAAAATGGAACATGCCTCTGGTAAACGCAAAATTGGTAATGTTAATCGTATTGAAGAGTCAGAATGTGCAGTGAGATAGACAATTCAGTACACTATATGCAACAGTCCATGGTGAGGTTATGTGAGGACTCAAAAAGGTAAGAAAATTGTGGAAATAAAATAAAAGTTGCCTTTTGATGTCTTAACTGGCATAATACTACATTATGAAACATCAATTATCGTACCAGCAAAGATTACTGCAGAAGATGGCGCTTACGCCTCAGATGAGGCAATCTCTGCAGTTATTGGCCATGCCCGCTCAGGAATTGAATGAATATATCGAAGCTATACTCGAAAAGAACCCTTTCCTTAAAAAAGAATTCGAACGGTTGCATACCTCTGACTATACCGGGTCGCCTCTTCGTAGTTCTCTGGAAGAGCATATTACAAACTCGATAACAGGAGACGAGGACCCCCGCCCCCTCCTCCTCTCGCAGTTGAGGATGCGGGATCTGCGCGGTAAAGATATTGAGGTGGCGGAGTATCTGGTCTACGAGATAGATGAGAACGGCTATTTGCGCAGTGATATAGTCGCGGAGACTGCCCGTGACCTGGGCGTGGATGACGAGGCGGTCGAAGACGTGCTGGAGATACTGCAGAAACTGGATCCGCCCGGCGTCGGCGCCCGGGACGTGCGGGAGTGCCTGCAGTTACAGCTGGAACGCGCCGGTAAGAAGGCATCGCTCGAATATAGGATCATTACGGACTGCATGGATGAATTGGCTGTAATCGATACGGCGAAGATGGCCCATGCCCTGAAGGCTGAAGAGAAGGACGTCAGCGAGGCTGTAAAAAACATAAAGAAGCTGAATCCCAGGCCGGCGAGCACGCTTTTAGGTAAAAAGGAAGCGGCCGTTATCCCTGACCTCATTGCATATATAAAGAGCGGCAAGATCCGCCTCGAACTGAACCGGGAATGCGTCCCGCTCCTTAAATTATACAATCCGTACAAGAAGAACGCGGATTTTGTGAAAGATCCCGAGGTGAAAGAGTTTCTTAAGACCAACCTGAAAGCCGCCAAGCAGCTCATCGATAATTTGAGCCGCCGGGAAGAGACGGTATGCCGCGTCACGGATTTTATTTTGACCTACCAGAAAGAGGCGGTTACCAGTAACAGCCCGCGCCTTAAGATTTTAACCGTAAACGATGTCGCTAAAGCGACGGGCTTCCATCCCTCCACCATAAGCCGCACGGTTGCGCGCAAATATGTCCAGGTGAACGGCAGGGCCGTCGCGCTCAAATCGTTCTTAAGCCACGGCATAAAGAGCCCGGGCGGCGGGTTGCATTCTAAGGCGCATATAAAACACGTGATAAGGGAACTTGTAGAACGCGAAGATAGGACCCGTCCCCTCTCCGACGGCCAGATAACGGCCGCGCTTGCAAAAGAAGGGATCGCGATAAAGCGCCGTACGACCGCGAAGTACCGCGAGAACCTGCGCATATCGCCGTCGTACCTGCGCAGGAAGAAAAATTAGGCCGGCTGGGTCCTGCGGTCTAATAGGAAGGTGCTCTGCTGTACTTCTTTTACTTTGTGTTTGACCCCTACGGCGATGTTGGTCAATTCCGCGTAGTTTAATATCGGTTTTATCTGGTTAGTAACGCCCGCTAAGGATATGGTCATTATGGGAAATTTGACCATGGCCCCCTGCCTCGATTTTTCCATTATAAATCCCGCCAGCTGGTCCTCGCGGCTGTAGAATGAGCGTATCCTGGAATCGAATTCCGTTATTATTTCCCCGGCGACCGCATCCGCGGTATCCGTGGAAGTTATAAGAAAGAAGTCGTCTCCTCCCTCGTGGCCTATGAAATCTCCCGGCCGCCCTTTAAGTTTTACGGCATTATCCAGGACCTTGCTCGTGAACTTTATGATCTCGTCGCCTTTGGCAAGGCCGTAACGGTCATTATAAGATTTAAAATTATCCAGGTCTACATGTATAGCGACGAACTTTTCATCTTTTCTTATCCTGCGCTCGACATCTTCCCTGATGACTGTGTTGCCGGGCAGTTTTGTCAGCGGGTTTGCATTCTCCGCTTTTTCCCGCATCTTCTTAAGGGCCGCGGTCATTATATTGAATGTATCCCCCAACTCCTGTATTTCGTCGCGTGTGGAAATCTTTACGCTTAAGTCGAGATTGCCCGACGCTATCTCCTTAGTGGCCTTGTTCAGCATCTTTATCGGGCTCACGACCGTCCTGACGAGGACAAACGCCAGGAAGAGATTGCCGATGATGACGGCTACGGCAGTCAGCCCTATCGGTATGAGTATGTCCATCATCGCCTTGGTTATATTCGCAATCGAAAACGAGAGTTTCGCTATATACTTAGGCGCGCTGCCGACCCATAGCGGGATATATATCTCGATCATCCTGGTCTTATTGTTGATGGCCGAATAGAACCATTCGCCCGCTCCGGCGGACCCGGATAGGCGGAAGTATGTGTCGATATCCTCCTTACTCTCTCCGAACTCCTGCACGATCGGATCGTTTGTAGCGACGGCGCTGCCGTCCATCGACATGATCGACAGCCTGTCCGCTATCCCTTCCTTCGAGAAAGAGCCTATCGCGGCGGTAAATATGCTCGGCACCATCTCGTCGGTAGTGACGCCCTTCAGGAGCATCTCGAGAGTCGTCTTCGCTATGATCGTGCCTACGCGCGCGCGGTATTTATTGTAGGACTTGAGCCTTTCGATATGATTGGTCAGCTGTATGTATGTGAAGGCGGAGATGAAGAGGAACGAAAGTCCCGCTATCAGAATGGTTATCCTGACTTGAAGGCGCAGTTTATGCATATATCCGGCCGTCTTTGGTCTTTCGGCTATGGGTACTTGTTCAATAATTTCAGTATACGGTCCGCGGCATCCGGCATCTTTGCCTTATTCTCCAGAAGTATCTGCCTGGCAGAGAGGCTTTTGCCGTAAAGCTCCGCGTTGCCGTCCCAGTGCTGTGTCACCGCCGCGCCGTCCAATTTGATGCCGGCGAAGAGTCCGCGGCTCCTCGAATAGGATAGGATGCCGCCCTTGAGCTGTACGTCCGTCGCCGCGGCCGCGCTCCTGCCCACGGGCCCTGCCGCGACCGAAGCGTCGCCGCCGAGTTTGAACTGGCCCTGCAGTAAGCCGTCGATAGACCTGCGGTTCATTATGAGCAGGACGATATCGGTCGCCTGCCCTCCGATCTGGAATCCCAAGCTCCCTCCCGCTATCGTGAAGACCGCCGGAGGCGACCATTTGCCGCCGTTTTCACCGCGTACCATGATTATGCCCTGGCCATACTGGCCGCCCAGCATGAATCCTGCGGAGATGGTCGACGGGAATACGGCTATGGCCTGGCATTCCGCGAGCAGGTCGCCGGGGATGCTCTGGTCCGGCATCTCCTGGACTTCCGAGAGCACTTTGCCGGATTCATCGACAAGCCTTGTCCATTTATTATCCCCGGCCTGGGCGTTTACCGCAAAAGTGATGAGAGAAATTAAAATTAGAGCGATTACCGGTATTCTGAACTTTGTCATACGAGCTTCCCCTTATTTATTTGCTCTTGCCTGGATATACCTCTTTCCCGGAAAGATCTCTTTTACATTATAGGTTTGAATATTGTATGTGTCAAGCTTGTCTTTGACTATTCTTGTGATATAATTAATACTATGCAAAAGACGATAGCGCTTATCCTGGGCGGCGGACAAGGTAAAAGGCTCTTCCCTCTTACGATGTACCGGTCTAAACCGGCGGTACCGATAGGCGGAAAGTATCGTTTGATAGATATACCGATCAGCAACTGTCTTCACTCCGGGATAAAAGATATACATGTCCTTACTCAATTCAATTCGGAATCCCTGAACAATCACGTCAATAATACTTACCGCTTCGACTATTTCTCCAGGGCATTTGTGCGCATACTCGCCGCCGAGCAGACCGTCGACAATACAAACTGGTTCCAGGGCACCGCGGACGCCGTGCGGCGCAATCTCGTACACCTCCAGCTTAAGGGCGACGAGGAGATACTGATACTGTCGGGCGACCATCTTTACGACATGAACTACCGGGAGCTTATCGGCTATCACAGGCAAAAGCGGGCGGATGTTACGATATCGGCGATACCGCTTTCGCAGGCCGAGGCGAGCGAGTTCGGCATACTCAAAATGTCCCGGGACGGAAGATTGACCGGATTTAAGGAGAAGCCTAAGACTGTTTCCGAGCTGGCCGGCTACAAGATCGGCGCCCGGCGCTGCCTGGCTTCTATGGGCGTATACGTCTTTAACTGCGCGGCGCTTAAAGAAGCGCTCTCGGGCAATTCGGCCGATTTCGGGAAAGAGGTCATACCTAATTCCATAAAGCGGCTCAGGAGCTTCGGGTATACCTTTAACGGCTACTGGAAAGATGTGGGGACGATCGCTTCTTATTACGAAGTGAATATGGGCATGGCCGAGTCTAAGAGCCAGTTCTCTTTCTTCTACGACGGGTCGATGTTTACGAGGCCCCGCTTCCTGCCGTCGGCGCGGATATACGACTCGCGGATCTCGCATTCGCTCGTCACCGAAGGCTCGGTCATACGCGGCGCGCGGATAAATAATTCCATAGTGGGCCTGCGCTCAATAATCGGCAAAGGCTGTGTCATTTCGCGTACCATACTGATGGGCGCCGACTATTACGAGGCGCCTGCCTCGAAGGAAACGCCCGCGATAGGCATCGGGGACGGTACGTCGATCGATAAGGCTATCGTCGATAAGAATGCGCGGATCGGGAAGAATGTCGTGATCGCGAACGCCAGGAACGTGCGGAATTACGACGGAGCGAATTATTTTATAAGGGACGGCATCGTAATAATACCGAAGAACGCGCACATAAAAAGCGGAACCAAGATTTAACCGGATTACAAATGACCAATATTCAAATATTGGGATTTAATGATTGTTTTGGATTTTGTCATTTGTCATTAAATCTATACCCCTGGACCGTTCCTCTCTTCTTTAAAGTCTCTTTTATACCCGCTATTGTCCCCATTTTATCGAGCGCCCATTCCGGCGCTATATGATTTGATCTTGTCCCTTCCCCAGTCAATCTTTGGACGATTATGCCGGGCGCAAGATTTTCCAGGAAATCACAAACAATCTCTATATACTCTTCGCGTGTCAGTAATTTCACCCGCTGTTCTTCATGTAACCGCTCCAGGGGACTGCCTTTCAGGACATGCAGGAGGTGTATCTTCACGGCGTCGACTTTCAGGTTACTGATGGTCCTGGCGGTCCGGATCATGTCGTCCCGCGTCTCGTGCGGGAGGCCGAGTATTACATGCGCCGAGACGGGGATGCCGAATCTTTTCGCGAGCGCGAGCGCTGTGAGAAAATCGCCGAAAGTGTGGCCGCGCCGTATTATTTCCAGCGTCTTATCGTGGATCGATTGCAGGCCGAGCTCGAGCCATACCTCGCGGTGCTTCATATAGCCGGCGAGCAGACGCGCATTCTCCGCGTTCACCGTGTCGGGGCGGGTGCCGACCGATAGTCCGACGATCTCGCTAAAGGCGAGCGCGCGGTCGTAAAGAGACTTTAGCTCCCCGGGCGGAGCATACGTGTTTGTGAATGCCTGGAAGTAGGCTATGAATTTAGTTGTGCCCTTCGAGGCCTTGAGGCAGGCTATGCGGTTGGCGAGCTGTTTTTCGATCGTCTCATTAGGGTTAGCATAATTTGCCCTAGAACCCTCCGCATTGCAGAAGATACAGCCGCCCGCGCCCTTAGTCCCGTCGCGATTAGGGCAGGTGAAACCGGCGTCGAGGCCTATCCTGTAGACCTTGCATCCGTATTTCGTTTTGAGGTATGTGTTGTAGTCGTTGTAGAGTTGCATGCGCTCGTCTTTCGGGTCTTCTCCAGGTATATCATTAATATCGTAACGGCCGCGGGAGTTATGCCGGATATCCTCGACGCCTGGCCAAGGCTTATGGGTCTTATCCGTCCGAGTTTTTCCCGTATTTCGGCGGAGAGCCCATGGATCTTCCCGTAATCGATCGACGCCGGGATCTTTATCCGCTCTATCTTGCCGAAGCGGGCTATCTCTCCCATCTGCCGCCTGATGTAACCCTCGTATTTTATCTCTACCTCGACGGATCTTACCTCTTCCGCGGAAAAGTTCCCGCATCCTTCGCCGGAAACTTCCTCATAGGATACTCCCGGCCGGCGCAATATCTTGGCAAGTCCGCTCCCCTTGAGCCTGTCTACCTCCGACTCGATGCGCGCCTTCTTTTCGGCGATCCGGGCGTAATCTTCGTCTCCTATTAGCCCGATCGCCCGGCCTATGGGAACGAGACGCGTGTCGGCATTGTCTTCCCTGAGGAGCAGGCGGTATTCGACGCGGGAAGTGAACATGCGATACGGTTCATTCGTCCCTTTTGTCACAAGGTCATCTATCAGTACGCCTATATAGGCCGTCGACCTGTCTAGGATGAGCGGCTCCCTTTCTTTGACTTTCAAGCCCGCGTTTATGCCTGCCATCAGGCCGAGGCCGGCGGCTTCTTCGTAGCCGGTAGTGCCGTTTATCTGTCCGGCCAGGTATAGATTTGACACGGTCTTTGTTTCGAGGGTCGGAGATAACTGCGTCGGGTCGACAAAGTCGTATTCTATGCCGTAGCCGGGGCGCGTTATCCTGGCATCTTCCAGCCCCTCTATGGAAGAGATTATCCGCTCCTGCACATCTATGGGCAGGCTCGTCGATATGCCGTTAGGGTAATATTCGGTGGTATTACGGCCCTCGGGTTCGAGAAAGATATGGTGCCGGTCCCTGTCCGGGAATCGGTGTATCTTATCCTCTATGGATGGGCAATAGCGGACGCCCGTTCCCTTTATTATTCCCGTAAATAGCGGGGACCTGTCCAGGTTTGAGCGTATGATTTCATGTGTTTTTTTATTAGTGTACGTTATGTAGCACGGAAGCTGTTCACGAGCCATCTTCGTGGTCTGGAAAGAGAAGGGAATGATGCGTTCGTCCCCATGCTGTGCCGGCAATTTTTTGAAATTTATCGTCTTGCCGTCCAATCTTGCGCATGTCCCGGTCTTTAATCTGCCTATCTTTAACCCCATGTCCCGCAAAGAGTTGGATAAACATTCCGACCTATTCTCCCCTATCCGCCCTCCCGGGAAGTGGTCAAGGCCTATATGTATCAATCCGTTTAAAAAAGTCCCGGCCGTTACTATAACCGCCTTCGCCGCGTAGGTCTCATTTAAGGCAGTCCGCACTCCGCTTGCCCGGCCATTCCGGATGATTATCTCCTCGGCCATACCCTCCCGGACTTCGAGCGAGTCCTGTCCGTCGACGATAGCCTTCATATATGAGCGGTATGCGTGACGGTCGACCTGGGCCCGCGAGGATTGAACGGCCGCGCCTTTACTGGTGTTGAGCAGGCGGAACTGGATCGCGGTCGCATCCGCCGCCCTTGCCATCCAGCCTCCGAGAGCGCCTATCTCCTTTACGAGCTGTCCTTTCGCCAGGCCGCCTATGGCAGGGTTGCACGATAGAGCGCCTATCGTGTCGGCGCTCATCGTCAAAAGGAGGGTTTTACACCCCATCTTCGAAGATGCGAGACTAGCCTCGCATCCGGCGTGTCCTCCGCCTATTACAATCACATCGTATTCGTTTTTCATCGCCGCACTCTTGCATTTCTTGAAATCGTCAGGTATACTAGATATGGATGACAACAGCCTAGAGTGACCCGTTCTCGGGCCTAAAGGTACTCGTTACCTGCAAAGCGCTGTTGCCATCCTCTTTTTTTGTTCGCAGCAGCCTTCCTAAGGCGAACAATCCGCCGAAGCCCTCCGCTATCTCAGTCAGTTGGCGAAGGCGGATGATAACAGCAGCTTATTTCTTATAAAACTTATTTATTATAGATACGATCTCTTGAGGGGTGTCCGCTACGCTGAATATCTTGAGGTCCTGGCGGTCTATCATCTTATTAGGCAGCATCGTATTCTGTATCCATTGCAGCATCCCTTTCCAGTAATCACTGCCTACCACTACAATGGGAAACGGATCTATCCTCTTTGTCTGGACCAGTGTTATTGCCTCGAAAAACTCGTCAAGGGTCCCGAAACCGCCCGGGAAGACGATCATGGCCATGCAATATTTTGCGAACATTACCTTACGGCAGAAGAAGTATTTGAATTCCAGAAGCTTTGTCACGTATTTATTGGGTTTCTGGGCGACGGGTATGAGTATGTTAAGGCCTATCGATTCGCCGCCCGCTTCTTTCGCGCCCTTATTTGCCGCCGCCATTATGCCGGAACCGGCGCCGGTGATCACCGCGTAACCGCTCTTTACGAGCCCGGCGGCCGCAGCTTCGGCGATCTTGTAGTACTTATCGGAAGGAAGAGTCCTGGCCGAGCCGAATATAGTTACGGCTTCTTTCACTTCCGACAGCTCTTCGAACCCATCGACGAATTCGCTCATTATGCGGAATATGCGCCACGGGTCCTCTTTTGTGAAATCACCTTTTAATAATGGCAAACTTATTCCCCTTTCTTATCGTCAGTATGCCGGCCGCTTTGAAGTTGTTCGCGGCCCTGTAGGCAAAGAAATACGCAAATGTCTTGATAGGGTTCGATATCTGATCCAGTATCATATGCTGTGTCAGGCCGAGCGCTATGGCCTGCCAGAAGAGCGATAAAGAGAATATGTATATGGCCGCCCACAGGAAAAAGATCAATTCATACGAATGGAGGACCAGGTAAATCCGCTTAAGGTCGATAGCCAGGCAGCACCGGTAAATTTTCTTCAGGTTGAACGTGAAACCGTGATTTAAGTAATAGTCGATAAGGTGGTCGCCGTCTATCAGTACTCCCGCCAGGAAAGATATAACAGCGTAACCGGCGGATTTGAAATAGGCCAACGATATTGCGCTGATAATGCCGGACGCTACTATATGAGGAAGGGGTGTCACTTAAAGATCGATAATGGAATCGAATGATCCGAACGCGTTCGGAACCCGCTCTGCATTCCGTGAATCCAGCACCCACTCGCCGTCGATGACGAATTTATACTTATATTTTCCCGGGATCAGGCCCACCCTCTTCTCCCACCTGCCGTCCTGGATCCTCGATAGCCGGCTCTCATCATTGATCTTCCAGTGATTGAAGTCGCCAACCACATATATCTCTTTCGCGTTTGGGGCGTCTATCCCAAACGTTATCTCTTTGGAAAGAGCCCTGACGCTTTCGATGATCGACGGCCGCCCTTCGGAAATCCTGTTGACCGGCGTGATCCTGTCCTGCGTAACCGGGGCGGTTTGGGTTATTGCCATTATCGCGTTTTCGATCTCATCGGGCTTCGTTTCGTTCCTTAGGATCTCGGAGGCGAGCGCCAGGTAATCTATGGCGCCGTTAGATTCCCTGTCGAATTGTATTACGCTCACGCCTTTGGAAGCGGCCTTTTTTAGCGTAACGTTCATCCTGATTATCGTATCGAGCATCTGCTCTTTGAAGAGCGCCTTGATCTCGTCGAGCATGATCTGCGAATATTTGGTACGCCTGTCAAAGATAGTAGCGACGGCATTTACCTTGGGCGCATGGCTTATCTTGACTTTGATAAGTTCGAGCATGCCCAGGAGCTTGGCCACACCCATAAGCGAAAAAGCGCTCATGTCTATGGGGACCAGGACGAGGTCCGCCGCTCTCAAGGCGTTGAATGTGAGAAAGCCAAGGCTAGGCGGACAGTCGATAATGGTATAGTCGTATTGAAGAGAGCTCGAAGAGAGTATGTCGTAAAGCTTGGAAACGGCGTCTTCTTTGTCTTTCAGTTCCTGTTCGATGGTGCTTAATAGTATGCTCGAAGGTATGATGTCGAGATTGTCGGATACCGGGAGGATGCAGTCCGCGATCACCCGGCGCCGCTGGGCGTTTTCAGTAAGCAGGCTGTAGGCGGATTTATCGGTGGCTTGATTGGCCAGACCCAGGCCGTATGTCGCATGAGCTTGAGGATCGAAATCGATTAAAAGGACTCTCTTGCCGGAAACCGCTATAGCGCTGGACAAATTTATAGCCGTGGTAGTCTTTCCGCAACCGCCTTTTTGGTTTGCTATAGATATCGTCTTCATGCCGCCCATCTCCTTTTTGTAATAATATATACCAAACACATAAATATTACAAATGTTTTTTAACGAATTCCACGCCGTTCCTGAATATGGCGAACCCGTCGCCCTCCTTCCGGGTTTTCCGTCCAGCCCTGGTCCAACGCGGGCCCTGATAGAACGAAATATGCCTTTCCGGGTGCGGCATAAGCCCAAATACCCTTCCCGTCCTGTCGCATATACCGGCTATATCGCCGGTGGAACCATTTGGGTTAAACGGATAAGATGCTCTCCTGCCGTTTGCGTCCACATATCGCAAAGCGATCAAACCTTCCCTATCCAACATTTTAAATGTTTCATCGCCGCGCGGTATGAATTTCCCTTCGCCGTGGGCTACAGGCAGTTCTATTATACCGTCGATCCCCGCGGTCCAGACGCATCTCGTTTGGCGTTGTGAACTCGTTGGGCGTTTGAGGTAGACCCAGCGGTCTTCGAATTTGTTGGAATCGTTCAATGTCAGGGTGGCCTCGATCGTCTGAAAATCTCCGGATAGATTAGGCAACAGCCCGGCCTTGACGAGTATCTGGAAGCCGTTACAGATACCGATGATCAATTTGCCGCCGGCAATAAATTCCTGGAGCGCTTCTTCCAGTTTGAACTTCAGCTCATTCGCGAGTATCTTACCGCTCGCTACGTCGTCACCATAGGTAAAACCGCCCGGCAGGGCGAGTATCCGATAATCCCGGAGCATCTTCTTGCGGGAGGTCAGCTCATTTATATGGACGAGGTCCGTTGCGGCTCCGGCGGCGCCGAACGCAAATGCCGTCTCTTTGTCGCAATTAGTGCCCGCCGTTCGTAGGACGATGACTTTGGGTTTCATTTTTCTCTTACCGTGCCGTAGGGAGGTTTAAACCTCCCTACGGATTTGGATAACTTAAAGGTTTTTAAACGGCCCCTGCCAGGCCGATTTCAGTTTGGCTATATCGGTATCGACTATAATCCGTCCGTCCGCGTCGAATATCATGAATGCGCCGTCACTTCGCACATGCCCCAGTTTCCACAGGGGCATGTCTTTCATGCCGCGCAGGAAGGCCTTTTCGTCGGCGGTCTCCACAACGAAACGCGTGTTTGATTCGGAGAATAACAGGATATCGTTTCGCAGGGCCTTTTGCCTGACGGGGCGCTTATATGCCCCCAGGCGTATGTCGAGGCCCAGTCCTCCGGCAAACGCCATTTCCGCTAAAGTTACGGCAACTCCCCCGTCGGAGCAGTCATGGCACGAACTGACCAGGCCCTTATCGATCGTCCGTGTCAGGGCCGCCATAAGTTTCCTGCCGTATACAGGGTCGACCGTGGGCACGTTATTTCCGGTGAAATTTTTCGTTTTGTAATATTGCGATCCGCCGAGTTCATCCCGGGTTATCCCGACAAGATATACCGCGCGCCCGCTCTTCTTGATATCCATCGAGACCGCTTTGGTTATGTCGTCCATGACCGCGATGCACGAAATAAGGAGCGTCGGCGGTATCGATATGGTCTTCCTGCCGGTAGAGTATTCGTTATTGAGGCTGTCCTTGCCGGAGATGAACGGCACGCCGTAAGATTTGGCGATGTAGTAACAGGCCTGCGAGGCGCGTACGAGACCGCCGAGCCTGTCGGGTTTATTGGTGTTGCCCCAGCAGAAGTTGTCGAGAATGGCCGCTTTGGCAATATTTCCTCCGACGGAGACTACCTGCCGCAGGGCCTCGTCTATTACGGAGGCGGCCATCCAGTACGGATCGATCTTGCCGTAATCCGGGTTTATACCGCAGGAGAGTATTATGCCTTTTTTTGAATCGAAGATGGGCCGTGTGATAGACGCGTCGCCCGGTCCGCCGCCATTTATGCCCTGGAGAGGTTTCAATATACTGCCGCCCTGGACTTCGTGGTCGTATTGCCGGATTATCCACTCTTTCGACGCGATGTTAAGGTTAGACAATAGATTTAACAGGTCCGGTGTAAGGTTCTTTGCCGGGCGCAGGCGCGGTTCGGCGAATACGGGCTTTTTCCAGACCGCCGCCCTCTTTATCTCCGGCAAGCCGTTATGCAGGAAGTCCATGCTTATGTCGCAGACGTTCTCGCCGTTAAAAAATATCCGCAGGTGCCCGTCGCCGGTGAACTTTCCTATTACGGTAGCTTCGACGTTTTCGTTTTCGAACAAGTTTATAAGCTCATCCGCCTTATCCGGGTCTACCGAAAGGACCATGCGTTCCTGCGCCTCGGATATCCATATCTCATCATAGTTCAGGCCCTTGTATTTCAATGGGACCTTTTCCAGGTAAACTTCGGCGCCCAGCTCCTCCCCCATCTCGCCCACGGCGCTCGATAGTCCGCCGGCGCCGCAGTCGGTTATGGCGTTATACAGGGCCCTGTCCCTGGCCTGCAGGATGGTATCCGTAACCTTCTTCTCCTGGATGGGATTGCCTATCTGTACCGCGGAACCGGATACGCCTTTCGATTCATGCGTAAGCTCGCCCGACGAGAATGTTGCGCCGTGTATGCCGTCCCTGCCGGTCCGGCCGCCCACAACTACTATGAGCTCGCCCTTGGATACTTTTTTAAATGATTTATCTTTCGGCATTATCCCGACGTTGCCGCAGAAGACGAGCGGGTTACCGATAAAATTCTCGTCGAATAGGACGGCGCCGTTGGTTGTCGGGATGCCCATCCTGTTGCCGTAATCGCGGATCCCGGCGACGACACCTTTCATTATCCGTTTTGGATGGAGGACCCCTTTCGGCAGTTTGCGGTAAGGGTAATCCGGAGGGCCGAAGCAGAATACATCCGTATTTACTATCGGCTTAGCGCCTAACCCGGTCCCCAGAGGGTCGCGGATGACGCCGCCTAACCCGGTCCCCGCGCCGCCGTATGGTTCGAGTGCCGACGGGTGGTTATGAGTCTCGACCTTGAAACATATATTATTTTTTTCGTCGAAACGGATTATGCCGGAATTGTCATGGAATACCGAGACGCACCACGGCTTATTCAGTTCCTTAGTGACCTTCATTATCGTAGACTTGAGCAGGTTGTCTATCACCACTTTTTTACTGGTGACCTGCTCAACATACTCAATTTTCCCCCGGAACGTCTTATGCTTGCAGTGTTCGGACCATGTCTGCGCTACGGTTTCGAGTTCGCAGTCGGTCGGGTTGCGTCCGAGTTTCTTAAAGTAGCGCTGTATCGCTTTCATCTCCTCTATGCTCAGGAATAACTGGCCGTCCCCGGAGATGGCTTTCAGCCTGCGGTCGCTGGCATTAAGGATGTCGACATAACGCAATTTGAACTGATACGGGGCGGGTTCGGATAGAGTGCCGGCCGAATTTTGTTTTGCGACATGTTGGATCACTTTGTTGTAGAGGATGTTTTCCGCGATGGAATGTATGTCAGCCTGGGTAAGACTGCCGCGTATAAGATATTTTCGAGCCGTCTTTACGGACTTTATGCCGTCTATGCCGAGGTCCTTGACCGCCTTCCTGACGCTCTCCTCGACAGGGTCCATAACGCCGGGATTATAAGAGACCTCGACTGCTTTAAAGCCTTTTTCGCCGGGGGGGTTGTCGTTATAAGAGTAAGATTGCGTTACCGGATCGATAAGCAGGTTTTCGCATAGTTTCTTTATCTGGTCTTCGTCTCCTCCCTCGAGAAGGTAAACCCCGACGGTCTTCACCTCTTTGACCTTACCTTTAAAGCCGAGGTCTTCTATATCCTTTTTGACGGCTTCGCCGAGCGCGTCGTAGAAACCTGTTTTTTCTCTTACTTCCACTCTCCAGCGCATTACTCCCACTCAATCGTCGAAGGCGGCTTCGAGCTTATATCGTAGGCCACTCTATTCACGCCTTTAACCTCGTTTATAATTCTATTCGAAATTTTTCCCATAACATCGTACGGTATCTTTGCCCAATCGGCCGTCATCCCGTCGACGCTCGTAACGGCGCGTATCGCGACCACGCTTTCGTAGGTCCTCTCGTCGCCCATCACGCCCACGGATTTTATCGGTAAGAGGACCGCGAACGCCTGCCATATCTTGTCGTACAGGCCCTCTTTTCTGAGGACCTGGATGAACCTGTCGTCTACTTCACGCAGGATGTCGCACCGCTCTTTAGTTATATTGCCGATTATCCTGACGGCGAGCCCCGGGCCGGGGAAAGGATGCCTGCCGAGGACTTCATGGGGTATCTTAAGTTCCTTACCTACGCGTCTCACCTCATCTTTAAATAAGTATTTGAGCGGTTCGATAAGTTTCAGGTTCATCTTCCTGGGCAGTCCGCCGACGTTGTGGTGCGTCTTTATCGTGGCGCTTGGCCCGCCGAAAGCCGAACGCGACTCTATAAGGTCCGGGTAGAGCGTGCCCTGGGCGAGAAACCTGACATTGCCTATCCGCTTTGCCTCGCGGTCGAAGACTTTGATGAACGTACGGCCTATTATCTTACGTTTCTTTTCCGGGTCGACGACACCCCTTAGCGCGGCGAGGAACTCGCCCGAAGCGTCAACCACTTTTAAGTTTATCCTGAAATGTTTCTGGAATATCTCGCGGACGAGCTTTGCCTCGTTTTTCCGCAGGAGGCCGTTATCTACGAAGATGCATGCGAGCCTGTGGCCTATGGCCTTGTTTATCAGGACGGCGGCCACGGAAGAATCGACGCCTCCCGACAGGCCGAGGATGACCTTGCCGTCCCCGGCGGTCTTGCGTATATCGGCGACAGTCTCTTTTACGAATGACTTCATCGACCAGTTGCACCTGGCGCCGCATACATCTTTTACGAAATTCTTTAACATCTCTTTGCCGTGTTCGGTATGCGCCACTTCGGGATGGAACTGGACGCCGAAGAGGTTGTCGTTGAAATTTGCGAAAGCGGCTATGGAAGTGTTTCGCGACATGCCGATCCGCTTGAAATTGCGCGGCATCGAGCGGACTTTGTCGCCGTGGCTCATCCAGGTGACGCTGTTTTTGGGAATGTCTCTAAAGAGAAGGCGGTTATCCGTCACGGTAAATGCGGCGCGTCCGTACTCCCTGGAGCGGGCGCGCTCTACCCGGCCGCCGAGCGTCTTTGCCATGAGCTGCATGCCGTAGCATATTCCCAGGACCGGTATGCCCAGGCGGAAGAGCTTTTCGTCGCAAGCCGGCGCGCCCTTAGCGTAGACGCTTGCGGGTCCGCCCGATAGTATTATGCCCCTCGTCTCGAGCGGGTCTATCGAACCGGCGGAGATCGTCGGAGGCACTATTTCGCAGAAGACATTGAGTTCCCGTATCTTCCTGGCGATGAGCTGATTATACTGTGATCCGAAATCTATTATAAGTATCTTTTCCTGGGCCATAATTATTTAATATCCAGTCCCGCGCACCGCGTCTTTTCAAGCGCCTTTTTTGAAGGCGGTTTACAGATCGTCGTCGGATATTTCCCGGTAAAACAGGCCGTGCAGAACTCCTCCCGCGGAAGCATCATGGAGCCCAGCATGCCGTCAAGGCTCAAATATTCGAGGCTGTCGACGCCTATGAACTCTTTTATTTTGTCGATGGTGTGGTGGGCGGCTATCAGTTCCTTCTTCGTGGGGAAGTCTATGCCGTAGAAGCAGGGCGATATGAGCGGCGGACAGCTTACCCGCATATGTATCTCTTTTACGCCGGCCTGGCGGAGCGCCCTGACCCTGCCCTTCGATGTTGTGCCGCGGACGATCGAGTCCTCCACGATTACTACGCGTTTGCCTTTCAGGACGTCCCTTATCGGGTTTAATTTGATCTTTACCTTGAAATCGCGTATAAGCTGGCTAGGCTGTATGAATGTCCTGCCGATATAATGGTTTCTCACAAATCCCATCTCGAGCGGTATATGCGACTCCTCGGCATACCCCAGGGCCGCGTAAGTTCCGGAGTCCGGTATGGGCATTACCATATCGGCATCTGCCGGGTGCTCCTTTGCCAGCATCCTACCAAGGTTCTTCCTTGTAAGGTAGACGCTCTTCGTAAATATATTGCTGTCCGGCCTGGAAAAATAGATATATTCGAATATACAGAATGCGTGGTTGGCCTGTTCCGGCGCTTTAAACGAAGTCAGCCCATTTTTGTCCAGTATGATTATTTCCCCGGGCTCGACGTCCCTGACATATTCCGCCTGCACCATATCGAGCGCGCAGGTCTCGCTTGCGACGATGTAAGCGTTATCCAATTTGCCTATGCAGAGCGGCCTGAAGCCGTGAGGATCCCTCATGGCGTATATGGCATCGTTTATCATTACGACGAAGGAATAAGCGCCTTCCATACGCGAGATAATCGGACGGACCTTTTCACGGTAATTATTCTTATGGTCGCGGACCAGGAAGTGGACTATGAGCTCGGAGTCCATTGTCGTCTGGAGGATCGAGCCGCTGTCTTCGAGCTCGTTTCGCAGCGCTACGGAGTTGGTGAGGTTGCCGTTATGAGCTACTGCTATGAACCCTTTTTTATGGTTTATTAAGAGCGGCTGGACGTTCTTGACTGTGCTGGAGCCCGTGGTGGAATAGCGCACATGGCCTATTGCCATGTGGCCTTTTAATTTTTTGAGATCGGCCTCTTTGAAGAGATCGCCGACAAGGCCCATGCCTTTATGGAGATGCGCTTTCTTTCCATCGAAGCTTACCATCCCTGCCGATTCTTCGCCCCTGTGCTGGAGGGCATATAATGCAAGGTAGGCCAGCTGGCTGGCGTTCTTGTGTCCGGAGATACCTACTACACCGCAATATTCCTTCATGGCTTCTCTAGGTTACGAAGAGGTTGCGCGATGAGAACTTTCCGTCCGTGGTAAGGTTGACGCCGAGCATCTTCAGGCCCACGTCATCGCCGGGCGCCGGGATATGCGTCATATGGACTTCGCAGCCGCCAAGCTCCACAAGCTTTTTGAGCGCCACTTCCGCGGTGTGGTTCGTGGTCGCGCTGATAGCCAGCGCTATAAGTGTCTCTTCCAGGTCCAGGGATTCCGGCTCCAGTTTCAGGACGCCTTCTTTAAGGGTCGATATCTGGTTTATTATCTGCGGTGACAATAGCAGTATCTCATCCGGTATTTTAGCGAGGGCTTTTATCGCGTTCAGGACAAGGCTCGAAGAGGCGTGCATCAGGTGCGAGTTCTTTCCTGTAATTATCCTGCCGTCTTTCAGCTCCAGCGCCGCGCCGCAGTATATGCCGGCAAAGCCTTTCCCGTTCTTTTCGGTATCGTCGGCTGTTTTCCTGGCTATCTCTACGATGCGGCGGTCGGTTATCTTGACCCCCATCTCCTCCATCAGGAGAGCAACTTTGTCGACGGTCTCCCGCTTCTCGATACCCATGACATATTCGGAGTGGTACCGGAAATAGCGGCGTATCAGTTCCTGCTTTGCGGCCTCCTGGACTACGGGGTCGTTGACTATGCCGAACCCCGCCCTGTTTACACCCATATCCGTCGGCGAATTATAGACCGGCAAGTTGCTTGCTTTTTTATCCAGTATCCTGGTTAATATCAATTTTAATATAGGGAAGCTTTCGACATCGCGATTATAGTTAATCGCCGTCTCTTTATATTTTGCGAGGTGAAAAGGATCGACCAGATTAAAATCGAGGATGTCGGCGGTGGCAGCCTCGTAAGCAATATTAACCGGGTGCTTGAGCGGAATGTTCCATATAGGGAATGTCTCAAACTTCGCATAACCCGCGTTAACGCCGCGTTTATGTTCCTGGTAAAGCTGTGAAAGGCAGGTCGAGAGTTTGCCGCTATTGGGTCCGGGGGCGGTTACTACGATGATGGGCCTGGTCGTTTCGATGTAATCGTTCTTGCCAAAACCTTTATCGCTTACCACAGTATCTATGTCGGCAGGGTATCCTTCTATCGGGTAGTGAAGATATACTTTTACACCCCGGCGTTCGAGCTTATTCTTGAATATTATTGCGGCGGACTGGTTGTCGAAACGCGTTATTACTACAGATGAGATATTGAGGCCCCATTTTCGCAGATCGTCGATGAGTTTGAAAGTTGCGGCATCGTAAGTAATGCCGAAATCGCCGCGGACCCTGCCCTTCTCTATGTCGCCGGCATAGATCGAAAGGACTATCTCGATCTTATCTTTTAGAGATTGGAGCAGTCTTATCTTGACATTTGGATCGTAACCAGGCAGGACGCGTGCGGCGTGATAATCGAAACAAAGCTTTCCGCCGAACTCTAGATACAGTTTATTGTCGAACTTGTTTACGCGATCGATGATCGCGGCGGTCTGCTCTTTTAAATATTTTTCGTTATCGAAACCTTGTCGGCTCGTTACCTGGGACGTCGAATTCTTAACCATTGGGCATAATTATATTATATATCATATGGAATGTAAAGTTTTTTTTGTATTTTGCCGGCCCGTTAAGATTATAATTGACCGCCTTATTGCATGGTAGTATTATTTAATTACCGCGCATATTAAGTGCGCGTGTTAAAACGGAGGTATTACCATGCTTTACCGAACGGCGCGCGCGATCTTCCTCCCCGTAATCGTCTATGTATTTATTTTTGCGGGTCCGGTTACCGCCGGCTCGCTTGCGGCGGAGAAATCCGCTGCCGGCGATGCTCCCAAAAGCGGCGCTTCCGGTACGCGGGTTGATGATGCCGACGATGCCCCCGGCCGTAAACTTCCACAACTGCAACCCGGCAAATGGGAAACGCTCTTCGAGATGGGAGAAAGCATCTACCCGTCAGTGGTTATAAGCACTGCTACGCTGAAGAATGGGCTCTGGGACGATGGCCGGCATCTAGGCGACCCCTGGGGAACCATAGGTATAGTGGTCCGCGGCATCGAAAAGGATTGCCCGGTAACAGTAGAGATATCGGGCGGAAATTTTATCGGACCCAGCGTATTTACCGGCACATTGCCCGATAAAGATGCCATATATTGTATATACCCTGAGCTTAAGTATGATTATGAAAAATTATTGGCTGTTAAACAGACCATCCCCGAAGCATTAAGTTTTAAAGTCCGGATAGGCAGTAAGCAGGAACCCGAAAAGATCGCACGGGTACAGGTCCGCCCCATCAATGAATGTGTCTATAATTTTGCCGACTCCTCGGGGAGCATAAATGACGTCTCATTCTTTTTTGCCGCTTATGTTAACGAAAATCATCCGATCATAAGCCAGATACTCAAGGAGGCCATTGATTCTAAGAGAGTGGATAGTTTTTCCGGTTATTCGGGTGAAAAAGAGGATGTCATGGCGGAGGTCAAGGCGGTCTGGGCGGCTCTGAAGAAGAGGGGTCTGCATTACAGCACGATTACCGCGAGCGCGGATGATGATAACCCTTACATATCGAGCCAGTATGTCAGGCTGCTTGGAGAAAGCATCAACTATACTCAAGCCAACTGTGTCGACGGCTCCGTCCTTATGGCGTCGATATTCCGGAAGATAGGCCTCAATGTGAGCCTTATCGAATTACCCGACCACATGTTTCTTTCCGTGAGCCTGGATGAGGAAGGAAAGGAGATGGTTTTCATAGAGACGACTATACTGGGTAGCGGGGATCTGGACGAGGCCATGGATGAAGGTCGTACGCAGTATACGGAGAATAAGGACAAGTTCGATTCCAAAAAGGAAGACGAACAGGCTTATAATATCATCAATATCCAGGATGCCCGCGTCCTGGGCATTATGCCGATAAAAGATTCGTCGGCAAATTAGTTAAAAAGCGTAAGCAATATGCCCTATCAGGCTTGTCTGGTCGGACCAGGCTTTTACTCCGTTGGACCACGACTCGTCCTGTCCCCGAGGAATATTCGTGTGCCTGGTCCCGCCGCTCGTCCTTATGCGCATGTAGTCCATACTAATGCCGGCCGTAATTGTCTTCGCGATAATCATATCTATTCCTGCCGTGAAGTAGAGAGAATTGCCGTAGGTATTCATAGTGCAGATCATTGTTCCCCGGCGCAGGAGGTGGCGGTCTTCATTGTATCCAAGGACCGGTCCCCAGTCGGCCTCCCCGCTTGTTTTGATCGTCAGGTACTTGCTCAGCTTCAACTCGTATGATCCTCTCATCCCTATCTGGTACATGTAATAGTCCTGCCGGAAATGTATCGAATCTCCGGCAAGTTCCAGGGAATTTATATTTCCGTCGATATCCATCGCATCCGGGTCGTTATATATGCCGTTGGTCCATTGTACGCCGTCATGCGCCATAAATTTTAACCGCTGGAACTGGAACGCGAATAGCGGCCGTATTTCGAAAGACGACGGAAGCCCGAGCCAATCCGAGATATTCACATCGACATCCGTGCGGAAGTGGTAGTTCTGTTCCGCGCGGCAAGCGCTCTCCGAATACGTGGTCAGCATATCCGTATTTCCATCGTACTCCCAATCCGAATCTTTCATCCGCCCGTCCGTGTTGCGCGCGACGCTTAAGCCTGCCCGCCCCCCGAGCGACCATCGCGGACAGGTGCGGCGGAGCCTGAAATCGAGCCACCAGGTATTCATCGGGAATTCGAGCCGGCTTAAGGGTCTCTGGAACGGCTCATTGGAGTTGCCGATCTCATACGAAGTGTGGCTCACAAGGAAACGTTGTAAACCGAAATCGAATACCCAGTTTTTAGGCTGACTCAACCGGTGATTGGATCCGGTATCGACGATATCGTCCTGGCTCTTCAGCGGGTAATGGCCCAGCACATCGGAAAAGAGGTCCTGCCAGGTTGTCTTACCGGTCCCCGCAGTACCCCCGCCGGCCTGCGCCGCGGCCGGCAAAAATGTTAACACGAGAAACATCGCTGATAGAATTAGTGTTTTATTCATCGATTCTCCTTCTTTTTACTTGGCTACGTTGATTATCTTGCCGCTCTTCTCTACTTCCCTGCGAAAAGCGTCGTTTGCTCTCTTAAAGATTACGGCGGATTTTTGCCACCCTTTATATTCCGGCCGTCTGCTTACCCACTGTTCGAAGATCGCCCATCTTAGTTTGGCGATCGCGACCTCTTCATCGCTTAACCCCATCTTGTTAGACTTGCTTGCCTCAACGGTGCCTAAAGCGGCTTTGCCCTTGTAGTTTGATAGCGGTTTTACCGTACCCGTGAGCATATTGTATCTGGAGAGTATCTTTATCCCGCCTATTTCATAATAGACGGTCCGGACTATCACGAACTTATATAAAAGAAATACCGCGCCTGCGAATAGCAGGACCACAACGACCATGCTCAGCTTGCCTTTCACTTTGACACCCCCCCTATTTTTCCACTTTTCCCTCGACGTCGATAACGTCGTCATCGGATCTTTTAGGCGGCCTGCGATAAAACGGCCCGCCTGTGTACGTAACCACTTTAGGCGCCAGTACGAAATTCAGGATAGAGCTTATGATACTGAATAATAATGCCGCCCAGAAAGCGCTCCAGAAACTCATAACCTCGAAACCTTTGACGAATTTTGAGGCGAGGTAGAATATGAATGCGTTAATTACGAGGGTAAAGAATCCCAGCGTCAATATCGTAAACGGGAGCGTGAATAGGATTATGACCGGCCTGACGAAAGCATTCAGGAGCCCGAGGACAAGGGCCGCTACTACTATCGCGCCCCAACTGTCGGCGTTTACACCTGCGACGATGTGGATGATGATAAAAAGGGTGAAGATATTGACAGCCCATTTTATTATGAAGTTACGCATAGCGTACCATTATTTTGTCATTTGTCATTATAGTGCTATTCCCCTATTATCTTTATCAGGACACGTTTCTTGCGCCGGCCGTCGAATTCACCGTAAAAGATCTGCTCCCACGGCCCGAAATCCAGGTTTCCTTTGGTGACGGCAACGACGACTTCCCGGCCCATTATCGTGCGCTTCAGGTGGGCATCTCCGTTATCTTCGCCGGTCATATTATGTTTGTATCTCTCTTTACCGTAAGGGGCGAGCCGCTCCACCCATTCGAGAAAGTCCTGATGCAGGCCGCTCTCGTTGTCGTTTATGAAGACGCTGGCGGTGATATGCATGCTGTTGACGAGACAAAGGCCTTCTTTTATGCCGCTTTTACGGAGCGCGTCTTCGACCAACGGGGTGAGGTTGACGATCCCATACCTATCCCGCGTTTCCATCCAGATGTAATGCGTAAACGTTTTCATATGCTATCGATCAATTTTAGCATCTTGTCGTAGCTGTTTACAAGCGATATCTGGTGGCGTATCCCGGCGGCATTGGGAAAACCGCGCAGATACCACAGCGCCATCTTGCGCATAAAACCCAACCGCCCGGCTGACTGCGCGTCTCTGTAAATTTCGATGTACGACAGGTGTTTCTTCAGGACCTTCTTCCTCGTTTCGATCGGCACCGCCCGCGGCATCGAGCCGTCTTTTAAATATCCGGTTATCTGGCCGAATATCCACGGGTTGCCGAGGGCGCCCCGCGCGACCATAACGCCGTCGCAGGATGTCTCTTTCAGCATCTTTTCGGCGAGTAAATGGTTGAAGACATTCCCCGACCCCAGGACGGGTATATGCACGGTATCTTTTATAGCTTTTATGGAAGCGTAATCCACGCCGCCGGAATACATCTGCGACCGTGTCCGGCCATGGACGAATATCGCCGAAGCGCCGCTCGATTCGCACATCTTTGCGAGTCTCGCGGCCTCTTTCGGGCTGGACTCTTCATAACCTGTCCTCATCTTGACCGTTACGGGTATGGGAAGGTTTAGAGCAAGTTTTTTTATGACGGCACACAGCTCGTTTGGTTTCCTCAGAAGATAAGCGCCGGAATGCTTCTTTGTAACTTTTTTTACCGGGCATGCCGCGTTTATATCGAGGAACGGCACATCGACCAGGTCAAGGATTTTCCCCGCGGCGGCGAGCATATCGTCCGGATCCCGGCCGAGAATCTGTGCGGCGATAGGCTCATCCGGCGGCGTTGTCATCAGCATGGTTATCAGTTTTTTGCGCGAGCCGTATATTACGGAATTGCAGTCGATCATCTCGAAGAAGCAGAGCGGTGCCCCGTGTTCGCGGGCCGTGAGCCGGAAGGCAAGGTCGGTGCATCCTGCCATAGGGGCCAACAAGACGTTGGTAGGAATTTTGTACGAACCTATCTTGAGCATTAAAGTTATCTACTTAACGGTTATCGGTAATTGGTGAAGCTAAGAGCAAGCGGGAAGTCTATCTTCCGCAGATGGGTTATTACAGACTGAAGGTCGTCCTTCTTCGGTGAAAATACGCGTATCTTCTCACCCTCTATCTGCGTCTGGACCTTCATGCCGAGATCCTTGATTATCTTCGTGAGGTCTTTTGCTTTTTCCTTGGATATGCCGCTTGCGAGTTCGACGGTCTGCTGGAGATTGCCGCCGAATATCTTTTCCGGGTCCTTAAAAGTAAGCGACTTTAACGATATGCCCCTCTTTACCATCTTGGCGGAGATCATGTCGGCGAGAGATTTTAATTTAAAGTCATCCACAGAGATAAGCACTATCCGCTTTTCTATGCGGTTATAATCGATGGAGGAATTGGTGTTTTTGAAATCGAATCTCTGGGCAAGCTCTTTTTTTGCCTGGTTAACGGCGTTATCGGCTTCCTGGAGGTCGACTTCCGAAACTATATCGAATGAAAAAGTCTCTTTTGCCATAGCGTGTCTCCTTTAACAATTATAGTTGTTTAAGGCCGAAAGTCAACTGCTTAAAAAATGACGAAGGCGTTTTCGATGAACGCCTCCGTCATTTTACCTTAAAGTACCGTTCCTTACTAGACTAAACCCTGTGCCAGCATTGCATCGGCAACCTTCACGAACCCTGCGATATTGGCGCCTTTGACGTAGTTTATGGAGTCGCCTTCTTTCCCGTATTTGACACACTGTTCGTGTATCGCTATCATAATATCGTGCAGCTTCCTGTCTACCTCTTCGCGCGACCATGACAGCCTCATGCTGTTCTGGCTCATCTCGAGCCCTGAGGTTGCGACGCCGCCCGCATTCGAAGCCTTGCCGGGCGCGTAAAGGATCTTTGCTTTCTGGAAGACCTTTATGCCTTCCGGTGTCGTGGGCATATTCGCGCCCTCGCCGATCGCTATACAGCCGTTCTTTACAAGCGTCTTTGCGTCTTCACCGCTTATCTCGTTCTGGGTAGCGCTCGGGAACGCTATGTCGCATTTAACGTCCCACGGTTTCTTGTTATCGTAATATTTGCATTTGAATTCTTTCGCGCATTCCTTTATACGCTCCCTCTTGACGTTCTTGTAGTGCATGACGCATGCAAGTTCCTTCTTGTCGATTCCGCCTTCGTCATAGATGAAACCGTTGGAATCCGAAAGCGTTACGACCTTGGCGCCCAGCTGGATAAGTTTCTCGACGGTATACTGGGCGACGTTTCCCGCTCCGGATACGGCGCAAACCTTGCCCTTCAGGGACTCGCCCCTGGTCTTCAGCATCTCTTCGACGAAATATACACAGCCGTAACCTGTGGCTTCCGGCCTTACGAGACTTCCGCCCCAGTTTAAGCCCTTGCCGGTGAGCACGCCGGTGAACTCGTTTCTCAGGCGCTTATACTGGCCGAACATGTAGCCGATTTCGCGGCCGCCGGTGCCTATGTCTCCCGCAGGAACGTCAGTGTCCGGACCTATATGCTTGGCGAGTTCTGTCATGAAACTCTGGCAGAACCTCATTACTTCGTTATCCGATTTACCTTTAGGATCGAAGTTCGATCCGCCCTTCCCTCCGCCCATAGGTAATGTCGTCAGGCTGTTTTTGAATACCTGCTCGAACGCAAGGAACTTCAGTATACCGAGATTTACACTGGGATGCAAGCGTATCCCGCCTTTGTAAGGGCCTATAGCGCTATTCATCTGAATGCGGTAACCCTTATTGATCTGGATCTCGCCTTTGTCGTCGAGCCACGGCACGCGGAACATTATAACCCTCTCCGGCTCTACCATCCTCTCGAGGATCTTCGCCTCCGCATACTTAGGATTCTTCTCTATGAACGGCGTTACAGACTCGACTACTTCACATACCGCTTGATGGAATTCTTTCTCCCCGGGGTTGTCCCGGACCACTTTTGCTATAAACGCTTCCGTCTTCTTCGACATCCAAGCATCTCCTTTCTTACGTTGAACATATCTTTCAAAAACGACGTTGTCTTGAAAGATGAGCCACTATTGACTTTGAGGCCCTCTTGGCCATACCCATAGCCTCTATGACGGTCCCTTCGCCGCCGGCTATATCCCCTCCCGCAAATACACCTTCGATCGACGTTGCCATCGTATCCTTGTCTACCACTACGTCCCCATACTGATCGAGCTTTAATTCCGGCGTTACTTTCGTAAGGAGCGCGTTTGCTTTAAGCCCGACGGCTATTACAGCCATATCGCACGCCATATCGAAACTACTCCCTGCGATCTCTACAGGCCTTCTCCGCCCGGAACTATCGGGCTCTCCCAGCCGGCACTCCAGGCACTTTATCTTCTTTACGAAACCTTTTTCATCGCCCAGGAATCCTTCCGGCTTTACTAAAAATCGGAATTTTATCCCCTCCTCCTTAGCGTGTTCGATCTCAAGCCGCCGCGCCGGCATCTCAACCTCTGTCCGCCTGTATATTATTGTAGTATCCGGGGCCATGTTATTCAACCGCTGTAATCTTAAGGCGGCCCTGGCCGCGTCCATCGCCGTATTACCGCCGCCTATTACTATGACGTGCCGGCCTATGTTTACGGGAGTGTGAAATTCGGGAAATTTATATGCCGACATGAGGTTGACGCGCGTCAGGAACTCGTTTGCGGAATATATATTGCAGAGATCTTCCCCTTTTATTCCCATGAACGAAGGTATGCCGGCGCCGAGCCCGAGAAATACGGCCGAGTAACCCTCTTTAAATAACTCCCCGATAGACTTGACCCTCCCAACGATATAATTCGGAACGATGTCGACGCCCATCTTCTTAAGCGAGTCGATTTCGAAGTCCAGGATGCTTCTGGGCATCCTGAAAGGCGGTATACCGTAACGTAAAACGCCTCCGCTTTTATGGAGGCCTTCGAATACCGTTACGGATATGCCATTACGCGCCAGTTCTCCGGCGCAGGCGAGCCCCGCAGGACCCGAGCCTATTACCGCGGCTTTCGTTCGGGCCGGCTTAGCATCAACTTTTTTAGCCCGGGCCGCAAGGTTGTTTTTAATCCCGTAATCTCCGACGAACCTCTCCAGGAAATGGATATTAATAGCTTCCCGGGCGGCGAACGGAGAACCCTTTTTGGTAAATATGCAAGCCCGCCTGCACTGGTATTCAGCCGGGCAGACTCTCCCGCATATCGCGGGAAAGTCATTTTTCTGTCTTATTGTAAAATATGCCCCTTCATAATCCCGCTCGTTTATCTTTGATATGAAGGTCTTTATGTCGACCCCGACGGGACAGCCGCTTATACAGGCCGGCGTCTTACACCGGGCGCAGCGGGATGCTTCTTTCAGCGCATCGCTTTCCGAATATCCCGCAACCACCTCATCGAAGGTGGAGGCGCGTTCGGCCGCATTTAGTTCGCTTACTTTTACGGGTTCTTTCTTCATACAAGTTTACAGAGGTGTTTCTCTTTATCTGCGTATACCCTGTTCCTCTTTATCAGGCCGTCCCAGTCGACGAGGCTAGCCTCGAATTCCGGTCCGTCGACACAGCTGAATTTTACCTCCCCGCCTACCGTAACTCTACAGCATCCGCACATGCCCGTTGCGTCTACCATCAGGGCGTTTAACGAGACAACGGTGCTTGTGCCGGAATTTTTGGTGACATCGGCAACCCTTTTCATCATAGGTATGGGGCCTACCGCATAAACGAGATCGTATTTATCCTTAGCCAGGAGTTCAGCCAGGATATCCGTGGTAAAACCCCGTCTCTCATATGAACCGTCGTCTGTGGCGACAAGCAGCCTGTCCGAACTGCCTTTAAGCTCCGCCTCTAATATCAGCAGGTTCTTTGTCCTGGCGCCAAGGATAACGGTTATCTCATTACCTGCGCCTTTCAACGCTTTTGCCACCGGATATATCTCAGCTATACCTACTCCGCCGCCCACAAGTATGACTTTGCCGTATTTTTTAACCTCGGTGGCATGGCCGAGCGGACCTGCCAACGCGTGCAACTCCCCGCCCACCTCGAGCTTCCCGAGTAATTTCGTGGTGAGACCTACCTCCTGGAATATCAGGGTTATCGAACCGCTGGAATTATTGCTGTCCACGACAGTAAGAGGGATACGTTCGCCCTTTTCGCCGGTCATCAATACTACAAACTGTCCCGCCCTGACTTTTGCCGCTATGTCCGGAGCGGATATTTCCATCGTGGTTATCTTAATTCCTTCGGTGTTGCAGAGAGTAGCCTTGCGCAGTATTTTCATAAAAATAAAAAGACGCCTGCCTTTTAGCGGTAGACGTCCTTGTCTCCTCATCTCTTGTTTATTCCGATTAATTCCGATGTATTATAATATTATCGGGAAAAAAGTCAAGGGAAAATATCGAATATCTTATTCCTGCTTTTTATTCCTCTGACTAGCGAGATCCGGCGCCGCGGCACGCCGAAATATTCGCTCAACTCTTCGATAACCGCATCGTTGGCCCTGCCCTCTACGGCCTTTTCTTTCACTCTGACGGTATAGCGGTTTTCCCCTTCGCGTGTTACCAGGCCCTGTTTAGAATTCGGCTTGACCTTAACCGATATTCTCACCCCGTTACACCCGGGCTTGAAACCGGGGCGGGGCGTGACGGAGTTTACCACTTTCCGCTCCTGGACTTCTTTGCCTTCGGGAAATCTTTAATAACCTCGAGCGATTCGCACAGCTCGCTATCCGAAAGATGGAGCTCTTTTAAGTGTCCGCCCATATACTTTTCATATCCCGTAAGGTCGAGCAGGCCGTGCCCGCTGTAGTTGAATAGTATAACCTTTTCTTTGCCTTCCTCTTTGGCTTTGTTCGCCTCATCTATAACACAGGCTATCGCGTGGCTCGTCTCCGGCGCGCATACAGTCCCTTCCGTCCTTGCCCAGACGATCGCCGCGTCGTAACACTTTAACTGGTCGTAAGAACGCGGCTTTACCAGGCCCTCGACGATGCACTGGCTGACGAGCGGGGCCATGCCGTGGTAGCGCAGGCCGCCTGCATGTATCGGAGGCGGAACGAACGTGTGGCCTAGCGTATGCATCGGTAGAAGCGGTGTCATGCGCGCCGTATCTCCGTGGTCGTATGCAAACGGCCCCCGGGTCATCTTGGGGCACGTGGTAGACTCGACCGGATAGATCTCTATCTGCGCGCCGTTTATCTTATCGCAGACGAATGGGAACGATATCCCGGCAAAGTTGCTTCCGCCGCCCGCGCATCCGATAACGACGTCGGGCTTCCGCTCGCCCGCCAGAGCCAGCTGCTTCTTCGCTTCGAGTCCTATTACCGTCTGGTGCAAAAGTACGTGATTCAGGACACTGCCCAGGGTATAGCGCGTCTTGCCTGTCTTGTCGCTGACCGCGGCCTCTATGGCCTCGCTTATCGCGATGCCGAGCGATCCCGGAGTGCCGGGCATCTTCTTCAGTATCTGGCGGCCGGCATCTGTTTCGCCGCTGGGGCTGGCGATGCACTTAGCACCCCAGACCTGCATGAGCGTCTTCCTGAAAGGCTTCTGGTCGAAGCTTATCCGCACCATGAAGACTTTGCATTCAAGCCCCAGGAGGCTTGCAGCAAATGCCAGGGCGGAGCCCCACTGCCCTGCCCCTGTTTCAGTCGTAAGCTTTGTTATGCCGAACTGTTTATTATACCAGGCCTGTGGAATGGCAGAATTTGGCTTATGGCTTCCCGCGGGACTTACGCTTTCGTCTTTATAGTAGATACGGGCGGGTGTTTTCAGACGCGCCTCAAGCCGGTTTGCCCTTATAAGCGGAGTCGGCCGCCATATGCGTAAAAGGTCCCGGACCTCATCCGGTATCTTGATCCATCGTTCGCGGCTCATCTCCTGTTCGATCAGGTTTCCGGGGAAGACAGGTGAGAGCATCTCGGGCTTTATAGGATTACCGTCGGGCCCCATAGGCGGCTGCATCGGCGACGGCAGGTCTGCGGCTATGTTATACCATTCTTCAGGCATATCGTCTTCGTTAAGCAGGAACTTCTTATTAGCCATTCTTTTGCCCCCTTTAATATTTGTTCAGGTTTTATCGTTTTGCCCTTTGGTACTGGTCATATGTCTTCTTGCTCCGCAGGAAATCCACCGTCCCTATAACTTTGGAAATGGTGATAAGCCATTTATACCAGAACATCTCCACAAAGGCCAGAAATATCATGTAAGCTACATATCCGGCGCGGAATACGTTCTGGCTGCGCATGAAAGCGAATACCGACAGAAGCGAAATGAAGGTTTGCGCTGTTATTGAAAGACAGAAGAAGGCTATGAAGACTTTCAGGCCGAGCAGTCCAGTCAGCCAGCCCCACAACACCAGCACAATGCTTATGGTTTCCAGGAAGACGCCGAGGACCTCATAGATTATGTAGTACGGCATGGTAAGGAATGCGAAAGCTTTGTACCGGGGATTGCAAAGCATGTACTTATATTTCCATACGGTTTCATTGACAACCCTCTGCCACCTGCTGCGCTGGGATAAGAGGGATTTTATATTGGACGGGCCCTCCGTCCAACTCACATAATACGGAAGCATCAATATCTTATAGTCTTTACTCCTTCTCTTCTCAATATAATCATGCGCGCGGAACGTCAGCTCTATATCCTCACAGGTAAAATCGGTGGCGTATCCGCCCATTTCATATAGTATATCGCGCCGCCAGATACCGAATCCTCCGGGGACGTTGGGCATCGAATTAAACCTGCTCCATGCGATACGGTTGCCGAAGAACGAGCGGATATATTCAAGGTTCTGGTAGGCGATGATGGGGTTGTACGAGAAGCTTCTTTTCTTTATAATGCCGTCTTTTATATCGAATCCGTTGGAAAGCCCGAAATAGCTGCCGATCCCTATAACTCTTTCCGGGTCTTTTTCGATATATGCCATTACTTTCAGGAGAGCATCCCGCTCAAGCACCGTATCGGCGTCCATGACGCAGACATACCCGTAGCGGGCGATATTGAGCCCGGCATTGACAGCGCCGGCCTTTTTCAGGCCCCCGGTTTTTGTTATGACGGTGACATTCGTATATTTTGCGCTCTTCAATATCTCCTTTACCTGGCCGTCTTTAAAATGTTTTATGTATTGAGTGTTACGGATTTTCAGGTCCAGTATCTCGTCTAAAATGGCAAGCGTCCTGTCGGTCGAATTATCGTCGACTAATATTATCTCGAACTCCGGGTAGTTCAGATT
This sequence comes from Candidatus Omnitrophota bacterium, assembly GCA_041650935.1. Lineage (GTDB taxonomy): Bacteria > Omnitrophota > Gorgyraeia > 2-01-FULL-45-10 > 2-01-FULL-45-10 > FEN-1322. The sequence continues at coordinate 592,297 of JBAZKH010000001.1, forward strand.
GAGTATCGACAGGAAGGAGTCGCGTATCCATTCTTCTTCGTTTCGCGCCGGTATTATTATGCTTACGGGCACCGTAAACGAGGAGAAATAGACGAGCGGATAGATTTCGGCTTCGCTCTCCCACCGTTTTCTCCTCTCTTCTATAAAACCCACTATCGCGAGAAAGGTGTAGTATGCGATAAGGACGAGGAAGTACAGGAAGAAGGTGACCGATATAATATATGTAATTTTCGGGAAGAGGCTATGCATCCAGCCACCTTTCCATTGTTTTTGCCGATGTTGCGTCGATATCCTTAAATGCTCTTACGATCTTTTCGCGTAAAGCCGGATCCGCGGTTTCGGCCAGCGAGCTTTCTATCGCCTCGAGGCACAGCCTCCGGGCAAAATCATCGCCTTCCAGGAAAGTCTTCTTCATGTAAGGCAATGCGGCCAGGATATTGTCCTTGATGGCGGCTTTGACGGTATCGAGGACAGGGATGGAGCCGTCATTCAAGGAGCCTAGTATGACCGGGATAGATTCTCCGCCGAGCGTTTGCGCCAGGGCCTGGACGGCGCGCATCCTGACAAACCAGGTTTCGTCCTCAAGACATTTTTCAAGGACGGGCCGCGATTCTTTTCCGCCCAGCGCGCCCAGGCATTCGCATACCGCGGCCCTGACTTTATCCGAGGGGTCCCCGGCAAGCGCCTCTACCTTTTTCCGGCATTGCATGGGTTTGAATTTAGGGAGCAGCTTTAGCGCCCAGAAACGAACGGACGGATCTTTTTCATCCAGCAGTTTTATTATATCGCCGGCAATGCCGGCGGGGAAAGATTCGAGCAGCGATACCAGTTTCCGTTGCATAAAATGATCCTGTTCCAGCAGGCCTATCAGCGCATGCGCAGAATCGGCCGTCTTCATCTGCGCGAGCGCAATCGCGGTGAAGTAATGTATGTCCTGATCTTTTGCGGTAAGGCTCTTTCGCAGGATCCTGACCGTTTCTTCTTTTCCGGAGTAACCAAGGGCGATAATGGCTTCGATGCGCTGCCACTTATTGTGCGAATTTCGCGCGGCCTCTTCGGCGCGCCTTAATGCGCGCGAAGATACGAAACATTCCCTGAATAGCGCCTGTTCCTTTTGATTGAAGAATACGGCGTCCCGCCGCCTATTGCCTTGTATATCCAGAAATTGCTGGACGCTTGAACCGGCCACGGTTCCCAGGCAGGTCTTGTCTTCGTTGCCGGATTGGAATAGCGTGTAGAGAGCCCTCTTCAGCTCAAGCAGACCTTTATCCCGCAGGGCGTTTGTATGTCTTTTAACCAGGATATAGAGTACGATAGCCGCGGCTAAAAGAAGAGACGCGCCCAAAAGGATTACGTCTATCTTTATTATGAGATCGGCGTGATAATTATACATATTCAAAATTTAAAGTTAAGTCCGAAGTTGAGGCTCCGCTTTATGAATTTAGGTTTTTCCGTACCGTAACTGCAGCCTACTCTGCACGTGATGCCTTTGTAGAGATTGAGGCTTAACCCGCTAAAGACTATGTATCCGGTCTCTGAGTGGGCATGCCGGCCGAATATGTCATAAAGCCTTTCGCCGAACGCCGTCCCGCCTGATAGCCGCAGGAAGTCGGTTATCTTGAAATCACCTTTTATCACGCCGAAGTGGGCATCGTCCCTGCTCTCTATCCAGCCTATGCCGTAGTTAGCGGCAATATAGTGGCCTCCAAAGTAATATATGAGGCCCGGATATACGTTGTGGGAATCGCCCGAGGTGCGGTACATCCTGTAGTTATACCCGACCTGCCAGAAGACATCTTTTATAAGCTTGTGCGCGTATTCGCCTATAGCCTGGAAATCGTAAGTATAATTGACGTTCCAGCCAAAGCCGCTCTCGAGGCGGAGGTATGAATTTTTCATATTTATGTAGGAGCCGAAATTGGCGTTGTAGTCGTTATTGCCGAACCTGTCGTATTCCGAGACTGAAAAGTATCCCTGGATATTCTGGTGAGCGTATCCGAAGGTGTTGGTAAGCTCGCCCCAGCGCCCTGTCTTGTTTCCCTGCAATATAAGGCTCGGCTCGTAAAAACTGTCGAAGTACCACTGGTCTTTCGGTTTGGCTTCCACTTCCATCTCTTTTATTACGGAAATTGGAGGAGTAATGCGGCGGAGCATCTTCTCCGTCTCGCCCGGCTCTGCGGCAAAAAGACGCGGGGACAGTACTGCTAAAACAAATGTTGCGGCCAGGACAGGTTTTAGTATGCGCTGGAAGGACATTTTACGTTTAACTGCTTTTTTTGAAATTCTCGGCGATCGCTATGGCCGATGTTATACTCTGTATCTCCTTCTGAATATCGCTTGTCTTTACGATGAATCCCGATGCGTTAAGCTTATTGGCAACACTGAACCTTTCCTCATTCGAAAACGCAGTTATTATGAATACAGGCACCTTTGTATCTGTCTTGCGTATCTTCTTCAGCACGTCTATGCCGTCCATGCCCGGCATGAGGATATCGAGTAATATGGCGGCCGGTTTCTCTTTAGCGAACTTCTCCAGCGCTTCGTCCCCGTTTATAGCGGTGATTACGGTGTAGTTATTTGCCTCGAGTCTTAAACGTATCATTTCAAGAAAATCTATCTCATCATCAACTACAAGTATCTTCCTCTTTACCATTGCCATTGCGACGCTCCTTTCATGCCTTTTTCGGTAATGTGAAGGTCATCCTGGTACCTTTGCCGAATTCGCTTTCCGCCCATATCTTTCCGTTATGTGCCGTTACTATACCCTTGGCTATGGCAAGACCGAGCCCGGTGCCTTTCTCTCCCGGTCCGCGCATGCGCCCAAACTGCTGGAACTTGCCAAATAATTTCATCATATTCTCCCGGGCTATCCCGATGCCGGTATCCGCTACGGATATTTCGACATTTTCCGCCGTCTCCTTTATTGAAATATCGATAGACCCCCTGTCTGTAAATTTATAGGAATTGCCGATCAGGTTTGTCAGTACCTGCGTAATGCTATCCGGGTCGCCGTGGATGATGATACTATTTTTGGGCAACTCAGAGCGCAGGGCCAGTCTTTTTTCTTTGATCTTCGGCTCAAAAATGACCATCGCCTGCCTTACAACCGACACTATATCAAAGGCCTCATGCCTGGCCTTTATCTTGCCGGATTCGGCCCTGGATATATCCAGCAGGGAATTGATTATGCGCGCCAGCCTGTCGATATTGTTCTTGGATATCGTGAGTATCCTTACCTGCTCTTCATTTATCGCGCCGGGGATCTTATCCAGGATAAGGCAGATGCCTTCTTTTGTTATGGATAGAGGCGTCCTGAGCTCATGCGAAACCGTTCCTATGAATTCATCCTTCACCTTTTCGATGCGCTTGCGCTCCGATATGTCGCGCGATATGGTGGAGGCGCCTGTTATAGCGCCCGATTCATCGTATATCGGTGAAATTGTGAGCGAAACGTAGATTGTCGTGCCGTCCTTCCTGATACGAGTCGTCTCGAAATACTCGAAAGGTTCCCCGCGAGCTATCTTTTTAAGGATATCGGTTGTCTCGTCTTTCTTTTCCGGCGGCACTACGATCGAAATAGGTTTCCCTATCGCCTCCGCCTGCGTATAACCATATACTTTCTCGGCGCCGTGGTTCCAGGTCACGATCTCACCATCCAGGGTTTTGCTTATAATGGCGTCGTCGGACGATTCGACTATTGCGGCCAGCCTCCGCAGCTCTTTCGCGGCTTTTTGATGTTTTGCCACTTCGTCAGACATCGGCCGGAAGATAAATATATATAGCGCGGGGTATGCAAGCAGGATTACGAGCACAGCATCGACCAATGACTCAGCCATAATCCCGAGGTTGAACAGGCACGTGATTATGTTCGTGATGATGTCTATTATAAAGACGATGACAAGGATAGTTAGCAAAAGATTTAACGCGATGGATAGCTTTCTCATAAAGTCTATCTTAGAGTTCTATTTGTACTTCTGTTTTAGTCCGGTCAGGTAGACGAGGTGCCGCTTCTCCTCGTCGATCAATTCGCGCACCTTTTCACTATGATACGGAGTGGTATATCTAAGGAGCTCGCCGAAGAAGAGTATGGCGTCTTTTTCGAAGCCTATTCCGTACTGGATGGCCGCAAGCGGTGTCCGTACGTTCTTCGAAAACCACTCGGCCGAGACCTGGTCATACAGCAGGTCGTCGACAGTTGCCTTGACATAGGCCGCGAACTCGTCCTTATAGAGCCCGGTCGTTTCCGATTCTTCGAGAGCGGCGCGTATAGATGAAAATTTCGCTATATGAGTCTCTTCCCAATCGCGCAGGCGCGTGAATAGCTCTTTTAACTCTTTCTCCCTGAATTTATCGGCAACATAACCGTAAAAGTCCCGCCGTTTGCGCTCTTTCTCGATACCCATATCTATGGCTTCAGCCGCATTGAATACGTTGGACATCGCGATCTCCTTTTCTGCTTCGCAGGAATCTTATCGTTTGTCGCCAAAAGAAGTGTCGAGCGACCGGGCGGATGCTATAAGCGGGTTGTCGAGAGATATCTTACGGGCGCCCTTAGAAACCTCTTTTAGCGAAACCTTGACGAGTTCATTCCGCCGGACTCCGACCATACTGCCGAACTGCCGCCGCTTTATCATGTCGACGGCCTTGGTCCCTAACTGGGTAGCCAGTACGCGGTCATACGGCGTCGGCGATCCGCCGCGTTGGAGATGGCCCATCACTACCGTGCGCGTCTCAAGCCCGCTTGTATTTTCAAGAGCCTGCCCGAGCATAAATCCTATGCCGCCCAGACGTATGGGGTCGCAGCTTTCTTTCACTATGCGTTGTATCGCGACCTCCCCGCCTTTTGGGCGGGCGCCTTCGGCTACCACGATTATGCTGAACCTTTTACCGTGCCTGTTCCTTTCTTTGACCTTTTCGGTGATAATGCCGATATCGTATGGGATTTCCGGGATAAGTATAATATCCCCGCCGCCCGCTACGCCTGAGTAGAGCGATAACCAGCCGGCATTATGCCCCATGACCTCAACTATCATGACGCGATGGTGCGACTGGGCTGTGGTGTGGAGCCTGTCTATGCCTTCGGTGGCTATCCACATGGCGGAATCGAATCCAAATGTTACATCCGTCCCCATTATATCGTTGTCGATCGTCTTGGGTACGCCTATTATCGGTACGCCGTCGGTGAAGAGTCTGTACGCTATGCCGAGCGTTCCGTCGCCGCCGATACATACGAGGCAATCGAGCTCCATTCCCTCTATATTGTCGAGACAGCGCTGTGAGAGGTCTTTAAACATCAGTTTACTGTTCTGATGTATAGCGTACCGGTAGGGGTTGGCTTTTTTCGAGGTGCCGAGGATAGTGCCGCCGAGAGTCAGTATGCCGGAAAGTTCGCTCAACTCCAATTGCCGGTATTTATTATTGACGAGGCCTTCATAGCCATCTTCGATGCCTATTAGCTCGGCATCCATCTCGAGCATGGCCTTTTTGGCTACTGCGCGAATAACCGCATTGATGCCCGGACAGTCACCGCCGCCCGATAATATCCCTATCCTCTTTCTCATCCGTATCATCCCCTCCTGTGTTAAATTGCGTGCGCGACTATTTCTGTGAGGACCACTATGTCTTCGGTGCAAAAAAACTTTGAGATATTTTTATCGAATAATATATTTGCACCGGGACCAAACTCTTCATCCGCCTTTGACAATGTTATGAGCATGGCTACTTCCTCAAAAGGGCGAATGACGATCCCGACATCCCCCTTATCGGCTATCGTGCCCGGGAACCTGGCGAGTGAATCTTTTATTAAGTCAGGATCGTTACCGTATTTTTTCAGGATACGGTCGATTGTCCGTTTTTTGAATGCCGGATAATAACCGGCGCCGCCCGCGATCTCGTTGAAATCGACCCATTCGCCCGTAATGGACGGGACTGTCTTTAATTTCAGTTTTGAGGCAAGGTAATGCAGAAGTATTATGGAGATATGGTCTTTGGCTGGAACGTTGCAAGAGCCGGAAAGTATGGTTTTGGCCTTAGGGTCTATCGTGTAGGTATCGGATAAAAGGTTTACCGAGACCGGCTTGTCATCGGCGGAAAGGCTGGAAAATGTGTTCCACGCTTTTTCGATAGCCTGTTGGTAACCCATGGGGATAGTATACTACATAATATTTGTATAGACAAAAATTTTTCGCAGTCCGAAAGGGTCCCCGCTCGGCCGGCCTTATGTTTCCACCCCGGGGTGGAAACAGATCCCTTCCCAGTAGTAAAACATGTGATGTGGCGATGTTGTGCGTCCCTACGAACTACATCGCCACATCACATGTAACTACTGCATCGCAAAATTTTATGTTCTTCTACGGACGTTTCGTCTATAATGCTTCTATGATATACGACAGGTTCCAGAATGAGGCGATCGAGCATATAAAGGCGGGACACTCGGTAATAGTCTCCGCGCCGACCGGCGCGGGAAAGACCGCCATTGCCGAACATGTGCTCGAAAGCTGTATAGCGGCAAAAGAGGGCGTTATCTACACCGCGCCCATAAAGGCGCTTTCTAACCAGAAGTTCAGGGATTTTGCGGCCAGGTACGGCGATAATATAGGTATCCTTACCGGCGACGTTTCGCTGAATGCCGAAGCGCCGGTCCTTATAATGACTACAGAGATATTCCGCAATAAGGTCCTCGACGCGCCGGACAGCTTGAAGAAATATTCCTGGATAATATTCGACGAGGTCCATTATATCGATAATACCGAGCGCGGAACGGTCTGGGAAGAGTCCCTCATCTTCCTGCCTCCCCATATGAACATACTCTGCCTGTCCGCGACTATACCGAACATAAAGCAGTTCGCCGCCTGGATAGAATCCATACATAAGAAGACCGTAAAGGTTGTAATTGAAGATACCCGGCCGGTCCCGCTCCATTTCTTCTTCCAATGCCACGACAAGGTCGTCGATAACCTTAATAGCCTTAAGGGGGCGCGCAGTTACAAGCAGAATAGGACGCATTCGCTTATAAAATATGTCGAATCGAGGGATGGCCTGCCGGTCATCTATTTCGTATTCGGGCGAAAGCGCGCCGAATACCTTGCTTCAGAGCTCTATGACTGCCATTTTCTCGACAAGACGGAATCCGGTCGGATACTTGCCATGTACGAGAATCTTTGCCGGCGCTTCGACCTGACACATGAAAAGAGCGCGCTGGATATGGCGCCCCTTATCGAAAGGGGCGTTGCTTTCCACCATGCCGGCATGCTCCCTACTTTAAAGGAGGTTATCGAGAGACTGTTTACTAGCAGGCTCCTTAAAGTCATCTTTACCACCGAGACGTTTGCGCTCGGCATAAATATGCCCAGCCGCTCGGTCATATTCGACGAGCTTATGAAATTTTACGGCAGTTATACGAGAGCGCTCAAGACCCGCGATTTTTACCAGATGGCGGGCCGCGCGGGCAGGCGCGGTATCGATAAAGAAGGGTTTGTCTACAGCCGCATCAATCTTCACCGGATACGGCTTGAAGAGGTGCGGCGCGTGATTTACGGCAAGCCGGAGGATGTGAATAGCCAGTTCAACGCGTCTTATGCGACGATGCTCAACCTTTACGCGCGGTATAAAGATGAGCTATTTAATATCTATCCGCTCTCCCTGCACTATTTCCAGACCAAACCCAGACAGCAGCGCGAAGCCCTCCGCGCAATGGAGGAAAAGTTAAAATTGCTCAAGGAGCTTGGACATATCGCCAATGGAAAACTTACCCCCAAAGGCGAGTTCGCAAAGGCGGTCTACGGTTATGAGCTTCTCCTGGCGGAGCTGTATGACGACGGTGTCTTCGAAAATCTCGACGAGATGGGGCTCGCCATCCTGGCTGTTGCGACGGTCTTCGAACCGAGAAAGGGTCAGGTCGTGGTGGGGCTCTCTAAGCATAGCCAGTACCTGAAGTCAGTCTCCACCAGCCTTCACGAAAGTATAGTGCGTAAAGAATCGAAGCACGGGATCCACCCATATTGTAAGGCTCCGCATTTCAATCTGGCCAAAACGATGGAAGGATGGATGCATGGAATGAAATTCGATCGGATTTTGGATCTCACCGATACGGATGAGGGCGAGGTAATACGTTATTTTCGCATGGCGATCCAGATATTACGTGAGATAAGCGATGCGCCCATCTCCCCCGTTCTTTCCGGCAGGATAAAGACGGCGATCCGTATGATAAATCGCGATATTATTGATGCCGAGAAACAACTGCGTGAGGGTTAAAATACCCCATCCTAAGTTTTGGAAACAACCTCTTCAGATAACTCAGCTCCTCTGCGATTCCCATTAATCCGGTATTCTCGAATTTGTCTATCCGTAATTTTTTGAAATACAATAGCGGATCGTAATTGAGGTTCCGCCACTGGATCATATCGACGTGAAGCCGCGCGATGAGAGCCTCGAGGCTGCGGACCTCTTCGCGGGAATCCGTAAACCCCGGCATGGTGAGGTAATTTAACGAAACGAAACCGCCTTTTGCTTTTGCCGTCCTGATGGATGCCATAACATCCTTGAATGAGTAGTTCCGCGGCAGATAATAAGCGGAATAATAGCGCTCTCTCGCGCTATTAAGGCTGACCCTCACGGTATCGAGCCCGGCGTCGAACAATCCGGCCAGTACCTTCGGAAGGCTGCCGTTCGTATTTATGTTGATGCGTCCTTTCCGCGTAGTTTTGCGTATCATCGATATGGCCGTCTTTATTGTGTCCCCCTGAAGCAGAGGTTCACCTTCGCATCCCTGGCCGAAACTGACTATGGGATGCTTAGCCTTTTCGATGTGGAATAGCGCAATCTCGGTTATCTCTTCCGGTGTGGGAACGAATTTAATGCGCGGCTGGCTGCAACGGATCGCGCCTTTCTGATACGAGATACATCCCGCGCAAGCCGCATTACATAAAGGCGATACCGGAAGAGGCGCCTCGTACCTTTGGAGAAAGAAATTTTGGGCGTTTGGACATCCGTGCAGGATTGCGCAACCGGCAAGATGCCGGACGAGCCGGTTCCGCGTAAAAAGTTTTTTGAATCTCTTTATATTCTTTCTGACTTTGACGGTGTCGATGAGCGTCGAATCGTGCCGGCTGTCCCTGTCTACCCTCACGGCCGTGGTGTAGAACTCTCCCTTATAAGAAGCAAGCGCGCCGTATGCAAATAGCGGCAGGGGTTTGGCGCTTGCGTCCGCTGTATAGGCGGCATTATACGTCAATGTGTATCCCGGCGCCGCGAATGCCGCTACCGCGAGAGCGCCGCGAAGGACTACGAAGCGTCCTGTCTGCGGATCGCCTCCGACGGGCATTCTGCGGGGAAGCCTGAATAATTGGCTGCCGGCAGGCAGTTTTACCAGTTTATCCGGCTCGAGGACGAAGAATGCGCCCGCTTTCATACCTGCCGGTTCGAGAGGCGGATATCCGAATATCTTACCCGCCGAATCCGCCACCACCAGACAAGGCCGGTCATTTCTCATGCTTGCGCCTTCCTCTTAAAAATATCCCGGCAAGATCCATCCTCCCGAGCTTCTTAAGCGCTTCTATACAATAGCGCCTGTTCGCCGGATTTGTGTATTGCATGAGAGCTCGCTGCAGTTTCCGTTCGCGCAGGCCCCTGGGGACATATATCGTTTTTCCTGTAATAGGATCCTTGCCGGTGTAATACATGCTTGCCGAGATTGTCATGGGCAGAGGTATGAAATCCTGTATCTGTTCGGGATGTATATGCTTTTTAGCTAGCTTAAGCGAAAGGTTCAACGCGTCTTCAAGAGTGCATCCCGGATGTCCGCTTATCAGGTAATTTACCAGAAACTGTTTCTTGCCGGCCGAGCGGTTTGCCATATCGAACTTTACCGCGAATTCCTCATACGTCCGGAAAGAGGGCTTGCCCATCAGCCTGAGAACCTCTTCCTCGGTATGCTCGGGCGCTACTTTCAAACGGCCGCTTATGTGGTAGCGGCAAAGTTCTTTTAAATACTCATTCGCTTTCTTGTCTAACAGCAGATCGTAACGCAAGCCGCTTCCTATAAAGAGATGCCTGATTTTAGGCAGCGTTCGCACCATTCCCCACATCCGGACGGTCTTTTCGTAATCTATCGTCAGGTTTTTACACTTACCGGGCATAAGGCATTGCCTGGTTGGGCACGCGCCGTTTACGTCCCATTCCCTACATTCGGCCAGGAACATATTTGCCGTCGGGCCGCCTATATCGGTAATGGTGCCTTTAAAGTCCGGGCGCCCGCTCAATGCGCGCGCTTCTTCCAGTATAGAGTCCGGGTTGCGTGACTGGACTATACGTCCCTGGTGGAGATAGAGTGAACAGAAACTGCACCCGCCGCAGCATCCCCGGTGGGATATTATGGAGAACCGGACGGACTCAAAGCCCGGCACCCCTCCGTCTTTGTCGTAACGCGGGTGCCAGCGTCTGGCGTAATCCAGGCCGTATATCTTATCGAGCTCGGGTGTTGTCAATGGCATGGCCGGAGGAAGCGCTATTACGAATCTTTCGCCGTGGGGTTGTACCAGGCTCCGCCCGCGGCGCGGGTCGGCCTCTTTATATATTGTCCGGAAAGCCGCGTTGAATTTATCTTTATCGGAGGCGACGTCCTCAAAAGACGGCAGTAGTATATGCTCATCTCCGGGCTCGAGGCGGGAGCGCGCGATCACGGTGCCTCTTATGCCGTCCAGGCGTTTTATATCTTCACCCGCCTTCATGCGCGCGGCAATTTCAGCAATCTGTCTCTCGCCCATCCCGTAGACCAGTATGTCCGCTTTGGAGTCGAGGAGGATAGATTTACGCACTTTGTCGGACCAGTAATCGTAATGCGCAAAACGGCGCAGGCTCGCTTCCACGCCTCCTATCACTACCGGAACGCCCGGGAACGCCTCTCTAGCCCTGTTCGCATAGATTATAGTTGCTCTGTCAGGCCGCAGGCCGGTTATTCCGCCGGGCGAGTATTCGTCCACGCGCCGCCGGCGTCTGTTCGATGTGTAGTTAGCGAGCATGGAATCGAGATTGCCTGCGGTGATGCCGAAGAAGAGCCCGGGCCTGCCGAGTGATTTGAAATCCTTGAGGTTTTTCCAATCGGGCTGGGGAATTATGCCGACGCGAAAACCCGACGCTTCCAGGAAGCGGCCCAAAATGGCCGCGCCATAAGACGGATGGTCGACATAAGCGTCGCCTGTAATGAGAATTATGTCCAGCTCGCGCCAACCGCGCGCATTGGCTTCTTCCGGAGTCGTGGGCAGGAACCGCTTTGTCATGTTATCTCAAATATCTTTCCGCATACTTCCCTGAAATCCCGTGTCCTGCAGTCGTAGTCGGATATCCGCGACAGCTCCGCGCTCGAGGAGTTAAAGGCGATCGAGTAGCCGCAAACTTTGGCCAGCGGAATATCGCCCTCGCTGTCGCCTACGCATATCACTTCATGCGGTTTTACGCGGAAGCGTCCGAAGATCTTTTGCAGGATCCTGTGCTTTGCGCCGTGAGAGATATTTATTTTTACACCGCCCGTAAGGCGGCCGCGCCTGGACTGAAGCCGGTTTGAGAGAGCGTAATCGAATTTAAGTTCTTTCATCAGCCGATCAGGCATGAATTGAAGGCCTGTGGATACGGCGATAAGTTTAAAATGCGCCGCTTTCAGCCTGCGGATGCACGATACGGCGTTCCGCGAGTACCTGACATGGTCGAATATCCTGCGTATCCTGCCGAGGCTCATTCCCCGCCAATGGGCGGCATCGAGTTCGCAAAATCTCCTGTAACTGATCTTGCCCGCGAAGAACTGTTCCTGGTAACGGAACGCGCGGTCCTGCCATAAACCCAGCCGCTCGTGGATATATCTCCACGAACTTATATGGGTCGTGATCGTACCGTCGATATCGAATATTATGAGTTTATATTTCGTATTAATGCGGGGTTTCATCTAGGCAGGTAATTCGAGCGAATCGACGAGCAGGGTGGCCCTGTTATCGGAAAACTCAAGAAGCCCGTTGCCGGTCAGGATAAAATCTACCATAGCATCTTCGTCGGAGCGCAATGTGATCTTGCCCGGGACGAGCCGCGCGATAATGGGCGCATGATGCGCCAATACGCCGAGATATCCGAGCTCCGCGGGAACGACCAGCGACAAAATCTTTTTATCATAAACGATCCTGCCGGGCAGGATCATATTCAGGTGAAATGAGCAGGTCACTTATTTCAGGTCTCCCTTCAGGAGCCTTTCGGCTTTTTCTATGGCTTCGTCGATACCGCCGACCATAAAGAACGCCTGCTCAGGCAGGTGGTCGAGCTTTCCTTCAAGGATCATCTTAAAGCCTTTTATCGTATCCGCCAGCTTAACGTACTTGCCTTTTATCCCGGTAAACTGCTCGGCCACAAAAAACGGCTGTGAAAGATACCTCTGTATCCTGCGCGCGCGGGCGACGATAAGTTTGTCTTCGTCCGAAAGCTCATCTATCCCGAGGATGGCGATAATATCGCGTAAGTCTTTATATCGCTGCAGGACCTTTTGAACGCTGATGGCCGTATTATAGTGATCTTCTCCCAGTATTTTTGGATCCATTATGCGTGAAGTCGAATCGAGCGGATCGACGGCGGGATAGATACCGAGTTCGGCTATCTGCCGGGAGAGGACCATCTTCGCGTCGAGATGCTGGAAAGTTGTAGCCGGGGCCGGATCGGTAATGTCGTCGGCAGGGACATATATAGCCTGTACGCTCGTTATGGAGCCGCGCTTTGTGGAGACTATCCGTTCCTGCAATTGCGCCATCTCTGTGCCCAGAGACGGCTGGTAACCGACGGCCGACGGCATCCGCCCGAGCAGTGTCGATACTTCCGAACCTGCCTGGACGAACCTGAAGATATTGTCTATAAAAAGAAGAACATCCATCCCCCGGTCGTCCCTGAAGTATTCGGCCATTGTCAACGCCGAAAGCCCGACGCGGAATCTTGCCCCCGGAGATTCGTTCATCTCTCCGAATACGAGGGCCGTCTTCTTTATTACGCCTGATTCTATCAGGTCCAGGTAGAGCTCATTGCCTTCCCTGGTCCGCTCGCCGACCCCTCCGAAGACCGATACCCCGCCGTGCTGGGTCGCGATCGTGCGGATAAGCTCCATTACTATGACGGTCTTACCGACCCCCGCTCCGCCGAACAGGCCTATCTTGCCGCCCTTCGGGTACGGGGCCAGCAGGTCGATAACCTTCAGTCCTGTCTCGAGCATGGCCTGGACGGGAACCTGCTCTTCGAACGAAGGCGGGTTCTTATGTATCGAGGAACGCTTTCGCGCGTCAGGCACAGGCCCCTTTTCGTCGATGGGCTCGCCGAGCAGATTGAATATGCGGCCGAGGGTCTGGTCCCCGACCGGAACGCTTATAGGGGTGCCGAGATCCACGGCTTTCATGCCGCGCACCAGGCCGTCCGTAACACCCAGCGCCATGCACCGGGCGGTATTATTGCCTATCAATTGCTCGACTTCAAGGGTCAGGTCGATATTCCTGGAGGGTTCCGTGATCTTTATCGCATTCAGTATCTCCGGAACTTCTCCCTCGGGGAAACGTATGTCGACCACCGGGCCGATAACCTGTAATATTTCGCCGTCTGCCATGATTTAACCTTTCAGGGCCTCGGCCGACATAGCTATCTCGAGCACTTCCTTCGTGATGGCAAACTGCCGGGCCTTGTTCTTCTGGAGCGTGAGCACTTCTATCAATTCGTCGGCGTTGTCGGTCGCCAGTTTCATCGCGAGCATCCTTGCGGAGTGCTCGGCTGTGAGCGCGTCCAGAAGTATGCCCCTTATATGGTACAAGAAATATTTCGCTATTAGTTCGCCGAGAAGCAGTGTTTTATCCGGTTCCAGGATATAGAACCTGTTCTCTTTTTTCGGATAAGCTATTGGCAGAATCCGCTCGACCGCGGGGAGATGGCGCAGGTTCGGCTTGAAGTGAGTATATGCCGCATAGACCTCGCCGGCGCCGTTCTCGAGGAAGCTATCCTTAAGCGTCTTTGCGATATCCGCGGCTATTTCGTTCGAAAATTTCCCCCGGATACCCAGGTATGAGTTTTCGACTGCATAACCCTCTTTTTTAAAATATGAGTATACCTCTTTACCTACGGCTATGATCCTTACATTAGCCTTACCGGCCTTCTCCGCGAATTCACGCGCAAGCCGGATTATATTATGATTATAATTACTGCAAAGCCCCGCGTCGGAGGCAATTACCATCAGAGAGATCTGTTTAGTTCCGGTCTTCGTTTCCAGGAGCGGGTGGCTGACGGGCGCTGTATCGGATAAAAATTCGGACAGGATGCGTCCCAGGTTGGCGAAGTAAGCCTTTGAAGAGACAAAATCACTCCTGGCGCGGTTTAGCTTTGCCGCAGAAACCATCTCCATCGCGTGAGTTATCTTACGCGTGCTCTCTATTCCTTTGATCCTGTTCTTCAGCTGGCGGAAACTCTGTATCATAATCTATGTGCCGCGTTGAACGCGGCCTTAAATGCCGCGATAGCGTCGTTTAACCTTTTCCGCATTGCGTCATCCAACGCGCCTTTTGATTCGATCTCTTTTTCGATCTCCGGTAAGTTTTTGTCCATATAACTATAAAATTCCGACTCGAATTTTAAGACGCTCGGGATCGGCAGGTCGTCGAAATAGCCGTTGGTGCCCGCGAATAGTATCATTACCTGCTTTGCCGTGGTAAGCGGCGAGTATTGCGGTTGTTTCAGTATCTCCACCATGCGGCTGCCCCTGGTAAGCTGTGCCTGGGTCGTCTTGTCGAGCTCTGTGCCGAACTGCGTGAACGTTGCCAGTTCCCTGTATTGCGCGAGGTCTATGCGCAGCCTGCCGGCAACCTGTTTCATCGCCCTGGTCTGGGCTTTGCCGCCTACTCTCGATACCGACAGCCCGACATTTATCGCCGGCCTCACTCCTGCGTAGAACAGGTCGTTCTCGAGATATATCTGCCCGTCGGTAATAGAGATGAGGTTTGTAGGTATATAGCCCGTCAGGTCCCCCGCCTGGGTCTCGATTATCGGGATCGCCGTCAGCGATCCGCCGCCCAGTTCGTCGGTAAGTTTTGCCGAACGCTCGAGGAGCCGCGAATGCAGGTAGAATATATCGCCGGGATACGCTTCCCTTCCCGGCGGCCTGCGCAGGAGCAGTGAAAGCTGCCGGTATGCCTGGGCGTGTTTTGACAGGTCGTCGTATACGATATAGGCATGTTTTCCGGAATGCATGAATTCCTCCGCCATGGCGCATCCCGCGTATGGCGCGAGGAACTGGAGCGATGCCGCCGCCCTGGACGAGGCACTTACGATAATCGTATATTCCATAGCGCCGTGCTTAGCAAGGATCTCGTTTACAGCCACTATATTCGACATCTTCTGGCCTATGGCAACGTATATACAATATACGCCCTTGCCTTTCTGGTTTATGATCGTGTCTATCGCTATGGCGGTCTTGCCGGTCTGCCTGTCCGCAATGATGAGCTCTCTCTGTCCGCGGCCTATCGGTATCATCGAATCTATGGCTTTGATGCCGGTCTGTAAAGGTTCTTTGACCGGCTGTCTCTGGACGATCGTGGGCGCAGGCGCCTCCACGGGCCTGTGCTTGTTTGTGGCTATCGGTCCTTTTCCGTCTATAGGGATCCCGAGAGGGTTGATAACTCTTCCCAGGAGAGCGCCGCCTACAGGTACCTGCGCGATCTTGCCGGTCCTTTTGACTATATCGCCTTCGCGGATATTCTTTTCGGATCCCAGGATGACTATACCGACCTTATCCTCTTCCAGGTTCAGGACGATGCCCATGATGTTTCCCGGAAACTGGACCAGTTCCCCTACCATTACGTCATCGAGACCGTATACAAGCGCTATACCGTCGCCGACCTGGAGAACGGTGCCGATAGACTCCACCCTGAGCCGCGTTTTATATTTCTCGAGCTCCTTCTTTATAATTGCCGTTACTTCTTCGGGCCTAAGCGCCATATACCACCTTTGCAGCCAGGAGCTTTGCTCGCATATCTTCCAGGCGTTTTTTCACGGAACCATCGATCAGTATATTCTCGATCTTCGCATAAATTCCGCCGAGAAGGTCGGAATCAAGCTCTATATAGAGATGGAGCTTTTTATTAAATTTTCTTTCTATGAGTTCTTTGACAATCCTGATCATGTCGGTGTCGAGCGGGTAGCTTACTTTCAAGAGCGCGTCCACCTCGACGCCGTGCGAATACGTGACCCTGACATACTCGGCGATATCGCTGAATTTATCGAACCGGCCCTTATCGATCAGGAGCCTCAAAAAATATATAATCTCTTTGGAAAAACCGTCCCTGATAACATTGTCGAGCACCTGGAATTTTTCGCGCTGGTCGATCCCCGGCGTCAGCAGGAAGCCGTCGAGTTCCGGATTATCCAGCAGCATTCTCCGGATGTTCCGCAGATCCGCGACGCCTTTTTCCAGGCCGCACCCTTCTTTCACGAAAGCCATAAACGCATCGCCGTATCTCTTGGCCAGTATATCCCTGTCCATTATTTCTTCTCCATCTCTCTTATGAAGGTCTCAACGATCTTTTTGTCATCTTCGGCCGTTAACCGTTCCTGGACCACCTTGGCGGCTATATCTACCGTGAGGTTGGCGATAGTATCTTTTAATTCTTCCTCAGCTTTGGCCACCTCTTGCTTTATGGTCTCCTGCGTCTTGGCAAGTATCTTTTCGCCCTCATCTCTCGCGTCCTGCCTTATCGCTTCCGCCGCGCATCTGGCCTCTTCAACGGCCTCCTCTATCCTTTTGCGCGCCTCCTCCTCGACGCCGGCCATGGCCTTTTCGTAGTCGGCTCTTAGCCTGGAGGCCTCATCCCTTGCCGCGTCGATCGCCTTAAATTCCGCGGCGATGCGTTCCTTGCGGTCGTCGAGGACCTTCAGGAAAGGCCGCCACGCAAATCGCTTCATCAGGAAGAGGAGTATCAGAAACGTTACGACCTGCGCGACTATCTCATTCGTGCTTAATAGCTTTAACAGTTCCATCGCATCTTCGTTCTAACGGTCTCTTATATCTTCCCGGACAGGGCGAAGACGAATACGAGAGCGTATATTGTGAGCGCTTCGATAAAGGCACATCCCGTAGCCATGTTTATCAATATCTTTGTCGCGGCCTCAGGCTGGCGGCCCGTTGCCTCCATAGCCGAAGCGACCGCTTTCCCGAGTCCCATTGCGGAACCGAATGCCACTATGCCAAGGCCCAGTGGAAGCCCTATTGCAAGTACCGATTTATAATCCATCTTTTTCTCCTTTGACTTTAACTACCGTTACCGGCAAATTTCAAATGGCAAAATCCAAATAACAAATGAAATCCAAAAACCCAATGTCAAAATTTAAAAATATAATTTTGTTATTGGTATTTGATATTCATTTGACATTTGATCTTTGGCATTTGTCATTATGTTCTGACTCCTCATGCGTCAATACAAGCGTAAAATATATCGTCGTCAGCAGGCAAAAGACGAGCGTTTGCACCAGTGAAACGACTATCGCCATAAGCGAATTGAATAGAAGCAGCGGCACTGCCTTGAGCCCATAACCGGCAAATACCGCAAGGAGCATATCATCGCCCCATATATTGCTCCTGAGCCTGAGTGACAGGCTTATCGGCCTTACGAGCTCGGATACGATGTGCAGGATAAACATCATGGCCGGGATGAAGACCGAAAACGCCAGTATGCCCCTCGGCCTGCCTAAGGCATGGTCTATATAGCCCCAGAATCCAAGCTCCTTAAAACCGACGTACTGGACGTAAAAGAATACGCATAACGCGAGCCCCAGCGTCGTCGACCAGCTGGTGGAGGGCGATTTTATAAGCGGTATGATACCCGCAAGATTCATGCAGAGTATATATATAAAGAGCGTGCCGATGAAAGGGACGTACTCTTTCCCCTTCGCCCCGATGATGCCGCAGACAAAATCGTTCACACCGCTTACGAATGTCTCGAAGAAACTTTGCAGGCGGCCGGGTATGGGCGCGATCCTGCGGGACGCTCTTACGGCAACCAGAGTGATCAGGGCCACGATGATGAGCGAAAATATAAGATTCTCCCATCTCATCAGGCTATCCGCGAAAGCCGTTCCCGCGAATCTCTCGGCCAGGAGCGATACGGCGTTCGGGAGCTCCGCGCTTTTACTTACGCCCGTCTCGTGCATAGCTTGGCTATCCCCATCGTAATAAGGGCCGCCGTCAACCCCGCCAGCAGGCTTGATAGCGGAAAGGTCTTAGAAATAACTATCAGGAACCCCGCAAGATATAGAACCGGAAATTTCAGCAATATCAGGGCCCAGAGCTTCGCCGCGTCTTTCCGTAAGACGCTTATCTTAAGTATCGTTATCGTAAAATAGAAGTTCGCCGAGGACCATGCCGCGCCGACGATAAATCCCAGCAGCCATCTAAGAAGACTCTCCATCAGGCTTCCATTTCTTTTTCTGTTTTGAGGGCCAGCCTGATTATCCTTACCGTCTCTTTGATGCTTGCTATAAATCCTATCGCAATAAAGATGATAGACGTAAAAGACGGCAGGGCGAACCGCTTTTCAAGGTAATCCGCCAGAAAATAACCGCCCATCGGCCCCGCAACCATGGCGATAGGAATAAATGAGAGTAATCCACCTATTTTAATCCACTTATAGACTTTTGTCAATTGCGCGCCCCGGCAAAACTAATCCTTTTTGCCCGTTGCCCATTGCCGACCGCTTTGGCTATTACAGCCGCTACTTCCCTGGATGAGTTCATTACGAGCCTGGACGGCGGCTTACCCAGGTCGACCGATGCGGGTTGTATACCTATAAGGAACGGGTCACATTCGAACGAGTTTGAGAAATATTGCATCAATACCCTCGACGGCATTTTATGTGTGGAGAACGATACGCCGTCGCCGATGTCGCGCGGGCTCAAGACTATTATCGAGCCGGGTTTCTCGCCAAACTCGACGCTGTCGACCAGGATTATATGGGACGGTGTGAATCTTTTAATATCACCGGTAAGGTTTTCCGGGGCGGTTGCGCCTATGAATATTTTAAAGTTGCGGGCAGGTTTTTTTAATAGTCTCTTTACCTCTTCGGCCACAAGTAGACCTGCCGCATCGTCCGATCTTAAGTCAGAGCCTATGGCAAGCAACGCCACCTTCTTAGCGTTTTTGAGCCTATCCTTTAGAAACTTCTCCAGTTTCGGCACGATGGAACCTCACGAATTATGCGTCAGGTGTGAAATCCGCCGAAGCCCTCCGTTATCTCAGTCAGTTGGCGTAGGCGGATAGGTCACCTTTAATTTATTTCTTTCCAGGGCGGCAAGCTCGAATTCTTTAGTCGCTTCTAGGGCCTTCTTCAGGCATGAGTCGACGCACTGGGCGCAATATATGCATTTACCGAGGTCTATCTCACATTCAAATTTTTTGTCGCCGACTTTACGGATCTCTATGGCGCCCGACGGGCAATCCTTCATGCAGAGTTTACAGCCGATGCATCGTTCGGGATGGAACGCTATCCTTCCTCTGAAGTTGGCCGGCATCTGGGTTTTTTCGAATGGGTACTTCGTAGTAGCGGGTTTTTTAAATACGGATTCCAGGACCTGTTTTAACATCTTGCCGGGCCTTATCATCGGACGATAAATCCTTTCAATATAAGGTCTATGAAGAGCTGTATGAACGCGAGCGGAGCAAGACATTTCCAACAAAAGCAGATCATCTGGTCTATACGCAGCCGGGCGAATATCGTTCTTAAGATAGAGAGGGTGCAGACTATGGCCAGCACCTTTAGGACAAACAGCAGGAATCCGGCCGCCGGACCAAGTCCGAGGCCAAATGGCAGATATACGGCAGATAAGAGCGCCGCGCCGACTATCGCCTCGATATCTATCCCCAGCCTGAAGAGCGCCAGGAGCCTTCCGCTATACTCGGTGAAGGTCCCGGCTACTATCTCTGTCTCCGCTTCCGGTATGTCGAACGGCACCTTCTCGAGTTTACCCAGCAGCGCTATCATGGAGATCGCGAAACCAAGGATATTGAATAACCAGAAAAATGGATGGACGGAATAGAATAATGACATTTCGCTTAAAGACCACGTGTCCGCAAGGAGCGCCGGGGCCAGTATGCTCATCAGGAGCGGGACTTCATACGCGAAGAGCTGTGTCAGCGCCCTTACCGCGCCGATCCTGGAGTAGAGCGAAGTCGAATACCAGCCGCCCAGGAAGAATGTCAGCGTCGGTATCGTCAATAGGTATAGGACGACGATCAGGTCGCCGCTAAAGGCATATATCGGGTTTACGCTCCACAACGGTATGTAGAAGATCGCCGTGATAGCGGCCGTTATGGCCAGGACCGGCATCAGTTTGAACATTGACGGGTTAGCTTCCTCAGGTATTATATCTTCCTTGGCTGAAAGTTTTATGAAGTCCGCGAGCGGCTGGAACCACGGAGGCCCTACTCTGTTCTGCAGCCTTGCGCAGAGTTTCCTGTCGACGAATTGAGCGGCCAGGCCAAATGCGCTTAGGAATAAAAACCCGGGGAATACCAGGATGTAAAATATGCTCATCATTATTTTAAGGCTTTCATCATCTTCTTGTTGAGATCCGTAAAATCGATCCCATGCTCCCGGTAATATTGGATGCTATACGAATGGAGCTCTTCCCATTTCAAGACATCCTTCTTTCTCTTTCCAGCGCGCCTTACTCCGGTCAGCCGGTCGGTGCAGGAGAAGCAAGGGTCGATCGCGGCGATCACTATCGGCAGGTCCGCAAGCTGCCTGTCCTCCAGCATCCGCGCAACGGTCTGTATATTGGCCAATGTCGGCGCGCGTACCTTTACCCTCTCGGGCTTCTCGGTTCCATCGGACTTTACGTAGTGCATGTCTTCGCCTCGCGGCGCTTCATACCGGGAGACGGCCTCTCCGGCGGGTATCTTTCGCGGCACCTTTACAACGATAGGCCCTTCGGGCATATTCTTTATTATCTGACGGACGATGCTGTACGATTCCAAAAGCTCGCCCGCGCGGACGAGCGTACGGCCATAGACATCGTTATGGTTGTCGGTGACGACCTTGAACTTAACGTCAGCGTATGCGGCATAGGGATCGTCTCTCCTGACGTCTCTGTCTACACCGGATGCCCTGGCGGTCGGACCAACTGCTCCCAGCTTCACGGCGTCTTTATTCGACAGGACCCCTACTCCCGAAAGTCTTTGGATGAGGGTCGTCTCTTTAGTGGCTATCTGGATATAATATTTTGTGCGTTCCTCGAGCGTGTCCATAGCTTTCAGTATCTCTTTGGCCTGCTCGGCCGTTACATTGCGCCTGACGCCGCCGATCGTATTGATGCCGTAATTTACGCGGTTTCCTGTAAGCATCGCGAGGATGTCCATAACGACTTCACGGTCGCGCCACGTATACATAAGAAGCGTATCGAATCCCACCTCGTGCCCGGCTACGCCGAGCCACAGGAGGTGGCTGTGTATCCTCTCCAATTCTCCGACGAGCGTCCTGATGTATAGAGCGCGTTTCGGTATTGGAGCGCCGGCGATCTCCTCAACTGCCTGCACAAAACATGTAGAATGTGAATGCGAGCATATGCCGCAGATGCGTTCGGTTAAATAGACATCCTGTATGTATGTTCTCTCTTCGCAGGCCTTCTCGATGCCTCGGTGATTATAGCCGAGCCGCGCGGAGAACTTCATTATCCTCTCTCCGCTTAATGTCACGCTAAAGCTCTCGGGCTCTTTTAAAGCCGGGTGCTGAGGTCCTATGGGTATCACTACTTTATGCATTGGTCTTAACCTCGTCTTTCTCGGGCTCTTTTTTCCAATCTTTTCGCAAAGGATATTCGCCCGGCGGCCAGTCATCCGATAGAGGATATCGCTTCCCTTCGGGAAGGCCCTGGACCTTTGCCCCTAAAAGATCCATCAATTCTCTTTCGTAAATATCGGCGGCAGGAAAATACCCCGTTATAGTCTTTATGACCGGGTTCACCCTGTCCGCCTTTACCTTTATATTTAACATGATACCATCTTCCCTGCCGACGTGATATATAAATCCCAGCGCTGCGCCTTCATCAAGGCCCGTTATGGTCGAAAGTATCACAAAGCCAAGCTTCTGCACGGCATATTCGAATATATCTTTAAAAGAATCCAAGGGCACCTCGGCAAATATGCGCCGCGGCCTCTGGATCCTCGTCCGACCTTCAAGAAATCCGAATTTTTTGATCAGTTCGCTCTGGATCGATTCTTCTTTGGTCACTTTTTCTTCTCTTCCTTGTTCTCGAGGCTCGTCAGCAGTTTTACCACCCCGTCGATTATCGCCTTGGGGCTTGCCGGACATCCGGGGATATATGCCGAAACCGGTATAACCTTGTCGATCCCGGATTCTACGCTGTAACAGCCGTCAAATACCCCGCCCGAACATGCGCACGTCCCGACCACGACGACAAATTTCGGCGCCGGCATCTGATCGTAGATCCTTTTAAGCCTGTCTTTTATCTGGCGTGTCACGGGGCCGGAACAGACCAATACGTCGGCGTGTCTCGGCGTGCCTTTAAGTTGTACGCCGAAACGCTCCAGGTCATAGCGCGGAGTGAGCGCCGCTATTATCTCGATATCGCAGGCGTTGCACGCGCCGGTATTGAAATGGAGTATCCACGGCGATTTTATCCTGGACCATGTGACGATCTTTTGGACCAATCCCATCTGCGGTTATCTCCTGAAAAGTATGACGAGCCCCGTTATGGCGGCCGTTATATATATCACGGCTATCACGAACGACCCGACGGTTACAAGCGGCACGGTCGCGATAGTCAAAGTAAATACGTGGAGGAGCGTAAAGAAGAAAGCGAAAGGAAAGAACTGGCTGTAGTCGGGCTGCACCATATTCACCGGCGGCTCTTCCCCGCACGCATATGATTTCTCCGCCCCTTCCCCATGCGTTTTACTCTTATACGATAAAGCCGATAACAATTTTAAAAAGATAAGCATGCCGGCGAGCGTTATCACAAAAGCTGCCGGCGGTGTCAATAAGATATCGTTTAGAGTCACTTTAGTTAACCTTTCAAATTCTTAAGGTTCCTTACATCGAGAGAATCGGTGTGTCTGAAGACAGACAGCGCAATGCCTGCGGCCGTGGCCGCGACTACGACTTCTATAATGATGATAGTTATGACCAGGCTCTGGGCCAGCGCGGCGCGCCCGGTTATATCGCCGACCACGATGATGAGAAGCGTGACGGCCTTTACCAATAACTCGATGCCTATTATGGCGCGGATCATGCTGCGGGTTACGACGAGGCAATATGCGCCGCAGACAAATAACAGTATGATGAAAAATCCGAACGTGCTAAAGGTCTGCCAATTACCGCTTATCATTCTTCGTCTCCTCGAATAGCATAACCACTCCAAGCGCGCCTGCGATCAGGATCATTACCTGGCCAAGGAGGTCCAGCCTCCTTAAGTCCCACAGCATCGTCCGGACATCGATCGCCGATTCCAGGGGTTTGGCCATCGCAGGGCCCTGCCCTGCCTTCATACAAACAAGCCCGGCGCCGATAACGACCAGGATGACGGGCAGATACCAGTACCGTTTCATCCTGTCTTTAGATGCCTGGAGTATCTGGTTATGCGTCAGCGGTTTCGTAAGGCTTATGGTGCTGACAAAGATCGCCGTTATGAGGCCTGCGCAGACGGAGAGTTCAAAGACCGCGGCAAGCGGTGAATTGAGCCTGAAAATTATTACTGCTATAAGGGCGCTTGTCACGGCTAGCCCTATAGTCGCCTTCAAAAGGCTCCTGGCCATGACTGTCCATAGCGCCGCTACGGTTGTGAGTATCAAGAGCGCGATATTCATGTCCATATTCATAATTACCTTATCAGTATCTCTTTTACGGGCGATATGAGCGTGGTATATACAAACGGAAAGAATACTCCAACGCCTGCGATGATTGCGGCCAGGATTATCGATACGCCTATAACGCCTTTATCCGCATCTTTTATATTTTCTAATCCAACTTTAAGCTTACCGAAGAATACGCGGCGCTGCATCGATAAGAAATACGCAAGGGTGATCACGCTTGCAATGACGGCCAGCGCCGCATATGTATATTGACCCGCCTGCCAGAGCGCTATGACGATTATCAATTTCGACCAGAAACCGGAGAGCGGAGGAATGCCGCACGTCGATAGAAAAGCTATGACCGAAGTGGTTCCTGTGACCGGCATCCGCTGTGAAATGCCGCCCATCTTGTTCATGTTACAGGTGCCCGTTTCCTTCTCCACAACGGCTGAATTTACGAAGAGGAGCGATTTGAAGACCGAATGGTTAAAGAGATGGAAGACCGCCCCCGCGATGCCTAATCCCGTTCCTGCGCCGAGCCCGAGTATTATATATCCTATCTGGCTTATGCTGGAATACGCAAGCATGCGCTTAAAATTATCCTGGCCTATGGCGGCGATCGCGCCGACAAATATCGATATCGTCCCGATGAACATTAGGATGGAATTTACGGCCTGGTCGTAAGGAAATAGAGATGTCACTATCCTGATCAGCGTGTATATGCCTGCGGCCTTAGTCACTATGCCTGCCAGGAGTATCGACGCCGGCGCCGGCGCCGCCATATACGCGTCCGGCAGCCACCCATGAAAAGGCACGAGCCCCCCCTTTATGAATAGTCCGCAGATAAAGAGGCCGACAGCCAGGATGACGAGCGAGCTATTGCGCGAGGCTCCTATACCGGCCGCTATTGCGGAGAATGATGTACTGCCCGAGACCAGAAGCAATAAACCGATGGATGAGAGCATGAGGACCGTTGCTACCGCCGACAGGATGAGATACTTGAATGAGCCCTCGAGCGACTCGAGGCTCTTCGGATAAGCTATCAAAAGAAACGATGAAACGGCGGTTATCTCCATGAATACATAGAGCGAAAAGATGTCCTTTACCATTATTATCCCGCTCATGCCCAGGGATGCCAATATGAGGAGGTTCGTAAATTTGAATCTGCCGGACTCTTCCGCCATCGTATATCGCGCAACGAAGAGGCTGGTGATCGAAACCATCCCGATGCAGATGAACATTATGAAGCTTAAATGATCGACGAAAAAACTTACCCCGAAGAATGAATCTATGCGGTCCAGAGAGTTTTTCCAGAGGAATGGGTGGTGGAAGACGGCAACCACGATCTGCAGTACAAATACCGCCAGGGCAAATAAAAACGCCCACCTCCTCATTCTGACGTTTCCGGCAAATAAGAGGTTCAGTATAATTACGCCGAATAATGGGATCAATATCATCAATGACGGCACTTAATATCCTCTCGTATTAGCAGCCGGCATTTAAATGCCGGCTGCGGCTTTTTAGATCGCGCGCATTAAAAAGATTATGACGAGCACTGCCGCGCCCAGCGACCAGAGTATATACAACGGATAACTGCCGCTATGCATCCTTCTTATCGTTAGGGCAGTTTGATCCGTTACGGTGACTATGAGGCTGTTATATACCCAATCTATCGCCTTATCGGCCCGGGCCGCAATACTTGAAATAAAGTTTATGATCGAGAACCCTATGTTGTAGGGGTCGAAATAACCTTCCTCCGCCCGGGAATATATCCAGCCCAATACCGGCGCATAATGTATATGGTCCACCGCGCCTATCCCCTTCCCGGTCTTCTTGACGCCATAGATGTGATTTAAGAAGGCACCCATTAAGACGGCCAGAGAAATAATGACGAGCATGGCATTTGCCGGAAAACCGGAATAATTACGCCCCGCCAGCCTCTCGGGTCCGAGTATCGGTTGTATTAGGAATTTGAGCGGCAAGGCATTGTAAACGCCGAACAATATACATGCGCCCGCAATAATTATCATCGGCGTTAGCATGGCAAGCGGAGCCTCTTTTACTTTATCGTTGCGCTTATCCAGCTTGCCCAGGAATGCCGCGTGTCCGAGCTTTAGAAATGAGGCGGCCGTAAAGAACGAACCTATGACGGCAGCCAGATAAAAGATCCGCCCGCGTTCAAGCGCGCCGTCATACACCAGTTCCTTGGAAAAGAAACCGTTTAATGGCGGGAAGCCGGATATCGCAAGGGCCGTGATGATGAAACATATAAAGGTAACCGGCATCTTCTTCCCGATGCCGCCGAGTTCCTCCAGGTTCGTAGTGCCCGCTTCTTTCTCTACGGCGCCGCCTGTTAA
Organism: Candidatus Omnitrophota bacterium; assembly: GCA_041650935.1. Classification (GTDB taxonomy): domain Bacteria; phylum Omnitrophota; class Gorgyraeia; order 2-01-FULL-45-10; family 2-01-FULL-45-10; genus FEN-1322. Next base: position 618,508 of record JBAZKH010000001.1, read on the forward strand.
AAACAGGCAGCTCTTATACATCGCGTTGTTGATCATGTGGAATATGCCGCCTATTATACCGGCGGGAACGAGCGTGCCGATACCCAGGACCATGTAGCCGATCTGGCTTATAGCATGGTACGAGAGGAGCTTCTTGTAATCCTTCTGAACGAGCGCCATCATGACGGCAAATATTATGGTTATGGCGCCGACCGTCATGAGCATGTAGCTTGCCCATGAATTCAGCTCCAGCTTAAACATGTCGAGCGAGATCCTGGTTAGGAAATATATGCCGAGTATCTTTTCGAGCGCTCCGGGGAATATGGCCATGAATGGCAGCGGCGCGTCGATCGCGGCGTCGGGTATCCAGCTATGAAAAGGCATCGCCCCGGACTTTGCTATGGCGCCTATGACGAGGAAGGTAAAGGCCAGCCCCCCAAGCCCGGCGAGACTGATCGCGGTTACGCCGAGGTTGAACGTGCAGGCAATATGGCCGTATATCGCCATGCCGACCATCATGAAGAGGTCGCTCAATCCTACGATGATAAAGGCCTTCGTGGCCGTCTTGAATGCCGTCTTGCCGCCCAGGGCGATCAGGCCAAGCTGTGTCATGAGAAGCGCTTCCCAGAAAAAGAAAATGGCCAGAAGGTTGCTTGCCAGCGCCGCGCCGTTCAAGAACGACAGCGATGCCAGGAAAAATATATAAAAATATTTTGAGTAGTTCTTCTTGAACGCGAATACGCTCGTATAAAGGCTTATAAGAAAGCCAAAGACGGCGGAGGCGCCTATCGTAAATGCGCTATAGTGGTAGAGCCTTAAATTAAATTCGAACGCGCCGAAACCCGCCCACGGCATTGAATATGAAAGATTGCTCCTGAATAAGCATATGGCGACGATGAGATTGGCCAGTGTCCCGATAAGGGTGATAGCTTCCTTTACGCCTTTCATCTTCTTTGGGATAAACAGGGCGATAACGGCTGATACGATCGGAATCAGTATAGGTAATAATATCGGGTTCATCTATATCCCCATCATCTGCTTTATGGCCATACGGACAAAATCAGACGGATATTTAATATATATGCCGCTCAAAAGAGAAAGTGCTGCCAGTATAGCCACCGAAGCCACCATCAATTTCGAGCCTTCTTTTGCGGTAAGCGCGCCTGAGCCCAGAAATATCGCGTTAAAGAGCCTGAATAGATAGAGTATCGTGAGGAGCGCGCATACCAAAAACGCTATGGTTATAAAAGTCTGGCCGCTATTGACGGCTCCGGAGAATACGAGGTACTTGCTGAAGAAACCGCCGAACGGCGGAATGCCCATTATCGAGAAGGCGCAAGCCAGAAACGATATCGCGGTCACGGGCATCGTCGCAAAGAGGCCGCCCATCTTCGTTATGTCTTTTGTCCCGGCATTCTGTTCCACTATGCCCGCGCATAAAAATAGCCCGCCTTTGGCGAGCCCGTGCATCAGTATAAAGAGCAGCGCTCCGGCCGCTCCCACGCCGTTGCCTACGGCGAAGCCCAGGAATATGAAAGCGATCTGACTGACGGTCGAGTATGCTATGATCCTCTTCATATCCGTCTCTATCAGGGCCGCGCCCGCGGCGACGATCGCGCTGGAGGCCGCGATTATAGGCATGGCGGTTAGCCATAATATTCCTACGGGAAAAGTCACCACGAACAAACGCGCAAAGACATAGACTCCTATCTTTACAAGGACCGCCGCATGGAGCAGTGCCGTAACAGGAGACGGCGCAACGCCGGCATCCGGCAGCCACGTATGGAACGGCAGTGTAGCTGATTTTGAAAGTATCCCCAAAAGGATCAGGACGACGACGAAGTCAGGAATGGGATTGGACTTTAGGGCGGTTTTAATGACCGCAAGGTCGAATGATCCCGTCTTCCCATAAATATAGAGGAAGCCGATGAGCATGGCTAAGGCGCCGAAGACAGTGACGAGGAACGCTTTATCCGCCCTTATGACGTGCGTTTTTTCCCTGAAAAAACCTATTAAACGCCAGCTTGCTAGAGCAGTTATCTCCCAGAATACGAATAAGAGGATCAGGTTTGCGGAATAGACCAACCCCATCATCGAACCCAGGAAGAGCACGACCATGAGGTAGTATTCATTGCGGTTGTCGTAATGGCTTATATATCCGAACGAATACAGGACTATTATCGCGCCGACAAGCGATGAGACGAGCGCCATGAAGACCGCCAGGCCGTCTGCGGCGAGTGAGAAATTAAACCCTAATGGTAATTCTATGGATATAGCCGGTATCTTACCTGCGAGGACAGCCGGCACGAGGAGACTTGAACCGGCTAAGGATACGCATACAAATATAAGCGCGAGAGCATTTCGTAACCGCTCGGATATCCTTCCGGCAACCGGCAGTAAAAACGAGCCTATGACAGGAACGAATATTATCGCTAGAAGGTAGTGATTTTCCATCGACATGGCCTAAATATTATTTTGAAACGGCCAAATCAGGCGCCGTTCTTTTACTCTTCATCACCGCCCAGACCAGGGATGCGCATAAAAGCGACACTATTACCCACCCGCCAATCCCAAGTTTATTATACTGGACAACTATCGGCGCAATGATGACAGAGACAAGGTTTACTACTTTTATCATAGGGTTGAGCGCCGGACCTGCGGTGTCTTTTAGCGGATCACCTACGGTATCGCCGACGACCGCTGCTTTGTGCCGCTCAGAACCTTTGCCGGTATTTTCGGCAACGCTGCGCACTTCATCTTCGATAGTCTTCTTCGCGTTATCCCATGCCCCGCCCGAATTTGACATGAATACTGCGAGCAGTTGTCCTGATAAAATTATACCGGCCAGGAATCCGCCGAGCGCCTCGACCTGAAGCACGAGCCCCACAACTATGGGCGATACTATGCATATGATCGCAAGGCTTACGAGTTCTTTCTGGGCCGCTGTTGTGGAGATGGCAACGGCCTGCTTGTAGTCGGGCTTCACCTTGCCTTCTAACACGCCCAGCTTGAATTGACGCCTGACCTCATGCACTATAAGAGAAGCGGCCCTTGCCACGGCCTGGATGCTGAATGCCGAGAATAACCACGGTATGGCGCCGCCTATAAGCATACCTACGAAAACCTGCGGCACCGAAACGCGTATTCCCAGCGAACTTAGCTGATCGGCTAACGGTACACCTAACGCGGCCTGTACCTTGCTTACGTCGACCATATATGAACCAAAGAGCGCTACAGCCGCTATTACAGCGGATCCTATGGCTACTCCTTTGGTGATAGCCTTTGTCGTATTTCCAACTCCGTCGAGGTCGGCCATAATCTGGCGGGCCTCTTTCGTTTCCTTATCTTCTTTGCCGTGCCAGGCCATCTCCGCTATGCCGTTCGCGTTATCCGCGATCGGTCCGAAAGAGTCCATGGCTACGTTGTTGCCTGTAAGGGTCAGCATGCCTATGCCTGTCATGGCAACGCCGTACAATATATAGGCAACCTTGGTGGCGCCCGCGATCCCGGGAATCGTTCCGAATATAACGATCGATGAGAATATCGTAGTAGCTATGACAAGTATCGACCATACCGCAGATTCATATCCGACCGCGATGCCGGACAATATAGTAGTAGCCGAGCCCGTTGCGGTGGACTTCCTGATCTCGCGAACCGGCTTACCTTCTGTTCCTGTAAAGTATTCTGTAAGACGGTCGATAGCGATCGCCAATCCTACGCCAACCGCCGTTGCGAGGAACGGTCTCCACCATCCGCCCGGAAGCTTGTTCATGTAAACGAACGCTAGCACGCCGAACAGGGTAACAGATATCGCGGCCGATGTTAAGAAGCCGCGGAATATCGCCTTCATAGCATTACCGCTCTTGGAAGGCCCTTCTTTTACAGCGTAAGTACCTATAATAGAACATAAGACGCCTATGCCGCGCACGAGGAGCGGATAGACTATCCATTCAAGCCTGTGCGTTATGTGATATAGCGCAAGACCGAGTATCAATCCTGCCACTATAGTTACTTCGTATGATTCGAATATATCAGCCGCCATACCGGCACAATCGCCGACGTTGTCTCCTACCAGGTCCGCGACTACTGCAGGATTGCGCGGGTCATCCTCGGGGATGCCTGCCTCGACTTTTCCGACAAGGTCGGCGCCGACATCGGCTGCCTTCGTATATATCCCGCCGCCCACCCTCATGAATAATGCGAGCAGCGTGCCGCCGAAGCCAAAACCCAATAATGCGTCGGGCGCGGCAACGCCGAATATGATGAATATTATCGTTCCGCCGAATAGTCCCAGGCCGTCTGTCAGCATGCCGGTGATGGTACCCGAACGGTAAGCTATCCTTAGCGCGTCGCCAAACGACCTCTTTGCTGCCTGAGCTACTCTTACATTACCCTGGACTGCCATACGCATACCGAGCTGACCGACAAGAAGTGAAAATACCGCGCCCATGATGAACGCGAGCGCCCTGCCTATGCCTATGATGAGCCTGACCGCATTTTCCGGCTGTCCGGCAAAGCGCTGCATCGCTTCTTCGGAAGGAGGCACTATATATACGGAAAAGAACAACGCGAATGTAAGTATGCCGATCAAAGGCAATATACTGAAGAGCTGTTTGCGAAGATATGCGTTTGCGCCTTCCCTGATAGCGTTCCAGACCTCTATCATTTTGGCATCGCCTTTATCTTCCCGCAGTATCTGCTTGCGAAGGAAGAGAGCGTAAAGCAGTCCGAGTATAGATATGCCTAAAACACCCCAAATCGCGACCTGTTCAAAAAATGTAAGCCCATATACCATTTCATGCTCCTTTTTGAAATTTTTAAAAAATAAAGCCCCCTACTTTGCCCTTCCTACCGAAGGAGGCCTTGATTAAGACATCATTGTCTATCGATTTATATCTATTATAAGCGTTAAACAGAGCTTGTCAAGGCAAAAATTTCCCGATCCTGTCCTTATTGTGAAGGCTTTGTTCTCGGCCTGAATTTTTAAAAATTTAAAGGCCGTTCACAAATCCTTCACAATTAGTGTCAAGCAAGGTAAAATTTTTCACTTTCCGTCGGAGGAATCCGATGAGGGATTCGTGCTGAGCGGGGCGTTAAAAGTTCGAGGCAGCGTACGAGAACTTTTATCGAGCGCAATTTTCACATGGCTGAAAATTGCGCGTCCCCGCGAGGCACAATCCCGAAATCGGATTACTCCAGAAATCGAAAAATTTTAACTCACCCTTATCGGCATGACGATAAACGGTATGCCTTTTTGGTGCAGACGGCGCTGGACGGCCCATACGGTATAGTTGTAGAGCATCTTTGTAAAAATAGTATCCTCAGGAAAGACTATCTGGCCGCCGAAGAATACGCTGTCGGGATAGTGTTCGAATATCTCGGAAGCCATCTTTGAAACATCGTCGGCTACCTCTGTGCCTATGGTAAAATGACTCTCCGCGTAGAACCCCTGGCTCTTCATAAAAGCAGTATAGTGCTCCAGCTCCTCCTGTATATGGACCTTAAGCTCGGCCATAGCATCGACCCCTTTAAAGTTTCCGGCGTCCACTATCCCCGCAGTCATGAATACAAAATTCCTGATGTCGCCGAAGAGCCGGCGCACATTAAATACGGTATGGAGCCCCATGCCGTTAAAGCCGTTAACTAATATTACAGCGGTCTTCGATTCAGGATCGTATACAGGTTCCGGCTTGGCCTCCTCATTTCCCTCTATAGACTTTGCGATCTCGGCGGCGTGGACAAGGTTATCTAGCCGCACCAGCAGTTTCATCGTCCTCTTATAGTAACGCTTTATCGCAACCGCCACCGCGATAAGCGAGCCGGTAATGAATATGGTTATCCATCCGCCTTCGTTAAATTTTATGATCACCACCGATAACAAAATAAAGGTTGTCAGGATAAGGCCGACGCCGCTTATGGCCAGTTTCTTAAGCCACGCCTTTACCTTCCCCCTGACACTCCACCAATGGCGCACCATGCCCAGCTGGGAAAGACAGAACGTTATAAATACGTTGATGGCATACAGGACGACGAGAAACTTTACCGAACCCCGGCTCAGGGCAATCAAAATCAGCGCCGCGCCGCCCATAAGGAAGATGCCGTTTTGTGTAACAAAACGTTCGCTTAATATGGCAAACTGGAACGGGAACCATCTATCCTGCGCCATGTTCGCCAGGACGCGGGGCCCATCCAGGAATCCTGTTTGAGCCGCGACGAAAAGTATTATAGCTTCCGATACGAGCGTAACGAGTAAAAAGATGCATGCGATACCGGGGCTCCAGTGTACGGTCATATTTTCGAGAAGGACGGCATTGAGCGTCTTCCCTGCCTGGAATTGCACCCCGTAAAGTAGGTATCCCAGCATAAGGCCGCCGGCAACGGTCGCCAGGGATATGGACATATACTTCATCGTCTTCTTGGCCGTTTCGACCTTAGGTTCTCTCAATATTGGCAGGCCATTGGATACGGCTTCTATGCCTGTATATGTTCCGGCACCCATACTATATGCCTTCATAATAAGGACGAGCATGCCGAATGTACCTATTTCGGACCGCGTTATATTGACATCGCTTATCGTTGCGTTTATCACACTGCCAAGCTGCGAGGCATGCGTTATGAGGGCGTATAGGATAACGAAGATATGGGTTCCCACAAAGATAAGGAATATCGGAACGAGCGGCATGACGGACTCTTTTGTGCCCCTCATATTTAAAACCATGAGAGTCAGCACGCCTATTACGGCTACAGATAATTTAAAGGGCAGTAATGCCGGCGGTAAAAAACTGAAGAGGGCATCCGCACCGCTGGCAATCGAGAGCGCTATGGTCAGGACGTAATCTACTAATAATGCGCATCCCGAGACCATGCCTAAAGACGGCGAAAGGAGCTTGCTGGCGACTAAATAGCCTCCGCCGCCCGAGGGGAAGAGTTCGATTATCTGTGAGTAGCTGGAGCTTATTACGAATATTGTTATGGCGGTGGCAATAGCGACGAATATGCCAAGGAACATGTGGGATTTTAGCGCCAGGAAGGCCTCTTCCGGACCATAACAACATGAGGATAGTCCGTCCGAGCCCAGACCGACCCATGCAAAGAAAGCTATAAGGGATATCTTATGGAATAGTTGTGGGTCGTGGAGGCTGCGGGCCCTGCCTATAACAAACTCTTTTACCCGCCCGAATATGTTGGGCTTGTCCGTCATTCAATTACTCCGGCATCATTTTATAAAGAGCATTTCCCGGTATTTGGGCAGATCCCAATGCTCGTCCGATACGACACATTCGAGCGCGTCGGCGTGCTTACGTATATGTTCCATGAGGGGCTTCAGTTTTTCGAAATATATCTTTGCGCGTTCTTCGTGGTGCGCTTTTTTTGCCTTTTCCAGGAGCGCCATCATCTTTCCGGCATTATGCCGTACATAGTATATTTTGGAACTAACCTCCGCCAGGTGGTCCTTAAGGTCGCCGAATACGGCCGCTTCGATCTTAAGCGCCGCGCTCTTCTTCAGGCTTGCCAGGTCGCGCAGGTTGCCTGCCAATAGCATCTGGTATTCGTATCCCGGAGGGACTATATTGGCATTGACCATTTCGTTAAGCGTGTTGGCCTCGATCTCCAGGATGGTATTATAAGTATGCAGCCAGATATGGTATCTTGCCAGTATCTCTTCCCTGGAAAAGACCTTGTAGTTTTCGAATAGCCTGATATTCTTTTCTTTGGTCAGCGCCTTTAATGCTTCCGCTGTGGACGCGACATTCGGCAGCCCCCTCTTCTTGGCCTCTTTTATCCATTCGGGAGCGTAGTTATTACCTTCGAAGCGGATACTCTTGGTCTCTTTTACGATCTCGGATATTACTTTCAATACGGCCGCATTAAAGTCCTTACCGTTAGCGGCCTTATTTATCTTCCCGGCAACGTAATCGAGTGAATCGGCAACGATCGTATTGATCACGGTTATAGGCGTCGATACGTTTTGCGATGATCCGACGGCCCTGAATTCGAACTTTGTGCCGGTGAACGCAAAAGGCGAAGTCCTGTTCCGGTCGGTGGTATCCTTGTTGAACCTGGGCAGGCGCGCTATGCCGAAATCCATTATATCTTTTTTGGATACGGAGGTCTTTACGCCCTTTTCCAGCATATCCAGGATCTTCGTCAGCTGATCCCCGAGAAAGACGCTTATAATCGCCGGCGGCGCCTCGTTCGCGCCCAGCCGGTGCTCGTTCCCCGCCATGGCGACGCTGGCCCTTAAAAGATCCGCATAGTTATGGACGGCCCTCAGGACGGCCGCAAGGACCGCCAGGAACTGCAGGTTGTCTTCGGGCGTGTCGCCCGGGTTCAGGAGGTTGGCCCCTTTATCGTCCGCCAGCGACCAATTCAAGTGCTTGCCGCTGCCGTTTATCCCGGCGAACGGTTTTTCGTGCAGCAGGCAGACCAGGTTATGTCTTAACGCGACCTTCTTCATAAGTTCCATCAGAAGCTGGTTGTGGTCGGCAGCAATATTCGATTCTTCGAATATAGGGGCAAATTCGTACTGGTGCGGGGCAACTTCGTTGTGCCTTGTCATTATGGGGATGCCCAGTTTGTAGGCCTCTTCTGCCGCCTCGAACATGAAATTAATGACGCGCTCTTTTATGGTTCCAAAATACTGGTCCTCGAGCTGCTGTCCTTTCGGCGATGCGGCGCCGACCAGCGTCCTGCCGGTCAGTAAAAGGTCCTGGCGGAGATTGTAATAATCCTTATCTATAAGGAAATACTCCTGTTCCGGGCCGCAGGTGGAAAAGACCTTCTTCACGCCCTTGTGCCCGAAAAGTTTAAGAAGATTTACGGCCGCCCTGCTTATGACCTCGTCGGAACGCAAAAGCGGCAGCTTCTTGTCGAGGGCCTCGCCGTGGTAAGAGATGAATATCGTGGGTATGCATAGGGTCTTGCCAAGCCCGGACTCTATTATAAAGGCCGGGCTCGAAGGATCCCAGGCCGTATAGCCCCGCGCCTCAAATGTCGCCCTGATCCCGCCCGACGGAAAACTGGATGCGTCCGGCTCACCCTGTATCAGCTTATTCCCGGAAAACTTCTCGATTACCCGCCCCGGGCCCGATATCGAGATAAAGCTGTCGTGTTTCTCTGCGGTAAGGCCCGTCATAGGCTGGAACCAGTGCGTATAATAAGTGGCGCCCTTCGAAATTGCCCATTCTTTCATAGCGTCGGCTATTTCGTTCGCCTGCTCAAGCGTTATTATCGCGCCCTCCGCCATCCAGCGCCTGAACGCTTCGAACGTATTTTTCGAAATGTGTTTTTGCATCGTAGATAAACCGAATGTGTTCTCGCCGAAATAAGACGAGACCTTTTTGCGGCTGTCGCTTTTTGGCAGATCGATACTCTTAATATCGAACAGGACCTTCTGTCTTACGTTCATAATACCCCCTTGTAAATATGGAATATCTTACCATGAAACCGGATATAAAAACAGAGACATTCATATAGCGATTGATACGAACGCCTCTTGCGAAATAACCGTAAACCGCTTTCTACTTATATTTATTCGTTATCGGCATCCTTCTATCTTTGCCGAACGCTTTAGGCGTGATCCTGATGCCCGGAGGAGATTGTCTCCTTTTGTATTCGCTCTTATCTACCATTGTCAGGACCCTGGCGACGGCGTCCTTATCAAAACCCATAGCCGCGATCTCGTCATAGGCTTTATCGTCTTCTATGTACTCTTTGAGAATCTCGTCAAGCAGTTCGTACGGCGGCAATGTATCCTGGTCCTTCTGGTCGGGCTTCAATTCCGCCGTAGGCGGCCTGGCGATCACCGATTCCGGGATTACCCTGCCCAGGGAGTTTCTATATAAAACCAGCTTATAGACGAGCGTCTTCAGTACATCTTTAATTACAGCGAACCCGCCGGCCATGTCGCCATATAACGTGGCGTATCCCGTGCTCATTTCGGATTTGTTTCCCGTGGCAAGTACGAGATAACCAAATTTATTCGAAAGAGCCATCAGGAGGCTGCCGCGTATCCGCGCCTGCAAATTTTCCTCCGCTGTATCCCTGGGCAAGCCGCCGAATTGCTGTTCGAGCGACATGAGGTACAATTTGAATATATGCTCGATAGAAATAATATTAAACTTGATTCCCAGGTTCGCGGCGACCGCCTTGGCGTCGGCCTCTGATTGAGGCGATGAGTAACGGGTCGGCATAAATACGGTTACGACATTATCTTTTCCCAGAGCATCTGCGGCAAGGCAGGCCACCAGCGCGGAATCTATGCCGCCGCTCAATCCTATAAGGACTTTTTTGAAACCGTTTTTAAAGACATAGTCCTTAAGACCGAGTAAAAGGGCCTGATATATCTCGGCGGTCTCTCCCAATGGCCGGGTCTCTTTTTTAACAACAGGCGGCCTCTGCTTTGGGGCATGATCTTCCGCGATGATTATGGCCGTCCGCGGCAGGCCTGGCGCCCCGGCCGCTATCTCCGCGTCGACAACCACCATATCTTCCTTAAACGCGTCTGCCCTTGCAAGCACCCGCCCGGAGCTGTCAACGACCATGCTCTGTCCGTCAAAGACCAGCTCATCCTGGCCGCCCACAAGATTCGTATAACTGACAACGACGCCGTTTTTCCCGGCCTGCTTTTTAACTATCTCCTCCCGTTCTTTTACCTTCCCGGCATGGTACGGCGAAGAATTTATATTTATGATAAGTTTTGCCCCTGATTGTGCCTGTGCGCAAAGCGGCCCTTCGGCATGCCCTGTATCTTCACAGACATTCACCCCGAAGATAATCTCTCCCAGCCTAAAGACGCGGGAATCTTTACCGGGTTTGAAATAACGTTTTTCATCGAAGACCCCGTAGTTCGACAATATCTCCTTGCGGCATATGCCCAACACCTTTGCTTTATGTATTACCGCCGCCGCATTATAGATATCTCCGCCTGCCCTGTCCACGAATCCTACTATTGTCACAATATCGTCGGCCGCTTTCGTGACGCGCTTCAGGGATTCCAGGTTATCTGTTACGAAAGCCTCTTTAAGCAAAAGGTCTTCCGGCGGATAACCGGTGACGGCAAGCTCGGGGAACGAGACGATGTCGGCCCCGGCATCTTTTGCTTTTCGCAGGTATTCGATTATCTTCGCGGTGTTCCCGTCGAGATCGCCGACAACGCAGTTAATCTGCGCTATGCATATCCTTACGCTCGTCTTCATAAGATATCTCTGTCATTTTTTCCGCATATTTTCGATCATTATTATGGCCTCGGAGATTTCGCGCATCGATTTGCGCAGGTCCATGCTCTGTTTCTGTATCTTTTTGAAAGCCGCCTCTTCGCCTATCGCCTGCTCGCGCATCAATATACCTTTAGCTCTTTCTACAAGTTTACGCGTCTCCAGCTCTTCCTGGACTACTTTTGTCTTGACCATAAGTCCGGCATTTTCGATAACTATTGCCGCCTGGCTGGCCACGGTTGTAAGAATATTTATCTCATTTCTTGTAAACTTGTGAGGATGGGATGTGTAGTTATTCAATACGCCTATCACTTTACCGCGCACCGCAAGCGGCACCGAAAGGAGCGACTTCAAGCCTTCCTTGGCCGCTATATCTTTATATTTATATTCAGGTTCTATGGATAGGTCGTAGGCGGCCTGCGGGCTATTCCTCTGCGCAACTCTGCCGGCAATGCCTTCGCCGAGCTTTAAGTTCGGTTTTTTATTATAAACTTCGCTCATAGATTGGGTCGCTTTTAATGCGAGCTCATTAGTCCTGTCGTCGAGAAGCATAAGCGAACATATCTTTGAATCCATTATCTCGGCCGTAACCGTAACTATAAGCTTAAGGATATCTTCGAGATACAGGTCGGAAGTTATAGACCTGCTTACCTTCGAGAGCGCTTCGAATTGCTTGGCGTGCGAAATCGTTTTTTTATATCTTTTCGGCATATGCTTAAATCCGCGGTTTGATAATGCGTGTCCCTAAAAAACTGTCGTCCGGTTCGGGGGGCATTTCCTGTATCCAGCCATTATTTAACCCCAATTCCTTTGCAGCGTCAACTATATTCTTGTACTCGCCGCTCTCGATGCCGGCGGAAAGCTCTTTATAGCCGGCGGCTTTAAAAGTCGGGTAATACTGGCTCATTATACTGAGATAGGCGTCCTGCGATATCTCTTTTCTGATGAATTTCATCGTTTCGACCGTTCCGGATATGTTGTGCGGCAGAGCAAGAAGCCTTACGATGAGCCCTTTCTTCGCCACGCCGGCATCGTCGGCAACCATGTTCCCCACCTGCTCGTACATCTCTTTTACGGCGCGCCTGTTATATCCGACATAATCGGGGGCCGCCGAGTATTTTGCCGCCATCGCATTATCGGAATAACGCATGTCCGGCAGGTATATATCGACAATCCCTGCCAGCGTTTTTAATGTCTCCACCCGTTCGTAGCCGTTTGTGTTGTAGACTATCGGAACAGTCAACCCCCCGTCGCGGGCTATTAGAAGCGCGGTAACGATTTGAGGGACAAAATGCGTAGGAGATACAAGGTTTATATTATGACATCCCAGTTCCTGCAGTTCGAGCATGATGGACGCAAGTTTTTCCGCGGAGACTGCGCCGCCCTTATCGAGCTGGCTGAAGATGTAGTTTTGGCAATAGACACATTTCATGTTGCAGTAAGAGAAGAAGATGGTTCCGGAACCGCGCTTGCCTGAAATCGGAGGCTCTTCACCGCGGTGGGCCATGTAACTATAGACTACCGCATTGCAGGGCGCTCTGCAATAGCCCAGTTTGCCCTGCTTTCTTTCGACGCCGCATTTGCGCGGGCATATAACGCACCCGGTCGTCGTAAGTTCAGCCATCCGCTTGATCGGCCCGATGAGTCACGTTTTTGTCTATAAAGTCGATTATCGCGCGTTCCTTCTCTGCGGTCAGATGAGAAAATGAGATGCCCATCCCCGGATAGGCGTGAGGCTGGAGATCTTTATCGGCTAACCATGAAATCCGGCCGGTGGCTTCGAGAACAGCCGCAGATCCCGGTATGCTGAAATGGAGGTCCAGGAGTGTGCCCATCGGGAAGGTATGCGGCGTATAGATATATATACCCGCACCGCTTATGTTAAGCACGTTTCCTTCGAAAACTTTGGCGTTTTTGGTGTCGGCTATCATCTTATACTTTACGATAAGATGGATATCGAGCCGCGGGAATTTTCTGCGCAGGTGTAATTTTTGAGCCTCGCTCTCGCAAAAACTGTTGATGGCCGTCTCCTCGTCTGTGTAGAGTTCGAACACGGTCTCGAGCTTAACCACCTTGAACATCTCCACTATAGAGACAGGCACGTTAAGTAATTTTAGCTTTCCTTTATGGTTGACGATATTCTTATACGCTATTGCCAGTATTGAAAGGCCATTGTAGTCCACCATATCCACGTTCTCGAAATTGAATATTATATTCAGCTTGCCGGAATTGACAAGCCATCCGACCATCTCGATGATTTCGGAAGAGTTTATATCGATACGGCCGTCTATATCCAGTATATGGACGTTATCTTCTTCTCTGAGCCTTATCGGCATAAAGCACCCATCGCTACTGCCGGAAGAAGAAAGTATTTATCCCTCTTCCCATCCTATTGACATCTTTACCAACGCCCGAGACAGTCTCTCCGCATCCGGTCAGGACTGCAGCTGTTATAAGTATTGCAATCATCAAGGCGGCTCTCTTCATAATGACCTTCCTCTTTATGGAAAAAGCCATATCTTATCCAGGATATGGCTTTTTCCATTCAAGTGAATACTTGTTTCGCAGGCCTTACTGCACCGGCTCTTCTTTATTGGCCTTAACTGGAACCGCTACCGTACCCTCCACAGCTTTTTTTGCCGTATCGGCTGTCCCGACTATAGGCTCGGTCACCAGATCTTTGGTCTTGCCAAGGCTGCCGGAGGTAACCTGTCCAACCGTCTTTACTTCGTTCGTCACTACGCTAGTTGCGCTTTTCGCGGTATCCGTAACCACGCCCGCTGTTTCGTTCGTCACATTGGCGGGATAATTAAAAAGTTTCTGCCAGAAACTTTTTGCGCTCTTATCGGCACTCTTCCCTTCAGCAGCATAAGAGATACCGCTTAGTATAAAGCATAATGCCAGAACAACACATGCAACCACTGCCAGTTTCTTTCCCATTGTACTCCCCCTTTCTTAAGGTAAAAGTTTACTATATGTTACGCGAATTGGCAAGCGAAATCTCGCTTGCGTCACTTGAGCAACCCCTGGACAAGTCTGTTTATCACCTTGCCGTCGGCCTTGCCCTTGGCCTTTTCCATGACAACTTTCATTACTTTCCCCGTATCCGGCTTAGCAACAGCTCCCGTTTCGGAGATAGCGGCTTTGATAATAACCGTCAATTCCTCTTCCGAAAGCTGTTTTGGAAGGTATCCTTCGAGTATCCTGAGCTCCGCCGTTTCTTTCTCGGCAAGATCGGCTCTCGCGCCTTTTGTGAACTGTTCGATAGATTCGCGATGCTGTTTAACCTGCCGCTGTAATATCTGGATCGTATTGTCGTCATCCAGCACTTTGATATTCTTCTCTATCTGCAAAGTCTTCATTACAGACAATGCCATTCGCAGGACAGATAGCTTCAAACGATCGCCGGTCTTCAAAGCTGCCCTGGCGTCACTGTTGAGTTTTTCATACAAATTCATAAAAAACACTTCCCCCTTATCATTATCGAAAATGACAGTTTTTAAACAGGCGGGTCGTAACTAGCCTTTAGGATAATTTAACGACTTTTGTCGCTTGTTCGCCCTTAGGACCCTGGACGATCTCAAACTGTACTTTATCGCCTTCCTTGAGGGTTTTGTAACCTTCACCTTCGATAGCCGAATGGTGAACGAATACATCTTTGCCTGTATCTGCCACTATGAAACCAAAACCCTTCTTATCATTGAACCACTTTACCGTCCCCTGCGCCATCTAAATTTTCACCTCCTTGCCAAGCATTTACAGCTAAAAATCCTTCGACAGGCTCAGGATTTATACCGAGCGCCAGTCGAGGCAAAAAAATACCACCTTCAGCCTTTTAAGGCCGGGTGGCATTATATGTTTAAGAGGTTTTCACTAACTCATTCACCGCAATATTGTTACAAAAATATACCACATTACTCTCTATTTGTCAAGTTCTCTTCCTTAATTCTCTCTTTCTTACTTTTGTACCGATTTTTCGCTTTAAGAGCAGTTTTTTAATAGGGTTTAAATAATCTATGATCAATACGCCGGTTAAATGGTCTATTTCATGCTGTAGCGCCCTGGCCAGAAGCCCGTCTGCGCATAATCGCCTGGCATTGCCCTCCTCATCCAGAAAATTAACAATGACCATCCTGGCCCTTTTAACCTTGACGTTTACACCGGGCAGGCTAAGACAGCCCTCTTCCAGGACCTCCGATCCTTCCCGCTTTGCGATAACAGGGTTTATAAGCTTGATGAGCCCAGTGCCCACATCGATTACCGCGAGCTGTTTGGATACCCCGACCTGTGAAGCCGCAAGGCCAACGCCCTGCGCGAGATACATTATCCTGGCCATCTCATTAAGGAGATCTTTTTCGCAAGGAGTGATTTTTCCGACTTTTGCGGCCTTCTTTCGCAGTGCCGGATCCGGGAATTTCTTTATAGTTACTTCATCCATGATAATTAATTACGGGCTGGTTTTTCGAATTGACCCTGATAACCTTCATCTTAAGCGTTCTCGCCTTTCGATCTTCCAGGAGAGCATTGGAAAGGATTATGACGAGATCCCCCACCTTTCCCATGTGTGCCGCGGCGCCGTACAGGCCTATATGTCCGGATCCGGCGGCCTCTTCGATGGCATATGTCTCAAAGCGTGAGCCGTTATTGATATTTACCACCTGCACTATCTCGCCGGGATATATATCAGCCAGCTTAAGCAGATTTTTATCGATCCCCATACTCCCGTCATAGTGAAGGTCCGACTTGGTTATCCTGACACGATGAATTTTCGATTTACACATTACTCGCAGCATGGAACTCCGTGGGCTTGCGCCCCTTTACTCGCCTATTTCGGTGAGATTATTTCCGTCAAAATATAACCTCTTTGTATTTGAAAGGTAACCGGCGTCTACGGGTATATTGCCGTATTGCGCGCGGTATATCCACACTTCCCTCTCCCCGCGCCACTTCTCTTTATCTTCCGCTATCTTTATCTGGCTGGGTTTGCCCCATATTGCCTCTACCTGCTGTTTCGTCATCCCTATTTTTATGGACTCGGTGCCAAGAGGATGTTTAACAACTTCTTCGGGATTAGGTATGATTATTGCGGAACAGCCGGTGAGAATAAGTCCGGCACCCAACAGCATGACAAAGATCGCACCATACATGCCCGCGGTTTTATCGTTTTTTAGCTTTTGCATCTTTAGCGTCCTCCGGTAAATTATATATTAAGTCGCATAGAAACTTCAAAAACGTATTTTTGTTATCCTCTTCGATTTCAAGGAGTTCCATTCCAACATCGAACGGCGCATTATCTTCCAGGGACAATTTCTTTTTCCACATGATCTTGCCTGTGGCATGGACGGGACTTAGCACATTCTGCATATCAAGCCGCATCTCGAGTATGTCGCCTTCTTTGACCATTTTATCCGCAGTCTGAAATCTCAAGCCTTCGGCCGATATATCTTTAGCGGTAACAGCATATACCTTATCGCGCTCCGCTATCGTATATGTGACGTTTATAGGTTCACGCATACGGATAAAACTACGTCTTTCAACAAGCTTGTCTCGAACCTTTGCCATAGGTCTGGCTCCTTTTTTTCGAATCGTCGCTTAAATATAACACACAACTATTTTGCGGTCAACGAAATTACTGTTTATTTAACCGGATATCTTCCGGCCCGGCAAGCTCTGCGGTATTAAGATTGAGCCAGTCTCTTATTGCGGCTAACGCCTCCCTGTCAACGAGATAGCGCATCCTGGAAGATCCGTCACAGCCCAGCTTGCCGAAAAAGTTCCCAAGCGTTTCAAAGTATATTATCGAATGTTTCATCTTTCCATAGGCAGCCAATGCCTTATCGAAATGGACGATATACGCGGTAGGCGCTTGCGTCTCTTTCCTGCCGTGTAATATTGCTATCGGCGCGGAAATTTTTGCCATAGCCTGCGCCGGATCGATTGCGTCCAGGTTTCTTGCGGCCTTCAAATAACATTTTTTACCCAGTATGTAACCCCAATCACGGCCAGTCTTATTGGCCTTGTCATACGTCTCCTGCAGGGCCCGCATAGCGGTTTTAAGATACTCTTCATTCCACTTTTCCAGAGCGGCCCTGTCGCGCAATAGGGTCTCCCGTTCCTTCAGGCCCGCATTCATTATCGGAGACATGAGCACAAGGCCTTTAATATCCGCATTCTGCGCGGCAAGTCTCATGGCGCTAAGCGCTCCTTCGGCATGGGATATAACCGCAATCCTGTTTGCATTCACCTCATTCTGCGATTTAAGGAAACTGACGGCGCTTGCCAGGTCCGCCAGATCATCATCCGGAGCGGCTGTAGCGGCATCGCCGCCGCTTAAACCGACCCCTCTCCTGTCGAATCTCAATACGCAATAACCGTACCTGGGCAGATAACTTGCGATCGACTCGAAGAGGCCCTGATAACTCCGGTCGTGCGGCCCGGAGCCCCAGATCAGCAGGACTGCCGGATGTTTTCCGGCCGGATTGGTTTGCGATGAAGTGTCTTTGGGCACCGTAAACGTTCCGGAGAGCTGACCGGCTTTGCCCGGGAATACCACATCTTTCGACAGGTATTCTTCTGCGGTAACTGACGGCTCCCTGGGCTTGAGCTCTTTTGGCTCAAAACCGCGGGTTATTTTTAACCCTATCGATGGTATATCTATCATTATAAGCGTCCTGTCCGACTTGGCTACCCAGACGCTGCCGGGCGGCATCGATTTTATCTTCAATAAGAGCATCTCGGTCTTTATCTTCCTGCGCCCTATCTTTATATACTCATCTCTCACGGATGTCAGCGTTACGAAGCGTCTTAAAGGAGGGGTCTGGCTGTCCGGGAGATATATGATGGAATTAAAACCCTGCGCGCCGCCAAGTTTAAAATCATAGTTCTCGATTATGGGTAGATATGTAAGCGGAGAGCTCTCTTCAAAAATAAATGCGCCTCTCCTGACCGGCACATTACTGATAAAAGTAAACTGGGATGTAAGCCTGGACATAAACGAAACGGAAGCATCGTTAGCTTCGGCATAATATAAGTGCGATGCGCCGTTTGCGAAAAGCTCTTTCTGATACTCCAGGAGGTTGTATCTTCTGTCCAGGTCAAGCCTTGAGCGCTCGTCGGTAAATAGCTCCCTGAACGGCATTGCCGAGGCAGACTTGTATATCAACCTCTCTTCGGTCACGTACTTGTCTATCTTAGCCGTTCCGGCATATTGTCCTTCTATGGCAATGTTATAATAAAAAGTCTTGTGGTTATACTTATCGAGATATACGAAAGAGAATATGAAAAGAAGCAGGCTGGCAATGAATACTAAAAGTACGGTAATATATATCTTTTTCATCTCGTCTTAAGTTCTCCCATGAGATGCCGATAGGATGACTCCAGCTCCCTGTTCTTTATCTCCAGGTACACAACATAACTGACGAGCGTTAAGACCAGGACGATCATAAGCACCAGGCTGGAGACGAGCGCGACTATAATACTCTTCTTTTTTATTATCATTCACACTTCCTTTAACTAGGCCCTTATCCGCGTCTTGTAACGCTCTCTCATGTCGTTGAATATGCTAAGGTATTCTTTTGTCCTGTAATCCGGGTAGGTCCATGGCCAGGGATTGAAGGTGTTCCCCCGGTAAAATAACGTAATCTCACAAAATATGCCTTTATTAAGATATACCCTGTGCGAATAGTCCTTTGTAGAAAATAGCGCCACCTTCGACAGGCTAAGATAGCCCGGGTCGATATTGACGGCCCTATTCGCACCCTTGGCCAGGAGTCTTTCCAGTCTATTTGTCTTAAGCTTGACCGCATATATGCCATCTAGGCCGCGCAAGCGTTCAAAACCCAGGAATCTGCGTTTTAACGCCAGGCCCATCTCGCCGGCATAATAGGATGTATGCGTGAAGTCCATCGGTTCGCTTTCGAAATCTATCTTACCGAATATCCTGACGAGGGCGCCGCGCGCCGCAGAATATATTTCCTGATGCTGAAATAGCAGGCCCGTAATAAGCTTGACCTTTTCAGGGCGTCTGGGGATGCCCATAAGCTTAGCCTTAGCTTTCCTGATCCAGCGAACATGAACGTATAAAATTGATAAAATTTAGGCTGGCGGGATCTTTTGTTGAAGAAAATTTTATCCCTGAGTAAAAAAAACGCTTACCGGTCGGGTCCGCGGCATCCGCGGCATCTTCGGTCCATACCACATTGCCGAGCATTTCTGCTTCCGGCAGCGATCCCGGGAGAGCTATCTTCAGAGTGACGCATGCACCGAGAGGTAATTTTTCGGCTAGAAGCAGTCTCACTCCCCCTTCGGAGATATCCACGGTCTTTCCGCCGGCAATCTCTGCCGCGCGCTTTTTTATGATCGAATAGGCTACTTCAAGAGAACGCGTGAAACGCGGGTAATGCCTGCGGTTCACGCCGTCCCAGCATTCCTTGATCTTCGCATAACGCAGGACGTTTCTTATGGCTTGGCCGTCTACCTTGAAGAGCATATAAAGGATGGCCGCCAGCAGAAATATTAGTAGAAGTCCAATGTATGTCAACACGCCTCTTCGCCTCTTTTTTTGCTCGATACGTAAATTTTGATTATTTCCCTGTCTTTGCTCGAAAGGTTATCAAAAAATATGGCGGCATCATAATGCCTGATAACGCCGTCGATTATTACAGGGTGTTCCCGGACTATCACACCGTCGACATCCAGTTCCCTGACAGCCCCATCGGCCTTAAAAAGGTCCGGTACCATAAGCTTGACCCTGACCCTGGACATAATAGGTATCTCTTTATCTATCTTGCAGTATAAACCTGATGCGCTTACATCCAGGGTATGAGTTACGGTGTCGAAATCGTCCGTCTTTAGTTTTAACGACAACCCTTCGTCTCTCACCCTGGGAAACAATCTTCTTTCTGTGGCAGCCATTTTTATACCCTCTCTATATTCAGCCCGGGGGCCATGAAAATTTCCGGCCGCCCAAAAGATGCAGATGCAGGTGGAAGACCGCCTGTCCCGCATCCCGATTACAATTCATAACGATTCTGTAGCCCGACTCCTGCACGCCCTTCCGGCTTGCTATATCTTTTGCTGCCAGTATAAGGCGACCCACCAGCTCGATATGCCGTTCCGACAGTCCTGAGATCTTCTCGATATGTTCCTTGGGAATCAGCAATACATGGACCGGCGCTTGCGGATTCACATCCTCGAACGCCAACACGCTGGAATCCTCCAGGACAATCTTTGAGGGGATCTCCTTCCTGGCTATTCTGCAGAAAAGACAATCTTGCTTTTCCATAGTTTGAGATCATTTTACATCTTCAGCCGCGACTTTTCAAGTCTTTTGCGCAAGCGCCGTATCGGCCGATGTATTTACCCAGGCTCCAATATTCACCCTGATTAAAAACAAGCGGAGCGGCCTTGGCGTAGTCTATCCGATCCTTTGGAGTGAGTATCTCCTTATTGGCATGGACAAGCGCCGCCTCACCGATAAACATGTCGTGCGAGCCCAGTGAAATCACATCCTTCAGCCTGCACTCTATATTGACAGGACATTCTGCTATAAGCGGCGATGAAACCTTACGGGATGGGAGAGCTGTAAATGCGCAGGCTTTGAATTTATCGATATCCCTGCCGGAGCGGACACCGCAGAAATCAACCTCTTTCAGCATGGAAGCCGCAGGAATGTTTATGACAAAATCGCCCGTGACACCGATAAGTCCATGAGAGTATCTCGACGGCCTTATGGAAACACTTAGGAGCGCCGGCGCCGAACAGACGACACCGCACCACGCAACCGTCATGACATTCGGTCTTTGCGCCGGCTTGTCCATAACGCTGACAAGGGCGACCGGGAGCGGAAATAATGCGGTTTCAGGCGGAAATTCCTTCTTGGGCATTGCGCAGATATTATGCGGCGGGAGCCGGAGCTTCCGGGGTCTCATCTTTCTTTGAAGCCTTCTGCCAGCACCTTTTTGTGCAATAGTATTTACCGGCGCGATAATACCAGCGTTTCTTCTTTATCGATTTATTGCAAACGACACAGTTGGCCGGTTTCTCTATTTTCGGTTCTTCTTTCTTCTTGGCGTCTGCCGGTTTCACTGCCTCTGCCGCGGCTTTAACCTCCGGCGCGGCCGGTTTCGGTTCCGGCGGTTTTTGTTCTACCGGCTTTGCCGCTTCAACCTGAGGTTTTGCCTCTTCTTTTTTCTCTTCTGCCATATCTTCCTTTACGTGTAATATTTCCTATTGCCTGTCGAGCAGTTTCAACCACTGCGTATATATATATTCCAGTAATCTGCCTTTATCCGAATTTTCTATTTTTTTGAATTTGAGCCCGGTCTCATATCTATCCGACCCTGCTTGCTCTTTCTGCCACGCTACTTCGCATGAAGCAAAGATAGGAACGTTATCGCCCGGCACGTCCATAGTCAAATTGATCTCGGTGCCTTGCCTTAATTTCTTATCGGCGACGATCAGGGCCCCGTCTTTTGACAGATTCTTTACCCTGCATTGGGCTTTGGATCTGTCGTGCACAAAATCACAAAGCGCGCTTAACGCCGTATCGAACCGTAAAAATCTTCTTCGCTCGGTCACAATTACCCCTAAATTTTGTCTGTGTGAAAAAATAAGGGGACAAAAATTATCTTTTCATCCCCTTATTTTCTGTCATCCTTAACGGACAACTTTTATTTGCCTTTAGCAAACACAAATTCTGGCTCTAGAACCGGTGTATAGCCTTCCGGTATTGGGAACGGGAAAGTCACTGTCTCATAAACGCCAGCGCCTGTCCTTACTATGGTCATCCCAACGCCCTTCGCTAATCCGATTGTAATGCCAGAGAGAGGATTATCTTCTACACTGGTGTCATATATGTTTTTAGGAAGCTCAATCCACCCTGTGACTATATTGGCAACTCCTCTGTAGAGCTTTTTGCCCATATCCTGAGCATAGCTCGCTGTTGCTATATTGACGATCATTAATACAGCAACACATATAATAATACCCTTTAATAGATTCTTCATTGTCTTAAGTCACCTCCTTTCGTTTCTGAATTTGATGAAAGTATAACACAAAAAGTTAGCTTTGTCAAGGTGTTGAGGCATCAAAACTACTTATTTTTCTGCGATACCAGGATATCTTCCACCACTTCCGTGACTTTCTCCCTGTCCTCCGGCCTAATATCGATAAACTCTATGCCTGTATCATAGAGCGGCGCGCTCTTTTTTTGTCCGGATTTCTTAACAACCCATACTATCGTGCCGCCGCACCTGATCGGGGGGCGCGATTCATCCAAAAATAACTCTACGTCTACCCCCTGGAAGAGGCCGAGATCGTCCTTGAGCAGTACGCAAATGCCGCCGGCGCCGATATTCTCGGTATGCGTAGATATAGTCTTGGCGGTCAGCCTGCGTTTTATGCTGATAAGGCATTTATAATTTGCCCTGGGAAACTTTCTTCTATTTATACCATCCCACATAGTAACTCCCTTGGATGACGGTCAAATCCAAATAACAAAATCCAAATTCCAAACATGCCAATTATACATGAGAGATGCGGGAAAAGCAAGAAAAAGATTTGCAACCGTATTCAAGAACGTGTATAATTCTGTATAACAACAATAGAAAGTTTATGTATAGAGAATTCTTTGGCCTCAAAGAAAAACCGTTCAATGTCACAAGCGACCCGAACTTTCTCTTCTTTAGCCGCGTCCATAAGGAAGCTTTTTCGCATATCCTGTATGGGATAAAAGAGCGGAAGGGCTTTATGGAGATAACGGGTGAGATCGGCGCCGGGAAGACGACGCTTTGCAGGGCTATCCTGAACCAATTCGACGTAAATACCAAGAGCGCATTTATCTTCAACTCCAACCTTCCCGACCTTCAGCTTTTACAGTGCATACTCGAGGACTTTGGTATTGTCGTGACACAAAAGACCAAAGCCTCTATGCTGCGGCAGTTGAATAGTTTTTTGCTGGATGAACTCGTAAAAGGGAACAACGTCATACTGGTAATAGATGAGGCGCAGAACCTCAAGTCCTCCACGCTCGAAGAGATACGCATGCTTTCGAACCTGGAGACGGATACGCAGAAACTATTCCAGATACTGCTGGTCGGTCAGCCCGAATTGAAGGAGAAGATAAATTCTCCGCGCCTCAGGCAGCTAAAACAGCGCATCGCCGTCAGGTTCCACATCTCTGCGCTCCAGAAGGATGAAGTCGAACGGTATATATATCACAGGCTTACAGTCGCCGGATCGAAGGGTGATATACTCTTTACCGCGGAAGCTATGGATTTCATATTCAAATTTTCCGGAGGTATCCCGCGTACCATTAATATGGTATGTGATAAATCGCTCTTATCGGCCTACGTCTCGGAAGCCAAGACCATAACTTTACCTATAGTCGAAAAGAGCGCCCAGGAACTGGAAGGCATAATATTATGAGCATAATCCAGGATGCGCTTAAAAAAGCCCAGCGTACGATAACGCCCCACGATAGGCCCGCAAGAGATCATGTCATCCTCAAGCCGCCTGTCGAGAAAAAAAATACTGCTAAGGCCGGCGGGAATAAGGTTCCCGTTAAGGCCGGCGGCAAAAAGGGCACAGCCCGTAAATATGTTGTGCCGGCCGTCCTGGCAGGCCTCTTTCTCTTTTCGATTTTAATCGCGATCTTCTCTTTGGCCCTATTTTCCAACATGCCAAAGGAGAGCGCCGAACCGTCCGCGCCCGCGCAGCCTCCCGCCGCGGATAAACAGACCGTAGAACAGCTTGTCATCCCAAAAGATGTGTCGGACGTTCCCCGGAACGAATTCAGGCTGGCCGGTATCATGCACCTGGAAGACGGCCCGCGCGCTATAATCAATAATTTAAGAGTTGCGGAAGGTGATTATGTGAACGATGCGGTGGTTACTTCGATAACCGATGACTCTGTTGTCCTGAAAAGGCGGAATTCGGAGATAACTCTACACTTAAAATAAGGCGCGGACCTCTTCCGGTATCCTTATCGGCCTGGCGGCCTTATTAGTAAAGACGTGGACAGAATCACCCGTCGCTATCAATTTCCCGCCCACATATAGATTATAATCGAATTTCATGCTCGAGTTCTTCATCCCGCTGACCCACGTCTCGATCCGGACAAGATCGTCATAACGCGCCGGTGATTTATAGCGGCAGCTTACGCCCGCTACCATAAGATACATACCCTTCTCTTCCAGTTCGCGGTAAACCAATCCGAGCGCCCTTAGATATTCGGTCCTTGCAACCTCGAACCACGTGAGATAGTTGCCATAATAGACGACTCCCATATTATCGGTCTCCTGGTACCTTACCCGGATAGTCGTCTCGTACTTTTTCATAGCGGCAGGTCCTTAAAAATGAAACTCAAGTTTATGTATATTGAAGCCGCCGACTTCCAATTTGTCGGTCTCTTTGAAACCTTTCTTCACGCAGAGGCGCATCGCATCGTGCATCCTGTCGGTACACTTAAAGTATATCTTCTTGTAACCTTTCCCCCTGCAAAATTCTATTGCCTTATCCAAAAGGTTTGCGCCGTACCCTTTCTTTCTATGCCGTAAATCTACAAAGAGGCGCCTTAAGAGCGCTTCCGTCTGGCTCTCTTCTTTTACCCCGACAGTGCCTACGATCTGGCCCGATTCTTCGGCCACAAGGAACGCTTCTCTCTTCCCGCCATAGGTCTCTCCTATCTTATGCAGGTCGCTGTCGGAATACGCGGATCTATCGAACGGGTACTCCTTGGAAAGGATATCGAGTATAAGATTTTTGACGCTCTCCGCGTCCGATGCGCGAAACACCCTCAGATTACTATCCATAACCACCACTCTCCCTTTAGGCCAGACGGCCCGCAATAGTTTCCTTGACTATATGCTGCGGTATCCCTTCCACTATCCTTGTCCTGCCGATAGCGGCGGGTAGAACGAACCTGTTCCGTCCGCGGATAAATTTCTTGTCATGGGCAAGCGCACCGCATATACGCGAAACGCTTAAACCTTTTGCCCGGACCGGGAGCCCGCACTCTTCGATAAGAGCGTTTATCCTGCCGGCATCGGCCGGGGAAAGAATGCGCAATCTCACGGCCATATCCGCGGCGGCGGCCATGCCGATAGCAACCGCTTTGCCGTGATCGTACCGTCCGGAATATGCGGATGCGGCCTCGATGGCGTGGCCTACCGTGTGTCCTAAATTCAATATCGCCCGGAGGCTCTTCCTGTCGAACTCATCCTTAGAAACCAGGCCGGCCTTTATCCGGGCGCACCGGGAGACGACGAACTCCAGCGCCGCCGGCTCGGCCCCTAAAATCTTGGCATGATTTTTTTCGACGAATTCGAAGAGCGCCCTCTCTTTTATTACGCCGTATTTTATTATCTCGGCCATGCCGTTTTTAATCTGTCTTTCAGGAAGAGACTTCAGGATAGCTATGTCGCATAGCACTGCTTTCGGCTGGTAGAACGCCCCTGCGAGATTTTTGGCCGCCGGAAGATCTATCGCGGTCTTGCCGCCTATAGCGGAATCGACCTGCGCGAGAAGCGTGGTAGGTATCTGGACATACGCAATGCCCCTTTTGTATATAGAGGCCACGAAACCCGTAAGATCGCCGATCACGCCGCCGCCTAACGCTATAAGGAAGATCCTGCGGTAGCTGTCATGCGCGGCGATGCGGTTCAGCAGAGATGTTGCCGTCGCGCTCGATTTTGCTTTTTCGGAATCAGGGACAATGGCGAACGCTGCAGTAAAACCGCTCTTCTTTAAAATAACGGCAAGCGTATTGCCGTACAAATTAAATATGCGCCGGTTGGTGACGATGACGGCGTCGTTGCCCAGATCGAGCCTTTTAAGCAGGCCGCCCGTCTTTTTAAAAAGCCCGCGTCCTATCAGGATGTCGTAGGACCTATTCCCAAGGGCAACTTTTACCTTCATCAATTATTTAGCTTCCTTCTTGCCTTCGCCGGCCGGTTTCGCCGCGGCTTTCGCGCCCGGAGCCGCTTTAGCTCCCGCCGCGGCCTTTGCTGCCGGTGCCGCCGCCGGGGCTTCCGCGCCCGGCGCAGCGGTTTCCGTACCCTCAACCGCCGCCTTCTCCTTCTTGATCTTGAATTTAACAATCTTGACCTTTGCCAGGCCAAAGACCGATTTTCCCTCGTCCCATTTTTCCTTTTCCTTCAGGACCTTGAGTTTTTCATATCGTTTCAATACCGACCTATGCTGCTTGCCTTTGTCTGATGAACGCAGGCTTGGATGCTGAGACATTCTAGTACCTCCGATTTGTTGTTGTTTTACCCCGACAGATCATTCCGTCCCCCGCCTTACTCCGGGCGGGGCCATCAGTTATTTCAGTTTCAGATACGCGTCTTTATATAGACGCCGCATTTTTTTTAAATCCTTCTGGCTCTGCGGGCCCGTCTTGTCGGAATACGCCCCGACGCAGACAAGAAAATACCGGCCGCTCTGTATTAAGGCAGTATCGAGCCCCTGTCCTTTTAACTTATTCATCTCCTGCACAGCCAGATCTTTTTGGACGAATGTAACCGCCACTATCGTATATGGGCCCGCCGCTGTGCTAATCGGACGGATTGCCGCCGGCGGCGGTCTCTTTACTGCCGGCTGTGCCGGGGATGCGATGGGCCTGGGCACTGCAGAAGGTGCCGCAATACGCATAACTGCCTGTGCCTGGACCGGCGCCGGCAAATTCAACCCTTCCTTCCCGGGTTCTACGGTAACCGTCTTCTGCGCAGTTTCTTCGAGTCTTTGCTTCCCTTTCTCGACCCCGAGAGCGTATACAGCCACCATAACCATAATAATGCCTATAGCTATGAAGACAGCTCTATCCAGGGTAATCGTAAGCACTACGTTCCTTTCGAAATCGGCCTTTGGGAAAAAATCGGACAACTTCGGGAAGAAACGTTTGGGTTTTTCGAACTCGAAGAGTTCCTTCTGATATTTCTCGTCTTCCATAACTTTATTTTGGAGCATTATAACATATATGAATATTTAAATCAATCCCTTGGCTGGCTAGATGCCGGCTTCACGTGCCCGAAACGGCTTTTATATTCAGCCGGAAGAGCTTGCTCGATACCTGTATGGCAGGTTTGCCCGGATCGCCGGCAACCCGCACAGAAAGCGACATCCATCCGTCCTTTTCGCCCGTAAGGAGCGCATTGGCCAATTCCGGGGGGATCTTGGCGGTAAGTGTGGGGGAAAAATATATTACGATATCGGACTCGATCGTCCCGTTATAAAATAGATCGCCGTTAACGATAAGCCTGATATCGTCGCTTAATAACTCGAAATCCTTTATTCCGATACGCTGTACGGCGGGCTCGATCCGTCCGCGTATATGGCTATACTTCCACCTGTTATCGAACGGCGTTGCGATGAGCGCGCCGATAGTATCGTAACGGATATCTTTCTCTTTCGTCTCCTTCGCAAAATTGACGTCCTGAAGATCGAAATTCAACGCAGCGTTCCTGGGGCCAAAGAGGGGTCCGATCCGGGCGTTCCTGCAGATAAAACCGAACCCCGTTTTCCGCGATATGATCGACAAATCTTTGAAAAGCAGGTCTCGGGAAAAATTTAGCGAAGATTTTTTATAGTTTATATCGATATCGTAAGCCGTCTGGAAACGCTCCAGGTCGCAGGTCTTTTCTACCAGGTAAACGGCTATAGGGCCGGAATAGAAGCATGCGGCCGCCAGCAATATTACCGGTATTGCCAATACTATAGAAAGTTTTCTACCCAATCTCATAAGTTATTCCCAGCATATCGAATCGAAGTCGCATCTTCCGCACCGCTTTTCGTCGCGGTCCGGCAGTTTTTTGAAATCGAGCGCCTTGATCCCCGCCCAAACTTTTTTTATCACTTCTTCCACATCTCTAACCATCGAATCGGATATCTCCACGCTTTTGGCGACATGCGCGCCTTTTTTATAACCCTGCCGCCGCAGGTCAGACTCCACGGGTTCTATGAATACGAGCACTCCGCTGCGCGCGCGCATACCGCGCGATTCCTTTTTGTCTTTTTCGAAGAGGAGGCGGTAACAGACAAGCTGTCTTAAGTATCCGTCGCAGTCGGGACTCGATAAGTCCTTAATATTATCTATCGCTTTAAGGTGCTCGTCGGGTTTTCCTGTCTTATAGTCGAGTATCCTTACTATCCCCTTCCCCTCGTCCTCAAATTCGACCTTATCGTATTTACCGGTAAATATTATATTGTCGCCTATAGTGATAACGAGCTTTCGCTCCAGCCCCACCGGCATGACGGGATCCCGCGCGACAGAACTAAACCAGCCTTTTATCGTATCGGCCTTCTTGAGACAGTAACGCTCATCTACCTTATCGACCCCCTGAAATTTAAGCTCCCGCTTGAACGCAGTCATAAAGAAACGGAAGGCCGGGAATCGTTTCGCTGTCATGAAATCCCTGTAAGTCTCTTCGAGGGCCTTGTGGACGCAATTACCGAATACGAGGCTCCGTTTCTTTGCCCCGGGCAGTTTTAAAAGATCATTATACAGGAACCGCCTTTTGCATGATATGTATGTATTGAGCCTGGTGGGGTTAAGGCTCAGGTTATCTACCATATCTTTCAGCACCGCATCGGTTCCAATGAAGGGGTCTTTCAGGCCGGTCGACTCAATAGACTTTTCCAGGAGCGCCTCCTCGCCGGAACTGCCGGCGCCTTCCCCGGAGATGCCGAGCCGCGTCAGGTATAAGCTCGAGACCGAATCTTCCGTCGGGCTTGCCGTAAAGATGAGGTTCGATTTCGCTCTTGTCATGGCCACATAAAATAAACGCGTCTCGTCCTGGAGCGCAAGGGCTTTTGCCGCCTCCTTATCGCGGGCGGCGGCCCTGGCCTTGAATAAGTCCGAAGGCATGCGGATCTTTTCCGGTATCGGCCGCGCCGGCCAGTTCTTGTTATTGAGGCAGAACGGTATTATTACGGAGTGAAACTCCATCCCCTTGGCCCCGTGCGCGGTATAGACCCTGACGCCGGCCTGCGAAAGCGTTACGAGGTCCCCCTGGACGGGCAGGCCGTGGTCCTTTCTCGTCTTCATCTCGTCCAGGAAATCGTCGAGCCTTACCCCGGGCGCCGCGATATCGCTCGTCTTTACCATGTTCACAAATGACGCGAGAGCCCTCAGCTGGCGTATGCGGAGCAGTTTATTTTTTGAATATTCTTTCAATACATACTTGAAAATACCGGCGTCTTTTATGAAATCCAAGAGAAGCGAATGGACCGGTCTGGCTCTCGCGTCCCGCAGGAGCTTCTTTACGGTATCTGCCGCCTGCCGGAATTTTACAGGGTCTTTAAACGGGATATCTTTCCGCCCGGACTCAAAACAATCCAGAAACTCCGATAATATCGTTGTGCTTCCGTTTTTGCCCGGGGACTGCTTGCGGTTGACGAAGTTTATGAATCGCAGTATGTCCGAATGCGGTATCTCGAAGTAATCCGCGGACAAAACTTTGTAGAGGGCAAGATCGGAGGAGCCGCGTTCCGCGGGATCGATATGCGCCAGCTCCAGCACATCGGTAAGCTGCTTCACGCGCAGTTCACCGCTTATATCTTCTTTTCCATCGGTAGCATACGGTATGCCGGCCTGCAGGAAGGCGTCTATTATTTTAAGTATACTGCTGCGTTTCCTGACCAGGACTGCGATATTATTGTAGGGGTTGGCGCGCTCCGCCTCCGTCAAGAGCTTATCGGATTCAATCTCATCCTTTAACTGCCTGACCTTATCGATTATATAAAGCAGTTCTTCCGACGCGGCAGTAAATTCTTTGAATAGGATCTCTTTTTTTGCGTAATCTTTTTTTGCCGCGAGTTCTTTCGAACCCATCCGCTCGGCGGACGGGATGGACTCTATTACTTTGTTCGCGACATTTATCAATTCTTTCGTCGAGCGGTAATTCTCCTTAAGCGACAGTATCGCCGCTTCGGGGAAGCGTTTCGTAAACAGCTTGAAATTACCGATATTGGCGCCCTGGAACCTGTATATGGACTGATCGTCGTCACCTACGCAGAGAAGATTGGGTTTCTTGCAATCCATAAGGCTGAAGAGCAGTTCCATCTGCGCGCCGTTCGTGTCCTGGTATTCATCAACCATGACATATTTATACTGCTCCGCATATTCCTTCTTCAGGTCAGGTTCTTCTTTCAGCACTTTGGACGCGAAGAGTATCATGTCGTCGAAATCATATCTTCCGCGCTCGTCGAATATATCCTTACTGCGCCCCTCCTTAAGCTCTTCATACCGCCTGTAGGCTATCGCGAGCGCGCTCAAGCGCTTGACATGTTTCT
The DNA here is from genome assembly GCA_041650935.1 of Candidatus Omnitrophota bacterium. Classification (GTDB taxonomy): domain Bacteria; phylum Omnitrophota; class Gorgyraeia; order 2-01-FULL-45-10; family 2-01-FULL-45-10; genus FEN-1322. The sequence goes on from JBAZKH010000001.1 coordinate 648,993, forward strand.
CTTCGAATAACCGGTACAGGCTCTCTTTCTTACCCAGATAATCATCAAGACCGGCGGGATATATGCCTTCCCGCTTCAGGTCGCTTATCTTCTGCAGTGTCTCCTTAAGATAAGTGTACGGCGCGCGGAATGGGCGTATCTGGTCAAGTCCGTCCGTATTGTCGAGTATATATTCCATAGCCTTCATGCGCTCGACCTCGCTTAGCTGGACCTTGTCGCCGATATAATTGGCGGCCTCTTCCGACTCCTGTATGAGATTATTGGCAAAACTGTGAAATGTCCCTACCTCAACATCGTAACCGGCCAGACCTATGACCGCGGCAAGCCGTTCTTTCATGGCCTTGGCGGCCGTGTTGGTATAGGTTAGTATAAGGATATTCTCCGGACCGGCTTTTTTACGGTCGACAATAAGGGCGGCGCGCACGGAAAGCAGCTGCGTCTTCCCCGTGCCGGGGCCGGCGAGGACGAGGAGGGGCCCCTCGGTGGTATCGACGGCCTGTCTCTGATGATCGTTTAGCTGGTTGTAGAGCTTAAGGTAATTACTCATCTAATGAGGGTTTACGCGGACTTTCCCGTTTTAAGGAGCTTTCTGACCTTCGAAATGAGCTTGTCGTCGTTGGTATAACTGTAACCTGTCGTGGAAGTTGCGCGGTGAGCCGCAAGTATCCCGGCCTTAACGAGGTCCTCGAGCGCATTCTTCACCTTCGAGCGCTCCTCGCCCACCCATGTCGCTACACCGCGCGGCGTATCGATCGAGGCCTGGTTCTCATGGAAAAATTTTATTATTTTTAGATGAATCTCCGACCGGAAAAGTTTATTTATGTCCATAAAGTTCTTTCTCCAGTGCCTGTTGTACATCTTTCCTGCCGATGACGCGCAAAAATACGCTGACGACTTTTGGATCAAATTGAGTGCCCGAATTCTTTTTGATCTCTTCGATGGCGTCGGATATTTTTCTGACCGTGCGGTAGGGCCTCTTTGTAATCATCGCCTCAAAAGCGCTGACGACGGCCATTATACGCGCTCCTATAGGTATCTGTTCCTTTTTTAATCCCTTCGGATATCCGGTGCCGTCATAGTTTTCATGATGGTATAAAATTATAGGGGTCACGGATTTCAGGGCCTTCAAATGCTTTATCAACTCCACCCCGGCCATCGGGTGGCTCTTCACTATCTCGTATTCCTTGCCCGTAAGTTTAGACGGTTTGGTGAGAAGCTCGTATGGAACGACTATCTCGCCCGCATCGTGGAGTATGGCGGCGTATTCGAGGCTCTTCACGTTGTCCGCATCCAGATGCATCTCCTGGCCTATCAGAAGGGCTATCTTCAAAAACGATGCGCGCGGCACGTAGGTGCCTGGCGCGCGGGTATCGAGCACCTTGGCCAGCGACTTGATGCTGCCCATCGTGATCCGCTCCTGCTCCTTGTAAAGCTGGGCGTTCTTTATCGCTATTACGGCCTGCTCGGCCAGGGTCGATATTATCTCCTGGTCAAACTGGCTGAAAGGTTTCCTGTCTATCTTATCATAGACGGTTATGACGCCGATCGTGTCCTCGTCTATCAGCGGAACGGCCAGGTAGTCACGGCCCCGTATGGGCCTGCCGTACTTAAATGCCTTGCCGGGGGCGTGTCTGCCGACCTTTACTTTCTTGAGCATAACATTCTTTTTGCGCAGGTCCACGGTGGCCTTGGGCAATAATATCTTTCGCTTCGAATCGACGAGCTTTATCGAGCATCTATTCGCGCGCATTATCTGCAGGCTGAGGCGCGCTATGCGCGGGATGAGCTCCGTAAGGTCGAGCGTAGAGCTTATGAGCCGGTGGACCGTGTGGACGGTTGAGAGCGCGATGGCGCGCGGCCGTATCGTTTCGTATAGCTTGGAGAGCTCCAGTTCCTTCTGTATCTCGCGTACGATCGTATCCGTGAAAGCGGCGAATATATCCAGAACTTGCGGCGAGACGTCGCGCTTCTTATAACATGACCCTATGTAACCGTATAGCGCGCCCCCCTGGACTATCGGGTAGATGAAACCGTGCAGGCTGTGGACGCAGGTAAACTTTGTAAGTATTTTTGTTTCGCGGGCCTTCTGGATAACCTTAAATATTATTTTTAGACAATCAGTATCCCTGTTTATCGAAGCGCTCTTGTAGTGCGGGCACGTGCAGGATATCAGCTTCTTCAGATCCGCCGGTTTCGGGTTCGGTTTTTCTATCGTCCACCAGGATGCCGGATTTATGAGACAGCCGACACATTCCTCTTCCTTCTTCAGGCTCGCGCTCCGCCCGAGCTTATCGAAGAGCTCCTTATGGTATTGGATATTATTCTTTTTCTCATCCATAAGGTTTGATTATAAACCGCCCGCGGGGCCGGTGTCAATGCCAAACGACGTATTACCCAGTATTTTTTCGATATGGTCGAGCAGTTCTTTTATCTTTACCGGTTTAGCCATAAAAGAGTACCCTCCTATAATGCCGCCTCTCTCGGTCACTTCCTTTTCCGTCAAGACCGCTGTCAAAAAGACCACGGGGGTATTTTTAATCTCCTCGTCTTCCCTGATCTGCATGGCTAATTTATCGCCATTAATGCCGTTCGGCATCATTATATCGAGTAATACCAGGTCCGGCCTGAACTCCCGGATAAGCTCAAGCGCGCCCACGCCGCTGTTTTGCGTCCGGACCTCATACACACCTCTCGCCTCAAGGGTCATTTTTATCAATTTTGTGAAATCTTTTTCGTCATCGATAACCAATATTTTCTTCATCCGTCGCCCCCCTCACACTCTCTCGTACGGTTCGAAAAATTTCTTATACTCATCGAGGGCGTAGCGGTCGGTCATCCCGGCAATATAATCGCAGATGACGCGGCGCTCATCCTCTTTTGCAAGCCGGGATTGTGTCGTCGGCGGAAGTTGTTCGGACTTCTCCATGTAGATATCGAATAGGCTCGTTATGAAGCGAGCGGCTTTATTCGACATCCTGACGACCCGGTAATGATGGTAAAGATTTTTCGTGAGAAAATCCCGCATCGGCATCCTCAGGGCCTGCATGGCCTTTGATACCGTAACTATCCTTTCGGGGATCCCGACAGCGTCCCCCGTCTTGCGTATCTTAAACTTCTTTATATTGGTTTCGGTCTGGTCGATCACATCGGTGACCTGGAGATCGATCAGCAGGCGGATTATCTGATATTTTTTAACCTCGCCCTTTATGGCCGAGTACCGCTTTCTAAAATCCCTCTCTTTGTCAGCCCATAGCTTGATCCCGGACAGATCCTCCTCTTTTATAAGGCCGCTCTTTATCCCGTCATCCAGGTCATGGTTATCGTAAGCGATCTCGTCGGCTATATCTACCGCCTGGATCTCGAGTATGGGCGAGCCCTTGGATTCGAACGGTATCGCGGGCCTTGGCCGGTCGAAAGGGGTGGAATGTTTTATTATCCCCTCCCTCACCTCGAAGCTAAGGTTCAGGCCCGGAAAATCGGGATATCTCTCTTCCAGCAGATCCACGACGCGCAGACCCTGGGTATTATGGTCGAACCCGCCGTAATCCCTCATTATCTCATGCAGGGCGTCCTCGCCGGAGTGGCCGAACGGTGTATGGCCGAGGTCGTGCGCCAGGGCTATCGCCTCGACTAGATCCTCGTTCAGGCCGAGAGCGCGGGCAATGGACTTCGCTATCTGGGCAACTTCCAGCGTGTGTGTGAGGCGGGTGCGGTAGTAATCGCCTTCGTGATTTACAAAGACCTGGGTCTTGTATTCCAGCCTCCTGAAAGCGGTCGAGTATATGATCCTATCCTTATCGCGCTGATAGCAGGACCTGTACTTGTGCTCCTCTTCTTTATAGACCCTTCCCTTGGTAAATTTACTCCTTTGCGCATAGGGCGCGAGCAGATCTTCTCTCTTTTCCAGGTCTTTTCGTTTCAGCACTTGCCGTTACCTTTCAGTATCCTGCACATCGCGTCTAGAGATTCCGATACAACCTTTGTGCCGGCTGTCACAGGCATGAAATTAGTATCGCCAACCCATCGCGGCACGATATGGATATGCGCGTGTCCGGCAAATCCGGCCCCGCCTATCCGGCCGACGTTTAATCCGATATTGTAACCATGGGGTTTGAGATTCTTGTCCAGGTCGCGTTTCGTCGTATTTACCAATTTCATGAGGTCGATCAATTCGGTATCTGTCAACAGCTCCAGGCTCTTGACATGCCTGTAGGGCGCCACCATGACGTGGCCGTTATTGTACGGAAACAGGTTCAACATCGAAAATGAATGCGCCGAAGCGCGCAGTAGATACCTGGTCTTTGACCGCGGGTTCTTATTGCCGCAGAATATGCACTTCTTATGTTTGCGAAGATATATATATTTACTGCGCCACGGCGCCCACAACTTATCCATGTCAACCTTTCTTTAAGTACTAAATCCGAAGTTATTTTTCATTCTTGAGTTTCTCTTCCGCGTCTTTAAAGAACGGCCTGGCAAACTCGGTCGCCCAGGTCCGCTCTGCGAAAGACCTTTCCGAAACCATCTTCTGAAACCGTTTGAATTCTTCATGGTAGCTCCCGTAGATGTGGAAGCTGTCGCTTATATCGACATATCTTCCGACGGAAACCGGAGCGCCCAGCCCCTCCGATATCCGCCCGGCCATGACCCTCTGCAGGTCGGTAAGGGCAAATATATTCATGAAACTTGCTTTGAAAGCGTCTCGCGAGCGCCAGTGCGTATTCATGTTCAGCGCATACCGTTTATCGTCGAGCCTGACAAGACGGCACCATATCCGCTGCAGGCACGGCGGATCGTCGGTGACGGGATCCGTCTTGGGGTTCCAGGTTATGCCCTGGGCGCGTCTCGAATACGGCGTCTGGATAAGCCTCCTGATAATGTAATCGATCTGGTCCACCCGCATACCCTCTATAGGATAATCCGTCAATCTCTGGTGATAGGTGTATGTCCACTTACCCTCCTCGGGCTTTATCCAGTGGTCGTGGATACCAAGGACAACCTCCTGCCGGTAAACTTCCAGGTCCTCCAATCCGCCGGGAAACGCCCTGTGGATCCTCGGTTCCTTCATAGGCTCATTAACGACCATAATCATCGTGCAATCCTTGCTAAGAGGGTCGCCGGCTTTATCGTATTCCGTCTTTATATCGAGGCCGCCTGTCCATGTCGCCATTACCGCATGCTCCCATGCCTCGGGCAGCGTGACCCCTTCGACCTTTATAACCGGTATGTCGTTTATCATATTTTAATTATCTTCCCTTCTATCTTTTTATCGGTTATCTCAAGGATACCGTATGTATTAATTTGCGCAAAGACCTTGTCGGTAGGGCTGCCGGGATTGAAAAATAGCACCCCGCTCTTGACAATGTTGACTGCCGAATGCGAATGGCCGAATATTATCGCATCTACATCTTTAAATTCGGACTCGACCGTGTCGAGCATATTCGCAGGAGCGCCATAACCGTGGATGAGCCCTATCCTGAATTTACCCGCCTCGAAGACCTCTTTCGGCTGCAGTATATTTCTCAGTTCCGGCGAATCCATGTTTCCGCAAACGGCCTTCATCGGCCGCATAGTTTGCAGTTTTTCGAAAAAATCCTTTTCCACAAAATCTCCGGCGTGAACTATCATATCGACGCCTTCTATCGCCTTATAAACGGCTTCGGGCATGTCGTGTGCCGCGCGCGGGACATGGGTATCGGAAAGCACCAGTATCTTCATAAAGCGACCATTCTCTTCATTCCATACGAAACAAAAAGTTTATTTATGATATCGCCGTCCCAGATGGCTATCTTAAGCTCTTTTGCGAGCAATTTTGCGTTCTCATCTATCCCTTTAAGGGCCAGCAGGACTTTGTTCGAGATCTTATATTCCGATGCTTTTGCGTTCTTAATGAAGCTTATTATATCTCCCTCATTTATGGGCCGGTCATATACCTGGACCAGCCAATAACTGCCCCTGAAAGATGCGGCGATCATCGAAGTCAAGTCCGGCAGGGCCTTGACATCGACCTTCGTGAAGTGAGGAAGGCGGATAAGCCTGGAATCGATCGATACCATTTCGTTGGCGAAAAGATTGAAGAGCTCCGAGACCCGCCTGGCAGAAGATTTAGAGCATTCGTTCACATAGTCGGAAATGTGCAGGGCTATATCCTTCCGAAATAGCTCCATCCGGTCGAACGTCCCGTCTACAAGGATCTCTTTGCGCCGCTGGTAGACCGATTTGAGCCAGAACGCAAGCATCGCATCCCCTATTTCGTAGAATACCCCGTTCTTCGAAAGGAGCCCTAACTCGGTCATACGCGACAAGCTCTTCGACAGGTCGCCATGCTTGGTCTTGATTTCACGCGCTATGCCGGATTGGGTGTTACGTCCTCTGGCTATCGCTATAAGGATACCCAGATGTTCGTCCCGGTTCTTTGTATCGAGGATGCTGAGCACAAAATTCATAAGATACTGGTGGATCACGCCGTTGGCATGGTAAACGAGTTCCAATATCGATTGGGCGAGAATATCCTGATCGACGCAGGTCGACGGGCGCTCCAGGGCGATATCGCGGGCCCTGAGCAGTATCCGGCCAAGGTAGAACGGATTCCCATCGGTAAACATTATGAGGAATTTCTTCAGGGCCGCGCTTGTTTCGAGCCCGGCGAACTTCATATCGATAAATCTTGCCGCGGTCCTGATATCGAAGTTCGCAACTTTTACCACCTCGAAATTCCCGAAAAGGAGAGAAAGTTTTTCCGAAATTATCTTCTTTATAGCCTCGTTACGCGAACTGGATACTATGTACATTGTATCCTTCTGCACCATTATTACCTTACCGAAGCCCAGGAACGGATTCTTGATCCCCAGATGTTCCAGGTTGTCGAATTCATCCAGTATCACGACACAGGAAAGGCCCGACTCTTCTTTCAGCGTCGAGGTCAGGCCGAGGAGCCCCGTATAGGCCTCTTCGGTGTCACCTTTCTCTATCGAAGCGATCACCTGTTTTGCCGTCTGGCACGTCTTAGGAAGAGCTTTTTGCGCAAGATCCAAAAGCCGCGCTATCTCCGGTTCGGCGGGCTGTCCCAGCTTTTTAAGCGAATTATACAGCACCGTGGCGATAAATTTGTTTGCGAAGACCCTGAACGGTTCTTTCACCACTTCCATATAGACAGGTATCAGGCCTTTGGAATCGACGGTATGCAGGAAATGGAGGATGATCGAAGACTTGCCGGAAAGACTCTGCCCGGTGAGCGCGACGTTCTGCCTGTAGCCGTCTCTAAGGGCCAGGACGCGTTTATTGAGAAGTTCAAGCACTTCCTCGCGGCCGAAAAACTTTTCCCCCATAACCGGTTCGCTAAACATTCTGTTACGCTCTCCTGTCAAGCGGTGAAGTAGAATCAGTGCGGCAGATAGTATGCCGGATTCTGCGGTTCACCGTCCCTGCGTATCTCGAAATGGAGCATCGGCGTCCTTGCCCGCCCCGTCCTGCCTACCTTTGCTATAACCGTATTCTGCGCGACCTGTTCGCCGACCTTGACAAGTATATCCGAATTATATGAATATACCGTTTGATAGTTGTCGCCGTGGTCGAGAATTACCGTCTTACCGAAACCTTTAAGGAACTGATCGCAATAGACAACCTTGCCGGATCGGGCGGCGCGGACACCCGCGCCATCCGCCGCCTTTATATCGATGCCTTTATTCAGCACATTTTCTGTCATGGCCCCATACGGAACGGTCAGGGCGCCTCTTACCGGCCATATGAAGAGCTCGCCGGGAACATTCCGGCTTGCTTCCGCCTCGGGCAGGGCACCTGAACGCGGGATGAGGAGCGCCTGTCCGTTTTCAATAACACCGTTCGTGTAGAGAATCGGGTTCGCTTTTATAAGGCTCTGCAGATGCACCCCGTACCTCCTGGAGATGCTCCAAAGGGTATCGCCGTGTCTTACCGTGTGGTATAAAGCGCCCGGCACCTTCCGCGTTTCTACCGGCGTCTCCCGCTTTGGAACCGTTGCGCATCCGGAGAGAAATGCCAGTAACAAAATTGTCAATAGTCTAACTGCTGACGGGCGCAGCAGAATGGAGCGGGTGAAGGGAGTCGAACCCTCGTATCCAGCTTGGGAAGCTGGAACACTAGCCGTTGTGTTACACCCGCAATTTGCCATTGTCTTGATCCCGCTTAAAATTTCGTTATCGAACTGAAATGCTTGTAACGCTCCTCAATCTCGCCGGTAGTAATCTCAAGCATCCTGTCGATACTAAAATCCTCGACGGCAAATGACGCGAGGATGCTTCCATATATTACGCTCTTGCGGATATTGGCCTCATTTATCTTACCCGCCTTGCTCAGGTATCCTATCATTCCGCCGGCAAAGGTGTCTCCGGCGCCGGTCGGGTCATAGACGGTCTCGAGGAGATAGGCCGGGGCTATGAAATGCGTATTTTTCGAAAAATATATAACCCCATGCTCGCCTTTCTTTATGATGACGGCCCTCGGTCCGAACGATATAATGACGCGCGCCGCCCTCATAAGATTGGGCTCGCCGGTAAATTGCCGCGCCTCCGAATCGTTAAGGAGTATTATGTCGACCTTGTCGAGAAGCCGCTCGAACTCTTTCTTTTTATGCTCGAGCCAGTAGTTCATCGAATCGCAGGCAACGAGTCTGGGCCTGGTAACCTGCTTCAGGACGCTATACTGCAGTTCCGGGTCGATATTTGCGAGGAAGACGAACTTCGAATCCTTAAGCGCGCGCGGGACCTCCGGACGGAAGTCCCGGAAAACATTTAGGTGCGTCGAAACGGTATGCGCGGTATTCAGGTCATAATCGTACCAGCCCTTCCACCTGAAGGTCTTCCCTTTCGCGATATGGATACCCTTGGTGCCGATGCCTTTCGTCTTGAATAGGGTCAGGTATTTTTTCGGGAAATCTTCGCCCACCGTGGCGACGATATTTACTTTGCTGAAAAATGATGCGGCTATAGAAAAATAAGTGGCGGAGCCGCCCAGCGCTTCCAGCCTCTCGCCGAACGGCGTCTTCACCGAATCTATCGCTACCGAACCGACAACCAGTATGCTCATCTTTTTCGCTCCAAATTTTTCGTATCAGTCGAATGTGATGTGTCGATGTGGTTCGCTGCCATAAAAAATTTTAACGCCTTAGCTCACTACATCGCCACGTCACATTTTCACTATGAACCGTAATAACTTCCTCGCTCCTCCGGTAACTATTTCCACCCCGGGGTGGAAATATCTTTTCCCCGCTTTCGCAAGAACGAAAAATTTTACCTTTTTAAACACTTTTCGGAAATCTTGATCGAACAATATTCGCCGCACATCGTACAGACGTCTTTGGTGCCGGGTTTCGAGCTCGCGCGATACTTTTTCGGCCGCTGTATGTCTATGGCAAGCGCAAATTGCCGCTCCCAGTTCCGCTGTCTCCGCGCCCGCGATATTGCGATATCCCGGTCGATGGAGCCCTTTACACCTTTCGCAATATCGGCCGCGTGGGCCGCGATCTTCGATGCGATAACACCTTCCCGCACATCCTCGAGGGTCGGCAGTCTCAGGTGTTCCGACGGAGTTACATAACACAGGAAGTCGGCGCCTTTACTGGCCGCTATGGCGCCTCCGATCGCTGCCGTAATATGGTCGTAACCCGGGGCTATATCTGTCACGAGCGGACCCAGGACATAGAAAGGCGCGCCGTTACAAACGGACTTCTCGAGAATAACATTCGCCTCGATCTGGTCGATCGGCACGTGCCCCGGACCTTCGATCATGACCTGTACCCCGCGGCGCAAAGCGCTCTTCTGCAATTCACCAAGGGTTAAAAGTTCCAGGATCTGCGGGGAGTCGGTCGCGTCCGCGATAGCGCCCGGCCTCAGGCCGTCGCCCAGGCTTAGCGTAACATCGTGCCGCTTTGCGATATCGATAACTTCGTCAAAATGGTCGTAAAACGGATTCTCTCTATTGTTTTCGAGCATCCACTCGGCCAAAAAGGCTCCGCCCCGGCTCACGATGTCGAGTATGCGCGGATACTTACTCAAAGCTTTAAGCGCCTGTTTCGTGACACCGGCGTGTATGGTAAAAAAATCGACGCCCTCCCCGGCCTGGCGTTCGAGAACCTTCAGCATGTAACTTACAGGTATATCCTTGATACGGCCGTATCTCTTTAGAGCCGTTATCACGATCTCGTAAATGGGCACGGTCCCGACCGGCACGCCGGACTTAGCGAGTATCTTTTTACGGGTCGCGTTTATCATCCGTCCCGTAGAAAGATCCATTACCGTATCGGCGCCAAGGTCTATAGCAGCCTTTGTCTTCATCAATTCGATGGAAATATCGGACGAATCCCTGGAAGTGCCGATGTTCGCATTTATCTTGGTCCGCAAGCCTTTGCCGATGCCGCATGGCCTGGAGACGCTGCGGTTCCTGTTTTTCGGGACCACGATAACCCCGCCGGAAAGACCCTTGCGCACCATCTCCGCGCTTACATTCTCGTCTTTAGCTATCCGCGCGACTTCGGGTGAGATCTTACCCGCGCGCGCAATATCAATCTGCGTCATTCAGCCTCTTCATAACCTTTTTTTCTATCGCGTATGTTTTAAACCTCAGGCCGCAAAATTTTGAGGAGCCCCTTAGGTCTATCAGCTTAAATAGCTCCTCCAGGACCCGCAATGACTCTTTTACGCGCTCGATATTTGCGGCAAATACATCCGAAAGCGACTTGCGCCGCATCTCGGTTTCGAATCTCGAGTGCCGCAGGACATCGCCCGCCGCATCCCGGGACAGAGTCAAAGCGCTAAATTCCGCGGCGGAGGATTTCGCTATATCGGAAACAGCGTGCCGGACAGCTTTTAGCTGCCCGGTGAGAACCTTTGAGTTCAATGCGAACCTGGCTATATCCTCACAAACCCTTAGGCCCTCGCGTGAGCGGTTAAGGTTAGCGTCGATAATGCGGTAGAGTTCGCGTTTCATTGATCAGTTTCCCGATATCCTTCGCACTAACGATGTCGTAGAATAACCGTTCACAAAAGAGACTATGCCGACCTTGCCGCCGTAAGACTTCACGAACCGCCCGCCCACTATACTGGACTCATCCCAATCCCCGCCTTTTACAAGAAAATCCGGCCTGACCTTCCTTATGAGACGTTCCGGCGTATCTTCATTAAATATTACCACGTAATCGACAAACCGGAGAGCGGCCAGGACCTTAGCGCGGTCGCTTTGCTTGTTTATCGGACGGGACCTGCCTTTAAGGCGCCTGACGGAAGCATCGCTATTCAAGCCGATCACAAGCAGATCGCCCATCCGCCGCGCCCTGGAGAGGTATTTGACATGACCCGTGTGGATTATATCAAAACATCCATTGGTAAAGACTATCTTTTTACCTTTGGCGCGTAACGGGGACAATATTTTTGACAAACTCCCCTGACCGATCACCCTGCCGGAAGCCTTCATTTTGTAATTTCGTTCTCCACAAGCTCGCATATAATATGGCCGACCATGATGTGGGATTCCTGTATGCGGGCCGTATCTTTCGATTGGATCGTTATAAGGCAATCGCACAACTCCTTCATGGCGCCGCCGCCTGAGCCCGTCAAGCCGATCGTCCTTACTTTAAGTGCCCGGGCCTTATCCAGGGCCGCCAGCACATTTTTGGAATTCCCGCTCGTCGAAATACCCATCGCAACGTCGCCTTCTTTCGCGAGCGCCTCAACCTGGCGCGAAAAACTGACGTCGTACCCATAATCATTGGCTATCGCCGTCAACGTAGAAGTGTTGGTCGTAAGCGCTATCGCCGCCAGCGCCCGCCTCTCTTTCTTAAAACGTCCGACAAGCTCGGCCGCGATATGCTGGCTATCCGCGGCGCTGCCGCCGTTGCCGAAAATAAGGAGTTTTCCGCCGGAATTAAGGGAGACCGTGATGAGCCGCACCGCTTTTTCGATATTCTCGACCTGGCTCTTGTGCAGATCCTCTTTAACTTCTATGCTCTGCTCTATCCTCGCCCGTATCGTGTTTTTCATATTGTTTGCCTCATCATTACTTCCCGCTTCCCTAGCTCAAATTTTTCGACAACTCATGAAACACAATGTGGCGATGTGGTGAGTAGGGCGTAAAAATTTCGAGGCAGCGTACGAGAAATTTTTCCGAGCGCAATTTTCACATGGCTGAAAATTGCGCGTCCCTACGAACCACATTGACGCATTGTGTTCTACTGATACGAAAAATTTATCCCTTCTTTATCCAAAGAAGGTTTTGGCCATATCGTAGAATTTCGCGTCGACGGTCTTGAGTTTGCCGACGGCTTCCTCTATCGGCACTTCCCGTATCTCAGTGCCGGAGAGACTCACCATATAGCCGAACTTTCCCTCGAGCGCAAGCTCCATCGCCCTTACGCCGAAACGCGTTCCGAGAACCCTGTCGAACGCGGTCGGTGAACCGCCTCTCTGTACGTGGCCGAGAACCGTCACGCGCGTCTCGAACTTCGTCCTCTTCTCCACTTCCTCAGCCAGGGTCTCGCCTATGCCTCCCAGCCTTACATGTCCGAAGGCATCGAGTTTCTCCTCTTTCGTCACAACCTGCCCTGTCTTAAACTCCGCACCTTCGGCAACCGCTACGATAGAGAAGAGCCTGCCGCGATTATAGCGTTTTTTCAGAAGATCGCATACTTCGTCCAGGTCGATAGGTATTTCGGGTATGAGGATTATATCGGCGCCCGCCGCAAGGCCGGCGTGCAGGGCTATCCATCCCGCGTGCCTGCCCATTATCTCAACGACCATTACCCTGTGATGACTCTCAGCCGTCGTATGGAGCCTGTCTATGGCCTCCATCGCGATATTTACCGCCGTATCGAATCCGAATGTATAATCGGTCGCATTCAGGTCGTTGTCGATCGTCTTGGGAACGCCGACGACATTTAACCCTTTGTTCTCCCTGCAAAGCTTATTGGCGACCCCGAGAGTATCTTCGCCGCCTATCGCTATCAACGCATCGAGCTTGAGTTTCTTGTAATTAGCAATTACTTTATCCACATCGCCCGGCTTTTTATATGGATTCGTCCTGGATGTGCCCAGTATCGTGCCGCCCTTCGGCAGTATCCCGGCTATCGCATCGATATCAAGAGTCATGGTATCGGCTTCGACCAGACCTTTCCAGCCGTTCTTTATGCCCACTACTTTGACATCATTAGGAATCGCTTTTTTGACAACCGCTCTTATAACCGCATTTAAGCCCGGGCAATCACCGCCGCCCGTCAAAACCCCAACCCTTTCCATTTTACTAACCTCCATTTTATCTGTTTAATATCCCCCGCCAATAACCTGACGACCGGCAGCTAATAATTCCCGTACTCTATACTGCCCCTGAATTGAGAGGAGGGCTTCTCCTCTTTATTCTGCCCCTTAGGGGGCTCTTCCTTGTGCACTATCTTTACCACGTGCACCCGTATACTGATAGGCTCCTCTACGCCCAGCATATCCTGTACGCGGCTCTTGACGATATTCTGTATCTTTTCGGTAGTTTCCGGAATATTCACATCGGAGAATAAGGTAACTTTATTTATTATTATTATCCCTTTTTTCCCGGCGCGGACATTGGGCTTGAGCTCTTTTACTTCCGGAAGCTGTCTGAGCGCGCGGCGTATAAAATCTTCTATGGCGCTTAACGCTATCGTGACCTGCCCGTCGGGATTCTCGAACGCGATCGTCTTCTCCCGCCGTATCTTTCCGACCGTGAGTTGGACGACCATGATGCTTATGAAGATGAGAACGAGCCCTGTCAACCCAAGGATAAGGCGTATGTTGGTCATTGCATAAAGCATCGCTATGGTGTCGACGATCGCCTCCTGGGAAATGATGTTCAGCGATACCGCAACAAAAAGGCCTCCGATTGTCAAAAATACCAGCGTATAAAAGAATAAAGTCAGTCCGCTTACTATCCTCATAATAGTCCTCTCTTTCTTAAACCGTCCGGGAGCGCACGCCCTCGACGACAACATCGACTTCGGTCAGGATAAGGCCCGCCATCTTTTCGACGGCCCTCTTCACGCTCTCCTGCACCTCGTCGGCAACCCTGGGAATATCTACGCCGTACTCCACTATTATCGAGACGATAAGCTTTACTTCGCTTTCGTGCATATGGATACTGACGCCCCGTGACGAAAACCTGTTCAATAGAAAATCGACAAATGCCCTCGAAACGCCCCCGCCCATCCGCTCGACGCCCTTCACTTCCATAGCGGCAATAGAAGCTATCGCGGCTATAGCGTCGTTACTTATCCGCACCACACCCAGGTCTGTCGACCTGTCCCTGTTAAGCTGCTGTTCTTTAGCCATAACATTACACCTCACTCTGTTTCTGCAAAAAGTTTTTCCACGAAATCCGTAGAGAATTTTCCGCGTATGAACGCGGGGTTGTTCATAACGTTCTTATGGAAGGGGATTGTGGTCTTTATCGGCTCGACTACGAATTCATCGAGCGCCCTCTTCGCTATATTGATCGCATCGGACCTGTCGTGACCATGTACGATCAATTTGCCAACCATCGAATCATAATAAGGCGGAATATCGTAACCTGTGTAGACGTGGGTATCAAGACGCACGCCGCGGCCGCCGGGGAGATGGAGAGTCGTTATCTTACCCGGGGAAGGCATAAAGTCGTTATCGGGGTCCTCGGCGTTTATCCTGCACTCGATCGCGTTCCCGACGAATTTTATATCTTCCTGCTTATACAATATCTTTTCTCCGGCGGCTATCCTTATCTGCTCTTTTATAAGGTCGATACCGGTAACCGTTTCGGTTATGGTATGCTCGACCTGGATGCGGGTATTCATCTCCATAAAATAGAATGAATGGTCCTCGTCCAGCAGAAACTCTATCGTGCCGGCATTGAGATAGCCTATCGATTTCGCGCATTTTATGGCGGCTTCGCCCATCTTTTTGCGCATCTTGCTGTCGAGAACCGGCGACGGCGTCTCCTCGATCAGTTTCTGGTGACGGCGCTGTATGGTGCAGTCACGCTCACCCAGATGCACAATATGACCGTATTTGTCGCCCAGGATCTGTATCTCGATATGACGCGGCCGTTCGATATATTTTTCTATATAAACATCGGGGTTGCCGAATGCGGCCTCCGCTTCCCTCTGGGCGGTCAGAAGCGCTCCTATAAGGCGGACGTCATTATGGCAGATACGCATGCCCTTGCCGCCGCCGCCTGCCGCCGCCTTGACTATGACGGGATATTTCATCTCTTTGGCAATTTTCAGCGCTTCCTCCTTCGTCTTTATGACCGCTTTCGAGCCCGGAATGATCGGGACGCCCGCCTTGCGCGCGGACTCTTTTGCGGCCATCTTGTCGCCCATCCGTCTTATGTTGTCCGGCGTAGGGCCGATGAACTTTATCTTGCAGGATTCACATATCTCGGCGAAATGGGCGTCTTCGGCAAGAAAGCCATAGCCGGGATGTATCGCCTCGACATCCGTTATCTCGGCGGCGGATATTATGCTTGGGATATTGAGATAACTGGAAGAGCTCGCGGCAGGACCAATGCAGATCGCCTCATCGGCGTACCGGACGTGCAGGGAACTGATATCAGGCTGTGAGTATACTGCCACAGTCCGTATGCCCATCTCTTTGCAGGCCCTTATTATCCTTAGCGCTACCTCACCCCTATTTGCGATCAATATCTTTGTAAACATCATCTCTCCTATACCGCAGGCTCTATCACAAAGAGGACCTGGCCAAATTCTATGGGTTCGGCATTATCGGCCTGTATCTCTGTGATCTTGCCCTTGACTTCAGACTTAATCTCATTCATGAGTTTCATTGCCTCGATGATACAGACAACCTGGCCGACCTCTATGGAATCGCCCACGCTTACGTAAGGCGGGGCTTCGGGAGACGGCGAACGATAGAAGGTACCTACCATCGGCGCCTTTATCTCCACGACATTCTTCTTCTGAACTTTCTCTTCCTGCGGCGCCTTCTCCTGCGCGGCGGCCTGTTTGGGCGCGGCATACTCAACCGCCTTTTCATAAACGCCGCCCGCGCCTTTCTTGAGGCGTATCCGCACGCCGTCTTTTTCGACCTCAAGTTCCGTCAGGCCGTTCTCGTTCATCAAATTTATCATATCTTTGATCTCTTTTATGTACATATCGCCCTCTTTCCTATTTAATGACAAATTTCAATTTTGGTCATTAACGATTGATTTGTCATTTGGATTTTGTCATTTGTCATTATCTTGACAGTATCTTGCACCCTTTATCCGTTACCAGCACCATATCTTCGACCCTTACCCCGCCGAACCGCGGTATGTATATAGCCGGCTCTACGGTAAATACCATACCGCTTTGCAGCCGTCCTTCGCTCATAGGCGAAATGTTCGGTTTTTCGTGCACTTCCATGCCTACGCCATGACCGAGAGCGTGGCCGAAATATTTACCAAACCCTTTGTTCTTTATATATTCCCTGGCCGCCGCGTCGACCTTGGCGATATCACCGCCGGGCCGGATAAGGTCGATTGCCCTGGCTTGAGCATCGCTTACAACCTTCCATATCTTATCCATGCGGGGCCGGGCTTTTCCCACAACTACCATGCGCGTCATATCCGATGCGTACCTTTTAAGAAGACAACCGATATCGATCATAACATAACTATTCCGCGTTATCCGCCGCGCCGCAGGAACGGCGTGCGGTTTCGACGAATTCGCGTCTGCCGCGACTATAGGATCGAAACTCGGCCGCGCGCCGCTTGCAAGGATAGCCATCTCTATTTCGCGGGCAATCGACTCTTCGGTCGCCCCGGGTTTTATAAAGGATCCTGCCTTCTTAAATATATCGTGTGTCAGCCGGATAGATCTTTTAATAACAGCTATCTCGTCCGCGTCTTTTATGGCCCTCAATTCCTCAACCGGCTCCTGGGCGGGTAAAAACAGGCTCTTTGCCAGAGACTTTTTTAATCGGACGGCCACTTCATACGAGAGGTTTCTCGATTCGAACCCTATCCTCTTCAGCCTTTCGGCGGCAGTTATCTCTTCGATAATCTTATAAAGGGATCCCCGGGCCAGCCGGATATCGAACCCCGTAACGGAATCCCCGGCGTCTTCTATATACCGGGAATCGGTTATGAAGAAAGATTTGTCCGGAGTGACGATGATCGTAGCATCGTGTCCCGTAAAACCGCTCAGGTACGAAATATTGATGTCGTTTGTCACAAGGAGCGCGTCTAGCTTATCCCGCCGCAGTCTTTTTTTTAAAAGAGCGAGTCTTTTACCGGATACGGTATCAGGGGTCATTTGTCTATCAAGCTTATGGCGGCTTCGAGACCTAAAAGATAGCTCAACTTCCCGAAACCAGAAACCTGCCCTCTGGCGACCGGCGCGATAAGGGAGGTATGTCTGAATTCTTCACGGCCGTATATATTCGAAAGGTGTACCTCGACGGCAGGAATACTGACCGCGCTTATGGCATCTCGTATCGCTACGCTCGTATGCGTATAAGCCGCCGGATTTATCAGTATGGCGTCGAATTTTCCTTTAGCGCGGCCTATCCGTTCGACGATATTGCCTTCGTGGTCGGACTGCATTATTTCAAGCGCAACCTTCCGCGTCTTTGCCAGCTTCTCCAGATCCCTGTTTATCTCATCGATCGTTACGCTGCCATAAACATCCACTTCCCGCGTTCCGAGGAGATTCAGGTTCGGCCCATGTATTACGAGTATCTTGCGCATCGTATTTTAACCCTCTCTTTCGCCGGTCTCCTCCGCCGCCTCGATGAGCATAACGGGGATATCGTCTTTTACGGGATATGCCTTACGGCACTTGACACAGATTATCTTATCGCCTTTAAGTTCCACACTGCCTTTACAGGCCGGGCAGGCAAGTATATCAAACAGTTCTTTATCGATCATATGCGGGCGCTCTTCTCCATATCGCCCAGCCGGATCTTAAATTGCGGGCTGAACGCATAGACGAGCCCGCCCGCTACGCTTGTAACGAGCGTGACCAGGAACCATAATATACCGACGACAAAGGCGTTCTCGCTGCCTATTATCGGCCCGAAGAGCACTACGGTCGAGCCTTCCCTTACACCCAGGCCGTTTATCGACGGCAAGAGGCTGAGGGCGCTGATTATCGGCATCCTGATCAGTATCTCCATCGGAGGTATCGCCGCGCCGATGCCCCCGGCCAGGATACCGATACTCATAAAGAAGAATATCTGGCTCACTACGGAGATTGCCAGGGATTTGATCATGAGAGCGGTATGGTCTTTGTAAAGGTGCATCGCGTTGTATATCTTCCGGAGAGTCTCTTCGAGAGGGCGAACAAGCGCAAGGACAGCGGAAAATTTCTTGGCAAATTTCTTGTTCATTATGAAAAGTACGGCAATAAGCGAGCAGGCTGTAATGGTGTATATCGCGTACCGGATGTTCGTATCTATGATCTGGTTTTGCATAAACAAGAGAGCGGCGGCGGCCATCATTATCATAGTAAACAACCCGATCGCCCTGTCGACAAATACGGCAGTGAAAGAAGCCAGTTTTTTCGAGCTTTTCTTGGAAAGGTAATACGCCTTGGCCACATCCCCGCCTATAGATGTCGGAAGAAAATTATTAAAAAAATACCCGATGAGCGTAAGCGATACGGTCTCCGCCAGGGTTACGCGGGCCACCTCCTGCGCATCCACGATAAGCTTGAGCCGCGCGGAAGCCACTATCGCGGCCAGGATGAAAGCGCCCAGCCCCAGCAGCATAAATACGGGATTGGCGCCTTTTATCGCACTCAATATCTGCGCATATTTATCTCTCATCATATATAGTAATATTATGATAAGAGCAAGGCTTATAAACGCCTTAAGAAAGATTGATAAGATCTTTTTTGCCATGGGTAAATAATTTAACATACCGGTAATTATATGTAAAGAGGAATTTGTCCGAAAAGGTCAGGGCGTCTTATACTCCAGCCCCGAGATGTGCTGGTCGAGCCTGGTAATCGCGCCCTGGGCCTCGTTATTGTGCTTTGAATGGGCGTTTTCCACATGGCTTATGATTATATTGTAGATGGTTTTGAAGCGTTCATAGTCGTTGCGCAAACCGGTTACTTTGGCCAGTATCTCTTTGGCGTTCTCTTCTATCTTAAGCGCTTTCATACCCTGGATAATGGTCATAAGGTACGGGTATATGGTCTGCGGTGACGTCGGATAGACCTTCTTCTTCAGCGCATAGTCGATAAGGTTATTATCTTCGCCGAATTGCTTATCTTTAATAAACGCTTCATAGTAGACGCTTTCGGAAGCGATATACATCAGGGCAAAATCCGTCGTCTTTTCGCCCGGCAGGATGTATTTCGATGTCTCGTCTATGCGTTTCTTCACTGCCGCCACAAACGACTTCCAATAAGGTTTCTTCGCCGCCTCATCCGCAGCCGAGAGCATCTTATTGTAATCCTCAAGGGAGAGCTTTGAATCTATAGGGACAATGTAATCCTTGAACTTTATCACAAAATCGACCGTCCCGGAACTCAACCGGACCTGCGTCCGGTACATATCGCTTGAGAGAATATCGTGGAGCGACTTTTCCAGGAGCCTCTCCCCGGCGGAGCCTGCCGCCTTTGGCATGGTGAAGAGGTTGCGCAGGCTCGTGACTTCGGACATTATCGCGCTTATCTGCTGAGCCTTCTGGTTAAGACTGCCCATCCGCTCGTTCAGGCTCTCTATTGTGCTCGAAGCCTGCCGCTGCATCTCGTCCGTCAACGGAAGGCGTTCATTCAGCCTGAAGACCTCCTTCGAAACATCTTTTAACCGTATGATGAGATAGAATATCGCAAAACTCAGCACTGTAAGGACGAGCGCCAGGAACGCGATAAATATTACCGCCATAATGGTAACCTCAACGCTTTCTTTAAACGCGGCAGCGCTTCTTCGGCGGCCTGCGCGCCCCTCTGCACAGTTTCGCGCGATCTGTCAAAGGCAACCTGATCTATGTGACCCAGGTCCACCTTTATCACGAAGTCGGCATGCCGCGACTGATACTTATTCAGTTCTTCCCCGGTTATCTGGAAGGCCTGCAATATGATCTGGAATATATTCTTTATCGGATCTTCCCTGACGCAGAACCCGACATCGACGGCCACGACATAATCCGCCCCCAGAGCTCTCGCTATCCCGGCCGGAACACTATTTTTAATCCCGCCATCCACCAGAAGCTTCCCATCGATCCTTACGGGGTTGAATATCCCGGGCCAGGAACAGCTTGCGCGGATCGTCTTGACCAGGTCACCGTTCTGGTGGACTACCTCCTCCCCGGTCTCGATATTTGTCGTGACGACGGCGAATGGTATCTTGCAGTCCGAGAAGGCTTTGTCGGTGATGAGCTCGCGTATCGCGTCCTCCAACTTTTCGCCTGCCAGAAGACCCATTGTGGGTATTGTGGGATCGAGCAGTTTATTTGCGGTAAAAGAGTAGGCATCGACTTCCATGGCCGGGATGGAAATACCGAGCGAATAGGCGGCGCCGATCAGGGCCCCCATACTGGTCCCGACGATCATGTCGAAATGCACCCTCTCCCTCTCCAGCACCTTCAGGACACCTATGTGCGCAAGACCCCTCGCGGACCCTCCGCCAAGGACAAGTGCCACTTTCTTCTTTCCAAAAAGATTAAACATAGCGCCTTACTCCTCTTTTACGTCAATATATAACCAGTCCCGCATAACCTACCACCGACGAGTAATCCCCGGTCGCGTCACCGCTCGTCGCGTATTTCACGAGCTCCGCTTTTCGCGCCCCGAGCGCCTTGGCCGCGGCGATCATAATCGTTACCGGCGCGTACCCGCACATCGTTATGCCTGACGATACTACCCGGTCTAGTAAAGCCTCCTCATCCAGGTCCAGGATCGCCTTTATCGCCTCATCGTCTTTCTTTTCGGCGCTGGAGAGCGGCTCATAATGCGTCATATCGCTGGAAGCTACTATCACCGCTTTCCCGTCCAGGCCCTTTTCTTTAAGCGTCTTCGCTATGGCCGCGCCCACCTGCCGGTAGGCCGCAAGATCCGCATGCGACGCTATGATCGCCACGATCCTGAAGCTTTTCTGCAGATACTGTAAAAACGGCAGCTGGACCTCTATGGAATGTTCGAACTTATGCGACAGGTCATCGTCTTTGATATACGCGCAATTCTTTTTTATTGCCGCGGCAAGGGCGGTGTCGACAGCTACTTCACCCAGCGGCGTTTTCCATGAACGGCTCGTCGATAATCCAAACTGCAGGCCAAGCCCGGTATGGTTTGGTCCTATGATCACATATACCGGCACAGGTTCGATGCTTGCAAAGACGCTCCCCGCAACACCGCCGGAGTAGATGTAACCCGCGTGCGGCGAGACGATGCCCACAACGCTGCGCCTGGGAGCTTTCGCGACAGCCAGGCCGCCAACCTCCCTGGCCAGCGCCGCTTTCGTACCCGGATAAAACTGCCCGGCAACAACAGGTTCTCTTGTCATCCGCATATTATTATAACGCTTGTTCCCCCGCGATTACAACCTCAGAATAACGATCCGGATCTAAATACTTAACGGCAACGCGTTTCACATCCTCCCCCGTAACGCCTTCTATCCCTGCTTTATATCGGAATATATCGTCGCAGCCGAGTCCATACAACTCGTCTATGGCCGCCGTTTGTGAAAAATATTCGTTAGTCTGCATCTTTACCCCGTGGCTGCAGATAAGTTCCCGCTTGGCAGGAAGGAGCTCCTCGTCCGCAAGACCTCTTTTCCTTATATCCTCGATCTGGCGCATCAGGCCCTGCTCCACCCTGGATACTTTTTCCTTGGCGCATGCCGCATAAAGCGCGAAGAAACCCGCATGAGACATCGATTTATAGAAGCAGCCGAGCGTATACGCAAGAGGCGCTTTATTCCGGATGGAGTCGAACAGCCTGCCCGAATGGCCGGAAAGCACCGAGCTCAACACTTCGAGCGCGTACCTGTCCGGGTCAAGCGCGCCGGCCGTCATAACGCCCATTACCACAAGGCTCTGCTCTTTTTCCATTCGTATCGTCCTGACGTTTACCCTGCCGGGTGCGGCGCAGTCCATCTCCTTTTTAAGGATCTCCCCTGACCGCAGGGCGGAAAAAATCTTTGTCATCTTACCCGCAAGCGCGTCCGGATCGACATCGCCGGAGATCGAAATTATCATGCTGCCGGGCAGGGTATAAGTTTTGTAAAAGTTCACGATAGAGCGCCGCGTAAGCGAGCTTACAGCCTCTCTTTCGCCGGCATGACGGAGAGCATAAGGTGAATTACCGAATAACTCTTTCCGGAATAGATAGAATCCTCTCTGGAATATATCCTCATCTTCCGCGCGGATCGCGGCGAGGATAAGGGCGCGCGCTTTTTCTATTTCGTCCTCCGGAAAGACCGAACTTGCCAGTATGTCATACAATAGCGAAATAGCCGTATCGAGATCTCCCGAGAGAACGTTTATGGTCACGCCGAAACCGTCGAACCCGCTAAACGGGGTTATGTTACCGCCCAGTTTTTCAACGGCACCTGTTATTTCATCTTCTTTCCTGTTAGACGTCCCTTTCAGGAGCATATTGGCGGTAAAATTAGAAATGCCGTTATCCGGCAGCTTTTCTACCGCCAGGCCGCCTGCCATAAGAACCGTTATCGAAACCGTCGGCGTCTTCTTACTTTGTCTTATCACGATATTCAACCCGTTAGGCAGGACTATTTTCTTAGCCGGAAGCTCAGCGGTTGAAGGGACTAAACCGCCTTCCGGGTATTCTTTAAAGGTCTCCGGAACTATCGCGGCTGTCGTAATGCCGTCGTCGCGCAAGTATTTATTTGCGACACGTTTCAGGTCCTCCAAAGAAACCGCCTGTACCCCTTTTAGATACCTTTCGGAAAAGCCGCAATTCCCGGTAAAAAGATAATCGGAGGTTATATTGCCCGCCTGGAAATCGAGCGTTTCGAGATTGAAGATATAATCGCCGATAACCATGCGCCTGGCGCCCTCGAGCTCATCGGAAGAGATCGCGCCGGACCTTACCCGCGCTACCTGGCCGGCTATCGCTTCCGCGAGCGCCGTCAACTTGCCGGGATCGAGGAGGGCCGTTATGACGAACAGCCCGGGGTCGCGCGGCGTGAAGTTCCAACAGGTTACGGAATGAGCAAGTCCCTGCTGCTTCACCAAAGAGGTATTGAGCCGCGAATTATCGCCGCGGCCGATAATGATCGAAAGAACATCCATCGCGAACAGGTCCTCGTCGAGAATACCGGTCGAATGGAACGCGACCGCAAGGTAGGCAAGGTTTGTCGCGATGGTCTTCCGGGCATCCCTCCTCCCGATCTGAGCAGGCTCCTGCGGGCTCAAGCCTATTACCTTATAATTGGGCGGCCGGAAATCCTTGAATTCGGATTCGGCTTTCGCCAGGATATCGTCCGGCTTTACGCCGCCGGCGATAGCTATCGCCATCCGGTTCGGCGCATACATACGGTTATAATACTTAACGGCGTCATCGCGCCTAAGCGCGCGGAATTTATTCTCGTACCCTATCAAAGGATATTTGTAGGTATGGTACAGGTACGCCGTTTCATTAAGGAGCCTCATAAGCAGACTTTGGGGCTCGTCGTTATTGAGCCGCAGCTCTCTTAAGATGACTTCCTTCTCTTTATCGAATTCGGCGGCATCGAAGGCTGCGTTGAGAAGCATATCTTTAAGTAATGAAAGCGCATGTCCGGCATGCTCGGCCGGGAGTATTATGGTATATTCCGTCAGGTCCTGACTGACAGAGCCGTTTATAAAACCCCCATACGATTTTATCTCTTTCTCGATACTGCCCGGGCGGCGCGTCCGCGTACCTTTAAAGAGCATGTGTTCGACCAGATGAGAGATGCCGGAACCGAGGTACTCCTCCTCGAGGCTTGACCCGGCCCTTACCTTTACGCTTATGCCGACCAGGTCTTTGGGCAGACTCTCTTTAGCAAAAAGAACGAGGCCGTTTTCCAATACCTTTTTGGAAACGGCCTCGTTCGACAACTCTATCACTCCGGGACTGCCTCCGGGCGCGCTCGCAAAAGACTGAATGGAGACTGACGCCGCAAGCGCCGCCGCGGCAAAAATTATGAATACCTTCTTCAGAATGACTTCCATCCCATTTTTCTTTTGCGGCGTTTCCGCTCGCTAGGTTTCTCGTAGTGCTTTCTCGCCTTGAGCGTCTTCAGGATACCTTCGATCTCTATCTTCTTTTTAAAACGTCGCAGCGCCTTCTCCAGCGGTTCATTCTCGCCAACGCTGACTTTCGGCATTATCTCCTCACCTCTTTCATCATAGTTTATATAATTCTAACAGGCATCTTCATGCTTGTCAAGGTCAACTTAAACTCAAGACGCTTATTCTACTTGATTTTATTCCAAAAATCCCCGCTCTTCACGGGCACGGCGCAGCAGTTCTTTGCATAAAAATATATATCGCCGTCGGAACTCACGACCCGCAGA
The DNA here is from genome assembly GCA_041650935.1 of Candidatus Omnitrophota bacterium. Classification (GTDB taxonomy): domain Bacteria; phylum Omnitrophota; class Gorgyraeia; order 2-01-FULL-45-10; family 2-01-FULL-45-10; genus FEN-1322. Next base: position 673,466 of record JBAZKH010000001.1, read on the forward strand.
TTCGGCCGCTGCCTGTCCGGTGTCCGGTCGATATATCGCTTGATGTAGAAATCCGCATCACGCGCCGGCACAACCTTTAAGAGCGCGGTATCGGCATACTTTATACCGAGATATTCATTTGTGCTGTCGAATACCAGGATTATCGGGTCCTTGTGAGCGGCCTGAAAATCGCGAAGGCAGTTTATGAGCGCGGAGGCCGCCTCCAGCGAATCGCCTTCGAGATCATCTATGGCAGAATTATGGTCCCGGATAAGGTTCCAGCCGTCAATAATTATAGGCATTCTGCAGCGCCGCCATCTCTTTCATAAAGCTCCGATATATATCGGCCGTAGCCTTGACCATCCATATCGTGATAGCGGCAAGCGCTATGGTTATAGCGATCTTGTGCCACTTTTTCAGCGCGGGGCTCAGCCAGACCAGCGGTATGGCGAGCGGCCCCACCGCCAGAATACCGACGAAGATCCATACCGGCTTATAACACCACTTCACCGCGCTATTCTTCTCTTCTATCTTCATCTTTAAGATAATTCCGCCTCCAGCTTATTTATCAGGTCCGACATCTCTTTTACAAGTCCGGCCGGGAGGAGTTTTTGGACCTCGATATCGGACTTCAGCATCTTAAGCGACGAGACCGCCCTCTTGATCACGGCAGTCTTCCGTCTCTGCCTTGCCTCGTCCGGGCTAAGTTCTTCCCGCTGCCTCATCAGGCTCGTCAGGTCTCTCTTGACCTCGACCGGATCCCTGCCCGTCTCCAGCACGTCTTTCCGGAAACGCTGGTAATCATCCCTATCCAGAGCGTTCCTGTTCTTGGCAAGGCGGAGAAGGTTGACTGATTCGTAACTCGGCACGGCCGCGGGGGCCTGCGATTCGGAATACTCTTTTTGCAGGTAGGCCGGCTCTTCTTTTTCAAGAAAATAGTAGGATTTCAGAAGCTTCATAGCGGTAGGTTTTTTTACGCCTATCTCTTTTTGCGTATAAGCGTCGAAGGTCAGGTAACCCCACTCCCTGTACGACTTATCCTTCCATACGGCATAGAGCGCCTGGCCCAACTCTACCCAGGAGGTCTTAAAATTCTTTGCGCTCTCGAGAACTCTGTAGCGGAGGGAATCCTTATCGACACCGTCCATCCTCTCTTCAAGACGTTCAAGTGATTTTGTTTTCATATCCATGATTATAACTCAAATGTCTTTTTTTTCAAACCATTTTCGTTATTGACATGGCCGCCGCGATACTTTATTATTATTAAATGTTTAAAAAAGCGCTGGTATCTATATTGATCTGGGCCATCGGGACGACGTTGACCATACTTTTATTTTTCGCCATGTTATTTGTTATCGCCCTCCATCCGTTCGACAGGTCGAGAAGGGCCGCACATGCGCAATGTTTCTGGTGGGCGCGATCGCTAGTTGCCTTAAATCCTTACTGGGGTATCGCCGTGAGCGGACTTGAAAACATAGATAAGAAGCGGACCTATGTGCTGGTGGCAAATCACCAGAGCCTGGCAGATATCATAATCGTCTACCTGACTGGTATACAATTCAAATGGGTGGCAAAGGAGAGCCTCTTCAAAGTGCCGTTCGTAGGCTGGTGCCTGTCGCTGGCAAGGCATATCAAGCTTGAGAGGGGCGATTTCGGAAGCATAAAGAAGGTCTATCGCGCGGCGGCACAATGGCTGAGAAGCGGTATGTCGGTCTTATTCTTTCCCGAGGGGACGCGCTCGAACACCGGAGAGATGAAGGACTTCCAGAACGGCGCTTTCAAGCTGGCGATAAAAGAGCATGTTCCCATACTTCCCATATCCATAAAAGGGACCGGCAATGCCATCCCGAAAGGAACCTGGCTCTTCCAGACGAAAACGCCGGCCATTATAACGGTACTGCCGCCGATCGAAAGCTCCGGCTTTACCCCTGCCGAATTCGCGAAATTACGGGATGCGGCCCGCGCGGCGCTCGAAAAAGCCTAGCAAGCGCGCCGGACGTTATCGCTTTCCGGATGCGTATGAGATTTTCCAAATATCCTTGGCGTAATCGGCTATGGTCCTGTCGCTCGAAAATTTCCCTGACCTGGCGACATTCTCTATCGACTTCTTTATCCAGTCCGCCCTCTTTTTGTAAGTCTCCGAAACGCGACCCTGGATGTCCAGGTATCCTTCGAAATCCGCGCAGATGAAGAAACTGTCGCTTGCGGTAAGGCTCTCGACTATCGGGCTAAACAGGCCGAATTCAACGGGCGAAAGAAAGTTACTTCCGATAAGACCGATGATCTCTTTGAGCGATTGGCACCTTTCGATATATTCGTTGGGATTATATCCCCGGCATCTCAGGCTCTCTATCTCATCCGCCTTAAGCCCGAAGATAAATATGTTCTCTTTCCCGACCGCCTCCGCTATCTCTATATTCGCGCCGTCGAGCGTCCCTACGGTGAGGGCGCCGTTCACCATAAATTTCATACAACCCGTACCGGAGGCTTCCATCCCGGCAGTCGATATCTGCTCGGAGAGATCGCTGGCCGGGAATATCTTTTCGGCCAGGGACACGCAATAATTTTCTAGAAAGGCCACCCGCATCTTCCCGTCGATGGCCTTATCCCGGTTAACAACGTCGGCCACGCTATTAATGAACTTGATTATAAGTTTGGCCATGGCGTAGCCGGGAGCCGCCTTGCCTCCAAATATGAAGGTGCGCGGCATAAAGTCGGCTTTAGGATCCTTCTTTATCCTGAGATATTGCGACAGGACGTAGAAAGCAAAGAGCAGCTGCCTCTTATATTCATGCAGGCGCTTTATCTGCACGTCGAATAGGGACGCGGGGTCGACTTTTATTCCGGTCGTCGAGTAAATATAATCCGCGAGACGGGCCTTGTTCTGTTTCTTCACATCGTCCCACTTATCCCTGAAGGATTTGTCGTCCTTGAAACGCGATAGCTTTTCCAGTTCATACAGGTCGGTCACCCACTTGTCGCCTATCGCGCTGGTAATGAGACCGGAGAGCGGTTCATTCGCTTTCCTGAGCCATCTCCTTTGCGTGATCCCGTTCGTCTTGTTATTGAATCTCTCGGGGAACATATCATAAAAATCCTTAAAAAGACGGGTCTTCAAAAGCCGCGAATGAAGCTCCGAGACGCCGTTTATCGAATGGCTTCCGATAACGGCGAGATGTGCCATGCGGATCTTTTTGACATCGCCTTCCTCGACAAGCGACATCCTTCTCAACCGATCATTATCTCCCGGGAAGGCTTCCGCCACTTCATTCAAAAAGTTCAGATTTAGCTCATAAATTATCTGGAGGTGGCGGGGCAGGAGTTTCTCGAACAGGGTCACGGGCCAGCTCTCGAGAGCCTCCGGCATGATGGTGTGGTTTGTATAAGCAAATGTATTGACCGTCGTATTCCAGGCGATCTCCCAATCGAGCCCTTCCTCGTCCACCAGGATACGCATAAGTTCGACTATCGCTATAGAAGGATGAGTATCGTTTAGTTGTATGGCCGCTTTATCAGCCAGCTTCCGTATATCGTTATTTTCCACCTTGAAGCGCCTGAATATATCTGCCAGCGACGCGGCGGTAAAGAAATATTCCTGTTTGAGCCTCAATTCCCTGCCCTGGCTCACGTTGTCGTTAGGATACAGGACCTTCGAGATATTCTCGGTCATCATCTTGCCAAGCACGGCCCGCTCATAATCTCCGTCGTTAAAATAGCTGAGGTCGAACTCCTCGCTGGCCCTGGCGGACCACAAGCGCAAAGTATTGACTATATCGTTTTTGTAACCGGGCACCGGCATGTCATACGGTGTAGCCAGCACGTTCTCGGTATCGACCCAGCGGACCACGGTCCGGCCATGTTCGTCCTTTTCCGTATATGTGCGGCCGTAAAACCTGACATTCATTGTATATTCCGGCCTCTGGAACTCCCACGGATTGCCGCTCCTCAACCACTCGTCGGGAAATTCTACCTGGTAGCCGTTTATTATCTTCTGGGTAAAGATGCCGTATTCGAACCTTATCCCGTAACCATGCGCCGGGATCCCCAGGGTAGCCATCGAGTCCAGGAAGCATGCCGCAAGTCTGCCAAGACCGCCGTTGCCCAATCCGGCATCGGCTTCGTTCTCGCATATTTCATCGATATCGAAGCCCATTTCTTTGAGCGCTTCCCGCGTCTCCCGCTCCAATCCGAGGTTTATAATATTTGCCCCCAGGAGCCGCCCTATAAGGAACTCCATCGAGAGATAGTATACCCGCTTGCGGTTTTCGTCGTGATACCGCTCCTGCGTCACCATCCATCGTTCGACCAGGCGGTCCCTGACGGCTATGGACGTGGCAAGAAAGTCGTCATGCATGGTAGCGGTATATTTATCTTTGGCAAGATTATATTCGCGGTTCGCTATGAAAGAGAGGCGCAGTCCGCCCTTCGTCATATCCTTGTAGTATCTCTTCACCGTCGCCTGCTGGCTATTTGCGGCTTTTGTTTTCATGAAGTAGGTCCCTTTCGCTAGGTTTTACTGCCTGCCATAAAAATAGACGAGTCCCCGTATTTCTCTCTTATCCTGTCGAGCGCCCTGTGGGTCGCTTCGCATTTATTGTCGGCCGGTCCGCTAAAAAGGCTGTCCGGGAATCCCGCGCGGCAGAAATTAGACGCTCTTACGCCCAGGAGGCGGATCCTCTTACCTTTTGTATCGAAGTTCCTGTGCAGTGTTTTCACGGTCCTGTATAAAATATCTATAAAATTGCTGGCATTATCGATCGTGGCGGCGCGGGTAAATGTGCTAAAATCCTCGAGCCGTATCTTTAAGGTGATCGTCCTTGCTTTAAGCCCGGCCTTGCGTAATCTCAAAGAAACCCTCTCGGACAGACCGAGGAGCGCCCCCTCGATCTTCTGGGGCTCTAAAGTATCGACGTCGAACGTCGTCTCATTGCTGACGGACTTTGCCTCGCGCGCCGGTTCGACCTTGCTCTCATCGATGCCATGAGCCAATCTCCAAAATCCCGCGCCGTTCCTGCCGAATAGAGAAGTCAGTCTTTTAGGGTCGGAATCGGCCAGCTCCCCGATGGTCCGGATCCCAAGCCTCGAGAGCGCCTCTTCACCCTTCCTGCCCAGACCCCATATCCTGCGCACCTCGAGAGAACGCAGGAAACCATCCAATCCTTCTTTTGTCACCGCGACTAAACCGTCAGGCTTATCGATATCGGAAGCTATCTTGGCGGCCATCTTCGTGGGCGCCAACCCTACAGAAGCCGTAAGGGCCGTCAATTCCTTTATCCTGGACTTAATGAGCATGCACGTATCGATCGGTAAAGCGCCGAAGAGATGATAACTCCCGGTTATATCCAAAAACGCTTCATCTATGCTTACGGGCTCGATATCCGGCGAGAATGAATATAATATTTCGTATATCTCACCGGATACTTTGCTGTATTTATCGATATCGACCGGGAGAAAGACGGCGTCCGGACACTTCCTGAAAGCCGTGGAGATAGGCATGGCGGAATGGATGCCGTATTTGCGCGCCGCGTACGAGCATGTCGAGACCACGCCGCGGCCTTTACCGCCGAGGGGATCGGCCCCGACTACAATGGGCAGTCCCCGCAGGGCCGGGCGGTCCCGTTCCTCTATGGACGCGAAGAACGCGTCCATATCGATATGAACTATACAGCGCTTCTTTGTCAAACCGTTTAGGCTATCCTTTGAATACGACCAGCGCTTTCTCGTTATCGCTCGTCGATACTATGATCGTGGCCGCGCACCCGCCGGAACACGTCGTGCCGTAGAGATACCGTATGTCGATCTTCGCGTCCGATATCCTGGCCGACAGGCTCTTAAGCGCCCCCGGTTTATTCTCGAGCTCGACTACCACGACTTCTTTGGTCTCTATAGCCTTGAAACCCGCCTTCTTCAGCGCGTCGCCTGCGCGAAGGATATCGTCGGCTACGATCATTACCTTTGCCTCGTTACCAATAGCGTAACCGGCAACGCCTTCGATGTTGATACCGTGATCGGCGAGTATCTTGGAGACATTCGCCATAGTGCCCATCTTGTTCGGAACGGTCAATACCAATTCCTTTCCCAACTCCGCATTCTTAATCATGACACTCTCCTTTCTTTGTTTTTATGGTTTAATGTTAAGAGTTTCCTGTTCCCGGATAGCATTCGTCCACTGCTTAGAATAGGCTATATCTTCCACGTCCTCTATGCCATACGATGCCATGACAGCGAGTTCTTTTTCGAAGACTCTCCATGCCATAGATGCGTCGGCAAGGGCCCTGTGTTCGAGCGGCGTCTCTATGCCGAGGTGCCGGGCAAGCAGTCCCAGGTTATATCTACCGGCCTTTGGAAAGAATCTTCTCGCGAGCCCAAGGGCATCGACAACAGGATAATCCCTCAGGTTTTCCCGCTCTTCACCCATCGCGCTCTCCAGGAAGGCGAGGTCGAAGCCCGCGTTATAAGCGACCAGGACGCTTCCTGCCGCGAATTTGAAAAAATCCGGGAGGACCTTATCGATAGTGGGCTTACCGGTAACCATCTGGCTCGTTATGCCGTTGATCATAAAAGCGCCGTAAGATATGGGGCGGAGCGGATCGACCAGACAGTCGAATTTCCCGGTCTTTTTACATGAGTAGTCGACCCTTATGGCGGCAATTTCACAGATCCTGTCGCCCGTGTATGGCGCCAGACCCGTCGTCTCGACATCGAATATCGTAAAATCGCACTCTCTCAATTTCATTTGGCACCTATCGGCGGCAGGGCTGCCACCAGCTTTCGGATCTCGTCCGATATCTTATCGAACGCTTTTTCCGCCAGCCACTCTTTCCTGAATATACTTGCGCCGAAACTGACCGCGGCGGCGCCGCTCCTGAAGTAATCGGCAATATTCCCGGCCGTTACGCCGCCGCATGCCATAAGCTCGATATTCCCGAACGGCCCTTTGACTTCTTTAAAATAACCGGGGCCAAAAGCTCCGGACGGGAAGACCTTCACCATCGTAGCGCCAGCGTTCCAGGCGCGGTATATCTCGCCGGGCGTGAGAGCGCCCGGGAATACAGGTATCACGTTTTGCGCGCAATACTCCATCACTTCGTCTATTACCACAGGCATCACTATAAAAGTCGCCCCGCTGTCGAGAGCCGTCTTCATCGATTCGATATTCAGGACGGTCCCGGCGCCTATCATAAGGCGCGGGCCGGCCGACTTGACCGCCCGGCCTATCAAACGGGGAGCGCCTTCGGTATTCATGGTTATCTCCAGGGTTTCCAGTCCTGCGGAGATCGCCGCCGCGACAATGGGCTCGACCGAATCCTCGTCTATCCCCCTCAATATTCCCATTACCGGAAGTCTCCTGAATCTCGCTATATCCATAATTAATCGAGCCCCGAGGCGGTAAGACTGTCGTAAAACTCGCGGTAATTTTCCTTTTTATGCGTTGCGCGCAGTTCCATCGCCGCTTTCGGATGTTCATCGAGCATGCCGGTGATAGCGTACGGTATTATATAACCCCACTCCAGTTTCTCCCTTAACGGGATGAACTCATGCGATATCAGATCGAGTATCGGACGAATATCGAATTTCGGATTTTTGAGGAACCCTATCAAAAGCTCAAGGGGACAATTGCCCGCGGCCCTGCCAAGCCCGTAGACGGTCCCGTCGACGTAATTCGCGTCGTGTATGATCGCCTCTATCGTATTGCCAAAAGCAAGCTGCTGGTTATTATGGGCATGGATACCGAGTTCTTTCGTCTTGAGGATATCCCTGGCCTTCTTGATAAGGAATTCCGTCGATTCCTGGTAGAGCGCGCCGAAACTATCCACAATATAGACCACTCCCGCCTGCGACTCTTCCTCAAGCTGGTGCAGCGCCTCGTTCAATTCGTTGTCGAGGGCGCGCGAAATGGCCATGATATTAACCGTCGTCTCATAGCCTTTCTGGGCGAAGTGGTTAACTAGATATATCGCCTTATCTATATCCTTTACATACGAGGCTACCCGTATCATGGCTACGGGGCTTTCCTTGCGCGGCTTCACGTCATCCACGTTGACCCTTCCCACGTCTACCATAACCGATATCTTGGTCTTTGACTCGATCCCATCGGTGACCCGCTTTATCACATCGTCGTCGCAGAACTTCCAGGCGCCGAATTCTTTCTCGGAAAATAGTTCCTTGGAATTTTTGTAGCCGATCTCCATATAGTCTACGCCCGACGCGGAGAGCGCTTTGTATACCTCCCGCACGAATCTGTGGTCAAAATCGTGTTTATTTATCAAACCGCCGTCCCTTATGGTGCAGTCCAAAACTTTTATCTTTTCTCTGAACATCTCTCTCCTCGATTTTTGCGGCTATCAGTCCTATTTTCCGCCCGTCCTGTCCTGTCCCTTCAGGAGCAGGTCTATGAATTTCGTAGAAGGTTCGCTCTGGGCCTTTGCATTCGAATAGTACGAGAACAGGTTCAGCGCCTTCAGGTAATCCAGTCCCAGCGCTTCTATCACGCCCTTATATTGCGCTTTAAGCTCGCCGAGATACTCACTGACGAACCGCTCCTTTTGCAGGTCTGTCAGCATATACCACTCGCTCATAGTTACTTTACTGCCGTCCCACCGCGCTTTCTCTTTCGGAAAGAAAAATACCTCCGGGATGTCGTCATCGCTATAGCTATATATCGACCCCTCCATCTTTGCCGACGGCTGCGCGGTATCCGCAAAAACATACGGGCCGCATAATAGTAATGAAACCGCTATAAAAACAGGTAAAATTTTACTCATATATTATGTGCTTACGCTTCTTCTTAATGGGATTTGCGCGTATCTCTTTTACAATATTCCCTGGGATTCCCGGTTTTTGCAGCTTGTAATACATGTAATTCTTATAGCCCTCCACGCCGAGTTGATCATAAGCATTTATATTCAAAAGCTCTCCTTCGTATGCCGTAGCCATCTCGAAGAATAGTATCAGCCCTCCCCACGCAAAAGGCGTCACCCGCGGCATTATTATCGTGCAGTTGGGCTTTGCTTCCTTGACGAGCGCCCACTCGGTGGCTTCTTCCGCGACCGATAAAAGCTTCGAGAAGCGCCGCCCGGCGAGGAAATCGCCCGTGCCGCGCAGTTCTATATCGTGCCTGAACGCGTCGACCCTTATAAACGTGACCACTTTATTATTTTCGCCTTCGATATTATTCTGCTGTATGGAGTGAAGGTCGTTTGTGCCGCGCGCGGGTATCGGCGTACGGCCGACATTGACCGCTTTGCGCAGGTCCGCCTGCCATATTTCCGTACCGTCCTTGGCGGCGTTTATAGTCCTGGAATATTTCTTTCCCAGGCTTTCGGCAAGAAGTTGTACGTACCAGTCGGCGGTGGATTTCAATGTCTCCGAGAACGGCATCATGACGGCGATAGACTTGTTCTTCTTCCGGTAAAGTATCGTATGCAGGGCGGCGTACATGAGCGCGGGGTTATCACTCAGGCGCCCCGCCAAAGACCGCTCCGCCATGGCCGCCGCGCCGTCGAGGACATCCTGGACCCTGACCCCTATGATAGCCATATGGAGAAGGCCTATATTGAGTTCGGAGAACCTGCCGCCGACACCCTTCATGACCGGCAAATTCCGGAAACTCAAGGGATCCTTAGCCTGCTCCTCTTTTACTCTCCGGCGCAGCGCGCCCGAGACAGGATCGGTTATGGCAAAGATCTGCCGGCCGTAATTCCGGCCGACGCCCGTCTTCAGCCATTCCTCGATTACCGTAAATGCCGCTTTGGGCTCCGTAGTCTCCCCCGACTTCGATATTACTATTACGAAAGTATTTTTCGGATCAAGATTTTTGAGCAGGACCGTCAATGTCTCCGGGTCGAGGTTATTGCCCTCGAAATATATCCTGGGCCTGCCGCCTCGAACTTGAGCGAAGTCGTTATAATACGGCAGCTGTAATGCGTCCTGCGCGGCCTTGAGCCCCAGATAAGAACCGCCGATGCCGAGAGATATGACATTTGCGTACGTCGAGGCTATCTCGTCACCCAGGCGCTGTAATTTGGCTGTGTGCTCCCTGTCCTGGTACGGCAGCCGCGTCCACTCCAGGCCTATATGGATACGGTCTTTTTCGTTTGCGAGGAGTTTTTTGATATGCCGCAGGGCCTTCCTGGCCCCCGGCGCAATAGCGGCGAGATCTTTATCCGTCACCCCGTGCCGAGCGCCGACGGCATGGCTGAACATGTTATTAAAGTCGAACCTGAGTTTTTCCATAGCCAACCCTTTCACCTCCGGCAAAATTTTTCGTACCGGTCGAATATGATGTGTCAATGTGGTTCACAGGGACGCGCCCTGTTCACACATTGCCACATCATATTTTTATCATTCCACCCCGAGGTGGAAATGTATGCTAATCTATTACGTTATCGAAAAAAGTTGCCTTAAAATATCTCTACTCCTATTTTACGGAATATTTTTGCCAGCTTAGCAAGCGGCAAACCTACTACATTATAGAAACATCCTTCTATGCGGTCAATAAATATACTCCCCGGCCCCCGGACATCGAAAGAGCCGGCCTTGTCGAACGGCGATATCTTTTTGAAATAGCGCTTTATCTGCGCTTCGCTCAAGGGATACATATAGACTTTCGTCTTTTCGTAATCGGTATAAACTTTTTTCTTATCGACATCTATTACGGCCAGTCCCGTATATACCCACTGGGGTTTACGCGACAGGACCCTCAGCGCTTTATACGCGTCGTTAATGGTCCGGGGTTTGCCTATTATCGATTTACCGACGAGCACGACCGTATCGGCCCCTATGACAACGCCGGAATCCAGCCTCGCGGCAACTCCGCGCGCTTTCCGGAGCGCATTTTTGATTACGAAGTCGCTGCACCGGCCTTTGAGCCTGCTATCCTCCCTGACACGCGAATCGGCTACGCTGAATTCCAGGCCCACCTGCTTTAAGAGGTCCTGTCTTGCCCGCGATTTTGACGCAAGTATTATCTTACGCATCTGCCGCCTTCTCCCCGGCAAGATAACCGGTGGAAAACGCCTGCTGAAGGTTGTATCCGCCGCTTGGCGCCCCGCCCGCGATCACTTCGCCCGCAAAATATAATCCCGGCACTATCCTGGACTCCATCGTCCTTGGATTTATCTGGCTAACCGATACGCCCCCGCAGGTAACCATTGCCTCCTCGAGAGGCAAGGCGCCGGTTACCGTCAGAGGGAACGCCTTGAGCGTATCTATAATAGCGCGCCTCTGGGCCTGCGTAACCTGGTTCGTCCGCAGGTCCTCGCCGATATTCAGAAGCTTTAAAAACCTGGCAATTAATCTCTGCGGAAGGATATCCTTCATAAGATTCTTGAGAACGATATTACCTTTAATCTTGAATTTATACAACAATTTACTCTCGATCTGTTCCTGCCTTAAGCCGGGTTTGAGATCGATCTTGAGCCGTACCTCTTTATGCTCCTTTAAAATATCCATTACCTGCGAGCTTAAGTCCAGCACCAGCGGCCCGGAGACCCCGAAATGCGTAAACATAAGCTCCCCCACATCCGAAACCAGCCGTTTTTTTCCGTATTCAAAGCTGATCCTGATATTATCCAGGGATAGGCCCTGAAGCTCCTTGATCCAGGAGTCTTTGACGACGAGCGGCACGAGCCCCGGCGTAAGCGGCGTTATCTCATGTCCTAATTCTTCGGCTATCTTAAACCCGTCACCGGAAGAACCTGTCGCCTTGTATGAAGCGCCTCCTGTTGCCAATATTACCTTTGTTGCCGCGAGCCCCTGAGCGTCTTCTACGGTGATATGAAAGACGCCGGCCGTTCGCTTGATGCCGCTGGCCCGCGTCTTATAAAGAACCTCGACGCCGTTTTCTGCCAGGACCTTCTCCATGGTCTCCACGACAGCTCTTGCCTTATCATTTACGGGGAATATCCTGCCCTGACGCTCTACTTTTGTCTCGAGGCCGTAATTTTTAAAAAAATCGGCCAGGTCGTCATTGGAGAAGGCATGAAATGCGCTCCGCAGAAACTCTCCCTGTTTTCCGAATTTTTCGATGAAAGCGGTAATGTCGGCAGTGTTGGTGAGATTGCACCTGCCTTTGCCGGTAATGAGGATCTTTTTACCGATCGAATCGTTCCTTTCAATAAGCAGTACTCTTTTGCCAAGCTGCGACGCCCGGATCGCGGCCATGGTACCGGCGGCGCCGCCGCCTATAACGATAATGTCGTAAGGATCTTTCATAGGCCGTTCCCCGCGGCCGCGGCGCCTGCCATGTATCCCGACGCCCATGCCCACGCGAGATTGTACCCTCCGCGGCAGCCGTCTACATCCAGTATCTCGCCCGCAAAGTAAAGGCCCTTTTTAAGTTTCGATTCCAGGCCCGGCGCGGTAACTTCCGCCGTGTCTATACCGCCGGCGGTGAAATCAGCCTCGTTCCACCCGCGTGTTCCCGTAATAATGAACTCCCTTGCTTTCAAGTTTTTCGCGATCGATGAGGCATCTTTCATCCCTAGTAATTTTACAAGCGCGGCGCCGAATTTATTCGGCAGGATCCCGGCAATCAAATCGTGGGAAGAGATACCGTCTTTTATCCTGCGGCCAAGTTCCGTCTTCAGGGCTTCGCCGGCCATAAAAGGCACCATGTCCAGAATGATCGATACCCTGCCCGTCCGCAGCCTATTGAGAGCTATGGAGATTTCCCGGGAGACGTCGAGTATGGCCGTTCCCGAGAGACCGTACTTCGTAAATAAGACTTCCCCGCCTGCTTTCACGTAGACCCTGCCTTCGACCAGCCCTTTGGCGTGCGCAAATATCTTCTGCCCCTGCAGGATATGGCAGAGCGGGTCCTTTGCCGTCAGGGCGACCGCGGTGGGAACGGGCAGGACTATCGTATGCCCGAAACGCTCGGCAATTTTATAGCAACTCCCGTCCGAACCAAGGGCAGGATAGGTCATACCGCCGCCTGCAATTATGACGGTACGGCACGAGATCTTGCGGCCCGACTTGTCCGCAATAAGAAAACCTTTTCCGTTATCGGATATATCGAAGGCATGGAAGTTGAATTCCGTCATTATGGAAAGCCTCTCGAGCTCGATCTCGAGGACCCTCAAGACGGACGATGACTGGTTGGAAACAGGAAAGATGCGGCCCGCCTCGGAGTACGTCCGAAGGCCAAGGCCGTTAAAAAAATCGAGGATCGCAGCCTTGCCGAACCGGGAGAATACACTCTTGACCAGGGGTCTTGCCGCAGGATTATAAAATTCTTCGGAAAGGGATTCGTTCAGGAGGTTGCATCTGCCGTTACCGGAAGCGAGAACTTTTTTGCCGAGACGCGGCATCCGTTCGCAGATTATTACCGGCTTATCCGCCCGGCGCGCGCTTATCGCCGCCGCAAGGCCTGCGGCGCCTCCGCCTATTACCGCAACTTCGACGTTCGCGGTCGCGGCCACGGTCGCTTATGCTCTCCCTAGATATTCGCCCGTCCTCGTATCCACCATCACCGTCTCGCCTTCCTCGATGAAGAGCGGTACGTTGACGACGAGCCCCGTCTCGAGCTTTGCCGGCTTCATAGCTTTTCCCGAGGTATCGCCTTTGGCGCCGGGCGCGGATTCTATGATCTTCAACGCAATGCTGACCGGGATCTCGATGGTTACCGGCTTATGCTCATAATAGAGGAGTTTCGCCTCCTGGTTCTCCTTCAGATAATCCTTCGTAAATCCGACCATCTCATCGCTAAGCGTCAATGTCTCGTAATTCTCCATATCCATGAAATGAAAACCGGTATGATCTTTATAAAGGTACTGCACCTTCTTCGATTCGAGGTCCGCTTTTTCCACGTTGTCGGAGGGGCTGTAACGTTTGTTCAATGTCTTGCCGGTCAGAAGGTTCTTGATGGTCGACTGGTATATCGCCCGGAGGTTGCCCGGCGTCCTGTGCTCCATCTCTATAACTATAAAAAAATCACTGCCGTCCTTGATTATCATGCCTTTTTTTAATTCCGACGCTTTCACAAAAAATCCCCTTTCTTACTGTACGCTTACTTTTACAGCCTCTTCTTTAGCGCCCTTCTTCTTCGGGAGAACTATCTGCAATACGCCTTCGGCGTACGTTGCCTTTATGCCGCTATTTTCACATTCCGCCGGAAGTTCGAGCGTCCGCGTAAAATGGCCGCTCGACCGCTCCTGTCTTATAACGCCGGGGCCGGTCTGTTCCATCATAACCGCCCTGGAACCGGCGATCGTCAGCATCCGGTTATTTTGCAGGGTTATATCGATCTTGTCCTTGCTCATCCCGGGCAAGTCGGCTTTGACTATGACATTACCGGCGTCCTGCGCAATATCTACCCGCACGTCCTGGCCAAAGACGGCCGTATTGGCCCCGCCTATATCGGCATAAGAGCCTATGATATCTTTCATGAACCGGTCCATCTCTTTTTTCATCCGCACAAGCTTATCGCGAGTGGCCGAGGTTCCGGTAATCTTCTTCCGTTGGGATATCCTGGGCCCATGCCGCGCAGACGACCAAACTAAGGAATAACGCAATCGCAGCCAATCTCTTCATACGTACCTCCGCCTTCCTTTGCGGTTAATAAGTAGTATTAGAATAGACTAAATCCGGAAAAATTTCAAGCGAAAAGTCCGACGAAACACGGCAAAAATCAGTTATCGTTATTTTTGAAGGAGACCGCGAGACTGAATGGAAGCTGTACGCCGTCCAGCGTATCAGGGAAAGACGGGAACGGAGACGCCTCCCGTATGCTTAAGACCGCGACATCGATGAGCTTCCTGTTTTTGGTCGAGCCGGCCGTATCGACATCCAGCCTGTATAACGAACCGTCGTGATTCAGGATGAAGAAGAGGTTGACGTCGCCGTTATGGTAATAGCTCCTGTAGTTACGTTTAAGTTCTTTAAGTATCTTTTCCCTGATTACGTGGTAATAATTGATATACTCCGTCGTCTCTTTCTGGTATAAAATCTGGTAGGATCGCATATCGTCCTCCAGGCTAAAATAAGCAAAGCCCGCCTGCGAAAATAAAGCTACCAGCGCCGCGCATAAAACAAGGATCTTTTTCATCCCTTTCCTCAAAAGTTAAGTATCAAAATTCCGCTTTTATTCCGCCCGACATGGAGAATAACGGCACCGGGTAGTCCCTGACAACCTGATACCGCGCATTGAACAGGTTTTCAAGCGTCACAAAATATGTAAAGCCTTCCTTGAACTTCTTAGACACGCTCAGCTTTGCATTAAAAAATTTCTTCACTTTTATATTATTCGCGGGGTCATGGAACCTATGGTCGACAAATTGTCCGGTCAGGTCACAGATAAGCCCGTTCTTATCTTTATATTTTAACGCTATATCCACCTTACTCACCGGCTGGTAGATAAGATATTTGTTCGTCTGGCCGTCTTTGGCCCGCAAATAAGTATACGCGGAATCCAGTTCCAGGTCGCCGGTGAGGACAACTTTACCCTGGACTTCTATGCCGTTTATGACCGCCGAATTTATATTTGTCGGCTGCCACAGGACGGCCTGCTGGACCCAGTTGATCAGGTTTAGAAAACTCGACCTGTAATATGTTATGCCTGCCGAGAATATGTCGCTTATCCGCGTATCGTAGCCGGCCTCGACCGTCCATCCGCGTTCCGGCCGCAAGGCCGGATTGCCGCTGACCCACCCGTCGTTCGGCCAGTACAGGTCGTTAAAGGTCGGCGCCCTGAATGAGCGGCCCAGCGAAGCGCGGATCGAGTTTTCGTCATTTATCTTATAGAGCCCCGTAAAGCTGGGACTGATCTCGGAGCCGAAGTTCGAATAGCGGTCAACCCTGGCGCCGGCGGTCAGTTTCAGGCGCTTGAAGAGCTCGATCTGATTATCCATATAAAACGCCCAGACGTTATAGTTATGCTTCGCGCTCGTCGTGCTGTCGTTAAAATTATAAGCATAATCGATGCCCATCAGTAATTTATAGATACTATAGAATTCCTGGGCTATCTGAGCGTTTATGCCGCTGACTTTGGTCGTCTGGACATCGTTTACGAAAGGAGCCGTATTGTATATGAACTCCAGCCTGTCGTTGATCTGGTATGCTTTTACGGAAATATCGGTAGTCGCGTCCGGGGCATAATTCCAGCCGAGGTCGTAGAAACTCCTGTATGTCTTCTGTTTCTGCACGCTCGACGGCATAGTAGTGGAACCGGGCGCGCCTGCCCTCGATTGATAGACCCCGGAATTGAATGTCAGGGTATTGTCCGGCCTGATATCATATTCAAGCTTCGCGTTCAGGTCCTTGGAATTAAATTCGGAATTTTCCCGGAAGCCATGGTCCTCCTGGTAGTTGCCGCTAACCATATAACCGAGCGCTTTAAACCGCCCGCCGTGCGAGAACGTCTCGCTAAATTCTTTATAGCTGCCGAAAACAGTGGTCGACTCCGTCTTCTGGCGTTCTTTCGGCGGCTCTTTTGTTATGATATTTATGGTGCCGCCCATCGCCTGAGAGCCGTAGAGGCTCGAGGACGGGCCGTATACGACCTCTATCCTGTCGATATTATCGAGCGGTATACTGCTGAGGTCTACCTGGCCGTCTCTAGGGCTGTTGAGAGGCCTGCTATCGATCATTATAAGGACCTGCGCCGGGTTCGCCCCGCGCATCCGGACGGACTTTTGCGCGCCGAGCCCGCCGTAATCGGTTATATCCACCGAAGGCAAATTTGTCAGCACGTCGCTCAGGTCCTTGGCGCCCGACGCTTCTATGTCGGCGCGCGTTATCACCTCTATCCTCCTAGGCGAATCGCCCTGCCGCTCTTCCATCCTGGACGGAGTCACTACTATCTTTTCGAGCTTTATCTTCTCCGCAAAAGATGAAGTACCCGTGAAAAATACCACCGCAAGCCCTCCTGCCGCCATTATTACCGCTCTTCTTGACTTTAGCATCTTCTCTTTCCTCCTGTTTCGCGAGAGTACTCACCTTTTTAAGAGCGTGATCGACCGGGCTATATAGTGAATAGTGTATAGTGGATAGCGAATAGTAAGTCTGGTTGACTTTTAGGCCTATGCACTCTCCGCTAGCCGCTATTCACTAAAATTACCGTTGCGCGACAGCGCCTGGGATCTCACCAGGACTTCCTTCACTTGCTCCAGGTTTTTAACTTCGCTTTTATGCGTATTTTTTAATATCCAAAAACCAATGCTTCCAGTACCCTTCTTTTAAGACCGGTTCGGCATCCAATATCCTGACCGGCTCCTTAAATATCGGGCCGTCTACTACCAGAGTATGGAACTCCCCGTTCTCCCCGCAGGGGCAGACTCCTTTCGCTTTGAATTCAGCCGCCAGATCCATATCCAGGAACCTGCCGACATACTCCTTCCCGAGTTTATCGGCCTGACAGCTCACTATTATGGTCTTAAAGCCAAGGGCGGTAAATTCACCGACCAGGCTCATCGGATCGCGCTGCCACAGAGGCTCGACAGGCGAGACCCCCATATCGCCGCAGACCCTTTCGACCCAATTTACCATGTCGGCAAGATAGATGTCGCCAAAGACCACGGTTTTGAAACCTTTAGCCCTAAAACCGGATACAGCCTCCCGGAACTCTTCCTCGTATTTCTTCATATCGGCAGTCACTTCTTTCTGGACTAAAGGGATCCCGATCTTTTGAGCCTGCAGAGAAAGGAGTTCCGACTCGATGCCGTGAAAACATCCGCGCCGGGATTCCCGCGAAATAAAAGTCAGGAGATACTTAACGTCGTATCCGTCGTTCATCGCTTTGTAGCAGGCGAGACAGCTGTCCTTGCCGCCGCTCCAGGAAGATATAGCCGCTACCCTATCCATAAAACCGTCCTTTCCAGGATCGCAATACCGAACAGGACGGCTACTTCGGTTATTTCGCTTACCGCACCGATCGTGTCTCCGGTAATGCCCCCTATTTTTCTTTTTATTAATGCTCCCGCCATGTATGCGAATAAAACCGTCATTCCTAAAAGAACCGTCCCCGCTGTCCCGGCTATCAAAAAGACCACCGCCAGCGCCGAGAGCATTGCCGCCGCCGCTATACTTTTCTTTTTTCCGTCGATAAAGGCCCTGGCCTTGCCCTCAACCCTTGCGTATGGGAACGCATATAATGAAACAACCATCGACGACCTGCCCAGCACACACATAAGGACGAGCGCCGTCTCTTTGGCCGTGCCTATTGCCGAAATAAATGCCACTTTAAGCATCACGACTGAGATGAGCGCAAGTACGCCCATTACGCCCGCATGCGGATCGCGCATGATATTCAGCATACCTGCCCTCTCCTTTCCGCTGAAGAGCGCGTCGCAGGTATCCGATAACCCGTCGAGATGCATGCCTCCGGTCAATAGTACGAGCAGGACAACTATAATTACGCTAGATGTAAAAGTCCCGAATTGGACGGCGGTCAATAAAAGACTCGCCGCGGCCAGCACCATCCCCAGCAGCAGCCCTACGACAGGAAAAAAAGCCGCGGCGCCGGCAAGGTCCTTTCCCGTCATGCGCTTTATCCGGATGGGGATTACCGTAAGAAACTGCGCCGCCGCCAGGAGGCTCTTCATATCGTCACGAAACCTTTTTAGAAACGCTTGCGCTTTCGAATGTCGCCATCTCGGAGAGTATCTTTGCGGAGGCGTCTATAAGGCAAAGCGCGAGCGCCGAGCCCGTGCCCTCGCCCAGCCTAAGGTCGAGATCCAATACAGGTTTAAGGCCCAGCTCCGCCAGGATAAATTTATGCCCGCTCTCGACCGAACAATGGCTCGCTATCATGTAATCTTTTACCGTCGGATGCAGTTTGTACGCTACAAGCGCGGCCGCGCCCGAAATAAAACCGTCGATAACCACCGGCACCCTCCTGGCAGATGCCGCAAGTATTATGCCCGCCAGGCCGCCTATTTCAAACCCGCCAACCTTCATCAGGACATCGATAGCGTCTTCAGGGTCGGGGCGATTTACATCCAAAGCCTTCTCGACGATCCTTATCTTACCGGCAAGCGCCTTATCATCGAGACCGGCGCCTCTGCCCGTAACTTCTTTGACGGGCCTGCCGGTAAAGAGAGCCGTTATCGCGCTTGCGGCGGTAGTGTTGCCTATCCCCATCTCGCCCGTGCAGACTATATCTATACCTTTTTTGAATTCCGACTCAAATATATCTATCCCCGACCCTATGGCCTTTAGCGCTTCCGCGCGCGTCATGGAAGGACCCTTGACCATATTCCGCGTCCCGTAATTTATCTTCCTTATAATAAGGCCCGCGCCGGCCTTGATATCCTCGGCAACCCCCATATCGACCACCACGACCCTGGCGCCCGCGTGCCTTGCCAGGACGTTGATAGCCGCCCCGCCCCGTAAAAAATTATAGACCATCTGGGCGGTCACCGCTTTTGGATACGGGCTCACCCCCTCGTCGGTAACGCCGTGATCGCCGGCCATCGTGAAGATGACCTTATTTGCCAGTGGAGGCGTTTCGCTCCCCGTCATCCCCGTAATGCTTTTGATCAATTCCTCCAGCCTCCCAAGACTCCCCAGCGGCTTTGTAAGATTATCGAGCCTGCTTTGCGTCTTTGCCATTACGGCGCGATCGAGCGCTCCGATCGATCTCCTGACGCGATCCAGCTTCTCCATCTACTTTATCCTCAACGGTATACCGGATATCATAAAAACCATCCGGTCCGATCTTTCCGCCGCGATCTTATTTATCCGGCCGGCGATATCCCGGAATTTCCGGCCCAATTTTGTATCCGGAACTATCCCGAGCCCAACCTCATTCGATACTATAGCGGAACAGCCCTTTCGCTTTTTAAGGGCCGCGATCGCAGAGATCGTCTCTTTTTCAATGATCTCCGGAGACTCTTTTGCGTGCATCATATTCGATACAAAAAGAGTAAGACAGTCTATGATGATGAAGTCATGCCCGGCGGGAAGGGTCCCGGCCAGCCGCGCCAGACGCCGCGGCTCTTCGTAAGTTACCCAGTTCTTCGGCCTCTCGCTCCTGTGCCTCTTTATCCGCGCGGCCATTTCGTCATCGAGCGCTTCGCAGGTCGCGATGAAAGCCGGGTTCTTCGCTTTAGCGGCAAGCGTAAGGGCGTAGCTGCTCTTTCCGCTTCTTGCGCCGCCGACTATGAACGTTATCTTTCCCATCGTTTAGATGAGCCGTATCATTTAACAATACGGCCTTAGCCTTTCCTCTTATGAATTCTATTACCGTAAGGCTCGTGTGCCCGGGAACGAAGTCCCGGCGCTTGAGCGCGCCCAGCATCTCGCCGGCAATGATATTTATCACGCCGCCATGGGTCACTATCGCGACCGCGTCATCCTCTTTGCGGCGGGTTATCTTTTTAAAGGCCTTAAGTACCCTTTTCTTGAATGCCGAAGGAGTTTCGCCGCCGGGTATCTTGACACCGAACGGGTCGGCCAGCCATTTAATATGGAGCCGCGGGTACCGGGCCATGATCTCGTCATACGTAAGCCCTTCGAAGATACCGAAGCATATCTCTTTTAAGCCGGGCTCGGACTTGAGGGGCCTGTCGCCGAATATTATCCGCGCAGAACCGATCGCCCGTTTCCTGTCGCTTGTGTAAACAGCGCCTATATCTACGTCCTTAAGGCGGCGGGCGAGTTTTTTCGCCTGCGCCCGGCCTTTCGCGTTAAGGTCCGTATCGCTATGCCCCTGGTACCTGCCGAGACGGTTCCAGTCCGTCTCCCCGTGACGTATAAGTATTATTTTTTTAGCCATAAATGACCCTAAGGATAAATAAAAATCCCCACACCTTCGCTTCACGAAAGTATGGGGCAAGTTCCCTGTTCTACTAAAACCCACACATGACGATGCTCGCACGGCATCGCACTGCTATCATATGGGCAGGTCTTCTGACTACCCCGGCCTTATCGGCTGCCTTCCCATTCCGAAAAATGCGGAAAAGTGGCATGATTCACCGACAGGCTCCTCTTAATAACGCAAGAGGCCGGGGCTACAGCGGCGGGACCGTTTCCGTTTTGCGCAAACTTTGCCAAGCAGCGCTTGCTCGGAATTCCCTTTTAAGCCCTTTCGGGCGCCCATATAGCTTTATCTGTCAAACAGCCAGAGATAGGGAGATTTTACCCTAAAAAATTTATATGTCAAGTAATATCGTAATCATGAATTACGACTTTTTGTACACCACGTTGTTTGAATAAGTAACGTTTCCTGCCGCATCCATCGCTGCTGCCCTAACCTTGTAAGATCCGGCAGATAATCCCGACACGTCCCACGTAGTAGAATAGCTGTTACCCGCGGTATTGTAGTCGCATCCGATCGCTCTCCATATCGCACCATCTTCATATTCGAAACCGACATTCTCCATCGTGGCATCCGAGATACGGGAAGAAGCCGTACACGCTACGGTCAGCTGATTACCGGATCCCGACACGGCTAGATTCCCGGGTTTTGCCGGAGCCGTTGTATCCGGGGCATAACCATCGGCCTCGAACTGCACTTCGTCTATATAGAAATCGCCGGCAAATACCCCGTAGTCCCAATCACCCGGCCATCGGGACATCCAGCCATCCCTTGTGAATACGATCTCGCCGATCGAATTAGTCTTATTCACCGCGGTTATGGAAGTCCCCTGCCCCGCCCAGCCCTTCGTAGTGAACTCGGACAACGGCACCGTAACCTTTGTCCATGAAGTATTCGTGAAAGTATACTTGAAAAAATGGAAATAATTATTAAGGTACGTCGGGCAGTGTAATTCCATTTTAAGACATCTCACGTTAGCCGAGCTCGACTTACACGAAAATGTTATGTTGCTGTACGCGCTGAAATTCCTGGGCTGCGGAGTCGACCCCGAATCACCGCCGCCAACAACGGAGGCGTACGCGTAATAGCGATGGTCGGCCGGAGTATCGGTATCCCAGCAATCCTGGAAATGGAAGTCTAATCCGTTTGCATAATCGACGTACTGGCTGTTTGTGTAGCTAAAACTACCGTGGACAGGACTGGTCTCGGAAGCGCCGCCGCAATTCCCCCCTAACGCGTTCTTGCTGACCTTGTCGCCAAAGTGATCGATCCTTACAAAACCCAGGAATTGTTTGCCGAAACATATATTATCGATATAAACCGTGCTGTTTTTGGGACTACCGTTTAAAGCGGCTTGCGTATTCTCGAAAGTTATTGCGATCTCTTTGATCCGTGACCGGTCTGTAATGTTGGCAAAAGCATCCAGCGGAATAACCACTTTCCGCCATGCCGTAGCAACTCCGCCGTCGAGATAATCCGTAACATAGACCGAGGCATTGTAATCGTTATTATGGCCTACTGACTGTGTCGGATCGAAGTTTGTATGATGAAGCTCTATCTTAAAATATTCGCCGCCATTTAATCCCTTGACCCAGAAGGACAAATAATTATAATCGCTTATGCTGTCGCCTCCAAGGGATGTGTAATATGTTGCCCAGCTATCCGTGTAATTAACATCATAGGTCAACTGCAGGGAGTGGCCCGCGTTGCCGTAAGCGGCGGTATCACCTACGTAACTTCCGACGATAGACGCGGTAGTGTCGCTTTTGGCAAGCGTACCGCTTATATTACCCCAGAGATTTACGCTGGAGCCGCTATTGAAATCATCGAGCATCGGCCCGGGAGTCGCAGAGACCGTCCCCTCGCTTTTAATCGCGACCGCGTCCGCCAGCGGCTGATATGCCGAGATATGGCCATTATCCCGGATCATGATAACCGCGGCGATCGATATCAAAATAATAAGTTTTACCTTCATTTTGTAATCACTTCCCCCGAGTTATTTACTTCAAACCGTTTCCGCGATAGGGCAGTCTTTTCTTTTGTATACATTTTACCATATTTCATAATTATTTCCACCGTATACATACCCGCTTTAAGCTCAGGGACATCCCAGGAGACCGAGTATGTATTGGTCTGGCACGGTAACATGCTTTTACCACAGGGCAGGTCCAGCTTCTTTATCTCTACTCCTTTTTCGTTCTTAATAAGCGCCTCCATAGACGCGGGTAATATGTGCACATTGCCGGAATTCGCGACCGATATCATTATATTCAAGGATTCTTTTCCGTCTTTAAGCAATTTCGAAACAGCAACATCTTTTATCTTTGCTTCCGGCGTTTCGGTTCCTTTTATAGCTACATACAGCACTGCCCCCAGCCTTGAGCGAATACCGGTTTCCGGGGTGGCGCCTGCCTCGACTACCACCGAAGAAAAATATACCTGGACAGCTACCTCACCCTTTACATTGGTCGGAGTCCTCACTTTAAGTTTGATTTTTTTTATTTCCCTGGGTTTTAGGTCAAATTCATAAGTATCCAGGGTTATCCAGGACTTTACGGGTAGATCCTTATAGCCATGCGCATACGCACCCCAATTTTCCGGCTCAACGACTACATGCATAGTACCTTCTGTATCGTTCTGCGCATAGTAATCGATTACCGTTACTTCACCTGCAGGAAGACGCGTTTCAAGG
Organism: Candidatus Omnitrophota bacterium; assembly: GCA_041650935.1. Classification (GTDB taxonomy): domain Bacteria; phylum Omnitrophota; class Gorgyraeia; order 2-01-FULL-45-10; family 2-01-FULL-45-10; genus FEN-1322. The sequence goes on from JBAZKH010000001.1 coordinate 696,895, forward strand.
CGCGCAGGTCCGATAACCAGTGCGTAGGAATTGACACAGGTCAGAAAAAAACTCACTGCCAGGATACAAAAAGATATAGTATATTTACGCATCTTTACCATCCCGCCTTTATGTGTGATAAATATCTACCGTCAACCTGCTCGTACGGTACTCCTGGGCAGGCGCGCCGCTAAAATCTGCCGCCAAATAGACATAAATAGCATTACCTACCGCGGTCGTCCTGGGCCAATAACCCGGAGGCGGATATGCCAGTGGAACCGGCGCGCCAAGCTCGCCGTTACTATTGATCAAAGTCCGGTAATTACGCACATACTGGTCCTTCGACCAATCAGGGTCGCTCTTATCCATCACAAAGGCAAATTCCGCCCTGTCTCCGTCATTGACCGTAGTATCGAATTCCGGGGTTTCGGCCCCATTATAATAACCCTTCCGGGCATCCCAGACTTGCCATATCATCGGAACTCTATAGCCCGAATTCGACACTCCTATTAATCCGTTTGCCTGGGCGCCTGTTCCGGAATATTTTGGATATGCATTATCCGCCTTATTGTCGGTATATATTTGTATACCCCATGTCCCGGAACTCTTATAATCTATCTGCAGATACTGGTTTGCAAGAACTTTTGGCTGGGAGGCTGTGGCCTGCCCGAAATCTACTCCTGTGGCCTGGATACCGGACGCGCCGTCCAGTATCGCGATATCCAATTTGTCACCGGTGAGATCGACGGGGTCAAATTCCGCTTCGTCAAAATAGAGAGTGATCGGCTGTAGCGTATCCGCGGAAACAATATCGACTGCCGCTATGCTCGAAAGATTCACCGCGGCGGGAAAATCACTCAATAAGACGTGCATCTCCTGCCATACTCCGCCGGTTGCGACCGTAAACGTCATTTGCGCTTCCGTATTGCCGGAATCCCGCAGGCGAAGCGTAAATTTTTCTCCGCCATTCTCTCCCATAACCCTGAAAGATATCATGGTCGCGTCTGATATATTTGAGTTATTAAGAGCTATCGTATTCTTCTGGCCCGGCTGTAAGATTGCTTTGCGCACTTTTCCGGCCGTGCCGTCGTATCTCAACGCGTCGACAAAGACCGTATCTCCTATGGTCAAACCGCCGTTATCAAGAGTAAGACCTCCGAATACGTTCGGCTCATGTCCGTCGCCGTAATCCAACCGGTATGTGCCCGTAATTATTTTGATCTCGGCGGAATTCGCAGATTCGGTATTATCGCTCTTTACGGACCTGACCACATAATAATACGGCGTACCATTACTAAGACCGCTGTCTGAATAGGTTACCGCGGGACCATCTACAGAGCCCGCCATTATATAAGGCCCTCCCTGCGCGCCTGAGCGATATATGTTATATTTTGCCGCGCCGTAAACGGTATTCCACCTCAGATGCGTTTTGTCTTTACCAAAGGATGCTCCGATAACTTCGGCCGGCGGTTTAAGGACCGGCGGTATGGCCTGCGTAAGACCAAAACTATCCCACCGTATCCACCCGCTTGGGGCAGTTGTGGTAATGCCGGGATGATAGAGCGTTATTACATTCCATCCTTCATTGACATAGAATCCTTGCGTGACTACCTGGTCGCCTTCCGAAACCTGACCGTTGAAGATTAATTCGGAATTATTGACGAATATAACCAGGTTGTTCGACAATTGGTTCTGGGTATCCAAGACCTTAAAAGTGATCGTAGCGTAATCCGTAGTTTCGTTATAGAAGATTATATTACTAAAATTTTCGGTATCCTTGTCCAGCTCTTGAGAAAACGTATTTATATCGGCCCCTACATAATATGTAGAATCGAGACGGTATTTGTTGCCAAAGAACGACTTTGGAGTAGAAGATTCATTACGCGCCATAACCCATGTATCATGAACGGATGGACTCGTTATTTCTATGTTCTGCCATGCGAACCATTTGGCGCCGGCGGTACCGCTCTGCCACTGGAAGGCAAGCGTGTTAACCCCGGTCTTTAAGGCCGCGTTGTCTATAGCTATATATTGTATAAGCTGCGGGTCGATACTGGAGCTATCATAAGTGAATGTTATCGACCCACCGTCGATATCGTTCAACTTTATACCGAGCGTAACCGTATGACTCCCGAGCGCTTTATTCACAAATTGGTGTATTGTAAGTAGATACGCCTTGTTTTCTACGGAATCCAGGTTAAACTGTACGGTCTGCGAAGGATTTTCCGCGCTCACCTGCCCCATATGAAAATTCGAATTACTATCCGGGTCATCAACCGTAATAGCACATACATTGTCGGCAGCGAATCCTAATTTCTGTATTATGGTATCCTTCAAGGTCTTGCCCGGCTCAAGCTCGAAACCTCCGAAATTATTCCATATAAGACCGGAATCGCGGTTCTCCGCCATAATAAGCGATATGCCCATATCGATAGCGCAATAGAACGACGCTATCGGGAACGGCTCCTCATTCAGGCTACTGCCCATCCTGAACGAATTTACAAAACCGTAATCTCCCCATATCTGATAACCATAAACGTCATACAGCTCCTTCATCTTCTTAAGGGCGCGCTGGCACTCATCCGGCAGCATGGCTATCGATCCTCCGGCCGCCGAAGGATGGACCGTACCATCGGCTCCACGCACGTCTCCCGACGGAATCGCAACGCCTGCCGGCGGGGCACCGTAAACATTGTAACTGAATCCACTGCTGTACCCGCTTGTCAATCCCCAGAGATCTTCCTCACCCGCATAATTCGCAATATTATCGTTGCAGAACTGCTTATTTGCCTTTGTCGCCTCAACAGAGTTCTGCCACCAGTCAATACCTTCCTTATCATATAGCGGGAGACCTGAGGCATCTTTAAAATTAAAGAAGGCCTGCGCATACTGATAAACGAAGAGCGGGCCGAACCACGACTTTACCATAGGGTTACTGTCCGCATTGTAAGTGCCAAGCTCGCGCCTGAATGCGTAGAATGTTTCGGCGGGTATCGCGTGATCGGAATCCGGAGCCGCCGCCGCAAGGATGTAGATCAGCATACATTCGCTTGTGTAATCCCAATGGTCGAAGAATTGATTCGCGCCGGTCCGGTCGGGGTCCCATGCGTGATACAGCTGGTTATAATACGGATTTGCCACTTCGTGGCCGTCCTGGACGGTTTTGTTTTGATCCAGGAAAGCTTTCCAGTTGATATTTTTGTATATCAGCAGGGCCTTGTCTTTCAAATCTCCGCCGAAATATTCACCGGCAGTCAGGACGCCGGCAACGAGTATTGCGGTATCGACCGTCGAAACTTCCGAGCCGGCCCATCTTTCGCCGGTTTCGATATTGACGTAATGATAGAATAAACCGTCCCTTCCCCATGTTGAAAATGTAGACGGATCAGCCGAGTTCTGATTACCCTGTATCTCGAGCAGTTTATCGAATATCAGCGTAACCCTTGCTTTCAGTTTGTCCGGGTCCGCCTCCTGCCAATCCGGATTTGTCCCGTCGCCGTAATGTTCGGCCGCAACGCACATTGCCGCAAGACCGAATCCGGTAGCCGCCATGCTCGCCATATTGTAATGCGTGTCCCATGTCGCGTTACGGTTGGCAGGATCGACCGGCAATCTGTCACGCACAAATCCCGTGGCCGGATTATCGGTCTCATGCCAGAAATATTTGAATGAGGTTATGAGTATCTGCTCCTCGATAGTCAGACTCGCTGTAAAGAGAGCCGTTACCGACTTATTAGCGTTCATTGTTATGGTAGCGGGGTTTGTAGAGCCGGTTAGGTCGCCTGACCAATTGGAGAACGAGTATCCGCCAGCCGGCGCAGCTGTCAGGGTAACTACTTCACCAGCAGTATAAGTGGTCTTATCTGGTGACTTCGCTATGGAACCGTTAGAGGCCGTAAGAGTGAGAGTGTACGCAGGTACTTCAGTGAAGCTCGCGGCTATCGTGTGGTTTGTAGTTACATTAGTGAATGTGTAAGTGCCGCCCGAGAGCGTAACAGGCGCGCCGTCCACTAATACCTGGTCGATATTGTAACCTGTGTCGGCAGTAACCGTGAATGTCTGGCTTGCGCCATTGGCTACGCTTACAGCGCCTGAAGGCGATATGTCACCGCCGGTACCCGCTGTAGCGTTGATCGTAAGAGCCGGCAGTACTGTAAACAGAGCCGTTACCGACTTATTAGCGTTCATTGTTATGGTAGCGGGGTTTGTAGAGCCGGTTAGGTCGCCTGACCAATTGGAGAACGAGTATCCGCCAGCCGGCGCAGCTGTCAGGGTAACTACTTCACCAGCAGTATAAGTGGTCTTATCTGGTGACTTCGCTATGGAACCGTTAGAGGCCGTAAGAGTGAGAGTGTACGCAGGCGTCGAACTCTCCGTAACCGTCACATGCCATTCGAACGGTGTGGAGACTGCCGGGGTGCCGTTATCGGTCAGTACTACCTTTATATAGTACTCGCCCTCCGGTAGAGCCAATGCGCCGCTCTGCGCGTTCTGTAGTTCCGCAAGCTCTGTATACGAACCTCCTGCCGGCTTCTTGTACCACTTGAAACTTACCGATTGCCCGCTGTCGGGATCATGATACTGTTTTACTTTAAACTCACAACTTTTAACCTCGCCCGGATGGATAGTTATGTTAACATCCGCCGCGGCAGGGGTGATCTCGTCGATAACCGGAGCGTTATTACCGGTAACCGTCACATGCCACTCGAACTGCGTAGACATCGCCGGAGTGCCGTTATCGGTCAGGACTACCTTTATATAGTGTTCACCCTCCGCGAGAGCCAATAGACCGCTCTGCGCGTTCTGTAGTTCCGTAAGCTCTGTATACAACCCGCCTGCCGGCTTCTTATACCACTTGAAACTTACCGATTGCCCGCTGTCGGGATCATGATACTGCGTTACTTGGAACGACTGCTGTTTAGTCTCGCCGGCCTTAACGTTAATATTGACTTCGGCCGCGGCGGGGGTAAGCGCATCTATGACCGGCGCGTGATTCGCGGCATCGCTGACGACTTCGACCGCCCAGGTAAACGAGGAAGAATTACCATTACAATCCGTAGCGGTTACGACGATCGTATAGTCGCCCGTGCCGAATATAAGCGAGAGTATGGAAAATTCACTCGGCGTACCGTTTATCACTTCCCCGTTCACCGTCCACGTAATCGTTACCGGCGTATCGGGATCTGAAGCCGATGCCATAAATACCGTAGATTCGTTCTTGTGCAATGTTACGGAAGATTCGCTGGGAGTTACCGTCAATACGGGAGGCGTACCGCTGACTGTAATCGTTATATCTTCGCTATCCTGCAATGCGCTGGAATTATCCTCCCGCGCGATGAAACGGAGATTCTTAACCGTGTCCTCATCGCTTTCGGCAGGAGTCCAGCTGAATACTTTATTATCGAACGCCGCGCCGACGGGTAGGCCTTCGGCTAGATAGAGAAGCGGGTCGCCATTAGGATCGGCGGCATTGATATTGAATATAAGTTCTTTCCCCACGCCGATCGTCTTATTTCCTATAGGATCCAGCACGGGCGGCTTATTTACCGCACTGCTCACCAATATGCGCAGAGCGCTTCCGCCCACTATGATATCCAGCGCGCCGTCGCCGTTAATATCCGCCAGTTGGACATTTTGGCCTCCGATAAGCGCCGGGGTGCTCCGGTAATCCGGCAGTTTTATAGACGCGTCGATATTTTTGAATGAGCCTGCCTTATCATTCATATAAAGCGATATGCTGTCCTCTCCAAGCACTACCGCGTCCAGCCGGCCGTCGCCGTTCAGGTCTCCCAGCTTAATGTCTCTGGAATTAAAATCGTTCGCAGGCATCAGGTCGGCCGTCTTATCCGCGAATGAGCCGTCGCCATTATTCATAAGAAGCAGGTTTTGTGTAAAACATGCCACGACAAGATCTATCTTTCCGTCGCTATTTACATCGCCCGTATCCAGGACTTCGCTATATTCGCTATCGTCGGGAAGAAGCGCATTCGTAGCATCGGTAAACCCGCCTGAGCCGTTATTTATATAGACACGATTCCGTAAATCGCTGGAACCGACGATCTCGTTATTGGTCGTAAGGATATCGAGCCGGCCGTCGCCGTCGACGTCGCAGAATCGTATATCGGAACTGCCGTCGATAACAGCGGGCAGGTTAAATTGCGTATCTTGTGAGAATTTGCCGGCACAATCGTTGACGAGGAGGAGGTCCTGCGAGCCATGGACCGCTACCACAATGTCGAGATAACCGTCGCCGTTTACATCGCCCAGATCGAGAGCGGCCGCGTCCTGTGCCAGAGCCGGAGTGCCGTCGGAGACGTAGGTAAACACGCCTGCGCCGTTATTCGAAAATAACTTTATAGCCTGGCCCTCGGAGTACGTAAGGAAGAGTTCCGGGAAACCGTCACCGTTAATATCGCCAAGGGCCGCATCGGTAATAATAGAAGCGCTATTCTTAATCTCATCCGGCAGTGCCCCGTTGGTAAATCTACCGCTTCCATCGTTAACAAGCAGGTATACCTTCTTCAAAACCGTATCGACTACCAGAAGATCCAGGTCCTTGTCGCCGTCTACATCGCCGGTCCTGATTATAGATGAATCGCTTAAACTGATCGCGGAGTCAAGGAGCGCTGTTGTCTGATCTACAAAGACCGACCCGGCCGTATCGCCGAGTATATCGAACATCCCCATCTTGCCGCTTACCGTATCCACGCTCACCGTAATATCGGTAAACCCTTCGGGAAGCCCTTGCGGAACGGCGGCGCAAATCTGGTTAGCCGATACCACCGTTACCGTATCGGACTCGGTATCGCCGAATTTAACCGTATCTTTGGCTGTAGCGCTGAAACCTGCGCCCTGTATAGTAACGGCAACACCCGGGATAGCGCTATTTGGAGTTACGCCGGTCACGTATACCGGCGCCGGGCTGGACGAACTGCCTTCAGAACCGGTCCCGCTATCACCATCACCCGGATCATCAGTTGTGGTGGTATCTAACACGCTGCTCAGACCATAGACCACACTATCATCGTCCGAAGAATTGGACTTTGAAGGCGCTTCAGGAGTATCGCTGGAGTTTGCTTGCAAAGAAGGGCTGGTAGATACAGTTTTTTCCTGGGGAGTATCCGGGCTATCATAATCCGATGTGTTGTTATTAGCGGTAGAATTATTCAATGGCGTAAAGTTCTGTAAGGCTGTGCCATTCCTGGATGAAGCAAGGGGAACCGAAATATTTGTCTGCGAAGATTCTTTGTCCGGCGATTGATACGCTTCCGCTACTAAAGGCGCGGCGGTAGGGGCATGGAGGATTATCTCTTTATCCCGTATCGAGACAAGAGTAAGGATCGAGATCGCCGCCAATATCCAAAACTTGATCCTTCGCATCGTCCTCATCCCCCTTTAGCGTGCCTATAAAAAACCGGACTACCAATCCTGATCGATTTGGTAATCCGGCTGCCCAGTACCAATATACCGGTACTGGGCCCGTGATTTTGCGCCCCCGCATTACTGCAGGTTTGCCTTTTTCAGTCAATCATTTCAAAACTATCTGCCAAGCTCTAGAACTTAGCTAAACCTTCCTTAAGATAAAGAAGGTTTAGCTAATTCTATTAGTCCTGCACCTCTTCGATATAAAGCTTCGACGTCGTATAGTTCTGCGCGGGCTTATTCCTGAAATCGGCGCCAATGTAGATGTATATACCGCTGGTGAGGTTTCCCGGCACGTTCTTTGTAAAATCGCCGGCGCACGCCGCAGTAAGGTCGGGCACGACACAGTTATAGTTTGTACCGTCATAGCCCAGGCTGAAAGCAGTGGTTGCGATACTCTTATAGAGCGCCATACCTGCAAGCGTGTTGTCGGAACCATTACTAATTATGTGAACAGTTGCCGATGTCCAGTAATCTTCCGTCCAGCTCTGGGGCATCAACCCATCACCATCCTTGTTTTCCACTGCCACGCTGCTGGTTGTAGTGCCTTTATACAACGTAGCGTTGTCAAGGGTACTGTTGATTGTCACGTATTTGTACGAATTACCCTTGTCGACGATCCAGGTCGCGTTTGTAAACGAAATGTTACCGCTTCCATCGACTGTATACCCAAACGAATAGTTTACGTTATCGCTGGGCGTAGCGCCTGCCGAGGTGCCATTTTGCGTACCCCAGAACATCGAGACAACGTAACCTGTGTCACTCGCCCCAACCATCCCGGAACCATCGGCACCGGTCGGAAGCATGGTAGGATCACCGTCTTCATACCGTGGATCGTGGCCTTTAGTAAAGTAGCTGGCATTATCGGTATACAGGATGATCCTCGAGTTTACCATGTTCGTCCCGCCGACGATCTTAAGCGCTTTCCCGGAGTCCATAATCCCGCTCGGATTCGAGAAGGTTAAAGCCGTAGCCGCCCCGCCGCCCTGCGGAACCACAGAAACAGAAAACGCCACTGTATTGCCGGCGATCTGACCGCTTGCCGTAATATAGACCGAGCAAGCAGCGCCGCCGGTAGTGGCAGTCAGGACAGAATACGCATGCGCGGGAATAACGTTTAGCCCGATAGCCAACAACGCTATAGTAGTAACTATCAATATCTTCTTCATCTTACTCACCTCCTTTTCTGTTGAATTTGAAAACTGCGAAACCAACTTTATTAATGCATTAATAAAGTTCATCTTTGTTTCCCCCTTTCGTTATGTTCAATTCAACTATATCATTAAATATATATACAGTCAATGAAGAAAAACAACATTTTTTATGACTTAACAGAATTAAACCTTTAAGCATGTAAAACAAATAAAACTTTGCATTTTTTTCAAAGTTAATTTCCGTCGGGCATAGGCGTCGGCCCTCCGTAAATGCCCATATCGTTAATTGTGTTATCCAGATCATTAAAAGTTGTGTTAGGGTCTCCAGAATCAATACATGGTGACCCGGTTGTTAAATGATAATCAAAAGGACACGAGTGACCATTTAAAAATAATGGATCGGCACTAATATTGTTAACCCCCAAGGTAATACCGGTCACGTCAACTGGAGACTTATTTGACCAGAAATTGTTATAGGCGAAGACCTGCGTTCCGACTCCGTCAAAATACACTACCTCTGTAGTTCCGCTATTTGACCAAAAAATATTATTTTTTCCGGCAATATTTGAGTTACTAAAACACGCCGCGGCGCCTCTATAAGCACTATTGCCTACAAAAATATTATTGTAAAACGAAACGCTACTATTGTTAGCGTTAAGCGCTCCGCCTTGTGTTTGAGAGCTAAAGGTCTGGTTATTATAAAAGATATTATTACATATCAACACCTTGGAATCGCTAAGATCAACACCTGCCGATTGATTCCATCCGCCATTGCCCGATATGTCGTTATTTATAATCTCACCGGAAGAATTGCCCGACATTAAGATAGCACTATTCCATGAGTTAGATATTTCATTGTTCTTTATTTTGGCGGTTCCCCCGCGAATACCTATCCCATTATGTATGTCTCCATAGCTTCTAGAGGCTATGCTATTGCCGACAATGTAAAGGTAATTGTTAGCACACCCGGAGATAACTGCTGATGGCATATTATTATTAGTAATTGCGGCGGAAGATCCATCCCGCAAAACAATACTACATCCATCTAGAAAATTATCATCTATCCTTAATGACTTAACCGTAGGTGCACATTCGATGCATGATTCATAGGCATGTCTAATGGTAAAGCCTGTAATATTTGTTTCCACATCATTTATATTGCTGCAAGATATTGCCGGAATCGCCGAGTTGTTCCATTCTATTATCGATAATCGGTTATCGCCTTGCAGTATTATTCCACCTTTGTTTATGGTCAGACTTTCGTTATAAGTTCCGGCTGCGACTTTTATAACATCTCCTTTTGAAGCTGCGTCAATTGCAGACTGGATCGTCGGATAATCCTGCGGGACATTCAAAAACCGCGGGGCAGGATCGCACGAATCCGGTCCGCCGTATACGCCCATATCGTTCCTGGTGCCGTCTTTATCGTTATACGCCGGATCCGGGTCGCCGGCATTTATACACGGCGATAACGGCTGAAAGTGGAAGTCATCGTTATCCATATTGCCGTCGCCGGTATCCTCCGCTACGAATAATGCCGCTTCCGATATCGTGCCTTTTCCGATCATCAGGCCGATATAGATATTATTATACATAATGATGGGCGCGCCGCCGCCCGTATACTCTATGTATTGCGCAATATTATTTTCCACTCTCGGAGATCCTTCCGTAATCGAAATCCCTTCAGCGCCGTCAAGGGTGTTGTTGGTAATTACGACATCGGAATCGGCACAGCGGATTCCCTCGTAAGGCCCGCGGTAATCGTATCGATTACCTATTAAGAGATTATTCTTTACCTCCCCTTTCGCACTCGACAAAGCTAACCCGGCCTGAAAATCGGCAACGTTGTAGTATATACGATTATTTTTAAGCGAGAGATTGGTAACGCTCGAAACCGAGATGCCGGCGCCGCTCGCCCACGCATTATTATCGCTGACATCATTCCTAACGATCACGACGTCAGACCACCCGTAGACACAAATTCCCGCGCTAAAATGGCCATAAGTGCGCCTTACTATGTTGCCGGATATCACGAGCCTGGTACCATCCGTACAATAGATACCGCCAAGCCCGTTGGAATGGTATCCCAGGTCCTGGATAACGCAATTTTTTATTGCTACATCATGACTATTCTCAGTATAAATTCCACACGACGCAGGATTCGAAAAATCACCGCTCGTTACTACAATACCGTCTATCGCCACATTTCGCGAACCCTTCACCGTAACGCATACCGTAGTAACTTGGTCATCGACAACAACAACGTTTATTTGAGAATTCACGGCATCCGCGCGATCCGCGACGACGCCCTTCAGGGTTACCCCCACTTTTGATACAATGCTCAGCAACTCCACGTACTTACCGGGGGCGATATTGATAAAACTGTTACTGCCGCCCGTATCGATCGCCCTCTGTATCGAACTGAAGGGATGCGCCTGGGAGCCGTCCTGGTTCGTATCGGCGGCGTTGGCGGCATCTACATATAATGTCTTCTGCGGCGGCAGCTCGCTCGTGCCGAAGACTTTCGCTACGGCCGCTTTTATATTCGTATTGCCCATAAACTTATTCCAGATAAGGCCGGAGCGGTAATTCTCTATCATTACTACCTCGGCTCCCACGTTTATACCGAAGTAACAGGGGTTGAATACGTTATTCTGGTTGAACGATTCCCGCGGACCGTACGCGCCCCAAAGGTTATTATAATAGGTATCGTGGTAATACTTAAGCGCCTTAAACGAAAGGTTGTCGGAAAGATTTTCGGACGCGGAGGTCCTCATAAGCGGCATGGCGCTGATCGCTCCGTACGGGGCTATCGTACCGTCATGCGTAGGGCCGCCGTTCGCTTCACACGGCGCCGCGCCTAAAAGACCCGCGTAATAATCGTTTTCCGCGCGTTCGCACGACGTGATGCCCCAGCTATTCGGGCCGTATGACGTGTAGTTCGGCGACTGGTCTATGCAGAACTGCCTGTTCGCGTAAGCGGCACTGACGGAATTGGCCCACCAGTCGACCGGTTCCACGGCCGACATAGCAAGAAGAGGATTATCTTTACCCAGCTTCTCGAAATCGAAGAAACAGTGGCCGAATATATAGGTAAAGAGCGAGCCAAAATACGAGTTGACTACTTTGTAACCGCTGTATTCCCTGACCGTCCTGGGCCAGCTATACATCGTCTCAAGGAATGATTGATTGTCCGGGCTAGAGGCGATCGCCATAAGCGAGACCAGCATAGTCTCATCCCCGGGACGGTCCCAGGTATTCGGCATGGCTCCGGCGCCGGCATAATATGACCCGTGCGAAAATTGCTTCTTGTTTGAGACCAGGAAATAGCTCCAATTCGCGTTATTGAACAGTTGGGCGGCTTTAAGTTTTACCTCATCTCCGAAATATTCTCCGGCTGTTATGGCGCCTGCCAGTAATAGCGCCATGTCGATCGTCGATATCTCCGAAGACCCCTGCCTCGTCTCATTCTGGTTTATGAAATGGTATAAGAATCCCGCTATCCCGTAATCGTTCCCTTCCGGCGTCTGCATATTCTGCAGTTTTATACATTCGTCCAGGATCTGGTTCGCGCGCGCGCGCGCCTGCGCGGGCGTTACCGTCCAGGCGGCGGTAGTGCCGTACCGTTCCGCCATGACGCACAGCGCGGCAAGGCCGAAACCGCCGGCGCTTATACTGGCGAAGTCCTGGTGGTCGCCGTCCTTTACGAGATTATTCGACAGGATCTCATTATAAAAATAGAGGGCCGCGCGGCTTTGCGTCTCGTCGAGAAGCTGTTCGTCGGGAGTCATCGGGACAGGCTGTACCTCGATAGAAAGCGCTCTGGTGACATAAGCCGATTTGGCATCGGTCACTTTTACGGTAAAGTTGGAGGTGCCCGCGGCGGCACAAGTGCCCGATATTATCCCGGTAGAACCTTGCAGGGTCAGGCCGCCCGGCAGGCTTCCACCCGAAACCGACCATACGTAAGGCGGGTAACCGTCGGCGGCGCTGAGAGTGGCGGAATAGTCCTGTTTTACCATGCCGCTGGGGAGGCTTACCGTAACGATTTTAAGGTTATCGTATGTTACCTTTATAGAGGCGCTCGCGGTATTCGAGGCAAGATCTGTCTCGGTGACCGTTATGGTGTTTAGCCCCGATACTAAAGATACCTGTTTGGACTTGGATACGCCATCTACTGTATAGGATACGGTTACGGGCGTCGTGTTCAGTATGGCGTTATCGGCCGGGCTCGTTATGACTATTACAGGAGGCGTGGTGTCTAGTGTTATCGTATCGGAATAGCTGCCGGACCAGTTGCCCGATTTATCGGAATACTTTACATAGACTGTCTTAACCCCATCGCCTGACGCGAGTGTCCACGCTTTTGTCGTGGCGTAGCCCTCCGGAGTAGACCAGGTGGAGTTATCATTGGAGAATTTCATCTGGTTCAAGCCGGCGCCGGAATCGGTTGCCGATAGAGTAAGGGTCGCGGCGGTCTTATTGGTATATGCGGCATCGCTATTTATCTTTATGGTGCCTGTAGGAGAGGCGTTATCGTATGTTACCTTTATAGAGGCGCTCGCGGTATTCGAGGCAAGATCTGTCTCGGTGACCGTTATGGTGTTTAGCCCCGATACTAAAGATACCTGTTTGGACTTGGATACGCCATCTACTGTATAGGATACGGTTACGGGCGTCGTGTTCAGTATGGCGTTATCGGCCGGGCTCGTTATGACTATTACAGGAGGCGTGGTGTCTAGTGTTATCGTATCGGAATAGCTGCCGGACCAGTTGCCCGATTTATCGGAATACTTTACATAGACTGTCTTAACCCCATCGCCTGACGCGAGTGTCCACGCTTTTGTCGTGGCGTAGCCCTCCGGAGTAGACCAGGTGGAGTTATCATTGGAGAATTTCATCTGGTTCAAGCCGGCGCCGGAATCGGTTGCCGATAGAGTAAGGGTCGCGGCGGTCTTATTGGTATATGCGGCATCGCTATTTATCTTTATGG
>JBAZKH010000002.1:0-250330 GCA_041650935.1 Candidatus Omnitrophota bacterium
ATGCAATAGCTCAGGTGCTGTGCACCGCACAAGTACCATTCGCCAGCTGTCATGCAATAGCTCAGGTGCTGTGCACCGCACAAGTACCATTCGCCAGCTGTCATGCAATAGCTCAGGTGCTGTGCACTGTACCCGAGCGATACAGCTTTAACTCTGTCGCGAATGGTACGGTGGCGTCCCCATGGGGATTCGAACCCCAGTCGTCAGAATGAAAATCTGCCATGAACCAGAATTTTAAGACCGTCTAGCTATGGTAAATTCGGTTCATGGCACCCTGAACCGAACGTCCCGTAGTCTAACTGCCTTACGTTCTGGTTCAGGGTGATGTCCCGAGTCGTTCACGAAACTGGCGTCCCCATCCGGATTTGAACCGGAGTCGTCAGAATGAAAATCTGATGTCCTAGGCCAGACTAGACGATGGGGACGCAGACTCAATAATGCTTTTTATAGAACTCCTTACTATGAGCCGTAAAGATTTTTTACCTTTTGTGGTTTTAAAATACGTTTCTCTTCTAAGCGCGTCTTCTTTTGAGACAAACCCTTCATAAAACACAAGGCTCGGATTATCCATTCTGCTGGTAGCGTGTCCTTTGTCGTTTCGATGTTCGGATAACCTTCTATTTAAATCGGTTGTATAGCCTATATAAAATTTCTGACTTTGCACGCTCCACAACGCATATGTGTAATGCATAAATAAGTAAATCTGCCATGAACCAGAATTTTAAGACCGTCTAGCTATGGTAAATTCGGTTCATGGCAGCCCTGAACCGAACGTCCCATAGTCCAATCGTCTTACGTTCTGGTTCAGGGCTGATGTCCTAGGCCAGACTAGACGATGGGGACGCTGCATTAAATGTCAAATGACCGAATCCAAACGACAAATGAATTCCAAAATCTCAAATCCAAAACTACTTTTTCCTCCGGATAAATTTCTGCCGCGGTTTTGCCGCTTTTTTGGTTTCCGGTTTCGCTACTTTCTTCTCTTCGGTCTTTACCTCTTTTTTAGTCTCTTCCTTTAGCGCGCCAACCGGCCCTTCTTCCACTACGGAAGCCTGCCGCGGCGCTGCGGGCGCGGGCATTTCTACTCTTGCATCTTCGTCTTCCGGCACTATCTTCGCCACCGATGCCACGTTGTCCCCGGCTTCCAATCTCATGAGCCTTACGCCCTGTGTAGAACGGCCCGTCGCGCGGATATCTTTTATCGGGCAGCGGACGACCATACCTTTCTCGGTCATCAACATAACCTCGTCCTTGTCAGAGACTGTCTTTAGCCCGACGGCCGCGCCGTTCTTACCGGTGACTTTGATGTTTATGATACCTTTGCCGCCGCGTGATTGCAATCTATATTCTTTGAAGGCCGTCCTCTTGCCGAAACCCTGTCCCGTTACGGTGAGAACGCCCTGGTCCGGCCTTACAACTTCCATGGCAATGCATTCATCCTTCTTGCCCAGATTTATACCGCGCACACCTTTTGCGGCCCTGCCCATATTGCGCACCTGCGTCTCTTTAAAGCGTATGGCTTTGCCTTCTTTTGTTGCTATCAATATTTCGTCATCGCCGGCGGTCTTCTCGACCTCGATCAAAGCATCGTCTTTCTCGAGACCTATACCTATGATGCCGGCTCTCCTGGGATTTGAATAA
The DNA here is from genome assembly GCA_041650935.1 of Candidatus Omnitrophota bacterium. Taxonomy (GTDB): domain Bacteria; phylum Omnitrophota; class Gorgyraeia; order 2-01-FULL-45-10; family 2-01-FULL-45-10; genus FEN-1322. Next base: position 1,642 of record JBAZKH010000002.1, read on the forward strand.
GCGGTAAGAGCCGTCTTCTTTATAAGCCCGTTCTTCGTGGCCATTATAAGGAAGTCGCCTTCTTTAAATTCCCGCACCGGCACAAACGCGCTTATCTTCTCGCCTGTACCGAGAGAAAGGAGATTTATTATCGCCTTGCCCTTTGAAAGCCTGCCGGCCTCGGGGATCTCGTGGACTTTCAGCCAATGGACCGTGCCCTTGTCCGTAAAGAAGAGCATGTAATCGTGCGTCGAGGCGATGAAGAGGTGTTCGACAAAATCTTCTTCCTTCATCTCGGCACCTGTTACGCCCTTCCCGCCGCGGCGCTGTTTCCTGTAGTTGGAAACGGGTAAGCGCTTGATATAGCCGGTGTGGCTTATCATAATGACGACGTCTTCTTCGGCAATAAGGTCCTCTATCTCCAGCTCCTCGGCCTCGGGCGCAATCTCCGTGCGGCGCTCATCGCCGAATTTCTCGGAGAGCTCTTTCATCTCATCTTTTATTATGTCGAGGACCTTCCTTTCGCTGGCAAGTATCGACTTAAAATACTCTATCTTCTTTATAAGCTCGAGATATTCTTTATCGATCTTATCGCGCTCAAGGCCCGTCAAGCGCTGCAGCTGCATCTCGAGTATCGCGGTTGCCTGTCTTTCCGACAGATCGAATTTTTTGATAAGTTCGGCCTTGGCCGCTTGCGGGTCCTTCGACTCCTTGATAACTTTGATCACCCTATCGAGGTTCTTAAGCGCGATCTTAAGGCCCTCCAGTATGTGCGCCCTGTCCTGGGCCTTGCCGAGTTCGAATTTAGTCCTTCTTACTATGACGACCTTGCGGTGTTTGATAAACTCGTCGAGCATCTCTTTCAGGTTAAGTACTTTGGGCCTGCCGTCGACGAGCGCCAGCATGATAACACCGAATGTTTCCTGCATCTGCGTATGTTTGTAAAGCTGGTTTAATATGACGTGCGCATTTATGCCGCGTTTTAGCTCTATCACGATGCGCATCCCGTCCTTATCGGACTCGTCCCTTAAGTCGCCGATACCCTCTACCTTTTTTTCCTGCACCAGGCCCGCGATAGACTCGATGAGGTTGGCCTTGTTCACCATATACGGGATCTCTTTTATAAGAATGGCTTCTTTGCCGTTTTTCTGTTCCTCGATAAATGCCTTCGCTTGTATTTTGAGCCGTCCCCGGCCTGTCGTATAGGCGCTCTTGATGCCGTCGTAGCCGCGGATTATGCCCCCCGTAGGAAAATCGGGGCCTTTTACTTTTTTTAGAAGGTCCTTTGGTTCACAACCCGGATTGTCTATTACGAACATAACCGCATCCGTAACCTCTTTCAGGTTATGCGGCGGGATGTTCGTCGCCATACCTACCGCAATGCCGCTCGAACCGTTCACGAGGAGGTTCGGCAGGCACGCCGGTAAGACTGTGGGCTCTTCGAGCGATCCGTCGAAGTTCGGCATGAAGTCGACGGTATCCTTTTCTATATCGAGCAGCATCCAATCCGTTATGTGTTCGAGCCTGGCCTCGGTGTACCTCATAGCCGCAGGCGAATCACCGTCGATCGAGCCGAAGTTGCCCTGGCCGTCGACGAGCGGATAGCGCAGGGAGAAATCCTGGGCCATCCTGACAAGCGTGTCATAGACCGCGGCGTCGCCGTGCGGATGATATTTTCCCAGCACCTCTCCGGTTATTCTCGCGCACTTCTTGTATGGTTTATTATGTTCGAGCGATAGCTCTTTCATCGCGTAAAGGATCCTGCGATGAACGGGCTTGAGCCCGTCCCGGACGTCGGGCAGAGCCCGTCCGACAATTACGCTCATAGCGTAATTAATATAGGAATCCTTCATCTCTTCTTCTATGTATACAGGGATTATCTTTTCGTTACGTGTGTACATCATCACTCCTTGCTATTTGACATTGGCACTTTCCATTGCTATATATCTAACACCTTGACCTCATGCGCATGTTTCTCAATAAATTCGCGGCGCGGTTCGACTGCCTCTCCCATAAGCACCGTGAACATCGCATCCGCTTCTACCGCATCTTCCAGCGTCACTTTCAGCATCGTCCTTTTGTCCGGATCCATAGTAGTATCCCAGAGCTGATGGGGGTTCATCTCTCCCAAACCTTTGTAACGCTGGATACTCATGCCCTCCTTACCGACTTCTATGACGAACCTGAGTATCTCTTTTAAGGAATAGAAGTTTTCTGTCCCTTTTTCGGACCTGACCGTATATCTAGGTTTCTGCGCCTCTTTCTTTGGATTTTCTTTCCCGGAGGGTTCCGTTGCCGTATTATAATCTTCGACATCCACCCCCAGCTTTTCTATCCGTTCTATTATCTTTTCTATCTCTCTTGCTTCGTAAAATTCTATATAACTTAACCCCTTGCTTTTATCTTCCGGGACTTCGCCTTCTTTATCCTTTTTCGAACCTTTTTCACCCGCTTTAACATATTCAGCAAGCTCATCGTCGTTATATAGAAAATGGTCTTCATACTCCACTTTTACCATATAAAGTGGCAGTTTTTTGGACTTCTTATGTCTAAAAGTGATATATTTAGAGAAACTTACTCCACGCCGCTCAACAGTGCCTGCAAGCGATTCCAGCTCAACGAGGGCGTCAAGAATCGCCTGAAGTTGTTTATCCGTGAATTGGTGCTTGTCTCTTATCCTGTTAAGCGCCATTCCTTCGGAACCTAATTCCAGGAGCAGGCTGTTGAAATTATCCTCGGTCTGTATATACTCCTCCCTCTTCCCGCGCTTAATTTTATATAGCGGTGGTTGGGCGATGTATACGTGCTCTTTCTCGATCAATGAAGACATCTGACGGTATAGGAACGTCAAAAGGAGCGTCCGGATATGCGAACCATCGACATCGGCATCGCACATCAGGATGATCTTATTATAACGGAGCTTTTCGAGATTGAATTCTTCACCGATCCCCGTTCCTATGGCCGTTATTATGGTCCGTATTTCTTCGTTCGACAGCGCTTTATCGAGACGCGCCTTTTCTACGTTCAATATTTTACCTTTTAGCGGCAGTATCGCCTGGAACCGCCTGTCGCGCCCCTGCTTGGCCGAGCCGCCGGCCGAATCTCCTTCTACGAGATACAGCTCGCACAGGCTGGGATCCGATTCCTGGCAGTCGGCGAGCTTCCCGGGCAGCGCTGCGCCTTCGAGAGCGCCCTTCCTGCGGGTGAGTTCCCTCGCTTTTCGCGCCGCTTCGCGTGCGCGCGCGGCGAGGACGGCTTTCTCTATTATCTTGTTCGCTATCGGCGGGTTCTCTTCGAGGAATCCGCCGAGCGCTTCGTTCACTATGGACTCGACAATGCCTTCTACTTCCGAGTTGCCCAGCTTCGTCTTCGTCTGGCCCTCATACTGCGGGTTTGGGACCTTGACGCTCACGACGGCAGTCAACCCTTCCCTTACGTCGTCGCCGGATATGGCGGCTTCCGATTCTTTAATCATGTTTTTCGACTTGCAATACTGGTTGATCGTCCGGGTAAGGGCCGATTTAAAACCGGTCAGGTGCGTACCGCCCTCGATGGTGTTTATGTTGTTGGCGAAGGTAAATATGCTCTCACCGTAACCGTCGTTATACTGCATGGCCACTTCGGCGACAATCTTGTCTTTCTCTTTCGAGAAATATATTACCTTCTTGTGCAGGACGTTCTTATTTTTATTTAAAAATTCGACGAAAGATATTATGCCGCCGGAAAATTTGAATTCGACCTCTTTGTCCTTCGCCCTTTCGTCCTTTAATGTTATCCGGATATCCTTATTTAAGAAAGCGAGTTCCCTTAAGCGGTTGGCGAGCGTATCGAAACTGTAGACCACCTTGCCTTTTCCGAATATCTCCTCGTCCGCCTTGAACGTAACGCGTGTCCCGGTCTTTTTCGCCGTCCCTATCGTCTTGAGTTTCGAGGCGGTCCTGCCTTTCTCATACTCCTGGTGGTAGATCTTCTCCTCGCGTTTCACTTCCACTTCCAGCCATTCCGAAAGCGCGTTGACGACGCTCACACCCACGCCATGCAGGCCCCCGGCTACTTTATAGACTCTGTGGTCGAACTTCCCGCCCGCATGTAGTTTCGTCAGGACAACCTCGACGGCGGGCTTGCCCTCCGTTTTGTGGATGTCGACGGGAATGCCGCGGCCGTCATCTATGACGGAAACGGAATTATCGCCGTGGATCACGATATCTATGTTCGACGCGTAGCCGGCCATACATTCGTCTATGGAATTATCCACGACTTCGTAGACAAGGTGATGCAGGCCGCGCTGTGTAGTATCGCCTATATACATGGCGGGCCTCTTGCGAACGGCATCGACGCCCTCCAGGACGGTGATCGTCGTAGCGTCGTACTTCTTGACCGCGTCGGCCTTCTCTTTTTCTTTTGCGTCTCCGCCCAGCCGTTTCTTTTCTTCTTTTGCCATTCTTTCTTTATTTCCTCTCTTTATCTATTTTTTTATTTCCCCGATCCTTAACCTTAATCCTTTTAACGGTTTCGCCCCCATCCGCCCCTCAAGTTTTTTTAAAATATCTCTTTTTTTTGTCGTAAGCTCGTAAAGCCAGCCGGAATCGTCCACATTTACCATTAAGACCGATCTTCTTACCGAAACGGGCCTGGTGTGACCCGCCGCCTGCCGGCCCACCGCTTCGCCCCACGCCTTAACAATCTCTTCTTCGGTTACCCCTTTCTTGCTGCGTAAGGTCTTTATTACCTTTTTTACTATATCTCCTATTGTCTTGTTGTGGGCGTTTTTCTTCCCCATGATATTATTTTACGCTATCTGCATCGGCAGCACTACATACACATACCCGGCACCAATTCTTATCACGCCCGGTTTTTCGGCGTCCGTAACCTCGAACGCTATCTTCTCTTCGTCTATGTTTTTTAGCAGATCGACCAGATAATCAGGGTTGAATCCCATCGACATCTCTTTCCCTTTATACTCGGCGTCTACCTCCACCCTGGCTTCTCCCAAATATGGCGTACTCTTCGATATCACCACTTTATCCTTACCGAGATCGAGTTTTATCGCCGCGGAATCCTGATTCGTAAACAAAGCCGCTCTTTTTACAGCCGCCAAAAAGCTTTCTTTCAGGGTTATCAGTTTATCTTTTGCTTCTTTCGGTATCACCTGTTCGTAATTGGGGAATTCGCCCTCTATCAAGCGGGAGATGAGCCTGGTCCTGCCCATGTCGAAAGATATCTGGTTATCGTTCATGAATATCTTTACGTCCTCATTCTCTCCAAGTGATTTATCGAGCTCATTAACCGCTTTGGTCGGGATTATAAACTTCCGCTCCAGCGTCTTCGGCAGCTGCATCCGCTCCTCTATCATCGCGAGCCGTCTTCCGTCGGTAGCAACAAGTCTTATATATGTTGGTTTTATCACAAAAAGGACGCCGTTTAAAACATACCTTGCTTCGTCGTGGCTTATAGCAAATCCTGTCAGGCGCAGCATTGTTTTTAGTTTCTTTTGCTGCATCACCAGAAAATCTTTGTCTTTAAATTCCGGTAATTGTGGAAATTCTTCTTTTGGCAACCCCATTATTTTAAACGCGCTCTTACCGCATTCTATACTAACAAGATTGTTCTTTTTTACGGATATCGATATTGGTTCGTTATCCGGCAGCTCTTTTATTATATCCGAGAATTTTTTAGCGGGGACCGTTATCGCGCCGGGCGCTTGTGGTTTAATCTCTATTTTTGATGTTATCCCGATATCCAGGTCGGTTGTCGTAAGTATTAAATTGTTTTCTGTGGCCTCTATTAAAATATTTGATAGGATTGGGAGGCTTGATTTTGTACTGATAGCCGATTGGACTTCTTGTATACCTTTAATTAAAACATCTTTTGTTGTGTTAAATTTCATCCCCGACTACTCCCTTCTATCTTTTTATAAAGAAATAAGTAAAAGAATTAGTAGAACCTGTTGATAAGTGGATAACATCCCAACCCGAACAACTTAAAAGAGTTATAAAAACAAAACAGAACAAATAACCAAAAAAGTTATCAACATGCTCAACAAAATATACCCAAAAACAAATTAGTTTCTAATACTCTGGATAAGTTTATCTACCATAATCTTCAAACCAGACTTGTTTTTTAAATCATTTTCAATCTTTTCGTAAGCGTGAATAACGGTTGTATGATCCCTGCCGCCGAACTGGTCTCCTATTTCCGGAAGGGAAAAATCGGTCAACTGCCTGGCTAAATACATCGCAACCTGCCTGGGATAAGCGATCGCTTTGCTTCTTTTTTTTGCACGCATATCAGAAAGTTTTATATCGAAATAATCACTGACTTTTCGCTGGATAAGGTCTATGGTTACCTTCTTCTCCCCTTCTATTATCATGTCTTTTAGAACTTCTTTTGCCAGGTCTACCGAAACCTCTTTACCTATCAATTTCGAATACGCAACCACCCTTATAAGGGCGCCCTCCAACTCTCTTATATTCGTCTTTACCTTCTCGGCCAAAAATAAGAATATGTCATCAGGCAGGGCTATGGTCTCCTTCTCCGACTTCTTCTTTAATATGGCTGTGCGCGTCTCAAAATCCGGCGGCTGGATATCCGTTACGAGTCCCCACTCGAACCGGGATACGAGCCGCTCCTCAAGGGACTGTATCTCCTTCGGGGGGCGGTCGCTTGTTACTACGATCTGTTTGTGTGCGTCGTAAAGGGCGTTAAAAGTGTGGAAAAATTCTTCCTGCGTCGACTCCTTGCCGGCTATGAACTGGATATCGTCGATCAGGAGTATGTCGACACCCCGGTACTTTTCCCGGAATTTTTGGGTGGACCGGTTTTGGATAGCGCTTATAAGCTGGTTTGTGAATTCTTCACTCGATATATAAAGGACCCGCGCCTTCGGAGACCGGTGCAGCGCGCTCTGGCCTATGGCATGCATAAGGTGGGTTTTGCCAAGACCCACGCCGCCGTAAATAAAAAGCGGGTTATATGCCTTTGCCGGAGATTCTGAGACTGCCATAGATGCCGCATGCGCGAACCGGTTGCTGGGGCCCACTACAAAACTGTCGAAAGTATATTTTGGACTCAGGCCTATCTCTTTGGCTGTGTCCTGCGCCTGCCGCGCGAACGGCCAGAAAGCCTTCGCGCCCCGGCCCTGTTCCGCACGGGACGCGGGCGCGGCCGGAGAACCTGCCTCTTTCCTCGACTCGTCCGGCGCTCTCTTTTTTTGCACGGGCTCGCCGGGAATTTCGTTTAATACAAAACTTACCTTAAATTCTTTACCGGAGGCTTTTTGGAGAGAGGTTGTTATAAGCGGCATATATCTGTCGAGGAGCCATCCCTGGAAAAATTTATTCGGTACCTCGAGCGAGATCGTATCGTTCGAAATAGAAACGAATTTTATAGGGCCAAACCAGATGGTGTAAGTCTGGTCATTTGCAAGATCTTTTCTGATGATCTCCTGCGCCCTTAACCAAACGGAAGTGTTCTCTACGGCCATTCTATGCCTTTCGAAAAGTTATCCACAGCCGGGTAAGCGCGTTTTCAACACGAAACCCGGAGTTATACACAACTTGTACACAAGCGCGCGCCGGCATAATATACGGAAAAGCGTCTCCTGAAGCCGAAAACATCCAGCAGCGGGAAACTATTATAGTGAATGGAGAAGTTTTTTGCAACACAAAAATGCGGAAGAAGAATTTTTAAGTTGACTCGGTCCGCATTTATGATATAATTACGCTGCGAAATCAGGCAAAAAATAAGATACTATTTAAGGGGGATGAGATGAAATATAATCTGAAGTGTAAATCAAACCTGAAGCGGAAGAGAAAACACGGTTTCAGAAAGAGAATGGAAGACCGCTGGGGCAGGAAAGTATTAAAGAGAAGAAGACAGAAGGGCCGTCATAAGCTTACCGTATGACCCCGGACCATTGTCAGGACCCGGAGCCGGGTATTAAGGTGCGGAGCGCGGCCCCCGACGAGACTTTTCCGAAGAAAGAGCATCTCTTAAAGTCAAAAGAATTCAGCCGTGTATACAAGAAAGGTCTCTCGGGAAGGATGGCGGGGGTTATTTTATATTGCCTGGCGAACGATTTAGGGTATAGCCGTCTCGGATTTTCCATAGGGTCCGGCAATATAAAGCGCGCCACATCACGTAACCGGATCCGAAGGCTATTCCGCGAAGCGTATCGGAAGAATAAAGATAAAATTAAAACGGGATTCGATATAGTAGTGATCGTAAAGAAAGATCTATCCACAGACCTTACATACGATTCCGCAAAAGAGACGCTTCTTAAACTCGCCAAAGATATAAGGTTGGCAGCATGAAAAAATTAGCCGTTATAGTACTAAAATTTTATCGCAACTATCTGTCGCCGTTCAAGTTACAATGTTGCAGGTTCTACCCGTCCTGCTCTCAGTATACCATAGAAGCGGTTGAAAGATATGGTTTTTTAAAAGGAATGCTGAAAGGGACAAAACGTATCCTGCGCTGTCATCCTTTCTCAAAAGGCGGCTATGACCCGGTGACCTGACCGGGATGGCCAATATAGAGGGAATAACATGGAAAAGAGATTAATTGCCGCAATAGCGCTGTCTATCCTGATAATAGTATCATTTCAATATTTTGCGGGCAAGCCGGTAGCAAAAGAGAGCATACCCGCTCCTAAAGAGACGATTGCCCAAAAAGAAGTCGAGGTTACTCCGATCACAGAGCCGCAAAACCTGCCGGAAGAAAAAGAGCTCGAAGCCGACACAGGAAAATATATACTAACATTTAGCAATATCGGCGGCGCAATAAAGGATATAAAATTAAAAGAGTTCAAGGCGCTTAATTCAAAAGAACCGCTAGATATAGTTCATATTACCGACCCCAAAGAATACATCGGGAGCATTTCCGATCCGCTTGGCGGGCACAATTTTAATCTTATTGAATATACTGCCAAGAGTGAAGGGTTGGCCATAACATATGCGCTAACCACGAAGGATTATGAGATCCACAAGAGATATACTTTGCGTAACTCAAGCTACGGCATAGACTTAGAGATATCTATAAAGAACATCTCGGGCAGCCAAAAGACACTTACTTATAATATTATAGGCGGCGCCGGCCTTACCGAAAACAACCCCCACGATCAAAAACTCATCGAGGTGCAATCAAAGATCGACGGCAAAACGGTGGGGTTCAAACGGCCAAAGCGCGGCGAGCGCATAGTCCATTCAGGTATGGTTAATTGGGAAGCGTTAAAGAGCAAATACTTTTGTGTAATAATAAAGCCTTTTGCCCAAACCGCCGTAGGCTTCTATTCCGAAGACTCTAACGGAAATCTGGTACTTGGGGTAGGTTCAGAGAAGACCACTATTCAACAGGGCACCGAATTTGCGCATAAATACGGTCTGTATATCGGCCCAAGCAGTATCCTCGCCTTAAAAGAATTCGGGTACAACCTGGAAGAGACCGTTAATTATGGTATGTTTGGAGGTATAAGCAAAGCGTTAATAGTCGTCCTTAGACTGGGCTATACGGTTTTGCGTAATTGGGGGTTGTCGATCATTCTTTTAGCGATATTTCTCAACATAATCCTATTCCCTCTTACCGCCAAAAGCTTCAAATCGATGCAGAAGATGCAAGAGTTGCATCCGCAGATGGAAAAACTGAAGACTCAATTCAAAGACAACCCGCAAAAGCTTAATAAAGAGATAATGGAGCTGTACAAAAAATATAAGATAAATCCCTTCAGCGGATGCCTGCCTATACTATTACAAATGCCAATATTTATCGCCCTGTATCAAGCTCTTATGAAGTCGATCGAGCTAAGAGGCGCAGGCTTTTTGTGGATCCGCGATTTATCGTCTCCGGAAGCGATACCGATACCGGTCTCTTTTCCAATAATAGGAGATTCGATAAACATTCTCCCCCTTGTCATGGTTGCCGCCATGGTTATTCAGCAAAAACTATCTACGGCATCTGCCGGCGCTGCTGTTACCGAAGAGCAAAAACAACAGCAGAAGATAATGCTCATAATTATGCCGATCATGTTCGGATTTATATTTTACAATATGCCGTCGGGACTCGTATTATACTGGGTAGTAAATACCGTTTTAACCATAGTTGAGCAAGCGGCGATATTGCGTAAAGAATAAGCGGGCTTGGTTCCTCGACTTCGCTCGGGAGCAAGTCATGAGCTTGCCGGAGGACTTGACAAAAGCCATTTTGTCAGGTATATTTTAAGAAAATTGTTGCACGTGAAACTTTTTAATCAATGGCAAAAACTATAGCTATCTGCAATCAAAAAGGCGGGGTTGGAAAGACTACCACAGCCATCAATCTTGCCGTCTATTTGGCCTTTTCCGGCAAAAAGATCCTCCTGATCGATAGTGATCCCCAGGGTAATGCCACAAGCGGCCTGGGCATAAATAAGCATAATATCAAGACAAGTGTCTATGATCTCCTCATCGACGAAATCGATCCCAACCCAATAATTATAAGTACCGGAATCGATAATTTGTCACTGATCCCCTCTACTCTCAGCCTTACCGGCGCTGAGGTTGAGCTCGTCGGTATCATGGGTAGAGAGAATAGATTAAAAAAAGCGCTGGCAATATTGCTCAATACGTATGATTTTATACTTATCGATTGTCCGCCATCTTTAGGGCTTTTGACCGTAAATGCGCTTACCGCAGCAAATTCAGTGCTCATACCAATCCAGTGTGAATATTATGCTTTAGAAGGCTTAAGTCAGCTCGTAAATACTATTAACCTTGTCAAGGAGAATTTAAATTCCGATCTTGAGGTCGAAGGTGTTTTGCTTACAATGGCAGATTATCGCACTAATCTCACCAACGAAGTAATAAAAGAGGCCAGAAATTATTTTAAAAGCAAAGTCTATCAAACCGTAATACCTAGAAATATACGTCTTACCGAAGCGCCTGGATTTGGTAAACCAATTGCATTATATGATAAAAATTCAATAGGGGCACAAAAATATCAGGAATTTACCAATGAATTATTAGGGGTTAAGAAAGAAAGTTTAATGACAGAAAAGGCTAACATATTGCCTAACAACGAATTAGAAAAAGTTATTGAGGAGGAAATTAAATAATGGAAAAGCGAGCTTTAGGTAGGGGGCTAGAAGCGTTAATTCAACCAAAAGAAATCGATGCGGCTTCTCAGCCACAGGAGCGAATTTTACAGATTGCCACATCAGAGATCCAGACCAATAAATATCAGCCGCGGCTCGGATTCGATCAGGAGAAGTTGGGCGATCTGATGAATTCGATAAAAGAGAAGGGGGTTGTACAGCCGGTTCTTGTACGCAAGACGCCGGCAGGTTATGAGTTGATAGCAGGTGAACGCCGGCTCAGGGCGGCAAAAAATCTGGGCATGGAAAAGATACCCGCCATCGTGAAGAACGTAGCCGATATCGATATGCTGGAGATATCGTTGATCGAAAATATACAACGCGAAGAATTGAACCCGATGGAAGAGGCCTTTGCTTTCCAGAAATTTATTACGGATTTCGACTACACGCAGGAGCGGATCGCCACAGCGCTCGGCAAGGACCGCTCGACAATAGCCAACACCATAAGGCTCCTGGGTCTTCCGAAGAAGGTGCAGGAGTATATTTCCAAAAATGCCATCACGGCCGGACATGCCAGAGCGATCCTTTCTCTCCCGACGGAAACGGCGCGGCTTAGGCTTGCCGACACGATTATAAAGAGAGGGCTCTCTGTCAGGGAGGCAGAGAAAGCGGTGGCGCGGCGAGCGCTTAAGACCACGGATCCGGTGAAGACTAGGGACCAGAGCATATTGGAGATAGAGAATAAGCTGCAGCAGCTCCTCGGTACGCGGGTGAGGATATTCCATGGCAGCAAGCGGGGGCGCATACAGGTCGAATACTATTCCAATGAGGACCTGAACCGCATCCTGGACATCGTCCTGGCCAAACGAGAATCCTGAAAATACATCGCCTTAAATCTTCTTGACTAACCAATACATAATCAATACAATATAGTATTCATCATAAAGGATATAATATATGACACAACAAACGCTGGTTCTTATAAAACCTGATGGGTTGAAAAAATCCCTCACCGGTAATATACTGACGCGCCTTTCGGAGACAAAGCTGGATATAATAGCCTCTAAGATCGTCCAGGTCTCCCGCGAACTGGCCGAAGAACACTATATTGCGCTCAAAGACAAACCGTTTTTCCCGGATCTCGTAAAATATATAATGGGTGAGTATCACAAAAAGAAAGTGATGGCGCTTATCTACTGGGGCGACGATGCCATCGACAAGGTTCGTAAGATATGCGGTGCTACTAACCCCGAAGAGGCCGACTCAATCTCCATACGCGGGGCTTACGGCAGGATAACGACAAAAGGAGTTTACGAAAACGTTATACACGCCTCGGCGAATATGGCGGATGCGGAAAGAGAGATAAAGCTCTGGTTCGCTCCGGACGAAGTTATAGTCGAAAATATGTATCCGACCAAAGTAGTAAAAACTACGTGCGAAAATAGGGTGTGGGCGTAGCTGACTGGGAATGCATGAGCGCCGCCGGCCGTTCGTATATCGCACAGCATGCTTTCCACGCACAACGCACAACGAAAGAGGATCTATGATCTGTTCAATGACGGGTTTTGGTAAGGGGGAGGAGCGTTTTAAATCGGGGAAGGTTACCGTCGAGATAAAGACGGTAAACCACAAATTTTTCGACGCTACGCTGAAACTGCCCAACGGCATAAGCGCTTTCGAGGATAAAATAAAAGAGATACTCCAGAAGAAAATAAAGAGGGGCAAGGTTAATTTAAACCTGACCTATGACGGCGTTCTCCTGAAAGCGGACAGGATATCTATAAACAAAAAAGCCGCAAAAAATTATCACGACGCTTTGGAAGGCCTGAAAAAGGATCTCGGTCTCAGGGAAGAGATAAGCATGAAAGACATAATAAGCCTGCCGGGCGTATTGAGCTTCGATTCCCTGGAAGAAGGTCTTGCGGCATTCTGGCCCAGGATAAAGAAGGCGCTCGATATGGCCATAGATAAGCTCATTATTGACAGGGAGAAAGAGGGTAAGGCGCTCTATCGCGACCTTATCTCCAGGACAAAGAAGATAGCGGTAATGCTCAAGGTCATAAAATCGCGCTCACATCTTAATATCGATGAATACAGGAAGAGATTTGCGGATAGAGTGAAAGACCTGACGGGCGGCAGGGAGATAGACATGGGCAGATTGGAAATGGAAGTGGCGATATTCGCTAAAAATAGCGACATCTCCGAAGAGGTAACGAGGCTTGACAACCACCTTTGCAATTTCAACAAGACCATCTCCGTCGGGGGCGAAGTGGGCAAGAAGATAGACTTTATAGCCCAGGAGCTTCACCGCGAGATAAATACAATAGGCTCTAAGGCAAGCGATTTTAAGATATCCAAGAACGTTATAGAGATAAAAGGCGAAATAGAGAAAATACGCGAACAGGCCAAGAACCTAGAATGAACGCAAAACCTCGCAAAAACCCAACTCTTAACTTAGAGAGGTTCCGCGAAGCTAAACTGTTTGTTGTTTCCGCCCCGTCCGGATCCGGCAAGACCACTTTATGCAATAAAATTCTGGAAGACAAATTGGCCCTTGAACGTTCCGTTTCCATGACGACGAGGCCGCCCCGTCCGGGAGAAGAGGATGGGGTGGATTATCATTTCGTTTCGGAAAAGTATTTCAAACAGACCGTAAAGAAAAACGGTTTTTTGGAATGCGAAGAAAATTTTGGTTATCTTTATGGAACGCCCAGGGCTTTTATTGAAGATGCTCTGGATAAGGGCACGAGCGTTCTTTTGAGTATAGACGTAAAAGGCGCGATGAAGGTGAAGAAAGAATACCCGGGTGTAAGCGTCCTGATATTCATAATGCCGCCTTCCATAGACGCGCTTGAGCGGCGGCTGCATTTCAGGAGATCGGAAGACCGCCGCGCGATTTTAACCAGGTTGAAACTGGCCAAGAAGGAAATAGCGTATAAAAAACGTTACGATTACACGATAATAAACGACCGGCTGGACGCTGCGCATCGAAAGCTAAAAAAAATAATCGTATCGGAATTAGCCTTACCAAGAAAGGTGGAATAGAATGCAGATTTTCGATCTAGAGAAATTATTGAACAAAGTCGGCAGCATGTATAAACTCGTTGTGCTGACGGCGCTGCGAGCCGTGGAGCTGGGCGACGGGGCGGCAAACCTGACGGGGGATAAGCAGGATAACAAGGTGATAAATATGGCCCTTAAAGAGATAGAAGAAGGTAAGATCGAATATAAGGTAAAAGAGAAAAAACAATGAAGATGGGAAAACCCGTTATATTGGGTATCACCGGAAGTATAGCGGCATACAGAGCTTGCGACATAATAAGCAAGTTGAGGAAAGAGGGCATAGAGGTCCAGCCTATATTGACAAAAGAGGCGATGGAATTTATAACGCCTCTTTCCGTCCAGACGCTTTCGCGTAACAGGGTAATCACGGATATGTTCGCCCCGGCGGAAGAATGGAGCCCCGTCCACACATCGATCGCGGACAGGGCCGGGCTTATCCTGATAGCGCCCGCTACCGCCAATATAATAGGTAAGCTGGCCGGAGGTATATGCGACGACATTTTGAGTTGCGTCGTCTTCGCGACGCGGGCCCCTGTTTTGATAGCGCCCGCCATGAACGAGGCTATGTACGGGCACAAAATAGTACGGGCAAACATCGCTAAACTGGAAAAGATAGGATATAAATTCGTCGGACCCGTAAAAGGATACCTGGCCTGCGGGCATGAAGATATGGGCCACATAGCGCCGACCGAAGCTATAATAAAAGAGGTTAAAAGGCTCTTGCAATGAAGATCCTCGTAACAGCAGGCCCTACCCGCGAAAAGATCGATCCCGTCAGGTTCATATCAAATTACTCTACCGGGAGATTTGGATATGAAATTGCCGCAGAGGCGGCTCGCCTCGGCCACGACGTGACCCTGGTTTCCGGGCCAACAGCCCTTGAATTTCCGCGCGGCGTAAAGGGGATCAGGGTAGAGAGCGCGCTCGAAATGAAGCGCGCGGTGACGGAAAGGGCGAAGCGGGGCGTATGCGTCATAATGGCTGCAGCGGTTTGCGACTGGAGAGTAGCTGAACCGGGCCGGAATAAGATAAAGCGGCATGGGAAAGACAGGCTGATTAAACTTAAAGAGAACCCTGACATCCTTGCCGGGCTCGGCAAGAATAAAAAAGGATTATTGGTCGGTTTTGCGCTCGAGACCGGGGCGTTGGAAAGAAATGCCCTGGCAAAACTGAAGAAGAAAAAAGCCGATATCATCATTGCCAATAGAATTGCGGGGAATTCAGGGCCATTTGGCAATGGGCTCACGGATATATTGATAATGGACAGCCGTTTCGGTAAAAGCATCTATCGCCGCAGGACCAAAAAGGCGCTGGCCAAGATTATCCTTGACAAGATCTCAAATTTTAAGATATAGTCGATCCCTCGACGCGGATAGCGTTTTCGCCGTGTCCTTGCTCGGGATTGATCCTGAGCATTGCCGAAGGATCAAAATTTAATGCTAAAATCAAGGGCTTTTACCATTATAGAAGTATTGATTGTGGCCTGTGCCGTCCTGGCCATGATAATGGTCCTTGCGCCATTTGTGCATATGACCAAAAATTATGCAAACAGAGTATATTGTGCTAACAACTTGCGGCAGATAAGCTTAGGATTGCATAAATATGCGCGTGATCATAAAGGCGTTTTCCCGGAAAACCTGGGGATACTATACCCTAATTATGTAAATAACGGGATAATATTCGATTGCCCGGGCAGGAAGGGTATCACAGACAAAAGCGGCCCGGACTATATTTATAATGCGGCCCTGACGGAAAAATCGGCGCCGGATGAGATTATCGTACAGGACCAGGAAGTAAATCACCCGAAGTCCGGCAGGAACATAGCCAGGGTTGGCGGTTCGGTTGAGTGGGTTGGCGCCAGGTGAAGCCCTTCGGCCGTTTCTATTTGGCTTAAAAAACGGCGCGGTAGCCAAGCGGTAAGGCAGGAGCCTGCAAAGCTCTTATACAGCGGTTCAATTCCGCTCCGCGCCTCCATTCTGCTACGCCCGTCAGCAGTCAAACTGAGGTAGGGCGAAGCTCTACCGGAATTTAACCGTAGAAGAGCGAAGCAGGGCAATAAAGAGATAAGTTTATCCCGCTGCCCAACACCCCGGTCTTTAGACCGGGAATAGATGAAGGCGGGGAAATCCAAACCACGAGATCATGCGGGCGAGTGGTGGAATGGCATACACGAAGGACTTAAAATCCTTTGGCCGTAAGGCCTTGAGGGTTCAACTCCCTCCTCGCCCACCATTCTGCTACGCCCGTTGGTAGTCAGACTGAGGTAGGGCTTCGCCCAGCACCCGAGCAAAGCGAGTGGTGCTGGGTACATGTAGGCAGAATGCTCCTTACGAAACTCTACTGGAGTTGGCGGGATGAGTCTTTTTTGGCAGTAATCGTATAATTGTGGGCAGCTAGCTCAGTTGGTTAGAGCACTACCTTGACATGGTAGGGGTCACAGGTTCGAGTCCTGTGCTGCCCACCATGAACCTGAGCCCCGAAGGGGCGAATGGTTCATGGCACAGCCCGCCGTGTACCTGAGCGAAGCGAATGGTACGCGGCCATGTAGTAATTTTTGTGAGTGGTGAATGCCCTGTACCGGAGGCACGAAGTGCCGACTGGTACAGGGCAAACGCTCGGGATTCGCAGAAATTGTTCAGGCAAAATGCTCCTTACGAAGCGTAACCGGTGTTATGCAGTAGAAGCGCGAAGCAGAGCAGAATAAAAGGAATACGCATGGACTTACCTACACTAAGACATTCGACGGCACACGTTATGGCGCAGGCGGTGAAGAGTCTGTGGCCGGATGCTAAACTCGGCATCGGTCCGTCTATCGAGGACGGATTCTATTATGACTTCGACAAAGAGGATCCGTTCGAGCCCGAGGACCTGGATCTTATAACGGAGAGGATGCGCGAGATCATAAAGAAGAACTATAAGTTCGAAAAGAAAGAGATGAAGAAGCCCGAAGCGGTCAAGCTCTTCAAGAAGATGAAAGAGAAATATAAGATAGAATTGATCGAAAGGATCCCGGAGGATATGGTAACTATTTACCAGGATGGAGATTTCATAGATCTCTGCCGCGGGCCACACATAGGATCGACAGGCGAGATAAAGGCCTTTAGACTCCTTTCGATTGCCGGCGCGTACTGGCACGGGATCGAGACGAACCCCATGCTCCAGCGTATATACGGAACGGCCTTCGAAACGGAGAAGGAGCTCGAAGATTATCTGACGCTTCTGGAAGAGGCCAAGAAGAGGGACCATAGAATCCTCGGTAAGCAGCTGGAATTTTTCAGCCTGAATGAAGAGGTCGGGCCAGGGCTGGTTCTTTACCACCCTAAAGGCGCGCGCCTGCGGAGCATCATAGAAGACTATATAAAGAGAGAACACCTGAAGAGAGGCTACGAGCTCGTCTTGGGCCCTCACATCATGAAGAGCGACATCTGGATCGAGTCGGGCCATTACGATTATTACAAAGAGAATATGTATATATTCAAGATCGAGAGCCAGGAATATGCCATAAAACCCATGAACTGTCCGGGACACATACTGGTTTACAGGTCAAAGACCAGAAGTTATAGGGACCTGCCCTTAAGGTATTTCGAGCTGGGCACGGTATATAGGAACGAAAAGTCCGGCGTTCTCCACGGCCTATTGCGTGTCAGGGGTTTTACGCAGGACGACGCGCACATATTCTGTTTGAGGGAACAGGTAGAAGATGAGATAATAAAGGTCATAAATTTCGTGATAGATACCTTGAACGTATTCGGGTTCGAAGATTTTTCCGTCGAAGTATCGACGCGTCCGGAAAAATCGATAGGCAACGACAAGGATTGGGAAGCGGCCGAACGGGCGCTCATCCAGGCGCTGAAACGCAAATATTTAAATTACACGATAAACGAAGGCGATGGAGCCTTCTACGGACCAAAGATAGACATCAAACTGAAGGATGCCTTGAAGCGCGAGTGGCAATGCGCTACGATACAGTGTGACTTTGCCCTGCCGGAGAGGTTCGACCTTAAATATATAGGAGCCGACGGCAAGGAGTACAGGCCGATAATGCTGCACAGGGTCATCCTCGGGTCTCTGGAGAGATTCATGGGGGCGCTGATAGAACATTTCGCGGGAGCGCTTCCTTTATGGCTTGCGCCCGTGCAATGCATTATAATTCCCGTATCCGAGAAGGCGCTCGCTTATTCCAAAAAGATAGAATCGGCGCTGCTCGAGAAAGAGATGAGGGTGTCGCTGGATGCGAGAAACGAAAGGCTGCAGAAAAAGATACGCGATGCCGAGATCGGGAAGATACCTTACATGATAGTTATCGGCGAGAAAGAAGCGGCCGGGGATGTCCTGTCGATAAGATCAAAAGCGCAGGGCGATATGGGCATTTTGACCCTGGAAGAGTTTACCCAGATGGTAGAGAAAGAGATAAAAGAGAAAGTGAGGTGATCAAGCATCGCAAAAAAAGACCTTAGAATAAATAACCGGATCAGAGTTAGGGAGGTAAGAGTTGTCGGAGAAGCCGGCGAGCAGTTGGGAGTTCTCCCCACAGCCGATGCGCTTAAAAGAGCCGAAGAGGCCGGATTAGATTTAGTAGAAGTGGCCCCGACGGCAGTTCCGCCTGTTTGCAGGATAATGGATTACTCGAAGTATAAGTACGAACAGGAGAAACGGGAAAAAGAAGCGCGGAAGAAACAGAAGATCGTGCATATAAAAGAGATACGGCTGGGACCCAAGATCGGCGAGCACGATTATCAGTTCAAACTGCGGAATCTCGAAGACTTCCTGAAACGCGGCGACAAGGTGAAGATCTCGATGATGTTCAGGGGTAGAGAGATGGCACATGTCGACCTTGGCAGGAAGATCCTGGAGAGGCTGTCGAGCGACATCTCCCAGATAGGCGAGATAGAGGAACCTCCCAGACAAGAAGGCCGGTTTATAAATATGGTGATCAGAGCGAAGTAAGATCGAACTGTAAAATACGAAATCCGAATACCGGGATTCGAAACAAGTGCTAAATTCGAATTTTCAAAATTGGAATTTGTTTCGTATTTTGGATTTAGTATTTATGCGGATATAAATAGGAGAAATAACATGCCTAAACTTAAGACCAATAGAAGTGTCAAAAAACGGATGAGGACAACAAAGTCGGGCAGGATAAAACGGTTCAAGGCCAACAAGAGCCATCTATTGACCGGGAGGAGCGCAAAGAGGAAGAGGCATCTGAGCAAGGCAGGATTTGTCGCGAAAGGTTTTGAAGACGCGATGAATAAGTGTTTGCCATATGGAGCGTAAAGGGGGATAAAAATGTCACGAGTAAAACACGCAGTCGCAGCTAAGAGGCGCAAGAAGAGAGTAATGAAGCTTGCCGAAGGCCAGTTCGGCGGCAGGTCGCGTTTCCATAAACGCGCCATGGAATCCGTGGCCAAAGGCATGATGTACAGCTATAGGGACAGGAAGGCGCGTAAGCGCGATTTCCGCTCGCTATGGATAATCAGGATCAACGCCGCGTGCAGGGAGAACGGGATATCGTATTCGCGGTTCATGCAGGGCCTTAAGAAGATAAAGGTCATGATCGACAGGAAGATTCTATCGGAACTGGCGGTATCCGACAAAAAGGCATTTACCAAACTGGTTGAGGCGGTCAAAACATAGATCGGGTTTATGAAAGAAGAGATAAAACAATTTGAAGCGGCCGCGCTCAAGGAGATAGAGTCTGCGGGCCATGCCAAAGAGACGCTGGAAGCGCTGCGCATAAAATATCTCGGAAGGAAGGGCATAGTTACGGAGCTATTCAAGCGAATGGCTCTTCTTCCGCCGGCCGAGAAGCCTGAGATGGGCGTTTTAGTAAACGCGCTGAAGAATACGATTACCGCTTTGCTCGACGGAAAAATGGTAAGCGCGGTCCTGTCCGAGGAAGAGAAAGACCGTATTGACGTAACCCTGCCCGGTATAGGTACAAGGCAGGGCAGGATACATCCGGTTGCCCGGACAATCAATCAGATATGCGACGTATTTATCTCGATGGGCTTTAAGATAGTCGATGGGCCCGAGATAGAGACGGAACATTACAATTTCGAAGCCCTCAATATACCGCTGGAACATCCTTCGAGGGATGCCTTTGATACCTTCTATCTAAAATCCGCCGAAAAGTATCTTCTGAGGAGTCACACCTCTCCGGTCCAGGCGCGTTTCATGGAGAAGAATAAACCGCCGTTTTCGATAATCGTCCCGGGCAAGGTTTATAGGCCCGACGCTACGGACGCTTCGCACTCTTTTATGTTCCACCAGATCGAGGGGCTTGCGGTAAGTGATGCTATAAAATTTTCCGATTTAAAAGGCGTGCTGGAAACATTCGCGAAACAGATGTTCGGTAAATCGACCAAAATGCGGTTTCGCCCGAGCTTCTTCCCGTTCACCGAGCCCAGCGCGGAGGTAGATATCTCCTGCAGGCTGTGTTCACCGGACGAACAACGCACAACGAAATGCAGTCTCTGCGGCGGCAAGGGCTGGCTCGAAATACTGGGGGCCGGAATGGTGAACCCCAAAGTCTTTAAAAATGTAGGTTACGACCCCGAAAAAGTAACCGGGTTCGCGTTCGGCATGGGTGTCGAACGTATCGCGATATTGAAATACGGGATAACCGATATAAGATTATTCTTCGAGAACGACGTCAGATTCCTGGAACAATTTTAACATTATGCGTATAAGTTACAACTGGTTAAAAGATTATATCGATCCTAACCTGGCGCCCGCGAAACTTGCGGAGACCCTGACAATGGCCGGGTTGACGACGGAGTCTGTCCAGCCATCCGGAGACGACCATCTGCTTGAGATCGAGGTTACCGCAAACAGGCCCGACTGGCTCTCCTATATAGGAGTGGCGCGGGAACTAGCCGCCATTACCGGCAATAAATTGACACTGCCGCCCTCCGCCGGAATAAACACTGCCGGTAAAAAGAGCGGCATAAAGATCGACATCGAGGAAAAATCACTGTGCCAGAGATATACCGCCAGAGTGATAAAAGATGTCGATGTGAAAGAATCGCCCGGACGCCTGAAGCGGAAGCTGGAAGCCATGGATTTAAGGCCGGTAAATAACGTAGTCGATATCACGAACTTTTGCCTTTTCGAGACCGGTGAGCCGATGCATGCATTCGACCTCGACAAGATCGACGGTGGCCAGATTATCATAAGGAGAGCGCGGAAAGGCGAGAAGATAGTTACGATCGACGGAGTCGAAAGGGAGCTTAACGATACCATCCTTGTCATAGCCGACAGATCCAGGCCCATAGCGATAGCCGGAGTCATGGGCGGTTTAAATACAGAAGTTACGGGCGCTACGAAGAATGTGCTTCTTGAAGCGGCATCCTTCGATCCTATTTCGGCAAGGAGAACGGCGAGAGCGCTCGGTATCTCCACCGAATCAAGTTACAGGTTCGAAAGAAAGGTGGACCTGGACAATATAGCGTCTGCTTCGGACAGGGCGACATCGCTTATATGCGAACTTGCTTCCGGCCAGGCATGCGAATTCATTGATATAGGCAAAAAATCAGCAGGGGGTAAGACGATTACGCTGAGGCTGCCGAAACTTGATGCGGTGTTAGGGCTGGAGATACCGCCTGCAAAAGTGAAAAAGATATCGGAATCACTCGGACTCAGGATAAAAAAATCGACCAAAGAGAGCCTTACGATGGATACCCCGCAATTCAGGTACGATCTGAATGCGGAGATAGATATAATAGAAGAGATAGCGCGCATATACGGTTATAACAGGATACCGAGCACCATACCGGCCGTCGTGGAACAAGACGAGAAGGTTCCCTTCGAGATGATGATCGAAAACAGGATACGCAGCCTTCTTGCGGGCTCCGGCGCCGACGAGATCATTACCTATAGCCTTCTTAGTAAGAATCTCCTGAAGATGGCTTCTTTAGAGGATACCCATGTCTCGGAGATAAAAAATCCTTTGTCGAGCGAGCAGGAGATCATGAGGCCAAGCCTGATGCCGGGGATGCTGGCATCCATCCTGTGGAACATCAATAGGAAGTCCAGGGATCTGGAGCTATTCGAGCTGGGTAAGATATACACTAAAACGTCGGAAAGAAGTTTCAATGAAACAAGGTGTCTTTCTATCGGCATCGCCGGAGAGATATCCGGATGGGCGCAAGGCGCCCGCCCTTGCGGGTTCTTTGACCTCAAGGGCGCGATCGAAACTGTCTTGTCGGAACTCGGGATAGATAATGCCGCATTTAAGCAGACGCGCATTGATGGCTATTCGCATTCATGCGCGGCTGTTATCGATATCAAAGGCAGCGAAATAGGCCGCGCGGGAGAGATATCGAAACAGGTCCTGCATAATTTCGACATCAAAGAACGCATATACTTTTGCGAGATCTCTTTAGACGCGCTCTTAAAGCACGCGAAACTGGAAAAGGTCTTTAAAGAGCTTCCTAAACACCCGTCGGTCTACCGCGATATGTCGCTGGTCGTCCCGAAAGAAGTTTTAAATGCGGACATAGTAGTTTTGGCCAGAGAGACTGCGGGGGCGATATTGCATGACATCCGGCTCATCGACAGATTCACAGGAAAGCAGATACCCGACGGAAAAGTGAGCCTTACCTACCGCCTGGAATACAGGATTCCGTCCAGGACGCTCGAAGAGAAAGAGGTCTCCGCGGTTCACGCAAATATTCTGCAGGCGCTTGAAAAAAGATATGGCGCAAGGCTCAGATAAACTCGCGCTTCCCCGATTTGTCTTTTGATAAATCCTGTGATATACTTAAATTTGAAGGACGATAGCAGTAATATCCCTGCGGTGCGCGTGATTGAACTGAAGAATCTTGAGCCAACAGTACCTTGAAAGGGAGCTTAACTGGATCTGTACTTCGGTACTTATTCGAGAGCTCCCACCTGATGAAAATCGGGGTCAAGATTAATCAATTTCACACGGCATTTGCGGGGATTTTTAATTTTCGATCCAGTAGTAGAGTGTGCTGTGCCGCCGCATCACATTCTTACAGCAGGAATCGAAGATAAAAAACCTTAGGAATACGGAAGAAGAATGGATCTATTTGAGAAGGATAAGAAAAGGCTGTCAGGGACAGAGCCCCTGGCAGTGAGGATGAGGCCGAGGAAGCTCGATGACTTTGTCGGCCAGGAGCACATCCTGGGGCCCGGCAAACTCCTGCGGCGGCTCATCGAATCCGACACCATATCCTCGCTCATACTATTCGGACCTCCCGGGTGCGGTAAGACGACCCTCGCCCTTATCGTAAGCGAAAGAACAAATTCACATTTCGAAAGAATAAACGCCGCATCGAATAACGTTGCCGATATGCGCCGCATAATAGATCAGGCGCATAAGCGTCAATCCCTCGACGGAAAACGGACCATCCTCCTGATAGACGAGATCCACCGTTTCAATAAAGCCCAGCAGGATGTGCTGATGCCCGACGTCGAGGCGGGGAACCCGGTCCTCATAGGCACTACCACCCACAATCCCTTCTTCTACGTGAACGCGGCGCTCCTCTCCAGATCCCAAGTATTCGAATTCAAAAATCTTTCCGAAGAAAATATAGCGGCTATTTTAAAAAAGGCTCTTTCCGATAAAGAGAACGGTCTTGGCAAGACGGCGGTCGAGATAGACGAAAAGGCATTGCGGCATCTTGCAAAAATTTCCGAGGGCGACGCGAGAAGAGCGCTTTCAGCCCTTGAAGTAGGGGTCCTGACCACGCCGCGGGCAAAAGACGGGAAGCTGCGTTTCACGTTAAAAGCGGCGGAGGAATCGATCCAGAAGAAGGCCGTCTTATATGATAAGGACGAGGATGGGCATTACGACACGATATCGGCATTTATAAAATCTATGCGTGGTTCCGATCCGGACGCAGTTCTGTATTGGCTGGCGAAGATGATACACGCCGGCGAGGATCCGCGATTCATAGCCAGAAGGATAGTAATATGCGCGGCGGAAGATGTCGGCCTTGCCGATCCGCAGGCGCTTATCCTTGCCAATGCGGCGCTCCAAGTATCGGAATTTGTCGGCATGCCGGAGGCGCGTATACCGCTTGCCGAGGCCGCCATATACGTGGCATGCGCGCCTAAATCCAATGCGGGCTACCTCGGTGTCGAATCGGCCCTAAAAGACGTGGCGGAGGGCAAGACGCTCGAAGTGCCGGCGCACCTTAAAGATGCCAATCTCGACGGCGACGCCTTCGGCCACGGCAAAGGCTACAAATACGCGCATGATTTCAAAGATCATTACGTAAAACAGGAGTATAAACCTTCAGAGACAAAATACTATTTCCCGACGGAGATGGGTTACGAGAAGAAGATAAAAGAGTGGCTGGAGAGACTGAAAAAAGGCGAGTAACTTTTCGGCTTAAGAAGTGTCCCCTCTCGGGGCTGTGCCTCGCAGGGACGCGCAATTTTCAGCCATGTGAAAATTGCGCTCCGTAAAAGTTCTCGTACGCTGCCTCGAACTTTTAAGGCCCTGCTCGGCACGAGCCCCTCGGGGGCCCCTTCGGCAGAGCCGAAAAGTTTCAGAGACAGTTTATTTTTTTATTCTAAAAGCGCTGGATCACTAACAGAGTGAAATGAGTGCGTGGTATAATAAAAATGAATTTTTGATCTACGCGCCAAGGTAAAACCTAAAACTCAAGTTATGTGCGCGCAATAAAAATGTTAGGTTTTTCGACGAACAAAAAACCGACCCTGACCATAACGAGAGAGGGGTGGGGAAACATTTTTCTTGCCACCTTTTTAGGTGGTTGCGCGAACATAACGAGTTTTAGGTTCTAACTGGAGAGATATGAATAAAAAGTGCATAGCGATGCTATCGGGGGGCCTTGACAGCATATTGGCCATAAAGCTGATGCAGGAGCAGGGTGTTGAGGTTCAGGCGGTCAATTTTTCGATCGATTTCTGCGCGTGCATCATGCAAAATGGCGAGAACGTCGCGACAAAGGGCGCGCGGGCGCTCGATGTGCCGCTTAGAATAGCCGATATTACGGAAGAGTATATAGACGTACTAAAAAATCCTAAGCACGGCTACGGCGCCAATATAAATCCCTGTATAGACTGTAAGATATTCATGCTCAAGAAGGCAAAAGAGATGATGCCGGAATTCGGCGCGTCATTTATTGTTACAGGTGAAGTCCTGGGTGAGCGGCCAATGTCCCAGAGATTGGACGCGCTGAACATTATCACCAGGGATTCGGGATTAAAAGGGCTTCTCTTGAGGCCGCTTTCGGCAAAACTTTTGGACCCGACGATCCCTGAAAAAGAAGGCGTCGTCGATAGAGAAAGGCTTCTCGATATTTCGGGCAGGTCGCGTAAGCCCCAATTTGCGCTTGCCCTGAGATATGGCATAAAAGAATATCCCAATCCTGCCGGAGGGTGCCTTTTAACGGATCCCGGCTTCACCAACCGGGTAAAAGACCTTATAAAACATAATGCGCTTACCGTGGATAACCTGAAATTCTTGACCGTAGGCAGGCACTTCAGGCTTTCGCCTTTGGCGAAACTTGCCGTCGGAAGAGATCGGGCGGAGAACGAAATCCTGACGGCTATGGCCAAGGCCCAGGATGTATTTTTTAAATTAAAAGACCATCAGGGGCCGCTGGCAGTGTTGCGCGGCGAACATGACGACAATACCATTGCGCTTGCCGCAAACATTATGGCGTACCATACAAAATTCAGGAACGAGCTGTCTTTGGATGTCAATTATTGGAAGAGCGATACCCGGGATAAAAAGACGGTATCTGTGAAACCTGCCGGCCCCGAAGAAGTGGAGCGGCTAAGGTTGTAAAATCATTTGACACCATAGAATAGTTATGTTGTAATCGTATCACATAGCGGAGAGGCCGTAGTGCGGTCTGAGAGTTCTGCGATCAAGCAGATTATCCGATGAACCTGTTCGCCATCGCCTTAAGCGAGTGGCGAAATCTCGACAAACAGTTATTGGAATTCGGTTTGTCGGAATCTGGATCATGCCAGCGTAGGGAGTTGAAGATAGGCCCTTATGCCCCGGCATAGGGGTTTTTTATCATATGAAAATAAAAGATCGTAATTTATACCTTATATTGAGCGAAGACTGCGGCAGGGGAAGGCCTGCATGCGAGATCGCCAGGCTTGCCGTCTCCGGCGGTGTTGATATGCTGCAGATGAGAGAGAAAGCCAGGCCGCGCGGTGAACTCGTAAAGATGGGACGCGAATTGCAGGCTATTTGTCAGAAAAATAACGTGAAATTTATCGTTAACGACGATCCTGCCATTGCAAAAGAGACAGGGGCGGACGGTGTCCATCTGGGCCAGGAGGATTTAAAAAACCATAACGCGAAACAGGCGCGTAGACTGCTTGGGCCGGATAAGATAATAGGCGTCTCCACGCATTCACCCGGTCAGTTTGAAGAAGCGAACGCAGGAGATTTCGACTATATCGCCTTCGGGCCGATATTCCCTACGAAGACAAAAGATTATTTTATCGGCGCGGATGATATTGAAAAGATAATGAGGATAGCCAGGAAGCCGGTTGTATTCATAGGCGGAATAAATCTCGGGAACATCGACGATATTTTGCAGAAAGGCGGCCGGAACATAGCGTTAATAAGAGCAATTCTTGAAGCGGATGATATATTTAAAACAACAAAACGTTTTAAAGAAAAACTGGAGCGTGTAAAATGAAGATAAAGATTAACGGCAAAGAAGAAGTTGTGGATAAACAGGAAAACATAGCCCGGCTCGTATCTAGTAAAGGCTTCGTGCCGGAGCATATAGTTGTGGAGCACAACCTGCGGATTGTGCCTAAAGAGGAGTGGGGCAAAACCGCGCTTCGGGAAAACGACAATGTCGAAATAGTGAGTTTTGTAGGAGGTGGATAGAGTGGAAGATATTCTAAAGATCGGCGGTAAAAACATTAAGAACAGGCTCTTCATCGGGACGGGCAAGTTTTCCGCTTATGAACTGATGAAACGCGTGCTCGAAGAGAGCGATGTCGACGTCACGACAGTAGCGCTCCGCAGGGTTGACAATGAGGCCGCATCGGAAAATATACTCGATTATATACCGAAAAAGTGCATACTCGTCCCGAATACCTCCGGCGCAAGAAATGCGGACGAAGCGGTGAGGATAGCGAGGTTGTCGCGGGCGGCCGGATGCGGTAATTGGGTAAAGATAGAAGTCATCCAGGACAATAAATACCTGCTGCCGGATAATTCCGAAACTTTGAAGGCAACGGAAATTCTAGCTAAGGAAGGGTTTGTGGTATTGCCTTACATGAGCCCGGACCTTTCGATGGCGCGAAGGCTGGTAGACGCCGGCGCCGCGGCAGTGATGCCGCTTGGTTCGCCCATAGGCAGCAATCGCGGGTTCAGGACCAAAGAACTGGTTGAGATACTGGTCAGCGAAATAAAGATACCGGTGATAGTCGATGCCGGGCTCGGTACCCCGTCGAGCGCATGCGAATGTATGGAGACCGGATGCGCCGCCGTCCTGGTCAACACGGCTATCGCTATCGCGCAGGATCCTGTTGCAATGGCAAAGTCCTTTAGCGATGCGGTTGGAGCGGGCCGGCTCGCGTATAATGCCGGCATGCCGCAGAGCACAAAAGATGCCAAAGCATCGTCGCCGCTAACAGGATTTTTAAGGAACGAATGAGTTTCTACGAAATATACTCCCGGTATAAAGATACCGATAATGCCTTTGGTCTCGTCTCTTCCAGAGATGTTGAAAGGGCCCTGGCCGCAAGAAATCCCGATATAAGTCATTTCATGGCTTTATTATCGCCTGAGGCCGAACGGCACCTCGAAGAGATGGCCCTAAAGTCCCGCGAGATGACGCTTCGTTATTTCGGGAAGACGATACAGCTCTACACACCGCTGTACCTGTCCAACTACTGCGAAAATAGGTGCGTATATTGCGGTTTTAGCGCCGCCAACCGGATAGAAAGGCGGCGCCTTACCCCGGCGGAGGTAGAAAACGAAGCCCGGGCTATCGCTTCAACAGGATTACAACACATCCTTGTGCTGACAGGTGAGTCTCGGACCATGAGCCCCATCTCCTATATAAAAGAATGCGTAAAGGTATTGGCGGAATATTTTAGCTCGATCTCCATCGAAATATATGCTCTTAGTGAAAGTGAATACGCCGGACTTGTATTGGAGGGTGTGGATGGCCTTACGATATACCAGGAGGCTTACGATGAAGAAGTATACAAGAATATACATCCTGCCGGCCCGAAGAGCGATTATGCCTTCAGGCTGGCGGCGCCCGCCAGAGGCGCCGGGAGCGGTATGCGTAACGTAAATATAGGCGTTCTCCTCGGACTCGACGAATGGAGAAGAGAGGCATTCTGGCTCGGGCTCCACGCGAAGTACCTCCAAGACATGTTTCCCGGTGTGGAGATAGGGGCGTCGCTGCCCAGGATGCGGCCGCACGAGGGGGCGTTTACAGTGCCGCACAAAGTAGACGATAAGGTCATGGTGCAGATAATAACGGCCTTAAGGATATTCTTACCCAGGATCGGGATATCCATGTCGACGCGGGAAGACGCTAAGTTCAGAGAGAATCTCATCGGTATCGGGCTCACGCGCATATCGGCGGGTTCCTCTACTTATGTCGGGGGACACTCGGCCTGTTTACACGATTCGAAAAATCTCCCGCAATTTGAGATATCGGACAAAAGGAGCGTTGCTGAAATAATGGCCATGCTGGAACAGAAAGGCTACCAGCCGGTTTTAAAAGACTGGCTCCATATATGAACGAATTCTACGAAAATTTAATTAAAAAGCTGGGCAAAGAAAATTTCGAAAAGGTCCAAAAGACCAGGATCGGCCTAGCCGGCCTGGGCGGACTCGGTTCTAATTGCGCGCTTTCGCTCGTCAGGGTCGGTTTTAAAAAATTCACCCTGGTCGATTTTGATTCTATAGATTATTCTAATCTCGACCGGCAGTTCTTTTTTTTAGACCAGGTCGGAGAGGATAAGACAAAAGCGCTTGAGGCCAATTTGCGAAAAGTCAACCCCGATATCGATATAAAGAGTGCGAAAAAAATAGTAGAGAAGGAGAATGTCGCAAGCCTGTTCGGAGATTGTGATGTCGTGGCGGAATGCTTCGATAGGGCAGAGCATAAGAGGATGCTCGTCGAAGAGCTCCTGAAACTCGGCAAATTTGTCGTCTCTGCTTCCGGCCTTGGCGGCATAGGTTCAAGCGATGAGATAAAGGTCCACAGGATGAAGAAGAACCTCGTAATGATAGGCGACCTTAAATCCGACATTTCGTCGAAACCCGCACTTTCCCCCAGGGTGAATATAGCGGCCGCAAAACAGGCGGATGCCATCCTTGAATACATAATAAGTCGATGAATTTTTTTATTCTAATTGTAAACCATATATGATAATATAGTTTACAATGAAGACCGAGTATAAAAAAATACGTTCGCTCATCAAGCTTCCGCTGTCTAAACTTGCGGCAATGGCCGATAAAGTGAGGGCCAAAAACATAGGCGCGCGGCTCGAGCTTTGTACGATACTGAACGCGAAATCAGGTTCATGCGCGGAAGACTGTAAATTCTGCGCCCAGTCCTGCCGCCACGCAGCAGGTATAGAAACTTATCCTCTAAAAACTAACGATGAGATCTTTGCCGCGGCCGTTACGGCGAAGAAGACCGGGGCCGAACGCTTCGGCATCGTTACAAGCGGAAATACGCTTACTAAAAAAGAATTACAAAGACTCGCCGTCTGCATATCGGAGATCAGGTCCAGGGCCGGCATAAAGGTTTGTGCCTCACTGGGCTCACTCGACGAAAAAAACTTAAGGCTCTTAAAAAGAGCAGGGGCGAGCCGCTACCATCACAATATCGAAACATCCCCCCGGTATTTCCGCAAGATCGTAACTACCCATACTTTCGAAGAGCGGCTTGAAACTATCAAAGCCGCGAAAGCCGCCGGGCTCGAAGTCTGCTCCGGGGGCATTATAGGCATGGGTGAGACATGGGAAGACAGGATCCAGATGGCGCTTATATTAAAGAAGCTGGGTGTCGATTCGGTCCCGATAAATATATTGGTCCCGATAGGCGGCACGCCGCTTGAAGGGAAAAGCAGGATCTCCTGCACAGATGCCATAAAGACGATAGCGATCTATAGAATAATATTGAAAGGGAAAACGGTAAAATTGGCTGCGGGCAGAGAAACTATCTTAAAGGATTTTCAGGCCGCCGCCTTTATGGCCGGTGCCAATGGGATGCTTGTCGGAGGATATCTTACCGTAAAAGGAAGGGAGCCCTCCGAAGACCGGGAGCTCGCCAAAGAGATAAAAGAATTATGGAAAGAATAGAATTTTTTTTAAAAGAGAGAAACAGGGAAGGCCTTCTTCGAAGATTGAGGCCTGCCACGGCAAGAAAGGGCGGTAAGATATGCTTCGGTAAAAAAGAGTATATAGATCTCTCTTCAAATGATTATCTTGGTCTCTCCAGCCACCCGAAATTAATAGAAGCTGTCCTCGCGTCGGCCGCAGCCTACGGTGTCGGCGCGTCGGCATCGCGCCTATTAAGCGGCGATCTCGAGATATACCACCGTTTGGAGGAGCGGATAGCAAAATTCAAAGGAAAAGAAGCCGCGCTCGTATTTAACACCGGCTATCAGGCGAACGTCGGGGTCTTAAGCGCTCTATATGGAGAGGGTGACTGCATATTTTCCGATAAATTGAATCACGCGAGCATTGTTGACGGTCTCGCGCTCTCCGGAGCCAGGTTTTTCAGATTTTCCCATAACGATATGGAACATCTCGAACTGCTTCTTTTAAAAGAACGCCCCAAATTTAAAAACGCGCTTATCATAACCGAAACGATATTCAGCATGGACGGCGACAGGCCGGATCTTAAGGGTCTCGTTGCGCTTAAAGAGAGATTTGGATGCGCCCTCATGGTCGATGAGGCTCACGCAACAGGAATATTCGGTAAAAATGGCTCAGGGATGGTTGAGGAAGAGGGTCTCGCGGATAAGGTAGACCTCATCATGGGCACGTTCGGCAAGGCCCTGGGCAGCTTTGGCGCATATATCGCCTCGTCCGGGGCTATGATCGAATATATGGTAAACAAGTGCAGGAGTTTTATATATTCCACGGCGTTACCGCCTGTCGTGATCGCATGTAACATTGCGGCTATCGAACTGATAAAAGAGGAGCCTTTCCGCAGGGTCGAACTTTTAAATAAGGCCGGGCATTTTCGCGGGCTATTGAAAGAAAAAGGGCTCGAGATAAAAGGAACGTCTCAAATCGTCCCTGTTATTGTCGGCGAGAACCGGGCTGCGGTAAAGATGGCCGAGGCCCTTCAGGCGAAAGGTTATTGGGCGCTCCCGATAAGGCCTCCCACAGTGCCTAAGGGCGAGGCGCGCCTTAGATTTTCGCTCGTCTTCGACCACGATGACGCGATATTAGAAAGACTGGCAGATGACATCGCTAATATCCGGATTTAAATTGATCCACAGGGGTTTTGAAGAGACGATCCTTCTTCTCCCGGGATGGGCGGCTGATCACAGGATCTTCGGTCCGCTCGGCCTCGGATTTAATTATCTATTGCCCACCAGGCTTTTTATGCCGGATTTTGAGAACGCTCTTCTGGAAAGCCTCGCAAAAGAATCTCTGAAAACGATATTGATACTGGGCTCTTCTATGGGCGGATTTTTGGCCGCAGATTTCGCGGCCCGGCATCCGGAATGTGTAAAACACCTTACCCTGGTAGGGATGAGAAAGAGATATGACCAAGACGGTATTGAAAAGATAAAAGGATACCTGACGGCCAACAGGACAGGCTATCTATATAAGTTTTACCATGCATGCTTTTCGCCCGGCGAGGGAGAATATCTGGCCATCTTTAAAAAAGGGCTTATGAAAAGTTATTTAAAAGAGCTCTCAACGGACGAACTTCTGGCGGGGCTCGATTATTTAGCCGGGGCCCGGCTCGATCTAAAAGCGCTTCAAAATATCAAAGCACGTTTTATACACGGCGGCGGCGACAGGATCGCGCCGGTCGAAGAGATGGCAGGGACAGGCGGCCTTGTGGTTTTAAAGGGCGCAGGCCACCTTCCATTTTTGCGGACCGATTTTAAGGAGGTATTTTATGGCAGCAAGACCGGATAAGACGGTAGTGGCAAATAATTTTTCGCGATATGCCGATTCATACGATATGCACACCGCTGTCCAAAGTGAAGCCGCCGGTATGCTGGCAAAGATATTACCCGATAGCGGTGTAACGCGGATACTGGAGATAGGGTGCGGGACCGGCAGCTACACGGAGATACTTAAAAAGAAGTTTGGCTGCGCGAATATCCGGGCGATAGATATCTCTAGACCCATGGTGGAATTGGCCAGGCACAAATTGGATGACAAGAACATAGCTTTCGAAGTAGGAGACGTCGAAGAGATCTCTTGCGATGACAAATACGACCTCGCGACATCCAATGCCGCGTTCCATTGGTTTAGCAACCTCGAACGGGTCATCAGGAAGATGGAAGGGTTGCTGACGGACAAAGGCGTACTTCTTTTTTCGGCTTTCGGTCCGAAAACTTTTTCAGAGCTAAAAGCATCCCTTGTCTCGGTATCCGGCGAGAATGTCTCGATCGCCGCGGACGCCTTCCCCGGAAGGACGGAGATCGACGAGCTATTGAGAAAATATTTTAAAATATCGAGGATAACGGAACGATTGGTAAGAGAATCCTACACATCCCTCCACGAATTACTGGGGAAGATAAAATATTCCGGTACGCGCGGTGCCGGGTCGGATATGAAGAAGGGTTGGAGCCCGGGCTTATTGAAAAGGGTAGAGAAGGTATACACGGAACGATTCGGGTCCATCGAAGCTACATATCAGATATTCTTCTGTGAGGCGGTGAAATGAACCCTGTACCATTCGTTTCGCTCAGGCGCAGGGCAGGCGTAATATTCGTAGCGGGCACAAATACAGGCGTTGGAAAGACTTTTATTACGAAGCTGATAGCCCGCCGGCTGTCGGCTCGAGGCTGCAAAGTCGCGACGCAGAAATGGGTCGAGACAGGCGTCAAGAGGAGCCGGGCGGTCTATTCGTTTAAGATCGCGGCTTCACCGCATCTGGCCGCGCGGTGCGAAAAAAAAGCCATCAACATAAAAAAGATAAAAACGGCGCTGAAAAAATTATCTAAAAAAAACGACTTTGTGATCGTGGAAGGGACGGGCGGGCTTTTGGTGCCGCTTACCGAAAAGAAACTGCTTATAGATGTTGTTAAAGAGCTTAAGATACCGGTCCTTCTCGTCTCGGCCAATAAGCTCGGCGCCATAAACCAGACGCTCCTCAGCCTCGAGGCTCTGCGGGCAAGGCGGATGAAGCTTCTCGGCATCGTTTTTAACAATATTTCGAAAAGGGAGAACTCTTTGATATTGAAAGACAATCCGCGGATAGTTAAAAAATTTATCGGGAAGGTTCCTGTATGGATAAATGGATAAAAAAAGACCTTGAATATAACTGGCACCCTTACACGCAGATGAAGGATTGCCTGGAATTCCCGCCGATCATGATCGAAAAAGCGAGAGGACTTAAACTTTATGATCGCGCCGGCAATTTTTACTATGATACGATATCGAGCTGGTGGTGCAATATACACGGACACAACCATCCTAAAATAAGAGCGGCGATCGAGCGGCAGGCAAAGCTGCTCGACCACGTCCTATTCGCCGGATTCACGCATAAAAACGCCGTTCTCCTTGCCGAAAAACTTGTCGGTATTGCGCCGGATAATCTAAAACGGGTCTTCTTCTCCGACAACGGCTCGACGGCCGTCGAGACGGCGCTTAAGATGTCGCTGCAGTACTGGTATAATACGGGTAAGACGGAAAAGAGTAGATTCGTATCGCTTGACGCAGGTTATCATGGCGATACGGCCGGAGCAATGTCGGTGGGCGGGGTCAGCCTTTTCAATAAGCCGTTTGCGCCGCTGCTCTTCAAATCATTCAGGGCGGCGTCGCCGTATTGTTACCGTTGCCCGGCGGGTAAGAAGCGGGATACGTGCGAGATCGATTGTGCAGGATCGCTGGCGGCCATCCTGCGGGAGCACTCGAATAAGATCGCGGCCCTTATCCTGGAGCCGATCGTCATGGCGGCAGGGGGCATGATCATCTACCCGAAAGAGTATCTGGCGAAAGCGGCTAAGCTTGCGCAAAAGTACGGCGTCCATCTGATACTGGATGAAGTCGCAACAGGTTTCGGCAGGACGGGGCGGTTCTTTGCGTGCGAGCATGCGGGCGTAAAACCCGACTTTATGTGCCTGTCGAAAGGTATTACATCCGGCACGCTTCCCCTGGGCGCTACGCTGACCACAGAAAAAATATACAGGGCTTTTTACGGCGATTACGAAAAGCGGCGGACCTTCTACCACGGCCATACTTATACCGCTAACCCTATCGCCTGCGCCGCCGCATTGGCGAGTCTCGTTATATTCGAAGAAGATAGGACGCTTGCAAAGGCTAAGGCAAAAGCGGAGTCGTTGCGGGACGGTCTTGAGGAACTGCGGGACCTGCCGATAGTCGGCGATGTGCGCTCGATAGGCATGATAGGCGCTTTAGAGCTGGTCAAAGATAAGAGACGTAAAACAGCCTTCGGCCTTAAAGAGAGGATAGGCCTGCGTATATATAAGGCGGGGCTGGGGAGAAGGCTTATCCTGCGCCCCCTGGGCAATATTACCTACTTGTTCCTGCCTCTATCCGTCGGTAAAAAGGAACTGGAGTATATCCTCGATAATACCTGCAAGATTATCAGATCCGTAGTGTACTAAAAAAAGAGTTGACAAAAAACTGTTTTCCTGTATAATTCCTACTAAGTCAATCATATTTATAGTATTTTACATATGAAGGTGGAAAGTGAAGATAACATACAAAGGCGATTATGCCCTGAAAGCGCTTCTGCAGCTGGCGCTAAAATATGATGAAGGCGCCGGCGAGGTCGCCGCGATCAGCGAAATAGCCGCCGATGGGGATATGCCGACAAAGTTCCTGGAACAGATACTCCTTCTTTTGAAGAAGGGCGGGTTCGTTAAAGCCAGGAGGGGTGCAAGCGGCGGGTTTTGCCTGGCGCGGCCGCCGGCGAAGATCACGATAGGAGAGGTCGTGCGTTTTATAGAAGGGCCGATCGAACCCATCTCCTGTGTCGGCGAAGATTGTTATAAAGGGTGTAAAGATACCGCAAGCTGTATGTTCCGTGGTGTCTGGAAGGAAGTGAGCATGGCTATATCGCTCGTGGTGGATACCATCACATTCGAGGATCTCGTCATAAGACATAAGGAAAAGACACTGAAAATAAACCCGATTTCCAATTATACGATATAGAAAGGAGCTAAAAAGATGAGCAGAATCGATAACAAATTAAAAGTGGAGACACTTGCGCTGCACGGGGGCCAGGAACCTGACCCGACGACCGGCTCGCGGGCAGTTCCGATTTATCAGACGACGTCTTATCAGTTTAAAGATACCGACCACGCAGCCAATCTATTCGGCTTAAAAGAGTTCGGGAATATCTATACGCGCCTCATGAACCCCACCACAGACGTCTTAGAAAAACGCATCGCGCTTTTAGAAGGCGGTGTGGGCGCTCTCGCTACCGCCAGCGGACAGGCGGCAATAACGATCGCCCTCCTTAATATAGCGCGCGCGGGCGATGAGATCGTCTCCGCGGACAATCTCTACGGCGGGACATACAACCTGTTCCATTACACGTTCGCGCGTTTTGGTGTCACGGTAAAATTTGTGCCGTCAGGCGATTTAGATGCTTTCCAGAAAGCGGTTACGCCGAAGACGAAGGCGATCTATGCCGAATCGATCGGTAATCCCAAAAATAACGTTGCGGACCTAGATGCGATATCGAAAGTCGCGCATGGAAGCGGTATACCGTTTATCCTCGACAATACCGTCTCGCCGTATCTATTGCGGCCGTTCGATCACGGCGTCGACATCATCGTCTATTCCGCGACCAAATTTATCGGCGGCCACGGAACGAGCCTCGGGGGAGTAATCGTCGATTCCGGGAAGTTCGACTGGACGGGCGGTAAGTTCCCGTTGATAGCCGGGCCGGAACCGAGCTACCACGGCATAGATTTCGTGAAAGAACTAAAATCTTTCGGCAATATTGCCTACATCATGAAGGCGCGCCTTACACTGCTGCGCGATCTGGGACCCGCAATATCGCCTTTCAACTCGTTCCTTCTTTTGCAGGGGCTCGAGACGCTCCATTTAAGGATGCCGAAACATTCCGAAAATGCCCTGGCAGTCGCGAGGTATCTTAAAAAACACCCGAAGGTCAACTGGGTGAATTACCCGGGGCTTGATGACAGTCCGGAGAAGGTAAGAGTGAAGAAATATCTTCCGAAGGGCGCCGGCGCCATACTTGGTTTCGGTATAAAAGGAGGGCTCGCGGCGGGCAAGAGGTTTATTAATTCTCTCAAGCTCATATCGCATCTGGCCAACGTAGGAGACGCAAAATCGCTCGCAATACATCCTGCAACGACTACGCATCAACAACTATCGTCGAAAGAGCAATTGGCGACCGGAGTGACGCCCGATTTCATAAGGCTCTCTATCGGTATCGAGAACGCCGAAGACATTATCGCCGATATCGAACAGGCGCTCGGTAAAGCAGTTGTCGGTTCTTAGTTGTCAGGAAGTTTTACTAACGACTAAACAGTAATCCAAGAGGAACTATATGGCTAGAATATTTGATGACATTACAAAGACGGTCGGCAAGACACCTTTGGTGAAGCTTAACCGTATTACCGAAGGCGCCGTCGCAGCTATTGCCGCGAAACTGGAATCGTTTAATCCGCTCTCGAGCGTTAAGGACCGGATAGGCGTCGCCATGATAGAGGACGCCGAAAGAAAAGGGCTCATTAAGAAAAACACGGTTATTATCGAGCCGACGAGCGGTAACACCGGCATTGCGCTTGCGTTTGTAGCCGCGGCGAAGGGTTACAAATTGATCCTTACGATGCCCGATACGATGAGCCTTGAACGCAGGCAGCTTCTGAAGATATTCGGGGCCGAACTTGTGCTTACAGACGGAGTGAAAGGCATGAAAGGTGCGATAGATAAGGCCGCAGAGCTTGCGAAGGCGACGCCCAACAGTTTCATGCCGCAGCAATTCAATAACCCGGCGAATCCCGAGATCCATCGCAAGACGACAGCGGAAGAGATATGGGAGGATACCGGCGGGAAAGTAGATATTGTTGTCGCCGGAGTCGGTACCGGCGGGACCATTACAGGGATCGCCGAAGCGATTAAAAAACGGAAAAAGAGTTTCAGGGCCGTTGCGGTCGAACCGGCTGATTCGCCTGTATTATCCGGAGGCGCGCCGGGCCCTCACAAAATACAGGGGATAGGTGCGGGGTTCGTACCCCAGGTTTTGAACAAAAATATTATAGACGAGATAGTCCGCGTTAAGAGCGAAGATGCCGGGGTGCTCGCGCGCCGGCTGGCGCGGCTGGAAGGCATTCTTACGGGCATATCGG
Organism: Candidatus Omnitrophota bacterium; assembly: GCA_041650935.1. GTDB lineage: Bacteria > Omnitrophota > Gorgyraeia > 2-01-FULL-45-10 > 2-01-FULL-45-10 > FEN-1322. The sequence continues at coordinate 39,248 of JBAZKH010000002.1, forward strand.
GCGGCGCCGCTTTGTGGGCCGCGCTGGAAGCGGCAAAACGCAAAGAGAACAAGGGTAAGCTTATCGTGGTTATTCTTCCCGACACAGGAGAAAGATATCTCAGCACATGGCTTTTTCAGGACGTAAATCCCGTTAGAAAATAATAGCTCGGGATCGATTTTCTAGCGGGATAAAGGCGTGACAACGGACCATGAAAGTGGTATAAGGTGAAATACGATGAAAGATAAGGGCGTAGGGGCAGTAAAAGCGGAATATTTTACTTTTGCCGAGCCGCCGCATGAGCTTAAGCTCGTCTCGGGTAAGACGCTGGGCCCCATCACGCTCGCTTACGAAACTTACGGAAAATTAAATAAGGATAAATCGAACGCGATACTTGTCGAGCACGCGCTCTCCGGAGATGCTCACGCGGCGGGATTTCACTACGGTGATAAGGCCCCCGGCTGGTGGGATTCAATGATAGGGCCCGGCAAAGCGCTCGATACGGATAAATACTTTGTAATATGTTCGAATGTTATAGGCGGTTGTAAGGGCTCTACCGGGCCGGGTGCCGTCGATCCGAAGAGGGGTAAGCCTTACGCCCTGAGCTTTCCTATTATTACGATAGAAGACATGGTAAAGGCCCAGACGCACCTGGTCGATTACCTCGGCATCAAGAAGCTTTTGTGTGTCCTCGGCGGTTCGATGGGCGGGATGCAGGCCCTGCAGTGGGTGGCCTCGTATCCCGAGCGTATAAAGTCCGCCATTCCGATAGCGACGGCAATAAAACATTCCCCGCAGCAGATAGCGTTCGATGAAGTCGGCAGGCAGGCGGTGATGGCCGACCCCGCGTGGAACGAGGGCAATTACTATGATACGGCGAAAAAGCCCGAAAGAGGGCTCGCTGTCGCGCGGATGATCGGCCACATCACATATATGAGCGACAAATCCATGGAAGATAAATTCTCCCGCAAGCTTAAAGATAAAGATTACAGCTTCAGTTTCACGGCCGATTTTGAGGTCGAGGGCTATTTAAGATACAGGGGGGATAATTTCGTAAAGAGGTTCGACGCGAACTCCTATCTTTATATTACCAAGGCGATGGACTATTTCGACCTCTCCGGCGGGAAACTTCTGCCGAAAGTCGCCCACGCCGGAGTAAAATTTCTCGTCATCGCTTTTAAATCGGATTGGCTATATCCATCGTACCAGTCACAGGATATCGTCCGCCAGCTTAAAATTCGCGGCATCGACGCCACGTATTGCGAGGTGAAATCGACTTACGGGCACGATGCGTTCCTCCTGGAGATCGAGGAAGAGACGCACCTTATCAAACATTTTTTGAGGCGGGTCCATGAAGATAGATCATAAGATAATAGCGGCGACGGTGAGCCGGGACGCGAAGGTGCTCGACCTTGGCTGCGGTGACGGTGAGCTCATGGAACTTCTCACGAACGAGAAGAATGTGAGGGCCCAGGGCATCGAGATAGACGAAAAGGCCATATATAAGTGCGTCGAAAAGGGCCTGAGCGTCTTCCACGGCGATATCGACACCGGCCTTCGCGAATATCCGGACAAATCGTTCGATTATGTTATCTTAAACCAGAGTATGCAGCAGGCCAGGAAAGCCGATTTCGTCATACAGGAGAGTTTAAGGGTCGGGAAGCGGCTCATAATCGGGTTCCCGAACTTCGCGTATTTCAAGGCCCGCATCAGCCTCTTCTTCAAGGGCAAGACGCCGATAACGAAATCACTGCCGTACCATTGGTACGATACGCCGAACCTGCACTTCCTGACGATAAGCGATTTTAAGATCTATTGCCGGGAAAAGAATATCACGATACTGGGCGCGCAATATCTGGGCCATAAACGAAAGGTGCGGTTCTGGCCGAACATGTTTGCCTTGAACGCTGTCTTTATCCTGGAAAGATAAAATGGCCGATTTTATCCAAATCTTCCTGCATTATACGTATGAGGTTATCCCCGCCCTGGCCGTGGGTTTTTTGATAAGCGGGTTCGTCCACGAAATAATCCCGGAAGACGCTGTCCTGAAGTACCTGGGAGCTAAAGGATTCAAGCCGATCTTCTATTCGACCCTTATAGGAACATTCCTTCCCGTTTGTTGTTGGGGATCGCTTCCCATAGCCGTCAGCCTGTATAAAAAGGGTGCCAGCCTAGGACCCGTCCTGGCGTTTTTAGTCGCTACGCCCGCTACCTCGATAAGCGCCCTGCTGGTTGCCTACAGCGTGCTGGGGCTTCCGTTTGCGGTCTATATATTTTTTGCCGTCATAATCATGGGCCTTACGATCGGCATTGCCGGTAATGCGATAAAACATACACGGCAGCCGGTGGTAAAGATATCGTGTCCGCATTGCGAGATTAATCCTGAACACAAGCATCAGCACGGGCGGATATTCGCCGGCGAAAAGATTGTGTCGGCTTTGAAATATGCATATATTGAACTTCCGAAAGAGATAGGCCTGGAGCTATTCGTCGGCCTTGTGCTGGCGGCGCTCGTCGCTACATACCTGCCCATAGGGCATCTTATAAAGACATATTTAAACGGCTCTCTTGGCTATCTCTTCAGCGTTGTTTTCGGTCTCGTCATGTATATCTGTTCTACAGCAAGCGTTCCCCTGGTAGATAGCTTGATGAAGCAGGGGATGAACCATGGCGCGGCGATGACGCTTCTTCTGATAGGACCCGTAGCGAGCTACGGCACGATACTTGTCTTAAGAAAAGAATACGGTATGAAGATACTGACGCTATTCTTAAGTACGCTTATAATCACGTCGCTTCTATTGGGGATAGGTTTTCAGGTGCTGACGCGATAGACAGGATCGAAATGGCGAAAGCAAAGATACTCATAGTCGACGATGAAAGAGATTTCGTCAGACTTTTGGCCGAACGGTTCGAAACGAGAGGGTTTGATATCATAAAAGCGTTTAACGGAGCCGAGGCGCTTGAAAAGGCGCATCTGGAAAATCCGGACATTATAGTGCTCGATCTTATGATGCCGGTCATGAACGGCTACGATGCCTGCAGAAAGCTCAAGATAGACGACAATCTTAAGAACATCCCGGTGGTCATGTTAACCGGAAAATTTGAGCCCAGCGATATCGAGTTCGGCAAGGAGGTGGGCGCGGACGCGTATCTTACCAAACCGGTTGAGATGGAGATGCTGCAGCATAAAGTAGACGCGCTCTTAAGGATGCGGCGGATAAAAAATGGCAGAAAATAAATTTTATGACCAGACGATCGAAGCAGTAGCCGGTGCGTTGGGGACGAGCCTTACCAAAGGATTGTCCTCCGGCGACGCGCAAGAGAGGCTAAAGAAGACGGGCCCTAACATACTGAAAGAAGAGAAGGGCCCGACGCCTCTCGGGATATTCCTGGCCCAGTTCCGGGATTTTATAATATGGGTCCTCATAGTCGCCGCGGTCGTATCCGGTTTCCTGAAAGAGTGGCTCGACGCATTCGCCATAATAGGAGTAGTTATATTAAATTCAATACTTGGTTTTATACAGGAATACCGCGCCGAAAAAGCTTTAGCCGCTTTAAAGAAGCTATCGAGCCCCGTTTCTAAAGTTATCCGCGCAGGCTCCCGCGAATCCATAAAGTCTTCGGAACTGGTGCCGGGTGATCTCATCGAACTGGAAGCGGGCGATTATATCAGCGCCGACGGCCGCGTTGTATGGGCCACCTCGAATTTCAGCGTCCAGGAAGCGAGTCTGACGGGTGAATCGAATCCCGTGATGAAGACTATCCATGCCCTGCAGGAAAAGGAACTACCCGTTGCCGACAGGGCAAATATGGTTTACGCCGGCACTTCCGTAGCGTCCGGCAAGGCGCGAGCTCTGGTTACATGCACGGGTATGCTGACAGAACTGGGCAAGATTGCCGGCATGATACAGGATATAGGCCGCGAATCGACGCCTCTGCAAAAGAAGCTCGAGGAATTCGGGAAATGGATCGTATACCTCTGTTTTGTCCTCGTGGGACTCGTATTTGCGCTGGAATGGTTACGGGGAGGCAAGCTTGTAGATACGTTCCTCACCGCCGTAAGTCTGGCCGTTGCCGCGATACCGGAGGGCCTGCCGGCAGTCGTGACCATAGCTCTTGCTATAGGCGTACAGAAGATGGTCAAGCGCCACGCTCTTATAAGGAAGCTGCCTTCGGTAGAGACCTTGGGATGCGCGACCGTAATATGTTCCGATAAGACGGGCACGCTGACGAAAAACGAGATGACGGTCCAGGCGGTATATGCCGGCGGCAGGCTCTTCAGGGTGACGGGAATCGGCTATGCGCCGTCAGGGGATTTCCTGGAAGGCAATAACAAGATCGAGCCGCATAATTATCCCGAACTGGATAAAGCGCTTACAGCCGGCGTATTGTGTAATGGCGCGGAACTAAAAAGTTCGGAAAATGTTTTCAGGATAGTGGGAGACCCGACGGAGGGAGCTATCCTTACCGCGGCCGCCAAGGCCGGGCACCTGAAGGAAGCTCTCGAGAAGAAATTCCCGTTTATAGAAGAGATACCTTTCGATTCGGAGCGGAAACGGATGACGATGGTCCGCGCCGACGGAACCAAAACGGTTGCTTTCGTGAAAGGGGCGCCCGACGTGCTTTTAAGTACCTGCTCGCGCATAGAGGCAAAAGGCGCGGCCAGGGATATCGGGAAAGACGACATCTCCCGCATTCTCAAAGTAAACGACGAACTTGCCGGTGAAGCAATGCGCGTTCTTGCCGTTGCATACAGGGATATCGGAGAGCCTCTTGACGGCTATGAGGCGGCGGCAGTGGAGAGGGATTTAGTCTTCATAGGCCTTGTGGCGATGATAGATCCTCCGAGGGCAGAGATCAAGGCGGCGGTTGCGGAATGCAAAGAAGCCGGGATCAAGACGGTAATGATAACGGGCGACCATAAAAATACCGCGATTGCCATTGCCCGCGAGATAGGTTTTTTCCAGGAGGGCGCCCTGGCATTTACCGGAGAGGAGCTCGACAGGTTGAGCGACAGTTCTCTCGATGGGCTCGTGGAGCAGGCTTCTGTCTACGCGAGAGTCTCGCCGGAGCATAAACTCAGGATAGTGCGCGCCTGGCGCAAGAAAAACGAGATTGTTGCGATGACGGGGGACGGTGTTAATGACGCGCCTGCCGTGAAAGAAGCCGACATAGGCGTGGCGATGGGCATGACCGGGACCGATGTTACGAAAGAGGTTTCGGATATGGTCATCACCGATGATAATTTTGCTTCGATCGTTTCCGCCGTAGAAGAGGGCAGGGGCATATACGATAATATAAAAAAATCCGTCCATTACCTGCTATCCTGTAACGCAGGCGAGATACTCGTAATGCTTGTTGCCTCCCTCGCCGGGCTTCCTGTGCCGCTATTGCCGATACAGATACTCTGGGTAAACGTAGTTACGGACAGCCTGCCGGCGCTCGCGCTGGGGGTGGATCCCGTAGACCCCAATATCATGAAGCATCCGCCGCGCAAACCGACCGAACCGGTCATAACGCGGAAAATGGCGTACCAGATGCTTATCCAGGGCGCCTTTATCGCGCTCTGCAGTCTAGCGGCATTCTGTTTCGTCATGTTTATCGAAAGAGGGAGCCTCGAACGCGCCAGGACCGCCGCATTCATAGTCCTGGCATGCGCACAGCTATTCCATTCTTTCAATTGCCGCAGTATGACCAAATCGATATTTAAACTGGGTTTTTTCAGCAACAGCAAACTTGTCTTCGCAAACTTCATATCGTTTTTGCTGCAGATGGGAGTTGTCTATATACCGTTTTTAAGGACGGCATTCAAGACGGAAGCTCTCGGCCTCCTTGAGTGGATGGTCGTCGTTACCATATCATCGTTCCCGCTGTGGGCCATGGAAGGCGTGAAGATGATCGCCGGAAAGAAACACACAAAAAACAGGAGGTATGTATGAGACGCGCAAAAGTTTTGATAGGGATTGTGCTTGTCTTGATGATGGCCGCTCTGCCTTTACTTTTGACGGGAACAGCACACGCCGAAAATGATGGCGGCGACCAGTCCGATACCATTATTAATAAGCTTAACCAGATACTGGATAGCCAGAAGGCTATTGCCGGCGAGGTTGCGTCCATGAGACAGGAGTTGAACGTCGTGAAGATCAGGGTAACACAGTCACAATAAACGTTATCCGACAAAGAAAGCCATTATGGCAAACGAAAGCATATCTTATGCGGTAGCATTTGCCGCCGGGTTCCTGACATTCCTGTCGCCCTGCCTATTGCCTGTAATACCGTCTTTTATAGCCTATATAGCCGGCATATCTTTAAGCGAGATGACCGGCCCGGAGCGGCAGGGCGAAGCGCGGGCAAAGACCATCGTCCATTCCCTTCTATTCATAGCGGGTTTCTCGATCGTATTTATCCTCCTGGGCCTCACCGCGACTTTTATAGGCAAAGCGCTATTTCATTACCAGAAGGCGATACAGATAGGCGGCGGTATTCTCATAGTGTTGTTCGGGCTATACCTTATGGGGATACTGCGGCTTGACTTTCTCGGTAAAGAGGTTAAAATAGGTTTTCGCTCGAAAGGAGCCAGCTATCTTGGCTCGTTCCTTATAGGCGTGACCTTTGCCGCCGCGTGGACGCCATGCGCCGGGCCGATACTCGGCTCTATACTTTTACTTGCCGGTACGAAGACGAGCATTGTAGAAGGCGTCAGGCTCTTAAGCGTCTATTCGCTCGGCATAGCGGTGCCGTTCCTCATAACAGCCCTGCTTATCAATACGTTTATCGCGTATTTTAATAAGCTCAAAAAATTGATCGGCGCGGTTAACATGATAAGCGGCATATTCCTGGTTATCGTCGGCGTATTAATAACGACGAACTACCTTAACGTCATTGCGGCAAGGCTGGGAACGGTATTTGCGAAGTAATAATAAAAAGGAGAGCAAGATGAGGCATAATTGGCTGATCGCGCTTGTTGTGGTGGGGCTTATGCTGGGCGCGTGCGCGTGCTCCGGCGCCATCGAGGCCGGAGGAGCGGCCCCGGACTTTACTCTAAAGAGTACCGCCGGGGGAAATATGAGCCTGTCGGATTTTAAGGGTAAGGCGGTGATCCTTAATTTCTTCGCCAGCTGGTGCCCGCCGTGCAGGAGCGAGATACCGGATTTCATCGCGCTGCAAAAGGCCTACGGCGGCAAAGGTTTTACTTTTATAGGCGTGAGCCTTGTAAACGAAAAGGAATCCAGGGACTTTGCGTCAAAGATGGGCATAAATTATCCTATACTAGTCGATGACGGCAAGGCGAGCAATGCTTACGGGCCGGTGAGGTCGATCCCTACGACCTTTGTAATCAATAAAGACATGAAAGTGGTTAAGACGTATATAGGATCGAGGCCGAAGGAGACCTTTGAAGCGGATATCAAAGAGCTGGTAAAGTAGCCCCCCGGCGCGGCCTGACTTAAACAATGGCCTTGCTCGGGATGATTTGCAGGACTGAGATAATGGCAAATCACAACAAACCGGAGAATAAAAATGGAAGATAGAGTAAAAGAAGCGTTGAATAAAGTAAGGGCGGTGCTGCAGCAGGACGGCGGCGATATAGAACTCGTCGGGATCGATAATGGAGTAGTCAAGGTCAGGCTGAAAGGCGCGTGCGCAGGCTGTCCCATGAGCCAGATGACGATGGCGAATTTCGTCGAGACGGAACTTCGCAAGGAAGTGCCGGAGATAAAGACCGTCAGGGCAGTATAAAGGGCGCGAAATTTTCTAAGAAATTAGATAAGGTAGAAAGACTGAAAAGCGAGGCAAGGCAGTTATGATAATTACGAAACAGAAGGCAATAAAAGATATCCTGGCATATCTTGAAAACCAGAAAAAAATATTCCTCATCGGGTGCGGCGAGTGTTCGACGACATGCAAGACCGGCGGCGAGGATGAGATAAAAAAGATCAAAACCGCGCTGGAGAAAGAAGGGAAGGCCGTGACCGGTTACTCTATCCCGCAAGCGCCGTGCATAGCCGCGAAGGTCAAGATGGAGCTTGCCAAAAACAGAAAGGCCATAGCATCCTCCGATGCCATCCTTGTGCTGGCCTGCGGGCTGGGGATACAGTCCGTAAAAGAGAATTTAAGAAGTGAAAAGCCCATTCATGTCGGATGCGATACGCTCTTCATGGGCGCGATAGATTCCGCCGGCACATTTCTCGAAAGGTGCTCGGCATGCGGCGACTGCGCGCTGGAATTGACGGGCCTTATCTGCCCCATTACCCGGTGCCCGAAGTCGTTATTGGACGGCCCGTGCGGCGGGCAGGATAAAGGCAAATGCGAAGTCGACAAGACGAGGGACTGCGCGTGGATATTGATCTATAACGAACTGAAGAAAAATGGCAGGCTCGATCTTTTGCGGCAGATAAGACCGCCGAAGGATTATTCGAAATTAACAAAACCAAGGCAGCATTCAATTTAACTATGACTACAGTTACCCATAGCGCGTTTAATGATCTCTTTTCGGTCGACCTGATAAGCAAGGGCCTCTTCGCCGTAATTGTTCTTTTGATAACGGTGCTTCTTGCTAATCTCGCCGCGGCGCTTATAAAGCGCTATTCGCAAAAACTGGAAACCGCTTTACCGGTATCGTCGCTTACACAGCATATAGCGAAGATAGCGGTGTATAGTATTGGCGCGCTTATTATCTTAAACTCTTTCGGCGTTTCAATAACACCTATACTTGCGACACTCGGCGTCGGAGGTCTTGCCGTAGCGCTTGCGCTGCAGGATACGCTCTCGAATCTATTCGCGGGTTTCTATATAGTAATAGCCCGTCAGATAAAGATAGGGGACTATATAAAGTTGGAATCCGGGCAGGAAGGTTACGTTACGGATATAGATTGGCGGACCACAAAGATAAAGATGCTCCCTAACAATGTGGTGCTCGTCCCTAACACGAAGCTTACGCAGGCTATCATTACCAACTATGATCTCCCGGATAGACGTGTCGCTTTCTCCGTTGAACTCTCGGTCCATTACGATACGAACCTTGCCGGAGCCGAACATATCGCAGCCGAAGTTGCCAGAGAAGTTATGCATGACGTAAAAGACGGAGTCCCCGATTTTACGCCGTCCGTTCAATATACGTCGTTCGGCGATTCAGGTATAGGCATGAGCGTCAGCCTGATGGCAAGAGAGTTCGCCGGCCAGGCCGTAATAAAGCACGAATTCATAAAGCGCCTCCACGAGCGTTTCCGCAAAGAGCGCATTGTCATTCCCTATCCCGTCCGGGCCATCAACTACTCCCAGGAAAAAGCCCAGCAGTAAAAGTGTTCGAAAATTTACCATATTTTAATGTTGACAGAATTAGTCAGGTATGCTAATATCCGTACATGAAACTCTCGACGAAGTCGACATATGGTTTACGGGCGATGCTCAATATTGCGATGAGTGATCCCGGGGCCGCGATATCGATTACCGGTATAGCCGGGAAAGAGGGCATATCAGTCGCGTACCTGGAACAGCTCCTGAATAAGCTCAGGCGCGCGGAGCTGATTAAAAGCGTCCGCGGGGCGCGGGGCGGATACCTTCTTTCGCGCAATAGCGGTTCAATTACCGTCGGGGATATCGTGAAGACGCTCGAAGGATCGTTCTATCCGGTGCATTGCATCGGGCCTCACAAAGGCTCGCGAAACGTGTGCAAAAAGGCAAGCGGTTGCGTTCCGAAGCTCGTGTGGCTTAAACTTGCCAGAGCGGTCGGTGAGTGCCTCGACTCGATAACGCTCGAGGACCTGTGCGCCGAAGCCAGGAAGATAAGAAGGGCTTAGGCTTTTTTTAAGGAGAAAGCTATGAGAAGAGTTTACATGGATAATAACGCGACCACACGGACAAGGGAGGAAGTGATCGCCGCGATGGCCCCTTATTTTGGCGAAATCTACGGCAATGCCTCGAGTATCCATCAATTCGGCAGGGCTGCGCGAAAGGCGGTCGACGATGCCAGGGCGCAGGTTGCCGGACTCATCGGCGCCGCAAGCGCGGAAGAGGTAATCTTTACCTCCGGGGGGACGGAGGCGGACAACTTTGCGATCAAAGGGGTCGTAAACGCGCTCCGGTCCAAAGGCAATCATATAGTTACTTCCGCAATCGAGCACCATGCTGTCCTGAATACGTGTAAGTTCCTGGAGAAGGAAGGCTGCAGGGTGACTTATGTCGGAGTGGACGAATGCGGCCTGGTCAGGATGGACGCGCTGAAAAAAGCCATTACCGACAAGACAATACTTATAACAATAATGCATGCCAATAACGAAGTCGGTACGATAGAACCTATAGAGGAAATAGGAAATATAACGAAAGAGCGGGGCATATATTTTCATACCGATGCCGTGCAGTCCGTCGGGAAAGTGCCGCTCGACCTGAAAAAGATGAATGTAGACCTTCTTTCGCTCTCCGGCCATAAACTCTACGGCCCGAAGGGGATCGGCGCCTTATATATAAAAAAAGGGACGAAGATAGCATCGTTATTACAGGGCGGCCACCATGAGATGGGTAAGCGCGCCGGCACGGAAAATGTCCCGGGAATAGCCGGACTGGGTAAAGCGTGCGAGCTTGCAGGAAAAGAACTTCCCGCCGAGAGTGGAAAATTGACGGAATTAAGGGATTATTTTTACAAAGAGTTGATATCCAGGATAGAGGATGTGCGTTTGAACGGCCATCCGGAAAAACGGCTCCCAACCACGCTCAACGTGGGGTTCAAATACCTGGAGGGAGAATCGATAATACTGAACCTGGACATGGAGGGCATAGCTGTCTCTACCGGCTCTGCCTGCACTTCGGGATCGCTCGAGCCGTCACATGTCCTGAGCGCAATGGCCGTCGATGCGGCCGATATCCAGGGGTCGGTGAGATTTTCGCTGGGACGGGACAATACAAAAGAAGATGTAGATTACGTACTGGGTGTTTTACCGCCCATAATCAAGCGGTTGCGTGACATGTCGCCGTTGTATGACAGTCGAAAGCAGTAGAATTAGCTCATAGCTCATAGCTCATAGCTCATAGCTCATAGCTCATAGCTCATAGCTCATAGCTCATAGCTCATAGGTGATAGGTGATAGGTGATAGGTGATAGGAAAATCTCCCTATGAGCTAAACGGATAGAAGGAGAGTGCAATGGAAGGGCAATATTCGGAAAAGGTGATGGAACATTTCAAAAATCCGCACAACGTAGGCGAGATCTCCGACGCCAGCGGTATCGGCAATGTCGGGAACCCCGTCTGCGGCGATATTATGCGGCTTTATATCAAGGTCGATGAAAATGAAATAATTACGGACGCGAAGTTCAAAACCTTTGGATGTGGTGCCGCGATCGCCACTTCGAGCATGGTGACCGACCTTGTTAAAGGAAAGACCATAGGAGAGGCGCTCAAAGTCTCTAATCACGCCGTGGCCGAGGCGCTTGGAGGACTGCCCAAGATAAAGATGCATTGTTCGGTATTGGCCGAACAGGCCCTGAAGAGCGCGATAGACGATTACCTGGCCAAAAAGAAGGCAAAAGCACAACCTTGAAGCACAAGATCAGAAGACATATCAAAGAGAAACTTAATTCCCACTCAGAACTTGAAAAAGCGGGGAAGAGTGGTATAATAAAGGACAGGTTGTTAAACGAGGAGGCTTTTAAAGAAGCCAAAGTCGTGATGTTTTATGTCTCTCTAAAAGACGAAGTAAACACGATGTCTATGATAGACGAGGCGATAAAAGTTGGGAAGAGAGTGTGCGTTCCTGTGATAGTTAAGGAAGAAAAGCGACTTATAGCCGGCGAAATTAAAGATAGGATAGCGGATTTGGAAAAGCAGCATTTTGGAATCTATCAGCCCAAAGAGGGCCACGTAAAAGAGGTTCCTTTAGAAGATATAGACTTGGTTATAGTGCCCGGAATAGCCTTCGACAAGAAGAATGTAAGGCTGGGGCGGGGACACGGCTATTACGATAGATTCTTATGCTCGGTTCCGAATCATACGAAGACTATAGGGCTCGCTTTCGATTTTCAAGTCTTAGAACACCTTCCCCAGGACTCACACGATATTCCCGTCTGGAAGACCATCACGGCATAATTTCAGTTAAAGCTGACGCTAGTCATTCGTCGTTAGTAGTTCGTGTCTCGTTACGATATACTAAACACGAACGACGAATGACTATCACTTAAGGGGAGGAATGATATGCAACATCAAGAGACCACACTCATCTATATAGGTTTTGCCGCCATTGCCGCCGTCTCTTTCGTGGCACTCGGATATCTGCTGAGAAAGATCCATTCGAAGAAGAAGCTGAAGGACGCCGAGGACAAAGCCAGGAAGATGATCGACGCGGCAAAGAGCGAAGCCGAGAAGATGCACCATAGCGCGGAACTGCAGGCCAAGGACATGCTCCTGAAATCGAGGACCGAATTCGAGAAAGAGACCAGGGAAAGGCGGCAGGAGCTGGTAATACTGGAGAAAAGGCTCATCCAGAAAGAGGAGAATCTCGACAGGAAGCTGGATGTAATCGACCGTAAAGAAAAGGACGTCGAGCGGCGAGACCACGCTATAGGCGATAAAGAGAAAGGCATTGTCGCTAAAGAGAGGGACCTGGAAAGATTACTGCAGGAAGAGAGAGAAAAACTGCAAAATATCTCAGGCATGACCCGCGAAGACGCCAAGAGACTGCTTTTGACGAAACTCGAAGACGAGGTCAAGCAGGAAGCGGCCATAATGATCAAACGCACCGAGGACGAAGCAAAGGAGAAGGCTGATAAGGAGGCCCGCAAGATAATAGGGCTCGCGATACAGAGATGCGCCGCGGAGCATGCGGTTGAGACGACCGTGAGCGTAGTAAACCTGCCGAGCGACGAGATGAAGGGCAGGATAATCGGCCGCGAAGGACGGAATATCCGCGCCTTGGAAATCGCGACAGGTATAGATGTAATTATCGACGATACGCCGGAGGCCGTTATCCTGTCGGGCTTCGATCCGATAAAACGTGAGATTGCCAAATTATCGCTCGAGCGTCTGCTTCAGGACGGACGCATACACCCCGGGAGGATCGAAGAGGTTGTCGAGAAGGTCAAAAAAGAGATGGAAAATACGATCCGCGAGGAGGGTGAGAAGGCGCTCTTCGATACGGGACTGCATGGTCTGCATCCCGAAGTAATCAAACTTTTAGGGCGTCTTAAATACCGCACGAGCTACGGCCAGAACGTGCTCGAACACTCAAAAGAAGTCGCGCATCTTATGGGTGTAATGGCCAGCGAATTGAAGCTTGACTTTAACCTGGCCAAACGGATAGGGCTTTTACATGATATAGGAAAGGCCGTGAGCCATGAAGTCGAGGGCACGCATTCCAAGCTTGGCGCGGACTTGGCGCGTAAGTACGGCGAGAGCGAGAACATCTGCCATGCGATCGAAGCGCACCACCAGGACATAGAGCCGAAGACGCTTCTAGCGGTATTGTGCCAGGCCGGAGATGCCATAAGCGCGTCCCGTCCGGGCGCCCGGCGGGAAACGCTTGAAACTTACGTGAAGCGGCTCGAGAAGCTCGAATCGATCGCCGACTCGTTCAAAGGCGTCGAGAAGGCATACGCCATACAGGCGGGGCGCGAGATACGTGTCATAGTCCAGCCGGAGAAGATAAACGATGCACAGGCCGCTGTAATGGCGAGGGATATAACAAAGAAGATAGAAGAGGGCCTGGAGTATCCGGGACAGATAAAGGTCACCGTTATCCGCGAGACGAGAGCTGTGGAGTACGCGAAGTAAAGTGTTAGCTCATAGGTGATAGGTCATAGGTCATAGCTGATAGCTCATAGGTGATAGGAAAATCTCCCTATGACCTAAGAGCTAAAAGGAGTTTTATGCGAATCCTATTTATTGGCGATATAGTCGGCGAGCCGGGCAGGCGCGCGATAAACGAATTATTGCCCGGTATAAAGAAAGCCAATGACGTCGAGTTTGTCATAGGTAACGGGGAAAACGTTGCCGGCGGAAGCGGCATCACCCCCGCGCTCGCGGACGAACTGCTTGAATCGGGCCTGGATGTCATTACTTCCGGCGACCACATATGGAAACGGAAAGAGATTATCGACAGGATCGATTCCGATAGGCGTATCTTAAGGCCCGCAAACTACCCCGCCGGCGCCCCGGGATTCGGATCTACGGTTATAAAGTCCGAGTCCGGCATCGAAGTAGGCGTTATCAACCTGATAGGCCGCGTCTTCATGCAGGCGCTCGAATGCCCGTTCAGGACGGCAAAAGCGGAAGTCGACAAAATTAAAAACAAAGCGAGGGTCATCATCGTCGATATGCACGCGGAGGCGACGAGCGAGAAGATAGCGCTCGGATGGTACCTGGACGGACAGGTGAGCGCTATAATCGGTACCCATACACACGTCCAGACCGCCGATGAACATATCCTGCCCGGTGGTACCGCGTTTTTGTCCGACGCGGGAATGACGGGGCCTCTCGACGGAGTTATCGGCAGGAAGAAGGAGCAGATACTGGCGCGCTTCTTAACGCAGATGCCGATGAAATTCGAGATGGCCGAAGGCGACATAAACTTACAGGGAGCCGTTATAGACATCGACGATAAGACTGGGAGAGCAAATTCGATCAAAAGGATACAAAAGAAACTTGTGTAAGGAAGTTTAGATGAGTCACAAGATTTTAGATAAGGTCAGGCTCAATCCGCTGATATGGAAAATGGTGCTGGAAGCGCCTCTCGTAGCCCGCCAGGCAAAGGCGGGCCAATTTGTTATTGTTAAGATCGATGAAAAAGGTGAAAGGATCCCGCTTACCATAAACGATAACGACCCATCTAGCGGCACAATTACGATAATCTTCCAGGCGGCCGGCGCTACCACGAAACGCCTGGGCTGTCTTAAGACAGGAGATGTTGTTTCCGACCTTCTTGGTCCGCTCGGCAAAGAGACCGGTTTCGGCAAAGCCGGCCGCGTTGTGCTCGTAGCCGGCGGCGTCGGCATCGCGGAGATACTGCCGATCGCTAAATATGCCAAAAAAGAAGGTAACTATGTCCTTACGATAATAGGCAGCCGCACAAAAGACCTGCTGATACTCGAGACGGAACTTAAAACATATAGCGATAAACTGGTCGTTGCGACCGACGACGGTTCATGTGGCGTTAAAGGATTGGTCTTAGATCCTTTGAAAGAAGCTATGGCCTCGGAGAGGTTCGACCTCTGTTACTGCGTAGGGCCGGATATAATGATGAAGGCGGTTTCCGAGACGACAAAGCCATGCGCTCTTAAGACGCTTGTTTCCCTCGATTCTAATATGGTCGACGCTACAGGCATGTGCGGTACCTGCCGCGTTACCGTCGGAGGAAAGACCTTGTTTGTATGTGTCGACGGTCCCGAATTCGACGGCCACCTGGTCGATTGGGACGGGTTTTTGAAACGGCAAAAACGCTTCGCCGAAGAAGAGAAGAAGGCTATGGAGTATCTGGAATCGCACCATAAGGATTGTATATATAAAAAATGAATACGCAGGATCCTAAAGTACGGATCAAAAATTTTGAAGAAGTGGCTCTCGGGCTTACGGCGGCGGAAGCCGTTAAAGAGGCCAAGAGGTGCCTTAATTGCAAGAAAGCGGCATGCGTGGGCGGATGCCCCGTCGAAATCAATATTCCGGCATTTATTCAGTATGTCGCCAAAGGCGAATTCGATAATGCCCTGGCGAAGATACGGGAGAAAAATTTCCTTCCCGCCGTATGCGGCAGGGTCTGCCCCCAGGAAGACCAGTGCGAGAAGGTATGCGTGCTTAATAAAAAGCATATGCCCGTCGGCATAGGGGACCTGGAAAGGTTCGTAGCGGACTGGGGTGTAGAACATAGACCGGAGACCGGAGACCGGAGACCGGAGACCATTGGAAAAGATGGCATGAAGGTAGCGGTGATCGGTTCCGGGCCGTCCGGGATAACATGCGCCGGCGAACTTGCGCGGATGGGATATGATGTCACGATCTTCGAATCTCTCCATAAGCCGGGAGGGGTCCTTACGTACGGCATACCGGAATTCAGGCTGCCGAAAAAAATAGTCGGTGCAGATATCGACTTTGTGCAATCGGCCGGCGTCAAGATAGAGTCGAGTTTCCTCGTCGGCAGGACCAAAACCATAGACGAGCTGCGCTCGGACGGCTTCAGGGCATTCTTTGTAGGGATAGGCGCAGGGTTGCCGTATTTTCTCGGCGTCGACGGAGAGAGCTTAAACGGCATATATTCCGCGAACGAATTTTTGACACGGACGAACCTGATGAAGAGCTACCTATTCCCCGAATATGACACACCTGTCCGTATCGGTAAAATTGTCGGCGTAATCGGCGCGGGCAATGTGGCCATGGATTCCGCCCGGTGCGCATTACGGTTAGGCGCCGAAACGGTCTACATAATATACCGCAGGACGGAGAAGGAGATGCCGGCCCGGCTCGACGAGATACGCAGGGCAAAAGAGGAAGGCATAAAATTCGAACTCCTTACGCATGCCGTGAAATTCAGCGGCGACGAAAAAGGATGGGTTAAGGAAGCGGTGCTTATGCGTAACGAACTCGGCTCGCCCGACGCAAGCGGCCCTTTGGCAGGCTCAGGGCTGTCCCGAGCTAAGCCGAGGGACGGCCGCCGCCGTCCCGTTCCGATAAAAGGTTCGGAATTCACAATGAAACTCGATACGGTAGTCTGCGCGATCGGCCAGGGGCCGAATCCGCTCTTGCCCCGCACGCTGGCCGGTTTAAACCTTAACGAGGACGGTAATATCGTAGTCGACAAGGATCATATGACTTCGATAGAGGGCGTCTTTGCGGGCGGTGACATAGTGACGGGTGCCGCTACGGTAATATCGGCAATGGGGGCGGGTAAAAAAGCCGCCGCCGTGATCGACGCGTGGCTCAAGGCCTGTATAGTTTGCGGACTCATAGCCCTCTTTAGCTCTGCGGCAGGCGCGGAAACGATATATCTGAAATCCGGAGAAAAAGTTACCGGTAAGATCGTAGGCCAATCTGGAAAATCGACCATGATCCGGGATGAAAGCGGCGCCTATAAATCGTATTCTACCGGTGAGATCGAGAAGATAAGTAAAGAAGATGCTCCAAAGGAGCCGATTCCCGCTGCGAGCAAAACATCCGTAACGGACAGGGAAACGAAAAAGGATGACAAGTTCTATCCCTACGAAAGCAGCTATTCTGTTAAATTGGAAGGCGGCTCAACGGTTAAGATTTCGTTACCGCAACAGTGGAAAAGATTGAAACAATTAAGTGGAACTTTTGTAATAGGCGAATTCGAAAAAAATACAAAACCAAAGGCTTTGCTTGATTTAATGAGCATATATGATAAAAGATATGAAAAATATAATACTAACCTTTTACGGAAAAAGTTATTAGAAGATTTCAGCAATAGAACTAAAGAAAGACGGGTAGAACCATACGATAAAACAGGAGTGACCGAGGAATATAGCGACCTTTCAGGTGTTCCGTGCCTTACTGTTACAGTCCAGGGTTCAGACGGTAAGATACATAAAATAATCCATTTTGTAAAAGGCTCCGAATTTTATTCCGTAACGTTTAATGTATACAGCAAAGATGACTTCGAGAAAGAATGGCCCATAATCGAACAAAGTCTTAACGCGATGGAGATTCAACCCGGATGAACGAGCAGAGAGAAAAGCACATATATACGGTAAGTGAACTGACGAAATATGTCCGCGGCATACTCGAGGACTCGTTCCCGTCGGTGTGGGTTGAGGGCGAGATATCGAACTTCGTCCTGCACTCGTCGGGGCACATGTATTTTTCTTTAAAGGATGCCGGAGCGGTGCTAAAGAGCGCGATGTTTGCGCGCTCCAATGCCAAACTAAAATTCAAGCCCAAAGACGGCATGAAGGTCATCTGCTTCGGGAAGATCAGCGTATACGAAGCGCGCGGCGACTACCAGTTGATAGCCGAGGAGATCGAGCCGAAAGGCATCGGCGCGCTGCAGCTCCAATTCCAGCAGCTGAAAGAGCGGCTGCAGAAAGAAGGGCTCTTCGACCCTGCGCATAAAGTCCCGATACCATTTCTTCCGACGAGGATAGGGATCGTTACGAGCCCTACCGGCGCGGCTATCAGGGATATCTTAAATATTGCGCGAAGAAGATTTTCCAATGTCGAAATAATCATAAATCCGGTCAAGGTGCAGGGTGAAAGCGCGAAGAACGAAATTGCGAAAGCGATACACCAATTCAACGAGCTTAAGAACATCGATGTGATGATAGTAACCCGCGGAGGAGGGTCGCTTGAAGACCTCTGGCCGTTTAACGAAGAGGTCGTGGCGCGCGCCATATATGCGTCGGATATACCGGTCATAAGCGCTGTGGGGCACGAAATAGACTTTACGATCTCGGACTTTACGGCAGATTTCAGGGCGCCGACACCGTCGGCGGCGGCCGAACTGGTCATCCCGAAAAAAGAAGACCTCGTCGGCCTCATCAATACCGCGACGGCGAGACTCAATAATGCGCTCTCCGGCAAGCTTAACCGCCTTGCCGAGCGGTTGAAAGCGATGAGTGAAAGTTATGTCTTGCGGCAGCCGCTAAATATGATAACACAATATGAGCAGGCCATAGACAATCTGCGCAAGGATATTGCCATAAGAATAGACCATCTCATCAAGATGCGCGGTGAAAATTACAACCTTCTTATAAGCAAACTAGAGGCATTCAATCCGCTCGCGATATTGAAACGCGGCTACAGCGTGAGCACAAAACTGCCGGAAGGCGTTATTTTGAAAGATGCGGGATCGCTCAAGATAGGCGATACCGTCGAGACGAGGCTGGGCAAGGGCAAGTTCAGGGGTAAGGTAGAGGAGATAGAATAAGGCAATCCCTCACTGCGGGAGTTAAACGATAGCAGCTCGGGATGATTTGTCTAAAGTAAGATTACAACAAATCAGGAGGCAGTAATGGCTGAGATAAAATTCGAAGACGGCTTAAAGAGGCTCGAAAAGATAGTCGGGGAACTGGAAGACGGCAGTCTGTCGCTCGACGAGGCGCTCGATAAGTACGCGGAGGGCATAAGGCTTTCCAAGATGTGCGCCAAGAAGCTTGAAGTGGCAAGAAAGAAGGTTGAGATACTATTGAAGTCAGAAGACGGCTCCGTAGAACTTAAAGAGTTCAACGAAAAAACAGCCGAGGAGGAGACGCGGCCGGAAAGTAAAAAAAAGAAAACCAAAGGAGAAGAGCTGTTTTAAATTCGAACTTCGACATTCGGATTTTGAAATTATGTATATAAAATTTGCGAAACTTATCGATAATAACCTTGCAAAATTTCTTCCTGCCGCGCGGACGACTCCTAAAGTCTTGCATGGGGCTATGAGGTATAGCGTATTTTCCGGCGGAAAAAGAATCCGGCCAGTGATCGTGGCCGCCGCGGCTATGGCTTGCGGCGGGAAGGTGAAGGACGCTATGCCGGCGGCGTGTGCGGTAGAATTTGTCCACACGTATTCTTTGATACATGACGACCTGCCGGCCATGGACGACGATGATTACAGGCGGGGAAAACCGAGCTGTCACAAAAAATTCGGCGAGGCGAATGCAATACTGGCCGGGGACGCGCTCCTTACACTCGCGTTCAATATACTGGCGAGCCGGTATCCTGACAAAACCGGGGCAAGGATGGTAAAAGAGCTGTCGCTGGCGATAGGATCGCGAGGCATGGCAGGCGGACAATCCCTCGACATCGCTAAAACTGAAAATAGAAGGAAGACCAATCTTCTTAAGACGGCCAGGCTCTTTGAGGCCGCCGCATGTATGGGGGCGCTGTCTGCCGGCGCCGCCGATAGAAAGATCACGGCGATACGCGGCTACGGTCTTAATTTAGGAATAGCGTTTCAGGCAATCGATGACATTTTAGACGGAGAAAAGAGCGTTTCACAAAACGCCGCCGCAAAGTCGATAGCCAGGGCGAAGGGCGCATTAAATATATTCGGCCGCAGGGCCGACAGGCTGAAAGAGATCGCAGATAGTATTTTACATCAGGTTGTAAGCGACGTTTAAACGCCGCTTACATGGTGGATAATTATGACCAAACTCATAGATAGCATAAGATCCCCGGCCGGCTTAAGAAAGCTTCCGATAGCGGAGCTTCCGAAAGTGGCCGATGAGATGAGGGCCGAAATGCTAAGGACCGTTTCGCGTTCCGGCGGCCACCTTGCCTCGAGCATGGGCTCGACGGAGCTTGCCATTGCGATACACTACGTCTTCGATACGCCGAAAGATGTAGTGTTGTGGGACGTCGGCCACCAGGCATATCCGCACAAGATGTTAACCGGACGGTTCGGCAGATTTACGACACTGCGGCAGCTGGGAGGATTAAGCGGTTTTCCCAATAAAGACGAGAGTCCGGAGTACGATCCGTTTACCTGCGGGCACAGTTCCACGTCGATTTCGAATGCCCTGGGGATGGCGGTAGCGCGCGACCTGAAGGGCGAAAAAAATAAAGTGATTGCGGTTATCGGCGATGCGTCGCTTGCCGGCGGCATGGCGTTCGAAGCCTTAAACCACGCCGGGCACATGGCCAAAGATTTGGTGGTTATCTTAAACGATAACGAACGCTCGATCTCCAAAAGCGTCGGTGCGCTCAGCAGGTACCTGAACAGGATAATTACCGCGCCGACCTATAATAAGATAAGGCTGGATGTCGAGAGACTGGTAAAGCGTATCCCGCGCTTCGGCTTCCGGGCATACAGGGCCGCAAGGAAGCTGGAGGAGGGGTTGAAGAACCTTCTCATACCGGGGATAGTATTCGAGGAGATGGGTTTCAGGTATTTTGGTCCGATAGACGGGCATAATATAGCCCAGCTCATTACGACCTTCAGGAATCTTGTCGATCTGAATGAGCCCATACTCATACATGTCATAACGAAAAAGGGTAAAGGTTATAAATTTGCCGAGGCGGACCCCGCCGCTTTCCACGGAACAGGACCTTTCGACCTTGAGACGGGCAAGAAGAGAGATGCCGGTACGGCGGTGACTTTTACGCAGGCCTTCGGCGATAAGATCGCCGAAATTGCCGGTAGGAACCCGAAGGTCGTAGGCGTAACGGCTGCCATGCTGGACGGAACCGGTTTCGGCAAGTTTGCCGCCATATTCCCGGAGCGTTTCTTCGATGTCGGGATAGCGGAGGAGCATGCCATCGGCCTGAGCGCAGGGCTCGCGCGCGGCGGATTCAGGCCCATCATATCGATATATTCCACTTTTTTACAGCGCGGCTATGACCAGATAATCCACGACGTATGCCTGCAGAACCTGCCCGTCATATTCTGCGTCGACAGGGCCGGTCTCGTCGGAGAAGATGGCCCCACGCACCACGGCTTATTCGACATGGCGTATCTGCGTAACATACCTAATCTTACCCTGATGGCTCCGGCAACGCCCGAAGAACTTAAGAAGATGCTCGAGTTTGCGCTTACCGTTAACGGGCCGGTTGCCATACGTTATCCGAAAGGCTCGTCTTCGCTGGGCGCACATCCGCCCGCGGTTATAAAAGAGGGGCGGGCGGAGACGTTGAGGGCCGGTAAGGACGTAGCCATTATCGCCATAGGCAGTATAGCGGAGATGGCGCTTGAAACGGCATCTTTGCTGTCGAAGAGGGGGTTTGAGGCAACCGTAGTCAATGCGAGATTCGTAAAACCTGTTGACGAAGAATTGATAGCCGCTCTCTGCGCAGATATAAAGCGGATAGTTACTATGGAAGAAGGCGTCCTGGAGGGGGGCTTTGGCGCGGGCGTGCTCGAATTCATGGAGAGAGCCTCCATAAAGGGTGTTAAGGTGCGCCGGATAGGCCTGCCGACCACGTTTATAGAGCACGGAAAGCGCTCCGAACTATTCTCAAAGTATAACTTGACACCGACGGCGATTTGCGATGTAATTATAAATGAGGTTTTAAGGTAATCTTATGGCTAAAATCAAGATAGATAAGAACCGGTGCAAGGGATGCTACCTTTGTGTTGTAAACTGTCCAAATGCCCTTATTAGGGTATCGGATGAGCTGAACGTGCGCGGTGTAAAGGCGGCCTATTTCTCGGGCAGTGTCAAGTGCACGGGTTGCGGTATGTGCGCTGTAATATGCCCGGATTGTGCAATAACGGTATTCAGATTAAGGTTACTATTATGAAGAGCAAGATATTGATGTGCGGTAACGAGGCGTGCGGCGAAGGGGCGATGCTTGCCGGATGTACCTTCTACGCAGGCTATCCCATAACGCCGCAGAACGAACTGACAGCCTATATGGCGAGGCGCCTGTATGACACGGGCGGCGTCTTTATCCAGGCTGAGTCGGAACTTGCCGCGATAAACATGGTATTCGGCGCATCCTGCGCCGGCGCCAGGGCGATGACGTCGTCTTCTTCGCCCGGTATAAGCTTAAAACAGGAAGGGATCTCGTATCTGGCGGGCTGTGAATTGCCGTGCGTCATCGTAAATATGCAGCGCGGCGGCCCGGGCCTCGGCAATATAGCGCCTTCGCAGGGCGATTATTTCCAGGCTGTGAAAGGCGGCGGCCACGGAGATTACCGATTGCTAGTCTTTGCCCCCGCATCGGCCCAGGAATTCCTGGAATATACCGCATTGGCATTCGACCTCGCGGATAAGTACAGGAACCCGGTAATGATATTGGGAGACGGCCTGTTGGGACAGATGATGGAACCGGTTCATATGCCGTCCCCGAAGGACCAGGGCGGCGCCGCGGCAGAAAAGCCGTGGACGCTTACGGGATGTAAGGGCAGAAAGCCGCGTATAATAAGGTCACTATTACTGCCGGACGGCGCTCTAGAAGCTCATAATAAAAAATTGCAGGAAAAGTTTAAATTGATGACCGAATTGGAAACGAGGAGCGAGACATTTTATACCAAGGATAGTAATATTGTCCTGGTTGCTTACGGCTCTGTGGCCAGGATCGCAAAAGCGGCGGTGGAGATGGCCAGGGAAAAGGGCATTAAGGCCGGGCTCATAAGGCCGATAACATTATGGCCGTTCCCGTCCAAAGTTATCGAAAACACATGCGTCACCGCAGGTCCTTCGGCAGGCTCAGGATCCGCTCCGGACAATAACCGGGGAGCGAAAAAGTTCCTTGTAGTGGAAATGAGCGCCGGCCAAATGGTCGAAGATGTAAGGTTGGCGGTAAACGGACGGGTCCCGGTTGAGTTTTACGGCAGGATGGGCGGCGGGATACCGTCGGAAGAAGAGATACTTAAAGAGATAGAATTGTTGGCGGGTCCAGATGAAAAAGATTAAAAAAACACCGAAAAGTTCGAAACCTGCTGTATTGCAGGATATGGGATCCGCCCCGTCCGCGCGGCCGCTTAGCTTGCGCGAAGCCGAGAACCACTATTGCGCGGGATGCGGCCACGGCATAGTCCACAGGCTCGTATGCGAAGTCATAGACGAATTCAATATACGCGAAAAAGTCATAGCTGTTGCGCCGGTCGGGTGCGCGGTGATTGCGTATGATTACTGGGATTTCGATGTTACCGAAGCCGCGCACGGCAGGACACCCGCCGTAGCAACCGGCATAAAGCGCGTGCGCCCCGGCAATATAGTCTTCACTTATCAGGGCGACGGAGACCTGGCCGCCATAGGGACCGCCGAGATAATTCATGCCGCGAACCGCGGTGAGAATATTACGGTTATATTTGTAAATAACGGTGTTTACGGCATGACCGGCGGACAGATGGCGCCGACGACACTGGCGGGCCAGAAGACGAGCACTACCGAGCACGGCCGGTCTTTGAGGCGCGAAGGTTACCCGATCAAGATGCTCGAGATGCTGGCGGTCCTGCCCGGTACAAGATATCTCGAGCGCGTATCCGTCCATTCCGCGCATGAAGTCTTAAGGGCGAAACGCGCCATAAAGAAGGCTTTCCAGATGCAGATAGAGAATAAAGGTTTTTCTATGGTAGAGGTCCTCTCCATGTGCCCAACCTACTGGGGGATGTCGCCTGTAAAGGCGGCCGACAGGATAAAGAGTGAAGTATCGACGTTCTATCCTCTCGGCGTTATAAAGAGCTGCTAAAAATGGCAAAGAAAAAAACACAAACAATGAGCAACGAGCAACGAGCAACGAAACACAAGCGTGTTTCATGTGAGGAAATATTATGCGCCGGGTTCGGCGGGCAGGGGATAATATTTATGGGCAAGCTCCTGGCGTTGGCAGGGCTCATGGCGGACAGGCACGTTACGTGGATGCCTTCATATGGCGCGGAAGTAAGGGGCGGTACCGCTTATTCGATGGCGAAGATATCCGATAATGAAATAGCTAATCCCATCGTGGCGGATCCGGATGTTCTTATTGTCATGAATAAGCCGTCGTTTGATAAATACGCAGGGAAATTAAAAGCGGGCGGCGTCCTTATCGCGAACAAGACGATGGTGGGCAATGTCGCCAAGCAAAAAGGTATAACGCTGGTCAATATTCCTCTCACGGCGGCCGCTTTGAAGATGGGAGACGTAAGGAGCGCTAACATGATAGCGGTAGGCGCTTTTGCCAGACGCTCGCGGATGGTGTCGATAAGGAATGTTGTGAGCGCGCTTGCGGTCGTCTTCAAGAATAAAGAAGAACTTTTGGCGAAGAATAAGGAAGCGCTCGAAAAAGGATACAAATGGTAAGGGTAAGATTCGCGCCGAGCCCGACGGGATACCTGCATATAGGTAGCGCAAGGACGGCGCTTTTTAACTGGCTATACGCCAGGCGCCATAAAGGCAAGCTACTTTTGCGCATCGAAGATACCGACAAGACCCGCTCCGAGAAAAAGTACCTGGAAGAGATAATAAACGACCTGAAATGGCTCGGGATCGATTGGGACGAAGAGCCCATCCGTCAGTCGACGCGATTCGCGGTATACCGCGAGATCGCCGCGGCGCTTGTCAAGAAGGATAAAGCTTATCGCGAGGGCGAGGCGTACATATTCAAAGTAGAAAAGGGCAGGACTATAGAAGTCAACGACATGATCCATGGCGCGGTATCTTTCAATACCGACGATATCAAAGATCAGGTCATGATAAAATCCGACGGTTCCCCGGCGTACAATTTCTGCTGCGTCGTGGATGATGCGTATCTAAAGATAACGCATATTATACGCGGGGACGACCACCTCTCCAACACGCCGAAACAGATACTCTTTTACGAAGCTCTCGGGCTGACACCGCCGCAATTCGGCCACATGCCGCTTATAATGGGCGCCGACGGCGCGAAACTATCCAAGCGCCACGGAGGCGTTTCCGTCGAAGAGTACAAAAAAGAAGGGTTTCTGCCGGAAGCGCTTGTCAACTACCTGTTATTGCTCGGCTGGTCGCCGGGCGGCGACCGGGAGCTCATCGGCCTGGATGAAGCCGTGAAGTTATTCAATATCGATGATATGAAGGGCGTCCAGGCAAAATTCGACCTGATAAAACTCAAATGGATGAACGGCGAATATATCGCCGCGCACCCGGACGCGGCTCTTTTACCGCTAATAAAAAAACAGATGACGGATGAAGGTAAACCGCCTGCCGCTCCGGACGAAACATTGCTCAAAGTGATAGGTTTATATAAAGTGCGCATTAAGACGCTTTCCGAATTTGTCGGCATGACCGACTATTTCTTCGCCGATACTTATTCGGTCGAGGAGAAAGCCGCCGAAAAGTACTTGTCGGGAGCCGGATCAAAAGATATCCTGAAAGAATTTTCCGCAAAGCTCGAAAAAATAGAAGATTTTTCCCATGGTGTTATTGAGGAAGCCTGCCGCGCGCTGGCCGCGGAAAAAGGGGTGAAGGCGGGCCAGATAATTCATCCCACCAGAGTTGCGATAAGCGGTAAGACGACCGGAGCAGGGCTATTCGAGATGATGGAGGTCCTGGGTAAGCCCAAGGTCCTGGAGCGCATGCAAAAAGCCGCCGGGGTTTCCGCATAGAAGGGCGACGTAGAATGGAAAATACCAAATCCACAAATTTCATACGCGAGATAATAGACGAGCATCTGAAGACCGGCAGGTTCGCCCAAAAGGTCCATACGCGGTTTCCGCCGGAACCGAACGGCTATCTCCATATAGGGCACGCGAAATCGATCTGTCTTAATTTCGGTATCGCCCGGGATTATAAAGGATTATGCAACCTCCGCATGGACGATACAAACCCGGAAAAAGAAGAAGTCGAATATGTCGACTCTATCATTGAAGATGTCCGGTGGCTCGGGTTCGACTGGCAGGACCGGTTATTCTACGCCTCCGACTATTTCGAAAAGATATACGGATACGCGGTAGAATTGATAAAGACAGGCAAGGCATACGTATGCGATCTTGACGCAGACCAGATCCGCGAATACCGCGGCACCCTGACAAAGCCCGGTAAGCCGAGCCCGTCCCGCCTCCGGACGGCCGGTGAGAATCTTGCGCTCTTCGAGCGCATGAGGCAGGGCGAATTTCCCGACGGCGCCAAGACTCTCCGGGCGAAGATCGATATGCAGAGCCGGCATATAATAATGCGCGACCCGGTCCTTTACCGGATCAAGCGCGAGCACCACCACCGTACGCTCGACAAATGGTGCATATATCCAATGTATGATTTTGCGCACTGCATCTCCGATTCGATCGAGGGCATCACGCATTCGATTTGCACGCTCGAATTCGAAAATAACAGGCCTCTCTACGACTGGATCCTCGACAACCTGAATATTTATCACCCTCAGCAGATCGAATTTGCGCGGCTTAACTTAAGCCACACGGTCTTAAGCAAGCGCAAACTCCTGCAGCTCGTCAACGAAAAGCTCGTCGAGGGATGGGACGATCCGCGTATGCCGACTATCTCCGGTTTTAGGAGACGCGGCTATACGCCGGCGGCAATAAGGGGCTTCTGCGATGAGATCGGTGTCTCGAAGATGGATTCGATAATAGAGCTGGCGGTGCTGGAGAACTCGATACGAAATGAACTGAACAAGACGGCCCCACGCGCCATGGCGGTCTTAAAGCCGGTGAAGCTTGTTATTACAAATTACCCTGAGGGCAAGACCGAAGAACTCGACGCGGTAAATAATCCCGAGGACCCGTCGGCGGGAACGCGCAAGATCGTATTCGCGCGGGAACTTTATATAGAGGCAGATGATTTCCGCGAAGTGCCGCCTCCGAAATTCTTCAGGTTATCGCCCAGTAAAGAGGTGCGCCTCAGGTACGCGTACTTCGTAAAGTGCACGGAGGTGATGAAGGACGCCTCCGGCAGGATCGCCGAGATACGATGCGTATATGATCCGGCAACACGGGGCGGGGACGCGCCGGACGGACGAAAGGTGAAGGCGACGCTCCATTGGGTGTCGGCCCGCCAGGCCGTAGACGCGGAGGTCCGGCTCTATAATACGCTTTTTACTAAACGCGCGCCGGACGATGTCCCGGAGGGCGCCGATTTCAAGGCCAATCTGAACCCGAAATCCCTCGAGGTGCTGACCGGATGTAAACTTGAGCCCGGGCTTACCAGAGCAGTTGCGGGAAGCCGCTATCAATTCGAGCGGCTAGGCTATTTTTACCTCGATCACGTTGCCGCTAAAGAGGGTAAGCGCATTTTTAACCGGATCGTTACGCTCAAAGACGAATGGGCGAAGATTCAGCAAAAGAAGCATTGAAAAACGGGCGGTTTTGGTATAAGATTTATAGTCCGCCCTTGCTTTAACATATGGGCGGGATAATGGGACGGTTTAGACTTTGATATGCGAGATTAGCTGTTGCCCGGTGGTGTAATGGTAGCACGGCAGCCTCTGGAGCTGCTTGTCTAGGTTCGAATCCTAGCTGGGCAACCATCCTACTTCGCTCTTAAGGCAGTCAAATAGAGTAGAGCTTCGTAGGATACCCTACGAAGCACCAGGTTATTTAAGTATTGGAGTGCGAAGTAGGGCAACTATCAGTATTCGCTGACACTAGGATTTGAAAAGAGCGAGCACTGAGCGAAGCGACGACGCCCTTGCTTTTATTATATTTTTGGATATAATATAAGACCCCATGATAATTTACGAAGAAATATTGCGCGAGTTCCAGAAGCAGAAGGTTAAGTATATCCTGGTGGGCGGGATTGCGTTCAATCTATTAGGAGGAGAGCGGGCTACTCACGATATGGACGTGATTGTTGAAATGAGCGACGATAACCTGGCGAAAGCGGTCTCCATACTTAAGCGCGAAGGCTATAAAATAAAGCAACCGGTAGACCCTATGGAAATAGCGAACATAAAAACCCGTAATGATTGGATATACAATAAGAATATGAAGGCGTTCAACTTCTACAAAAAAGATGAAATGAAGAAAGTGGATATTATTATAGATTCTCCGGTGCAGTATCAAAAAGCCGAAAAAGACAAGGTTAAGATTAAGAGCGGCATATTGAATATACCGGCAGGCCCATGGACCAGTTTGATGTAAAAACCCTTAAAAATATAGAAAAAATTAGCAAAGAAATAAGATGAATTTTAGATGGGAGACGGAAAAAGAAAAGTTGTTGCGTTCGATGAAGGTCTCTCCGCAGAAGAAGATGGAGTGGCTTAATGAGATGCACGATTTTTTGCTTTCTACGGCCACACCTAAAAGGAAAAAGATTTTTTGGAAATTGAGAGGAATTAAGTAAAAACTTCGCACATAACAATTTGGAATATACAGATTTTGCGCGGGTGGTGGAACTGGCAGACACGACAGTTTGAGGGGCTGTTGGGGCAACCCTTGCAGGTTCAAGTCCTGTCCCGCGCACCATTTTAGTCAGTACGAGTATGGACTTGAAGCGAGCGAGCGCCGAGCAAAGCGAGGAAAAGCGCTATGCGCGACAGCGAGCGAGGTGAGGTTACGCAGCCGCCTATGGCGGCGTAGTAACCAAGTCCTGTCCCGCGCACCATACTTCGCTCCTAAGGCAGTCAAATAGAGTAGAGCTTTGCCCTACGAAGCTCTACCCTTATCTAAGCGTCTTAAGAGCGAAGTAGGGGCCTCATCGTCTAGCCTGGCCTAGGACATTAGGTTCTCAGCCTAAAGACTGGGGTTCAAATCCCCATGGGGCTACCATATATTCTGCCTCGAACCAGAGAGGCAGAGAAAATCAGCTGTAGGGCACCTTTAAAGGTGCCCTACGTATTTTTCAATTTGTCGTCGAGGAAATCAGAGATACCGCACCAGCTTGATCGATCCTGCCAGCATTGGCTCTGACCATCGGATTCTACGGAAGCAGCTCAAATCCAGCCAAAACACGCGTTTATTAACGCTCTAACTCTCTTAGTTAATCGATGGACAGTTAATGGAATATTGACCGACTATTTGCGAGATTTGAGGTAGTGATTTAGCAGGTTAATTCCATTAACTGCTTTTGAGGAGAAAGTCCCACATCTTGATCTGTTTTTCCCAGAGAGGTTCTTTGACGATATTGCGGATGCTGTATTCGCCGAGAGCGAATAATCGCTTGTTTTTGGATAGTAGAATATCTTTCTGAATCTTCGGACATAACAAAAGAATCTCCATTATCTGGCACATTCGCGCTGGCGTCATATTAAGCCACTCCGATATCTGCCTTGAAGTCATGCCTGAGTCTTTTTCAAGCATATCCTTTATCTGATAAGCGAGAATCAAGTATTGGCGCAGCTTCGGCTCTTGAGATAGCTTTAGCATGTTGTACTTATGCGATTTATGCCGCACAGGTTTTAAGTCTATTTTGAATTCAAACTTCAAGTCAGTTCCCATAAAATCCTCGCTTATTTTAAGTCCTTTTGCAGTTCTGGATGCAATAGCAGGTATAGGAATTTAAGTCCGTTGTGGTTTAACGTGAGCGCGATTTTGCCGTCCATAGCGCTATAATCGATCCGTTTAACCATGAGTTTTAATGCTTTGTATTTTTCCTGAGGGAAAAGTGTCTCCCAGATAGGGGAGTTCATTATAAGCGCCTGCGAAAGTTCGTGATCCGTGATGAGTTTTTGTCCAAGCGTCATCTCTTTTACACGAGCTTCGGTTAATAAGCGGTCAAAGTCGCCATGTTTAGCAGTTAAATTTTTCAATTGGAGTTCCAGCTCTCTCTTATTACAATCCGGGTTCTTTAACGATTCTTTTACAGTCTCGATTTTTTCATTTAAGGTACGGGCATCTTTAATAAGAGTTTTCATCTCCTTATTATGAGTTTCAATCTCCTTTTGGATCTGCTCGTTTACATCGCGCAGCGCTTCTTTGCGCAGTTCCGACTCATTGGCTATTTTTATTAATGAGACCACTACTGCGTTTTCAATATCCTGCGCATTAACAGATCTTGTAGGGCATCCAGAATAACCGCGCTTATGAGCGTTTAAGCAGACATAGTAGCGGTATTTTCGGCCGTCTTTCTTACTGCTGTAAGTATGAAACATAAGGCTGTTACAGGCCTTGCAGTGCAGGGCGCTGCCAAGGAGGCCTGTATTAGGCGTATTCTTGGAATAGTCGCGCCTTACGCGGTTACCCGCGATAATTTCCTGCGCTTTATTGAATGTTTCATCCGAGACTATGGCATCATGCGAGCCTTTGTAGAGTTCGCCGTTATATTTGACCTTGCCGATATAGAGCACATTATTTAATATGTGACTGATATTCGATGCCTTGAACCTTATGCCTCCGTGATCGCCTGATTTGGTCGGATGGCGTTTGGTAAGATAGCCTTTTTCATTCAGTATCTTCGCTACTGATAGCAGGGTTCTCTTTTTCAAGTATAGGTCGAATATCTCGCGTACCAGTTGTGCGTCTTTTTCGTTCACTACAATCCTATGATTTGCTTTATCGAGATCATAGCCTAATATCGGACGGCCTCCGAGCCATTTGCCTTTCTTACGAGCAGCTCCCATCTTGTCTTTAACACGCTCGCTGATAATCTCGCGTTCGAATTGGGCGAAGGAAAGAAGGATGTTGAGCGTAAGGCGCCCCATAGAATTATTGGTGTTAAAGGCTTGAGTTACGGATACGAAGACGACGTTATTTTTCTCGAAGAGTTCGAGCAGTTGAACGAAATCGAGCAAGGATCGCGATAGCCTATCGACTTTATAGACCACAACGCAGTTAATCTTGCCTTCTTTAATATCGGCGATTAGCTTTCGCAAGGCAGGCCTTTCGGTATTAGCGCCCGTATAGCCTCCATCATCGTATCGATCCGGTAATAATATCCATCCTTCGCTCTTTTGGCTATTAATATAACTCTCAGAGGATTCGCGCTGGTTATCCAAAGACGTGAAGTCCCGGTCTAAGCCCTCGCTTGTGGACTTACGCGTATAGATCGCGCAGTATAATCGTTTTGTGACAGTCTTTTCAGCCATAACTCACCTAAAGGTTAAAAAACGCGTATCCATTCCAGTGCGCCCCTGTTATCGCGCTGGCTACAGCGCCGATAGTCTTATAAAATTTGCCATTATATTCAAAGCCTTTTTCAAGCGCTTTGACGCGAATTTCAGTGCTCTTATAGTTCTTGGTAATGATGGTGCCCGGGATAGGGAGCCTTCTATCTCGCGTAATAAGCTGTTTATTGGCGATATCAGGCCGCAGCGTCTTATTATTGATAGGATCAAATTCATTAACCAGTTCCTTAACCTTGTTATATACCGGTTCCGGAAGGCCGCCGTATTCGATCTCCTGTATCCGATAAGCTATCCTCTGCCACAGATACGTCTTATTATTCGAAGTCGCCTTTTTGCCGTCAAATAGCTCCGAATATCGCGCTTGAAGCTCCGGAACAGCCATCTCTTTTAAGGCCAATATTTGCTCTAAAATCGCCTCATTCATTGCCAAAACCTCCTCTCTAACCTCATTACATATAGGCCATACTAACTGCCGCAAGTCAAGGCAAAGGGAGCAGATAGTTTTGATTGTTAAAGGGGGTCAAAAGCTATATAATAAACAAGCAGATATGGCGATAATATAGCGTTATGAGATATACTGAAATGTAAATAATGCTGAAGTTTTTTAATGGAATGACTGAGGTAAAAAATAATCATGAGTAGATATAATGGTTGGTCGAGAGAAAAACTAATAGCCGAGATTAAGCGCCTAAAGAAGGGTAAGAAATTCGGGTTAGTTTGGGAAGATAAAATCGAAGACGTGGCGGAACTTTGCAAAACAAAACTACCTGTCTTAGTAGAAGTTGAGGATAAAGAAATCTCCAGCGATTCCCATGGCTCGGCTAATATTCTAATCGAAGGTGATAATTACCACGCCCTATCGGTTCTTAATTACACACATAAAGAAAAAATTGATTTTATCTATATCGATCCGCCGTACAATACTGGTAATAATGACTTTATCTATAATGACAAATTTGTTGATGCCGAAGACCCGTATAGGCATAGTAAATGGATAGCTTTTATGGAAAAACGTCTAAGGTTAGCAAGGCCTCTTTTGAAAAAAGACGCAGTAATTTTTATTAGCATTGATGACAATGAGCAATCACAGTTGAAATTATTATGTGATGAGGTATTTAATGAGAAAAATTTTGTTTCCACGATAATTTGGCAGAGAGCATATAGCCCAAAAAATCAGTCCAAAAGAATTTCCGTTGATCATGAATATATCTTGGCATATGCAAAAAATATTGAATTTTTGGATTTCAAGTTACTCCCAAGAACTGAAAAAATGAATGCGAGATATAAGAATCCAGATAAAGATCCTCGTGGCAATTGGAAATCCGGTGATTTGGTGGCAAACGAAGAACGAAGAAACGGCCATTATATTATTACTGGACCTCATGGTAATAAATTTGATGCTCCTCCCGGGAAGCATTGGAGTTTCGGAAAAGAAACGATGATGGGATTTCTGAAAGATAATCGACTTTATTTTGGAAAAGACGGGAAAGCATTTCCTTCTCTGAAACAATTTTTAAACGAAGTCCAGCAGGGCAGGAAGGCTTCAACACTGTTTTTCCATGATCAAGCTGGTCATAATGATGAGGCGAAAAAAGAGCTAAAAGATTTTTTTGAACAATCAGATGATTTATTTTCTACCCCAAAACCAACACGCTTGATAAAGCAACTTATGAGATTGCTAAATAAAGATGATGCGATTATTTTAGATTTCATGGCTGGCTCAGGTACAACAGCGCAAGCCGTTTTAGACCTCAACAAAGAAGATCGCGGTAATCGCCAATTTATTCTTTGCACTAACAACGAAAATAATATTTGTTCGAATGTTTGTCATCCGAGAATTAAAAAAGTTATAGTCGGCTATAAAGATATTAAAGGTGAAAAAGTCGAAGGTTTTGGTGGAAATCTAAAGTATTTCCGAACAGACTTTGTCGACGCCGATCCGACAGACAAAAATAAAAAGAAATTGACCAAGATGGCCACGGGAATGCTTTGCCTCAAGGAAGGCACTTTTGAGAAGATAATAAACAAAAAAGCCTTCAAGATTTATAAAAATACTAACCATTACACCGGCATTGTTTTTGATCAAATGGCGATATCTGATTTCAAGGAAGCCAGTGCCAAGATGAAGGGTAAATTTAACGTCTATGTGTTCTCGCTTGGTGATGATTCTTTTGAGGAAGAATTTGATGACATTAAGCAGAAGGTTAAATTGTCCCCTATCCCCGAAGTCATTTTGCGGGTTTACAGGAGAATTTTCAAATAATGCAGCTTAAAAATTATCAAATCAACGCTATTGGCGAGTTATTAAGTAAGGCCAAAAAGCTGTTTACCTATGCCGATAATAAAAAGCTAATATTCAAGGCTCCTACCGGCTCTGGTAAGACCATAATGGTGGCCGAGTTTTTGAAGCAGCTATGTGAGGATAAGGAGATTAAATTTCCTCTTGCCTTTATCTGGACGGCCCCACGGCAATTGCACGAGCAAAGCAAGAATAAGCTGGATTACTATTACGAGCCGAGCCGGGCCCTGCGTTGTTCTTTCTTTGAGGACTTGGACGATAAAAAGATCGACCAAAATGAAATTTTGTTCTTTAACTGGGAGAGTATTAACAAAGAAGATAATATCTACATTCGTGATAACGAGCAGGATAATAATCTGTTAAATGTTGTCGCTCAGACCAAAGAAGAAGGCCGGACGATAATTCTTATTATAGATGAAAGTCACCATCATGCCACAAGCGAAATATCACAAAACTTAATTCGAGATATTGGACCCAAGCTAACGATCGAGGTATCCGCCACCCCGGTCCTAGAAAGCCCGGATGAGATTGTTTCCATCCAGTTAGAGGACGTCAAGGTTGAAGGGATGATCAAGAAAGCCGTTATCCTTAACCCAGAGTTTAATAATGTACTAAAAGATGAAAAAATTCAGAGTCAACTAAGTAAGCAATCCGAAGAGTTGGTTATTGAGCTTGCCCTAAAAAAAAGGAAAATCCTGAAAGAGGCCTACCAAAAGGAAAAGATCGATATCAACCCTCTGGTGCTTGTGCAATTGCCGGATCGGCATACCAGTCTCGAAGACGTCATAAAAGATAAAGTTATAGCGATTCTAAAGGATAAGCACAAGATAACAACCAAAAACGGTAAACTGGCAATCCATCTTTCCGGTGACCACAAAAATTTAGAGAACATTTCAAGAGCGGACAGCGAGACGGAAGTTTTAATATTTAAGCAGGCACTCGCTCTGGGTTGGGATTGTCCTCGGGCGCAAATATTGGTTCTATTTCGTGATTGGAAAAGCATTGTTTTTTCAATCCAGACGATCGGCAGGATTATGCGTATGCCCGATCCCGATTATGGCCACTATGCAAATGAAATTCTCAATCACGGATATATATTCACCAATCTGGACGATATAGCAATTCAAGAGGACATTGCCAGAGACTACATCACGATTCATATATCAAGACGTCGAGGCGATTATTCGCCTTTGGGTATGCCTTCCTGCCATTCAAAAAGGCATCGTGAAAAAACAAGATTATCGCTATTCTTTATTAAAGTCTTTTCGCAAGAAGCCGACGCTTATGGTCTTGCTAAAAAGATACAGAAGAAATCAAAAGGTTTGAGTGTAAATTTTATCTCAGATTTCAAGGCGGAGAGCGTTGACGCTTTGGTGGGACAGACGATTTCTGGTGATAAGGGCATCAAAATGACCGGATTTGATCTGCAAAAGTATTTCGATTATTTCATCAGAAAAAATCTTGCTCCGTTTCATCCGGAGGATCGATCCATTGGCAGGCTAAAAGAAGCGATCTACTATTTTTTTGACTACACGATGGGTATTAAGTATGAGGATGATCAGGAAGCTATTGTCGAAATGGTGCTCAGCGAGCACAATATACAGCATTTTATCAATGTTATAGATCAGACCAAGGAAAAGTATAGAGACCATGTATCGAAGAGGGAAAAAGAGCTTGATTATGATGAAAAATGGGATGTGCCGGAAAGCATCAGTTTTAGCTCTCAATGCGTCCTCGAGCATCAGAAGAAATCAATTATGCAGCCGTTTTATAACAATGGGCGGTCGGCTCTTGAAACGGCATTTATTAAATATCTGGAAAGCCCCAATAAGGTGGCTTGGTGGTTCAAAAATGGTGATCGGGATGCCGTATATTTTGCCGTTCCCTATGAAGAAGGTAGCGATAAGAAGCCTTTTTACGTTGATTTTATTATTCGTATGAAAGATGGCTCTATCGGTCTTTTTGATACCAAATCAGGTCTTACAAGGCAAGTAGCAGGCCCAAAAGTAGACGGACTTAATGCCTATATTCACGAGCAGAATAAAAAAGGCAAAAATCTATTCGGTGGAATCGTTACCAATACCGATGCTCGCAATTATACCGGCCGATGGATTTATTTTAATAAGGACGCAAAAGTTTTTACGAATAGCTTTGATAACTGGGAAAATTTGGTTTTATAGAATAATATGATTAGATAAGGAAAATTATGGATAAGAAATCGCATACATCGCTAGAAGTGTTTTTTAATTCTCTTGAGGAGAAGGATAAAGAGCTATTGGTAGATTATATGAAAGATCGTAAATATGAAAGTCTTTCTAGTAAATTCGACACGCTTTTAAAGACGAAAAAATGAAAATTACTAAACTCACAATAAGAGGATTTAGAGGATTTAACGAACAACAATCAATACCATTAGATAGTAATGTTATCTTAGTTTATGGTTTGAATGGTTCAGGGAAGAGCAGTTTTACAGAGGCCTTGGAATGGCTATTTTTTGGTGAAATATCTAGGCAGCGGCTATCTCGTTGTCGTTCTGAATATCAATACGAGGAATATTTAAAGAACCTTTTTTATAATGATACCGGAAATCCTTTTGTCGAGATAGAAGGTATAATTAATGGTAAAAATATAAAGATAAAGAAAGAAATAAATCCAGATGGCGAAAAACTCTTCATAGATGATAAAGAATCCCCAGATCTTAATGCCATCAATCTCAATTTAGAGAGCTATTTCAGACCAATGCTTGCTCAAACCGAAATAAAAGCTCTGGTAGATTCTGAGCAAAAAGATCGATGGGAGCAGCTTTCAAGCATTTTAGGCCAAGATGAACTTACTAACCTTAGGGAAAACCTGATATCTCTTAGAAATAATAAGAAAAAGGACGAAAATTATAAAAAACAAGAGTTGAAATGGCAATCTATTCTAAGTGATATAACTGAACTTCAATCTCTCTCGCAACTTAACCGTGCTATTCAGGATTTAGATAGCATTAATTTGCTTTCCGGAATAAAAAATATTACCGGAAGTTCTACAAATAATCTTCAAGATATTCTTAAAGAAGTTAGAATTAGGCAAAAAAGCCTTCTGAATACCGAAATAGGCAAGCGTGTAACCGAAATATCCTATCTAGACGCTATTGAATTATCGAAATATTTAAAAGAATTATCGGATAGTTTTACGAAGCTTGAGGAGCATTTAATAATATCAACGAAAGAAGGGCATGATCATGATTATTTAGATTTTCTAAAAAATGGATTAGCTTTTGTGAAATTACCAGAATGCCCATATTGTTTGGAAAAAACATTAAATCAAAAACGCTTGGATGATATCAATGAAAAATTGGAATTAGGCAAGGAGTCTCGAGAAGCAAAAAACCAGTTCGATCAGCTCAAGAATTCCATAAAATTATGGATACAGTCTTTTCCCGAAAGCATTAAGTCGTATCTTCCATCTCAACAAGAGTTAAAAATAATATCACAGAAATTCCTTGATATAGAAGAAGCAGAATTGGCAGTTAAGGTTCAGAACATCGAGAAAGAAATAGCTACTACAATTGCAAGTCTTAATAAAGAATTAAAAAGCGCTATTGATGAATTTCATGGTTATCTTGAAATAAGATATTTTCATAAAGGTACTGTGGATGAAAATATACCAAAAAAACTATCTGACATCATACAAAAAATAATATCTCAGCAGAATGACATTATTACGAAATGGGAAGATTTAAAAATAGAAATAGCGAAAAGCTTATCTATTACAGGAGTCGTAAACCAAGAGGAAATAAAAAAGTGGTTAGCTTTGGAAAAAATAGCCTCTTTTTTCATTAACGCAGTAGAGTTTATTAAATGTGCAAGCTTACTTAAACAAATCGATGTGATACAGGCCAAGTTAGAGCAATATGAGAAAAGTGAAATTACTAGACTTTTACAAGAACATGCTACTGAAATAAAAGCGTACTATGAAAAACTAAACCCAGGAGATAAAATTCAGTTTTCTGGAATAGAAGTAAAAGGTGGAGTGAGGCGTCAGGCTAAGCTTAGCGCGGAAGCTTTTGGTAAAGTTGTTAATCCAGTTACCTTTTTTAGCGAGGCACATACCAATAGTTTAGCATTGAGTATTTATTTTCCCCAAAGAGTAGATCGAAACAATACTTGGGATGTTGTTATACTGGATGATCCTGTTCAATCAATGGATGAAAATCATTCACAAGCATTGATTGATATTTTGGTCGGTATATCTACGAAGAAACAAGTGATAGTGTTGACTCATTCAAAATCATTCTTCCGTCGTTTGTGTGCTCGCTTTGGGCATTTGAAACCAAAGATATTTTTATTCCATAATAATGATGAGAAAGGTCCATCTATTTGTCTTGATAAAGGAGAAACTCTTTCCTATTTGTCATTAATTGAGGAAAATTGTAAAAAGGGAGACCTTAGATCATTAGAAACTGCTTCTCAACATTTACGGAAATCCATAGAGTCTGTATGTTTAGAGTTTCTATTAGATAAAGGAACAAGTTTTAGCAAAGCACAGAAACTACAAAATGCTGGTTTGCAATCTTCTTTTGCAGAATGCGAAAAGTTAGGTTTGCCTGCGTCTGAAACAGGCAAGCTAAAAAGTGTATTGGATACTTCACACAGTGATTCACATGCTTGGAGTATTGCTGATACAACTGTCGGTACTATACAAGTTGGAAAAAAGTACGTCCAAGATATTTATGATGCATACTTAAAATAATTTATTTGGATGAATCGGAATCGAGAACGGTCCAGAAGGTGCCATTTCATAAATTAAACTATGAAACCCGGCGACATACTACTATTTAAGGCAGAAAAAGATTTAGCCTCAAAACTTATCGCGTGGGGCACTAACAGTCTCTATAGTCATGTTGCCATTTGCGTCTCGGAGGAGATGAATCTTGCTATCGAATCTATCCCCGGCGGAGGCGTCCGTGGCCGTGACATAAGAAAGATCCAGGAAACCTATGACGTCTATAGCATTAAAGACGGATATAGTTTCGATCTGCATAGCACAATATCTTATCTGGTAGATAAGTTAAACGCGAAGTACGATACCTGGGGTATCACATTTCTTGGTATTTTAAAATTTTTTATCAGAATAGGCTGCCCCTTGAGACCCATAGCAAATAAGTGGCAAAAGGATCGAGACTATTTCTGTTCCGAGCTTTGTTATGAGGCGTTTTATCGCGGCGGAGGGCTCGATATAGTGCCAGCCGTTTCCGAAGCAGATGTAACTTCCCCGGGTGATATCGCAAAGAGCCAGATTGTGGAGTTAATAGAGAGTAAAAAGGGAAAGGAGCCGGCCATGGGATGGTATATGAAGATGGTGGAGAGAGTAAAGGCGCTTGATACCCCGATGTTTATGCTATTTGTAAGCGTTAAGGCGCTCGGTGGTTTGGCGATCGGTATCATAATCGCGCCTTATGTTGGCAGGATAGGGTGGTGGGTACTACTTGCGGCTATTATTATATCTATCCCCCTAATGCTTAAAATATTTAAAAAGACATAACGATATATAAATTAGGAACAACAACGACCATTTTTTAATATTCCCGAATCAAAAACCGGTCGCGATTACACGGCCGGAGTTAGCAATCGAAAATAAATAAATCTCAATCCCTGAACAGATTATGCCTATTCGGGGATTTTCATTTCCATCAGAGTAAAGATTTTTGTTGACAGGAATAGCCGACTGTAATATAATCTTACAAGACTTGTAATATAATCGAACATATGATACACTTTATATTGGAGGTGAGAGCATGATTACAAAGCATAAGCTTGCGGAAAGAATAAAAAAGATGCGAGAAGATAGGGAGCTCTCACAAGAGGAGCTTGCTGCCAAGCTGGGAGTGCCTCGTCCTTCAATATCTCAGATCGAATCAGGACAAAGGGATATAAGCAGTATAGAGCTGGCAAAGATTGCAAAGATATTCGAAATCTCAATGGATGATTTATTAAGCCCAGACCTAGATGGAAAAGAACGTATGGATATGAAAAGAGAGCCAAAAATGCCTAAATTCAACAAAGAGAAGTTTAAGCAAGTGCTGCTGTATATCTTAGATAAGTGCGGAGCCAAGGCTAACGTTGGAGAAACAGTATTATATAAGCTGCTTTATTTTTCTGACTTTAACTATTATGAACTATTCGAAGACTATTTGACAGGAGCAGCTTATAGAAAGATAAGTTACGGGCCAGCCCCTTGTGATTTTCAGCATATTGTTCAGGAGATGATAGATGAAGGCAAGTTAAAGAAGGTCACAACAGAGTATTATGGCAAGCCTCAGAAGAAATATTTACCGCTAGTCAATGCTGATATAAATGAATGGAAATGGAGCGCACGGGAAAAAGAAGTAATTGATAACGTCATTGAGAGATTGTCTGCTATGGATGCCACCACAATAAGCGAATTTTCTCATGAGGATATCCCGTGGGAGGTAACCAAGGACAAGGAAATAATAGACTACGATACCGTCTTCTATAGAAAACCGCCCTTTTCAGTGAGAGCATACCCCGAGGAATGACATCATGGAATTTACATCTGTGGCTGAATTCGACTCGGAGTTTGATAAGCTCCTCAAAAAATACCGCAGTTTAGAAGAAGACCTAAAAGTCCTAAAAGCCGTTCTGGTGAAATACCCTCGTGGATACGAACCTTTTGCATTACGGATACCCGGCCTTGGCATTGAAACAGAGATCTATAAGGTTAAGCACTTTCGGTGTAAGGCATTGAACAGAGGATCACGCAGCGGCATCAGGGTAATATATGCGTACCTAGAAGCTAAACAAGAAATCAAGTTCGTGGAAATATACTATAAAGAAAAAGGCGACGTAGACTGTAACAAGGAGAGGATTCAGAAGTATTTTACATAAAAAGAAGAGGACGGAATAAAATTAAAAGGTTTGCGACCCCTCTTATCCCGCCCTCCATACTAGTAATCTGCTCTAGTATTGCTGGCAACAGTTTATAATAGTGAGGTGAAGGTAGTCAACAACTTTGTCGGTTTCCCTGCAGAAATTCCATAGGAAGGAGACTACCCAATGGCAAAGTACAACAGAAACTCGGGGAAGCCTTGGAAGTCAAGCGAAGTATCACAGCTGAAAAGCTTGGCGCGCCAAAACACCCCTACCAGAGTCATCGGTTTAAAATTAGGACGTACGCCAGATGCCGTATATAGCCGGGCAAGTGAAGAGAATATATCATTAGATCCGACTAACCGATCACCCTATAATCGTAGAGCGAGATAAGGGAAAAGCATTAATGTAATACTAAATGCCCATCCGTTTGAGGTGGGCATTTAGTATGTTCAGGCGATTTTATAATAAAAATCACGAAGAAAGGATAATAAAACACGGCCTTACGCCTTACCATCGCAGGTCTTGGTGTCAAGCCATCGAGCGACGAAGAGGAATTAAACTTAATATATTCAAATAAATCATAAGTAATCATGGAAAGAATTGGATATAGGGAACCATTCATTACCGAAAATCATCGCTGTCCAGAACTGAATCACCCGAAGTAGTGCTACAAAACTCGCGCTATAATCTTATGCGTATGATATAATTACATAATTAATAAGGCAGATTATGAAAAGAATACCGAAAGAATATGAAATCGGGGATAAGACCATAGACAGCTTGATAAGTGAACTTACCAAGAGATCCGGTTCTGTTGAAACCGAACACGTGCTGCGCGAAATCCTTACGACTGCTGTTAAGTTAGGAAGGGAATCAAGCGATAAGGGAGATCTGAAGCTTATCAATAATGCTCTGAAAGAATTGCGGTATTCTTTCAAGATATTTTCTCCTTATAGAGATATTAAAAAGGTGATAATCTTCGGATCTGCGAGATCAAAGAAGACATCAGCCGAATATAAGATGGCTGAGGAATTTACGCGAAAGCTGACAGCTAAGGGTTATATGATCGTAACCGGAGGCGGTCCCGGGGTTATGGAGGCCGGAAACAAAGGTGCTAAAGCAGGCAAGGAATTTGCGTTAAATATAAGGCTTCCTTTTGAGCAAAAGCCCAATCCGTATATTGACGAAAAAGATAAAATAATCAACTTTAAATATTTTTTCACAAGAAAACTGATCTTTGTCAAAGAGACCGATGCCACCGCTCTTTTCCCCGGCGGATTCGGCACGCATGATGAGGGGTTTGAAATGCTTACCCTGATCCAAACCGGTAAATCTAGGCCCAGGCCAATAGTTTTAATGGAACCCAAAGGCTCGACATATTGGGAGGCATGGAAACGCTATGTAGTCGACCATCTGCTTAAAAATGACTTTATTGCAAAAGAAGACCTTAAGCTTTTTCGTATTACGAAGACTGCTGACGAAGCAATAAAATATATTGATGATTTTTACAGGATATATCACTCAATAAGATATGTCTCGGGCCTGACTGTAATAAGATTGAATAAAGAGATCTCGCCAAAAAAGCTAAAATTAATCAATCAAGAGTTTAGGGACATTTTGACAAGCGGTGAGATCAAGAGTTCGCCTCCGATGAATAAAGAGGTTCAGGAAAGGGAATATCTTAATCTGCCCAGGATAGCGATGAATTTTAATATGCGTGACTATGGCAGGCTTTGCGAGATGATCCATGCCATTAATAGAGACCAGTCGTAAACGCGTGCAGGTTTTGGTATAATAGGGCAAAGGCAGGCATTAATGAAAGAGCGCATACTCATAGTCGAAGATGACAAGCACATATCTAAATTGGTTAAATTTAACCTCGAAAAAGCC
Organism: Candidatus Omnitrophota bacterium; assembly: GCA_041650935.1. Classification (GTDB taxonomy): domain Bacteria; phylum Omnitrophota; class Gorgyraeia; order 2-01-FULL-45-10; family 2-01-FULL-45-10; genus FEN-1322. The sequence continues at coordinate 81,622 of JBAZKH010000002.1, forward strand.
AATTATGAATGTACTATTGCCGCAACCGGAGAGAAGGCCCTGGAAGCATTGGATGACCGATCCGTAGATCTTATAATCTTAGACATAATGCTTCCCGGCATGGATGGATTCGGGATTTGCCGTGCGATAAAAGAAAAAGAAAAGTTTAAAAACATACCAATAATAATGCTTACCGCCAAGGGCGAAGAAGTCGATAGAATAGTCGGGCTTGAATTAGGGGCGGATGACTACATAGTTAAGCCATTCAGCCCGAGGGAGCTGGTGCTAAGGGTTAAAGCGATTCTAAAAAGAGGTAAGGTTGAAGAAGCTAAAAAAGATATTCTGGCGGCAGGAGACATAATAGTCGATATTCCAAAACATAAAGTAACAGTTAAAGAAAAACCTATAGACCTTACCCAGATGGAGTTCAAGCTTTTAGTGACGCTTATGGAAAGGCGAAGCCGGGTACAGACACGAGAAAGGCTTTTGTCCGATGTCTGGGATATGGGTACAGGCGTTGATACGCGTACTATCGATACGCATGTGAAACGCCTAAGAGAGAAACTGGGCAAATCCGGCAGTCTTATAGAGACCATAAGGGGGCTCGGTTACAAATTCAAGGAAGAAGATGAGGATTAGGATATATTGGAAACTGACCTTTATATTTTGCTCGCTCATAGTCCTTATACTTACCGCGGCATATTTTTATCTTAATACCCACCTGAAGACCTACACTGAAACTCGTATACAGGATAACCTAAAAAAAGACCTCCTTTTAAACAAGAACCTTATCGACAACGAGTTGAGCCATAAGATAAACTCTGCCGATACGGATGATCTTGCCAATCGAATCGGCCAAAGTTTAGGCGTGCGGGCGACTATCATCAATCCAGAAGGCGTTGTCATTGGCGACTCCGAAGTAGGCAAGGAGGGGCTGCCGAAGCTCGAAAATCATATAACAAGAACTGAAGTTCAGGATGCCTTGCGAGAAGGTTTTGGTCAGAGCAAGCGTTTTAGCACCAGTATAAGAAAGAATATGCTGTATATGGCAGTTCCTTTAGGAAAAGGAAAACTTATTGGAATATTGAGATTGGCTATCCCGCTTTCCGATATAGAGCTTATCGAGTCAAGGATGTTTAAGACTATAGGCATAACAGTAATTTTTGCTCTTCTTGCCACATTGATCGCAAGTTTTTTTGTTTCAATCATGATTTCGAGGCCGTTATACGAAATGTCTGCCATAGCAAAGCGCCTTGCAACGGGAGATTTTTCAAGAAAAGCGATAGTGCATTCTAACGATGAAACTGGAGACCTCGCCAAGGCCCTGAACGATATGGCGGATGAAATAAATGCAAAAGTGAAGAATATATCATCCGAAAAGGCAAAGCTGGAGGCGATACTATCAAGTATGTTTGAAGGGATAATGCTTACAAACGAAAGAGGCGAAATCCTGTTGCTCAACCCATCGATCAGAAAGCTGTTTTTTATCGACTCATCACCGGAAGGCAGGAAGCCGTTAGAAGTAATACGGAATAACGCGATACAGGAGATCGTCGACAGGGTTTTACATGAAAATAGAGAGGTCATAACACAGGAAGTCAGCATTTCGATACCGGAACAAAAGACGATAATGATAAACGGAGTGCCCATTATTAAAGATAATATTATCGAGGGCGCTGTTTTCGTTTTCCATGATATTACAGAATTAAAACGTCTCGAAGAAATCCGCAAAGATTTTGTAGCAAATGTTTCGCATGAACTGCGCACCCCCATATCAAGCATCAAAGGTTACGCGGAAACGCTTTTAGATGGAAAGGTTGATAACGAGGATACCGTAAAAGAATTCTTGAGTATCATCTATCAGGACAGCAACCGCCTTGCGAATCTAATAGATGACCTGCTGGATCTTTCTAAGATAGAATCCGGCAAGATGAAGATGGAATTCGAACCCTTGGAGATATTGCCAATCGTAAGTCGATGTGTAAATGTGTTAGAAAAAACGGCTAAGGATAAAACGCTATCCTTAAAATTGGACATTCCTGCTGATTTGTCAAAGGTATTGGGTGATCACAAGCGGCTATCGCAGGTTTTCTTAAATCTTTTGGATAATGCCATAAAATATACCCCTGAAGGTGGATCAATAACCGTAATCGCCACCAGCAAAGAAAAGATAGTTCAAATCGACATTTCCGATACAGGGATCGGCATTGCCGAGAAGGACCTACCGAGAATATTTGAACGCTTTTACAGGGTCGATAAAGCCCGTTCCCGGGAGCTCGGGGGAACAGGGTTAGGCCTTTCTATCGTCAAGCATATCATTCAAGCCCACAACGGCCAGGTCTGGGTGCAATCAACACTCGGACAGGGCTCTACATTTAGCTTCACCATTCCGACAGCTTAATTCCCAGATAATACCCCGTTTTACAATTCACACACAGTTCACATCCCCTTAAGGATTTTGTCACCTCACCACGCTATACTTCCATTGAACAAAGAAAGCGAGGTGGCAAAATGATGAAAGATACCCTTCAGATAATATTCGCAGCATCCTTATTAGTAACTCTGATTTTTGTACTGCTTCGCTACGTAAAACCTCGTAGGAATCAAGCCGAGTTTATTATAGGCCTGTTGAAAAACTTAAGCGAAAAAAATGGGTTGGAGGGGAAATATATATGCCGCAAAAAAAGAAAATACTGATTGTAGATGACGAAAAACAACTTGTGTCATTGGTCAGCCTCCACATGAAGATGTCCGGCTATGAGGTCCTATCAGCCAAAGACGGTGAAGAGGCGTTGGCTATCACCAAGGAAGAGGCCCCGGATCTCATAATACTCGATCTGATGCTTCCTAAAATAGACGGCTGGGAAGTTTGTAAGCGACTAAGAGCGGAATCAAAGATAGGGGATATTCCCGTAATAATGTTGACTGCTCGTTCGGAAGCCGGAGACAAGCTAAAAGGATTCGAATGCGGCGCCGATGATTACGTAACGAAACCTTTTAGCCCAAGAGAGCTTGTAGCGCGTGTAAAGCGGGTTCTTGCCAGAGCCGAAAAAGGACCTTCAACACCTACAAGATATAGCTTCGGCGATGTTGATATAGACCTTGAAAATTTTACGGTTAAGGTGAAAGACGAGGAAATCCCTATTACTGAGAAAGAAAGAGGCATCCTTAAGGTGCTTATAAGCAGGCCCGGCGAGCTTTTTACCCGGGATCAATTATTGGATGCCGTATGGAGTAATAAGGACAGCGTTGAATATGGCAATATTGACGTTCATATAAGGCATCTAAGAGAAAAAATAGAAAAAGACCCGGAAAACCCGCAGATAATCAAGACGGTTAAAGGCGCGGGTTATATATGTGAGGTACGGGCAGTATAGATGAATAATGGGCTCCGAATTCAAAAGAAAGGAGGTGAAAAAATGTTCGGTGATGAACTGACAATAGGGAGCGTTAGAGCTCAGTCAAATCGTCTTAAAGAAATCCTGTCTCAGATAGAAAATGATGAAAAATGGCAGGATCACAGCTCGTATTATGCCAAAGAGATGCATGATATCGAGAGGAATTTGAGAAGGATCCGAAAGACGGATTTTGAGCTTATAAATAAGTGTGGATAGATAACTGATAAGGATATCAATGATGAAAAAAGGAGAAAGGAAACGATGAAAAAGATATTATTAGCCGTAGTTTTAGGAGCCCTGTTCCTGATAATGGCTAAAACACCGGCGCAGGCAGGGGAAGTTGATGTTTTGGTGCAGAAGCTGGTTGAGAAAAACATTCTCACACCGGCTGACGCGCAGATAATTCTTGATGAAACAAAGATTCAAGTCTCAAAAGATCTCGCGCAGGCAAAGTCGCTTTCTGTGCCTGAGTGGACCCAGAGGATAAAATGGGGAGGAGATGTAAGGTTCAGAACGCAGGGTGATTGGGGCAGCCCTACCGGAGCAGCCGCGACAGACGTCGTAAAACATCAGAGGATCAGAGAAAGGGTTCGTGGTAGATTCTATATGGAAGGGAAAATTAATGACTTCATGTATGGCGGGGTGAGGTTTGCTGGCGGAGGCACGAGCGCAAGATCCACCAATGACACTCTTGACGATTATTTTACCAAAGATATGGTAATGTTTGATCAGTACTATATCAGGACTGAGGCACCAAGCGATATGATCAGGGATTACGGCCAGTATTTTAGCGATGCCAAACTCTGGTTGGGAAGATTTCCTATTCCATATGAGTATTCTGAGCTCGTATGGGACTCGGATATAAATTTGAACGGCATCGCATTCCAGTATGTATCCCCTGATTTAAAGACAGGTGTGCTGCCTGATATCAACATCTACTCTAATATGGGTTTTCACTGGGTAAATGAAGGCGCCAACATTAGCGATGATCCGCTGCTCTTTGGGTATCAGGTAGGTGGAAAGACCGCTCCTTTTGGCCCCCTCGATACCATACTTAATATAGCAGCCAGCATGTGGGATTTTACGCACTTGAAAAACAAGGCCCCCACAGGATCGGCGCTCACAAATTCACGCTGGTGGAACGGTGCCGGGCTTGACAACCCTACGAATACCGACAGGTTTAATTATTATCTGTTCGATGTACTGCTTAACGTGGACAACTCAAAGATATTCGGTATTGAGTTTCCGCACGGCTTCTATACAGATCTAGTTCACAACATGGGATGCTCTACTGAAAACAACGGATGTCTGGTAGGCGGGTATATAGGTAAGAAGAAATTGAAAGTTCCGGGAGACTGGAAGGTCAGGGCCGAATGGCGCTACATAGAGCGCGATGCAGTTACGGACTTCACTCCGGATTCGGACTTCTACGGCTTCGGTACTTATAACACGGCCGCCACCAGCGCTAACACGAACGGTATGCCGAGAGAAGGCGGCACTAATGGCAAAGGTATCAATCTGGCCGCCGAGTATCAGCTCTTTAAGAACACTACGCTGAACATTGAATACTACTGGATGGAGCCCATAAAGTCTTGGCAAAATATGAAGCCATGGAATGAGCTCCAGGTCGATGTAGTAACGAAGTTCTAGAGCCCTTCGACAAAAGCTCAGGACTCTATCCTGAGCGAAGTCGAAGGATAGAGTTCACAAAGATTTCACATTTCTGTCACGTAAAATATATAATAACATAGTATAATTTAAACCAGAAGGAGGAGGAAATGAATAGATTCGTTCGGTTGTTTACTATAGGTGCCGCGCTTGTCTTCTACTGTAATATTTGCTTGGCGGAAGATATGGTGCAGGTGAAGGGTTCCGACACCCTTATTAACATGGTGCAGAAACTGTCCGAGATATATATGGCGAAAAAGCCAGGCACCGCCATCGCTGTTACAGGAGGCGGATCAGGCACAGGGATAGCGGGTTTAATAAACAAAAAATGCGATATAGCGAATTCATCGCGGCAGATCAAATCGAGCGAGGTTGAAGACGCCAATAAAAGAGGGGTAGATCCGAAAAGAGTAGTCGTAGCGATAGACGCTCTTAGCATTATAGTAAGCGCGCAAAATTCGGTCGATAAGCTTACGGTCGATCAGATCGGTAAGATCTATAGGGGCGAAGTAAAGAATTGGAATGAAGTAGGCGGGAATGATTTGCCCATTACCCTTTATGGCAGGCAATCAAATTCCGGCACCTACGATTTTATGAAAGAAAATGTTATGCTCGGGGAATACTCCCCGAACCTTAAGAGCATGAACGGTAACGCGCAGATAGCGGAGGCCCTTAAACAGGACGCTTCCGGCATAGGCTATGTAGGAGTCGGCTATGCCAAAGAGGCGTCCGGTATCAAGGTGTTAAAAGTGGCTACCAAGCCGGGGGCTACCTATTATGATCCGATGAACTCTATTGATGTGAAGAACGGCAAATACCCGATAACACGGCCGCTTAATCAATATGTGAACGGCACTCCAAAGGGAGCTGTCAGGAACTTCATTATATTTGAGCTAAGCGAAGAAGGTCAGGCAATAGTTGAGAAAGAAGGCTTTTTCGCGATACCGGGCGAATATCAGGCTTATAACGACCAGACTCTCGGTATAACAGGGACGGTGAGAGACGACCCTATGAGGCCCAAGGATCTTGGCGTAAATGACGGTATAGGATAGATGCATATGAAAGGATTGATAGGCCATGGCTAAGCATAATAATTTCAAAGAGAAACTTATCCATGGCCTATTCTTCCTTAATGGGCTGCTGGTAGTAATAGTTCTAGTGGGCATATTTGTCTTATTGGTAACAAAATCCCTGCCGGCCTTCAAAGAAATACGTTTTAGCGAATTTCTGTTTAAGGCAAATTGGAATCCTACCGCTACCTTTGTGACGCCCTCATACGGAATAGGATCTATGCTTGTAAGCACGTTGATGGTATCTATAGGCGCCCTCGCTATCGCTATACCGCTTGGCATAGGCGCAGCCGCATATTTATCTGATGTGGCGAGCCAACGAGTCAGAGAAATAGCAAAGCCTATAATAGAGATATTGGCAGGCATACCTTCTGTGGTCATCGGTTTTCTTGGAATAGTATTAGTGGGGCCGGTTATCGCCAAGATATTCCATATTTCAAACGGCCTGAATGCCCTTAATGGGTCAATTCTTCTTGCCGTTATGGCGTTGCCCACTATTATAAGTTTATCGGAAGACGCCCTGAATAGCGTCCCTAAATCGTTTCAAGAGGCATCACTTGCGCTGGGGGCCACACACTGGCAAACTCTGGTTAGGGTAAAAATACCGGCGGCGTTATCGGGAATAATCGCGGCCAGCATGCTGGGCATGGGCAGGGCCATAGGCGAGACCATGACTGTTTTAATGGCTACAGGTTGCGCCATCGCGATGCCGACAAGTTTTTTGCAATCCGTACAGACCATGACCGCGACTATAGCCATTGAACTGGGCGAAGTGCCCTATAATACAACCCATTATTACGCTCTTTTCGGCATAGGTCTTGTACTATTTATTATTACTTTCATTGTAAATATGATTTCCGACATCGTATTGCATAAGTATCAGAGGGTCTTGAAATGAAGGCCAGACAATTTAAAGAGATTTTTGGGTTTAATATCCTAAGGCTATGTGTAGGCATTGTTATCGTCATTTTAATAGTTATTTTATACGATATAACAAGTAAGGGCATCGGGGTGATAAGCTGGAAGTTCCTTACAGCTATGCCCAAGAATGGAATGACAGAAGGCGGTATATTGCCCGCCATAGTAGGCACTTTTTTAGTAACCGTTATAACGGCGTTATTATCCATTCCTTTAGGGATGGGATGCGCTATTTATTTGAATGAATATGCCAGAGATAATAAAATTACTCGGCTGATCCGCATGTCTATACGTAATTTATCAGGCGTGCCTTCAATAGTATATGGGTTATTCGGTGTAATATTGTTTGTCCAGATGATGAATTTAGGGACCTGTATCCTATCAGCAGGATTTACCCTCGGGCTTATGACCTTGCCATGGACGATCACAGCAAGTGAAGAGGCATTAAAAAATGTGCCAAATTCATATAGAGAAGGGGCTCTTGCCTTGGGTGCCACAAAATGGCAGGCGATTAAGACTAACGTACTGCCATATGCCATCCCCGGAATGTTAACCGGCACTATATTGGGCTTATCTCGCGCCGCCGGAGAGACGGCGCCCATCCTTTTTACCGGAGCGGCTTTTTCCCTCCCGTTTTTGCCGAAGTCTCTGTTCAGCCAATTTATGGCATTGCCATATCATCTTTATATAATGTCAACTCAGCATCATGCCGTGTCTAAGGTAAGACCTATTGCGTACGGTACGGCCTTAGTGCTTATCGCGCTCGTGTTTATAATGAACCTATGCGCCGTAATGGTGCGGTACCGTTTAAGAAAGATTAAGATGGAGTAATCTAATGGACGATATAAAGATAAGAGTCGGGAATTTTAATTTTTACTATGGCAAAACACACGTATTAAAGAATGTGTCGATGGATATTGCCACAAATAAAGTAACCGGCATTATTGGCCCGTCAGGATGCGGTAAATCAACATTTTTGCGCAGCATAAACCGTATGAACGACACGATACTTGGCACCAAGGCAGAGGGCCGCATGATAATAGACGGTAAGAATATTTATGATGAAGATATTGATGTTGTAGAGATAAGGCGCAAGGTTGGGATGGTGTTTCAAAAATCAAACCCTTTTCCGAAGACAATATTTGATAACGTAGCCTATGGGCTCAGAATAAATGGAGTAAAGGATAAATACTATATACAGGAACGGGTGGAAAAAAGCCTGAAAGACGCGGCAATATGGGATGAGGTTAAGGATAGGTTGAACAAGAACGCATTTGAGCTATCCGGTGGTCAGCAGCAACGGCTTTGTATAGCAAGAGCATTGGCGGTGGAACCGGAGATAATTCTTATGGATGAGCCCGCTTCCGCGTTAGATCCTACCGCAACGCTGAAGATTGAAGAATTGATACAGCAGCTTAAGAAGAAATACACTATAATTATCGTAACCCATAATATGCAGCAGGCGGCCAGAATTTCTGACTTCACAGCGTTTTTTATGCTGGGCGAACTCATGGAGTATAATATTACGAGCATCATGTTTACAAAACCCAGCAAAAAAATAACCGAAGACTATATAACGGGGAGGTTCGGATGATAAGGGTGATTTTGCTGATAGCTATGTGTCTAACCTTATCTTCCTGCGAGACCGTGCGAAGTATCCAGAATGACGAGAGATTTAGTACCGTAGGCTCCTTTGAGCTAAATCCGGTTCAGCTGAATAATTATTGGTATAATGGTCAGTCATACGAGTACAATGAATATGAGATAGAGATTACGGCCGGGCCAGGCCCGGCGAAAATTCAGTGGGCCGGGAGAACAATAGGTACAACGCCTTTCGTCTATCGCTTCACGGGAATATTGGACAAGGATGACTACATAAAAGTCCGGGCCATCCCTATTGACGGAAATCTTCCGGCTCAGGAAGCGATGCTTCGTATAAGAAAAGAGCTTCCGAGAAAAATACATTTTGATCTACGAAATAAACAAGAGGCCAATGGTATATGAAGAAAGTGCTGTTTGTGTGTGTAGAAAACTCATGCAGAAGCCAGATGGCGGAAGGGTTCGCCAGACTTTCTGGTAAGGGCATATTCGAGCCATATAGCGCCGGGTCAAAGCCATCCGGCAAGGTTGATCCTATGGCAATAGAGGTTATGAAAAAGGTAGATATAGATATATCATCACAGAAATCCAAGAGTTTTACCGACCTTGGCGTTAAAGAATTTGACATGGTTATCACATTAGGATGCGGTGATGTGTGCCCATTTGTTCCCGCGAAGGAACATATAGAATGGAAGGTAGACGATCCGAAAGGCAAAGATATCGATTTTTTCAGGGTCGTTCGAGATCAAATCAAAGACCACGTTAAAAGATTAGCAGAATCTATTATTCATAACGAAAGAGGGAGATAAAAAAATGGAAAGACACTTCGACGATGAATTAAGAGATTTAAAACAAGATATTTTGAAAATGGGCGTCTTCGCCCAGGAGGCTATCCATAACTCTATAGAATCCTTAAAGAATCGCGATAGGGAGTTGGCGAAGAGTATTATAGAAAATGACACAAAAGTAGATAAACTCGAACTTGTCATTGATGAAAAATGCGTTGACTTAATCGCTCGACACCAGCCACTTGCAAAAGATCTGAGATTCATTACGGTCGGTATGAAACTAAATTCAGAACTCGAAAGGATTGCTGATATAGCGGTTGATATTGCGCAGCGGGTTCTCGAAATCGTAGATAAGCCGCTTTTAAAGCCTTTAGTCGATATTCCAAAATTGACGGTTGTTGCGCAAAGTATGATAAAAATGGCTGTCGATTCATTCGTGAAAGGCGATGTTGAACTGGCCAAAAAAGCTATATTGTCCGACAGTGAAGCCGATAAGCTGCGCAATTTAATAACAAAGGAACTGATCGAAGACTATATGGCTAAAGACGCCTCCACGGCTCCAAGAGCTGTTCAGCTTTTATTAATTGCTCGTTTTTTAGAAAGAATTTGCGATCATGCAACAAACATTGCTGAAGATGTTATTTATATGGTTCAGGCCGAAGTCGTTAAACATCATCCCGAGAAATTGAAGGAGGCGTAAAATAGTTTAAAATAAGATTTAAACTTGAGATTTTCTTCAAAAGTAGTAAAATAAGCTCAAGATGAAAGAGCTAAGCCCGAACGAATTTTTGAGGAAACCGAAACAATAAAATAATTAAAACCCTCGTTTATAATAACGAGGGTTTTTTCTTTGGTAGGAATTAACTTTTCTAGGAGGGAGAAATGGAATATCCCAATTTATATAAAGAACAAACGATTGAAGTGCTCGATCTACCCTTTATGATATTGAAAGATGACAATGGTTATATGTGGGAATTCCCGCTGCGCTTAACGCCGCCTCCTTCAGGATGGATGATTGGAGATACGGTTGTTATTGAACCGGCGGGAGCTACGAGAAAGGGTGAAGATAAAGCTTATTATAAAGTAATCAACAAAACCAGAAAGCAAGAAGCAGGAGCTGGTCTGAATAACCCATCTGACAGTATCAAAAAGAACTTAGAATTGAGTGATTTAAAAGAAGACTATGCTAATTATGATGCGGAGATGAGAATTACAAAGATAGAAGGTGAATTATTTACGTTGGAAGATAGCTCGAAGTGGTATGTATATAATGTAGTACTCAATCCGGGTCTCTGGAAAGTCGGGGATATAGTGACAGTTGCTAGAGCTATTGAAAAAAGCAAGAATAAGATTTGTAAAATGACGAACATTAAGACCGGAAAAGTTTTAATGGCAGTCCGGAAAAGGGCTGAAGAATGAATATTCGGAAAGTCCGTATCGATCAAATAAACCCCGCCGCTTACAACCCCCGCCTTGATTTAAAACCCGGTGATCCCGAATATGAAAAACTCAAGAAAAGCATTAAAACTTTCGGCTATGTCGAGCCCTTGGTATGGAATAGCCGGACAGGAAATCTTGTCGGGGGACATCAGCGCCTGAAGGTTCTTACTGAACAAGGTGATAAGGAAGTAGATGTCAGTGTCGTTGACCTTGACCCCGAAAAAGAAAAAGCCTTGAATCTGGCTTTAAATAAGATTCGCGGTGATTGGGATATTGAAAAACTCGGTGAGCTTCTGGATGAGCTCGGTAAAAGCCCCGACTTTGACGTAACTTTAACAGGCTTCGACATTCCAGAAATCAGCGAAATCCTCGACCAATTGGAAGAAGCCAAGGAAGATGATTTTGATTTTGAAAGCGCATTAAAAGATGAGGAAAAAGCCACGACCAAGCCGGGCGATATCATTGGGCTTGGTGAGCACAGGATTTTATGCGGCGACGCTTCAAAGCTGGAAGATCTGGCGAAACTTCTAGGAAACGAAATAGTCGGCCTGATTCACACAGACCCGCCCTATAATGTCGATTACTACGGAGGAGCTAGGCCTCATGATAAAGCTCGTCCTAAAAACTCAAAGCAGTGGAGGAGGATTTATAACGATAACATGAGCCAAGAAGATTATGAAAAATGGCTCAAAACTATTATTACTAACGCTTCCAAGTATCTTGCTCTCGGAGCGGCTGTTTACATCTGGAACGGCAGTCGGCAATTCGGCCCCATGTATGATATGCTTACTGAGTTAAATTTTCATATAGGGTGCGTAATTACATGGGCAAAAGAACGATTCGCCATAGGCTACGGAGATTATAACCAGCAGACCGAATTCTGCCTATACGGCTGGAAAGAAAAGGCAGGCGCTCATAAATGGTATGGCCCCAATAACGAATCAACTTTATGGCAAATCAAAAGAGATTCTACCGCCGGATATATCCATCCCACCCAAAAACCAGTTGCTTTAGCCCACAGAGCCATTAGGAATAGCTCAAAAAGAGGAGATATTGTGCTCGATCTATTCTTAGGTTCCGGCACAACCTTGATGGCCGCGGAGTCATTAAAAAGAAGGTGCTTTGGTACGGAAATCTCCCGCGCATATTGCGATGGAATCATTAAAAGGTATGTGAAATTTGCCGGTAAAGATAAAGTTTCTCAAGAAATTTTAAAAAAATACGAACTTTCATAAGGAGGTAAAAATTTATGCCGGATGAAGAACGCCCCGATAATATCGAAGAATCCCCAGCACTTCAAATATTAGCACAGATTCGAGACGGCACGCTAGATCCTAAAAAAATACCTTCAGAAATCCGCCAAGACTGTGTCGAACATCTGTGGCATGTGGAAGGCCAGCCTACAGCCGCAATAGCCCAGATCTTAAAAGTAAGTGATAAGACGATCAGGCGCGATAAGGATGATATCAGGGAAAGAAACGCCAAAAAATTAACTCCTGAGGACAGGCTAAAACTTCTCAATGAATTCATGTCTAAATGGACCGCTTCGCAAGAGAATTTACAGAGATTGTCGCGCTCGCAAACGGGATCGATTCAGGAAAAATCGCAGGCCGGTTATTTTGCCATGAAAGCCATTAAAGAACAGATAGAGATTCTTCAAAGTTTAGGTATCTTTTATGAGAAGCCGGAGCAGTCAGAAATTGATATCCATGCTCACGAGGAAGAAGTTAACCCAGCTAAATTAAAGGAAGAATTAGCGCGCCTTGAAAAAATAGCGAATGACAAGGATATCAATGATCCGGAAGTCGCAAAATTAATAGAGGACGTAAAGCGCAATATCGCAATCGCGGAGGCTAAAGAAGGATTAACTAAGTTGGAAGGAAAGATTAATGATATAACTAAGAATAAGGATTCTCAGAAGTGAGTATCGGCATTGAATCAGAAAGACGTCTGCGTAAAACGATGGGCAAAAAATCCATCTTGGCCTTTGCCGATATTTATCTTTCTCATCATATAAAACTCAAAAGTCCAAGCCCTCCTTTTCACAAAGAAATATGCGATTTTCTCATAGACATGACTAACCATCGCGATAAACGGCTGGCAATCGCGGCGCCACGCGGATACGCAAAAAGTACACTTGTAAATTTATTTTATGTATTGTGGTCTATTTGTTACGGAAAAGAACGATTTATCTTAATTTTTTCAGCGACTGCCGATCAGGCGCAGTCGCAGTTAGCCACAGTGTCAAAAGAGCTTCAAACAAATATTCTCCTGCGAGATGATTTCGCGGATGTATTTTCCACCAAAAGTCAGATTAAAGGAAAATTTACCCAAGATGAAATCATTACACCTAATGATATTAAAGTAAAAGCATATGGCGCAGGACAAGGTTCCCGGGGGATTAAGCATAATGAGCATAGGCCTACTTTAATTCTCCTCGATGATATCGATGGTGAAAAGAATACTTATAGCTCCAAAGCCAGAGAAAGTATCTTCAGCTGGTTTAATCAAGTGGTCCTGTTTATGGGCGCGATTAACGTTGTTAATATGATCGCCATAGGAACACTTGTCCACCCCAAGTCACTATTGACACGGCTGACCTATAAAGATGAATTCCTTAATTGGGATAAACTTATTTATAAGGCGATCGAAGAATTCTCCAAGCATGACGACTTGTGGCAAAAGTGGGAGAATATCGCGCGTAATCGCGGCGAGAGTTATGAAAGCGGAGTAGGCCTAGAAGCGGCAGATAGGTTCTTTCAGGATAATAAAGCCGATATGCTTAAAGACACAAAAGTCCTCTGGGAAGAGATGGAAGATTATTATACATTGATGAAAATCAAGACATTTGGAACTTCCTATAGCTTCGATTCCGAGAAACAAAATGATCCCACTAAAACTATGGATAGTCGTTACGACCCGGGAAAATTCTACTACTGGGATGACCAATTCCCCACGCTGGAAGAACTGCTCGCATCATTCGGCGGCGACTATAGCTATGTAGGTGCCTGCGACCCGAGCGTTGGCGTAAAAAGTGGTCGCTCGGATCACTCGGGTATCATTATCCTTGCCCAGCATAAAGGCCGGCTTTATATCATCGATGCCGATATTATGGAACGTACTCAGGATGATCTGGTTCATACTATTGTTAATTACTGCAAAATCCGCCATCCAATGAACAACTTCATTATCGAAGCTAATCTATTCCCACAGTTATTGCTTAATACTGTGCGTAATCACGCTTATAAGGAAAATGTTGTAGCCCCTTTTAAAGAAATCCGCAATACCGGGATTTCTAAAGAACAAAGAATCTTTGGAATGGAAACCTATCTTACAACAGGTACGGTTTTATTCTCCCGAAAGCATACAACATTGCTTGATCAACTTAAATATTTTCCCAGAGACGATCATAACGATGGCCCGGACGCTTTAGAGATGGCCATAAGGGCAGCGGAAAGTCGAGTCAGTTTCTTGCCGATGGATGACGATGATATAAGAGACAAACAGGGAAGACGTATTACTGATAGGGATTTTGGCCAAACAACTCCAGAAGAGGATGCGCGAGACGAGGACGACGAAGATGATGATCCAAATCGCAAGGGTGGCGTTAGCCCCTAAAAAGAGGTCTTTTAAGGGCGGACATTTTGATTAAAATAGCGTGTCCGCCGAAAAGAGCGTATATTTTATAACTATATATACATCAATTGGTTATGATTTTATGTCCATCTGAAAAGTGGACAGAAATGGACATAAAAGTGGACATGTCCAAATACCTCTCTGAAACTCGCCTCTCTGATTTTCGAAAATTCTTGTTTTCTGTAACTCATAACTGTATAATGGTGCTTAAGAATTAAGATGTAACATTAATGTTAGGGGATAACCCCCCTACCAAAAATCTCTCTCTCGTTTTAAGAAGAGAGAGGCATTAAGCTCTGATTGGTTCAGCCGATCAGAGCTTTTTCTTTGTCTTTACGTTTCAAAGACTTAGGGCATTTCTACCCGACGAGCCACGCAGCTTTTAACATTATTCTCTTTTAGCATTTAAAATTTATGCAGATCAGGCCAGCTAATCGCCGGAATAGCTCGATTCATCTCTGATTTGGATTATTTTAGAGTGCGTGTAGTAAATGGTATTTTGGCGATATTATGCTGCTATTGATCGAACGGAATAGCCATTTACTAGGAATTGGCAGATACCTGGCTGGACTTATCTCTAGTAAATGACCTACTTGTGGGCTAATTTTGCTGGGACTTAAGGAGGTTATTCCAGATCTCTTGCTGCCTATTCCAGTCTAATTCCTGCGTTATATCGCGCAGCTTGTATTCAGGGATGCTGGACAACGCTTTGTTGTCAGACAGGAGTATCTCTTCCTGGATTCGTGGCGACATGAGGAGCATAGTCGCGATGTGGCAGATCCTGGCTGGACTTATGCCGATCCAACCAGCGATTTCTTTTAAAGTGCATCTTTTTTCATGCACGATTTGGTCTATCTGATGAGCCAGGATCAGGTTCTGCCGTATGAGCGGTTCTTTGCTTATCGCGGCCTGCTGGCGATGATAAGGTATATGCTTTAATTCAGCCAGCTTTAGCGCGAATTGGTGGCTTTTATCGCCATCATGGAGCACTATCTCAAGAGTTCCGTTAACCGCGTCGTAATGCGCAACCTTGGCGATTGATTTAAGGACTGGTATTTTTGCTTCCAGGGTTAGCGATTCCCAGACCTTGGCCTCAATCCGCGGATCTTTGCAGACTGTCCTTAAAAATTCCATAAACTTATTCTCAATAGCTTGAGCTGAAATGAGACGCGTAGGACAGCTCTTATAGCCACGCTTCTGGGCGTTCATACAAAGGTAGTAATGGTACTTATTAGTGCCTTTCTTGCTATATATGTAGTACATAGTGCTATCGCAGGCCTTGCAGCGCAGGATACTGTTTAATAAGCCAGTATTCGTCACTACGCCAGCGACCTTGCGCTCACGACGGTTATTGGCCAGTATTTCTTGAGCCTTTTGGAATATATCGTCGGGTAATATGCGCTCTTGCTCGCCTTGATAAAGCTGCCCGGCATGATGAACTTTACCGATATAGAATGGATTTTTAACTATCGATTGAATGCTCGTACTTTTAAACTTTACACCGCCGGATTTCCGGCCTTCCAGGGTAGCGTAGCTTTTTGTCATGCGACTCTTCTCATTTAGCGCTACTGCTACTGAAAGGAGAGATCGCTTCTCAAGATAAAGATCGAATATCTCTTTTACGATCTCGGCCTCTTTTGGATTTATGACAAGCTTTCGGTTTATCTTGTCGATATCATAGCCTAAAGGCGGCCTGCCACCGACCCACTTACCTCTCTTTTTGGAAGCAGCCATCTTGTCGCGTGTTCGTTCGCTTATAATTTCACGTTCGAACTGTGCAAAAGAGAGGAGTATATTTAAGGTAAGGCGCCCCATCGAGGTATTGGTGTTGAAAGCCTGTGTCACAGATACAAATGTTACGTTGTTCTGTTCAAAGAACTCTAAGAGTTGAGTAAAATCAAGAAGCGAGCGTGATAATCGATCTACTTTATAAACCACGACACAATTAATGCCACCTTTTTTAATGTTAGTCATGAGTTTTTGCAGGGCAGGTCGTTCGGTATTCGCTCCTGTATAGCCAGGATCATCGTAGCACTCAGACAACGTTATCCAGCCTTCCGACTTTTGGCTTTGGATATAGCTCTCTGCCGATTCGCGCTGGTTATCTAACGACGTAAATTCCTGCGCTAACCCTTCAGTAGTCGAGACGCGTGTATATATGGCGCAATTAATCTTTTTCTTTTCTTGTTTTTCCATCAGACCTCCTATAAATTAAAGAACAGATATCCGTTCCAATGCGCTCCGGTTATCTCCTTAGCGATTGCGGATAATGTCTTATAAATCTTTCCGTTATACTCGAAACCTTTCTCAAGTACCTTTACTCGGTACTTAGCGTCATTATATTCCTTAGTAATCACAGTTCCCGGAATAGGAAGACGCTTATCCTTGGTACTGGCTGGCAGACATGAAGGCGGCCTATCCGGCCTGAGAGCTTTGTTATTGATAGGATCATACTCCTCAATAAGCGCCGAAAGTCGCCCATTGGCCTTGTCTGATAGACTGCCTTGCTCGCGCTCCTGTAGCCTATAAGCGATCTTACGCCAGAGATAGAGCCTATGGTTACTGGTGGCATCCTCGCCATAAAGCTCCTTATATCTCTCGAGAAGCTCTTCAACAGGCGCACTTTTAAGTGTCATTATCTCGCTCATTTTGGCCCCCTTTCCTTAATACATATATAGCCATAGGTTTTTCGAAATAGCAAGTTATATTAGAGATAAGCACAATATACAGTAGGAATAATTTAGTGTTGGCAACACCAGATTTATGTATCATTAAAATTTATTACTTTTTACTTGACAGAATTATTGCCATGTGATATATTTTCTGCATGGTTAAAGATGATATAGACATGACAGAAAGAACGAAGCCTTTAAAACTATTATCCAAAGAGATATTTTCAGGCGCTCCATTATATAGTACGGAGAAAATGGAAGAAGGCGCGGATGGTCTTCCCTTGATAAATATTAAGGATGTAGCCGAAGGAACTATTAGACCTGATACGTGTCGGCGGTTAATACCTGGGGATTTTAAGAACTTAGCTAGATATTTAGTATATCCGAAAGATGTCGTTGTTACCTGCAGAGGTAGCCTATTGAAAGCCGCTGTTATTCCCGAGAACATCGGCAAGGCTCTAATAACATCAAACTTAATAGCCGTACGCCTAGACGAGTTAGTGTTACCAGAATTTTTGGCCATATATCTGAATATAAAGGAAGGCCAAAGAAAAATTCTTACGAGCGCAACTTCCGCTGATACGCGCCTCGTGCTTACAGTTTCAAACATAGAAGAGTTTGAGATTCCTGTTTTGCCGATCAATTTACAGAAACAGATAATAGATTTAACAGCGTCTTCTGTTGAACAGTATAGATTGAGTTTGGATGCTGCAGTCACAAGGAAAAAAATTACCGAGCAGATTATAGAAGAACTAATAAAGAAATAGGGAGGATAAAAATGTCAAAGCTAACAAATGGCGAACTCAATAATTATCTATGGGGTGCAGCAGATATTCTACGCGGCTCGATTGACTCATCCGATTATAAGAACTATATCTTCGGCTTTCTATTCCTTAAGCGTCTATCCGATGTTTTTGAGGATGAGGCGGAGAAAGTTATACAGAGGGAGCTTAAACGTGGCACATCTCAGGCTGAGGCCACAAAGATAGCCATGGAAGATCCAGACGAGCATCAATTCTTTGTACCGAAGCGCGCTCGCTGGTCCGAGATACGCAAGGTTTCACAGAATATAGGAGATGAGCTCAATAAGGCCTGTCATGCTCTCGAAGATAAGAATCAGATCCTCGAGGGCGTTCTTGCAGACATAGACTTTAATTCCAATAAGCTCGGCGATACAAAAAACCGCGATTCGGTACTATCACGGCTTGTGAACCACTTCTCTAAAATCAGCCTTAAAAATACAGACCTCGAAGAGCCGGACATGTTGGGTAGGGCCTATGAATACCTCATTGAGAAGTTCGCCGACGACGCCGGAAAAAAAGGCGGAGAGTTTTATACGCCGCGGAAAGTTGTCCAGCTGATCGTGGAGCTTCTAAAGCCCAAAGAAGGTATGCGTATTTGCGATCCCACCTGTGGTTCAGGCGGTATGCTTATCGAATGTGCCCATTATA
Source organism: Candidatus Omnitrophota bacterium (assembly GCA_041650935.1). Classification (GTDB taxonomy): domain Bacteria; phylum Omnitrophota; class Gorgyraeia; order 2-01-FULL-45-10; family 2-01-FULL-45-10; genus FEN-1322. The sequence continues at coordinate 100,241 of JBAZKH010000002.1, forward strand.
TAGAGAGGAAGAAGGGTAACCCAAGGAATATTTCATTGTTCGGCCAGGAAAAGAATCTGGGTACCTGGGCCATATGCAAGATGAACATGCTCCTACATAACCTACCTGATGCAAGAATTGAGAAGGGCGATACAATACGGACTCCCAAACTTGTTAAGGAAGGCGAGTTAATGCTATTTGATAGAGTCATAGCAAACCCGCCATTCAGCTTAAAAGATTGGGGCATGGAAGCGGCTCAGAATGATGGTTTCGGAAGATTTCGTTATGGCATTCCTCCAAAGACCAAAGGAGATTATGCTTTCATGCAGCACATGATTGCTACAATTAACGATAAAGGTATGGTTGGTGTGGTGATGCCTCACGGCGTGCTCTTTAGGGGCGCATCTGAAGGTAAGATCAGGAAAGTCCTGATAGAAGAAGACCGCTTTGAGACGGTGATAGGATTAGCCCCGAATCTTTTCTACGGCACCCCCATTCCTGCAACAATTTTAATCTTTAATAGGAACAAACCAAAGGAGCGAAAAAACAAAATTTTGTTTATTAATGCTTCAGGATGTTATGAGGGAGGCAAAAATCAGAATAAACTCAGAGCCGCAGATATCGAAAGAATCGTTAGTGCTTTTAATGGATATGAGGATATAGAAAGATTTGCTAGGGTAGTTTCGCAGGATGAAATTAAGGAGAACGACTACAATCTTAATATTAGCCGCTACATTGATATGACGGAACCCGAACCCAGGATCGACGTCAGGGATGCGCTTAAGAAGTTACGCGATCTTGAGGCTCATCGCGATCAGGCTGAAAAAAAGATGGATGAATGCTTGAAGGGATTAGGGTATGGGAAATAGTCACAAGCTACCTTCCGGATGGAAGCGTATTAAGCTCGGAGAGTATCTTACCGAAATTAGCGATCGCAATAACACAATCAAAGATAACGGCGCGCCCGTTCTGAGTGTCACAAACAGACCCGGTTTTTCGATATCAGAGGAGCATTTTTACAAAAAAGTGTTTAGTAAGGATCTGTCTAATTACAAAATTATTAAGAGAGGGCAGTTCGCCTATAACCCTTCAAGGGTCAATGTTGGCTCTATAGCACGCCTGAAGGAAGTCGATAAAGGGCTACTCAGTCCTATGTATGTTACATTTGAGACCAAGATGGGTCTAAATGAATCATACCTGGATCATTGGATACTCAGTCCTCGCTTTAGAAGCCTTGTCAAGGCTGGCACGCAAGGTAGCGTAAGGAATTCATTAAATTTCTCTGCTCTTGCAGATTTCCCATTTTACCTTCCACCTGATGAAGAGCAAAAGAAGATAGTTGAAATCCTTGATCGTATCGATCTTGTCATCGACCAAACCCAAGCAATTATTGATCAAACTCAAACTCTCAAGAAGGGTCTCATTCAGGAGTTATTCACGCGCGGGATTCCGAGTAAGAAAAAAAAGTTTATAAAAAGTGAACTTGGGGAAATTCCAGAAAAATGGCAAATTTTAAGGTTTGAAAATATCGTTGCTGACTATAGAAATGGAATATATAAACATGAAAGACATTATGGAGCTGGAGTTCCTTGCATCAGAATGTATAACATATTTGATGGCAAGGTTAATACTCGAAATACACCATTAGTGAAAGCAAGCAAGAAAGAGTTGGTTGATTATGGTTTATTACCAGGGGATATATTAATTAATAGAGTAAATAGTTTAGACCAAGTAGGTAAGGCTGGTATTGTGAGAGAAGACTTAGGACCGGCTGTTTTTGAAAGCAAGAATATTAGGGTAAGAACAGACGGGTCAAAATGTCTTCCCGAGTATTTAATTACCTTTTTATCATCTTCTCTATATTTAAGACAGATGAAACGTGGAATAAAAGCAGCTGTGCAACAGGCAACTATTAATCAAGACGATTTAAATCGAATAAAGATTAGCTTACCGCAAATAGAAGAGCAGCAGGTCATTATTAATCTTATGCAAAAGATTGATTTAGATATTCAAATTAACCAGACAACATATAATTTTTATCACGAAGTCAAATCTGCAATTATGCAGGTCCTTTTGACTGGCGAGGTAAGAATTAAAAAATGAGAGGTGTGAAATGAGCGACTATTCTAAATTATTCGAGGCAATATTAAAGGAGTCGAAAAACGCTAACGGAGCCTTTGGGCAGCTCCTTGACTCCTCAATAAACATACCGGAAGGGATCCGGTCTACGGCTAGTGATAGCCATAATCATTTGCGAGAATTTTTAGAAGGTGAGCATAAGCGAGATTCGACCTTTCCGCGGGTGTTATCCATAAAAGATGATGATTTCTTGGGAGGTTCTTTTGCAAGACATACTAAGATATGGCCGCTGGATGATATAGATATATATTTCCCGTTGGATGGGTTTAATCTGTCTTATCTGCAAAACGGCTATAGGTTGCCATATACCGTTGTGTCAGATGGCGTGTTATCAAATAACCCATTGTTAGGTAGCCGCTGGACGATCGGAATTTATATATCGTCTTCTAAGTTAGTGACAGAATTTGCAGCAGTTCTTAAGCGGCACTATCCTGATACTAAAGTTAAACCCGATGGACAATCTGTTGCTATAAGGATGACCCAGGGTGAAACGTCCGATGAAGAAGGTTTGGGATACGATATAGTTCCCTGCTTCTCATTGCAGCCGGATAACAAGACGGAAAGCTCTTTTTACCTTATACCCGATGGAAAAGATAACTGGACAAGGACTAACCCTAGGATTGACACTGAGATAGCGGAAAAATTACACGTCGCTAACAATAAAACATATAGGAAAGTAGTTAAAATTGTGAAATATTGGAATAAAGAAAAGTTTCGTAGCATATTACCTTCCTATTATATTGAATTGGCTATAGCAAAGGGCTACATACAGAAAAATAAAGAGGGCGAGAATATAAACAGCCTTTCTTATGGTGTGGCAGTTGGATTCTGGGCTCTTAATGAGGCTATTAAACAGGGTGGTCAAGACTCATTTCTGCCATTGGCGCCCAAGGTTTACCCGGGACAATTAGACGAAGGGCATAAGTTAATAATAGGTGCAGCCCACTCTGTTTCTCTTCAGGCTTGGGATGCTGAGAAAGCTGGCAATCAAGATCAAGCGATAAGTCACTGGAAGCGGATTTTTGGTGATACGTTTGGAGCGTAAAGGATAAGCCATGAAATTAACAGACCGATTAATCGAAGCTATGAGATCCGAGTTTGGTAAGAGCAAGAGATGGTATCATAGAAGTATTTGTGCAAGCTTAGGGATGTTGCTACTATCAGTAATCCTGGTTCCTTGTTCGTCCGGCATATCCGCAGTCATATTAGGGATGGGCTTATTTATCTTACCGATGCTCTTATTTGTATCACGCGAATTTTCATTAGAACATCAGGATCGCGCTGAGTATATTAGGCGCTCTCTTATGTTGGCAGATGCTCTCGATCATAAGCCATCAAAAATTGAATTAGCTCAACTCAAAATCGACGTGGGAAGCATAGACAGAAGCGAGCCATTATTCGATAAACGTTATTACGACTCTAAAATAGCTGTTGGGCCGAGTAGATTGATTGATATTTTAGCAGAATCAGCATTTTTTACGCATAACCTAAGTAAGCGTGTAGCCTATATTTTAGGGGGCATAATTTGTGTCGGCGTTGTTGGTCTATTTTTTGTCCTTTATATGCTTCTTAGTATACCTGTCGGGCATGAGATATCCTTGGTGGTTGCCAAATGGGCTGCTCTAGTTATGTCATTCTTAGCAGCAGGAGATTTTTCATATTTATTTCGTAGATCTTTTTGTTTGTCCATAGCTTCCAAAAATGTGTTAAGTAAAAGCGATGTGTTCATAAAGAATGGAAATATTTCTGCAGAAGATGCAATGGAATTGGCAGATGAATATAACTGCGCTGTTATACAGTCGCCGCCAATTCCGGGTGCAATTTATAAGTACATGCTCAAATCATTGAATGAAGCATGGCGAAAGAGGCAATCATGACCAGTAAAGGTTGGAACGAGTTACACTTATCAGAAGACTCGACCGTTGAGCTCCTGCAGGCTCTAGGGTATACGTTTGTCCCCCCTGAGCAATTGGAGACAGAACGAGGTAGCCTTAAAGAGATAGTGTTGACCTATCGCCTGGAGAAGAAGCTCAAAGAGATAAATCCTTGGCTTTCAGATGAGAATCTTAAAAAGGCGGTTCGTGCCATAACCACTGTTCCAGCAACGAGTCTTATCGAGGCAAATGAAAAGATTTATACGTCTTTGGTTCATGGTGTTTCCATTGAGCAGGATATAGGCGATGGGCAAGGCAAGAAGGGTCACAGCGTATCCTTCATTGATTTTGATCACCCAGAGAAAAATGAGTGCGTAGTTACCCGCCAATTTAAAGTTGCTGGGCCAAAAGAAAATATTAAGTGCGATGTTGTCGTCTTTATTAACGGTATCCCTGTTGTTTTAATAGAGTGTAAAAATCCCACGATTCTTGATCCTATTAATAAAGCAATCGAGCAGCTTTTTAGATATCAGGAGCTAAAAGAAGAATATAAAGATAGGGGCGCACCTAAGCTATTCGAAACCATGCAGCTTCTTATAGCCACGTGTGGGCAGCAGGCAAAATATGCTACCGCTTATACTCCATATCGTCATTATCTCGAATGGAAGGTTCCATATCCGATCAGCCTCGATGAATTAAATGAAAAATATACCAAAAGATTGTTTGGAAGGACGCCCAATCCGCAAGATATTCTCATATATGGCCTGCTTGAAATCAGCAATCTGCTTGATATAATCAGAAATTTTATTTCTTTTGAGGTTGAGGGTGGGAAGACCATAAAGAAGATAGCTCGCTATCAGCAATTCATAGCTGTCAATAATGCCATCAGAAGAATTCAGAAGGAGAAAAGTTCGAAGAAGCGCGGAGGCGTTATCTGGCATACTCAGGGCTCAGGCAAGTCTCTTTCTATGCTTTGGCTTGCTGTTAAGCTAAAGAGATGTAGAGAGCTTGAAAATCCCACCCTAGTTATTGTTACGGATCGCGTAGATCTTGATAATCAGATTGTTGGAACATTCCAAAGATGTGGTTTCCCGAATCCGGCTCAGGCAAAGAGCGTAGCTAATCTGCGCGAGCTTATTAGGCAGGGGAATGGGCAAACAGTCATAACTACTATTCAGAAGTTTCAAGAAGCATCCGAAAATACAAGACATCCTGTGTTGTCAGAGGCAGAGAATGTATTTGTGATGGTGGATGAAGCGCATAGAACACAGTATAAGAATTTAGCAGCCAATATGAGGCAGGCATTACCTAATGCGTGTTTCTTTGGCTTTACAGGCACGCCAATAGATAAGAAAGATCGTAGCACTATACAGACCTTCGGGCCGTATATCCATACTTATACAATCGAGCAAGCCGTACAGGATGGGGCTACCGTCCCCATTTATTATGAAAGCAGGCTTCCTGATGTTCATGTACAAGGTGAGAATCTTGATACCATTTTCGACAGATATTTTCAGGAATATAGCGAAAAAGAACGTGAAGAGATAAAGCGAAAATATGCCACAGAAGAGATAATTGGCCTTGCGTCCTCTAGGGTGGAAGCCATATGCCTAGATATTATTGATCATTATGAAAAATTCATCATGCCAAATGGCTTTAAGGCTCAGATTGTAACTCCGAGCAGAGAAGCTGCTATTATGTACAAGGAGATGCTTGATAAGCTCAGTGGTCCACCATCAGCAGTTTTGATATCAGGTAGTAACAATGACCCACAGCGGCTTAAGAAGCATCACAAGACTCAGGCTGAGGAGAAGGAGATAATTCGTAGTTTTAAGGAAGATCCCGTTGAAAAATTAGCCATTATTATTGTCTGTGACAAGCTTTTAACTGGTTTCGATGCTCCTGTGGAACAAGTAATGTATATCGATAGCCCTTTAAAAGACCACACGCTCCTACAGGCGATAGCACGTGTAAATAGAACCGCAGACAAGAAAGACTACGGCCTTGTAATTGACTATTGGGGTATTTCAAAAGATCTACAAGAGGCGCTTATTGTATTTCAACCTACTGATATAGTAGGAGCGTTAACTCCAAAAACGGATGAATTGCCAAGGCTTGAAGCACGTCATAGAATTGCTATGCATTTCTTTGATAAAGTGACCAGAGATGATCTTGAGACATGTATAAAAATAGTAGAGCCAGAAGATGTAAGGGCAGAGTTTGATCTTGCATTCAGACGTTTTGCGCAGAGTATGGATATGGTTTTACCAGATCCTGCAGCATTACGGTATAGTTCTGATTTAAAATGGCTAGGCAAGATTAGAAATGCCGCGAGAGCTCGTTTTAGAGACTCTTCCCTAGACTTATCGAGTTGTGGTGCAAAGGTGAGGCAGCTTATCGAAGAACACATAAAAACCGATGGCGTACAGAGGCTACTTGAGCCAGTTTCCATTTTTTCAAAGAAGTTTGATGAATTTGTTGAAAACCTTACTACACCAGAAGCAAGGGCGAGCGAAATTGAACATGCTATGCGGCATGAAATCCACGTTCATCTTCAGGAAGACCCTGTATTTTTCGAATCTTTAAAAGCGCGTCTTGAGAAGATAATCGAAGAGAGGAAGCAGCAAAGGATAGATGCTGTTGAAGAGCTCAAACGCCTAAATTCATTAGTTGAGGAAATGCGTAATATTGGCAAGGTGGCCGAAGACCTAGGTTTCACAGAGACAGAATATGCATTCTATAAGATGTTAAAGGCAAGTAGTGGCAAAAAAGATGACAATAGCTATGAAGCTTTGGCCCATTCAATCGTTAAAGCTTTAGAAAATCTGGCAGTTATAGATTGGGTGCATAAAGATGACGTTCAGCGAGAAATGCGTAGGCAGATAAAAAGTATTCTTCGTTCAGGAGGTTATCAATTTGAAGAGATCGAAATCTTGATTGCCAAGATTATGGATTTAGCGAGGGTAAGACTGGCCAAATGATAACGGAAAAAGGAACAATAGCATTCGGGAGCCATAATATAGACTTCTTCATACGACGAAGCAGCAGAAGAAGGACTATAAGTCTTTTTGTCGATCCCCACGAAGGAGTATTTCTGAGAGCGCCGCTGGGACCATCAGTTGATTCGCTAATAAAATTGGTGCATTCTAAAGCTGACTGGATCATAAAGAAGCAGAAGCAAATCGAAGAAGTGGGTGAGTTTCTTCCTAAGAGAGAGTTTGCTAATGGCGAAACATTTTTATATCTTGGGCGGCAGTTTCGTCTTAAAGTTTTAAGATTAGATAAAGCATCTTCAAGCAAAGTGAAATTTACGAATGGATGCTTTATAGTTTCTATCAATGATGAATATACAGAAGTGGGCAAAAAGAGAGTCATGAGGAAGTTACTAACCAATTGGTACAAGAGGCATGCTCGCAACGCATTATTTAATAGGATTAAAATTTACGCTAAGAAGCTAGATCTTGCACCAGTGGAGTTTGCTTTAGCAAACCAGAGCAAGCGGTGGGGCAGTTGTAGCCATAAAGGCAAGGTCAGATTCAATTGGCATATTATTATGGCTCCTCTATCTCTAATTGATTACGTTGTCGTTCATGAGCTCTCACACCTAAAGCAACCAAACCACTCGCAAGAATTTTGGAAATTATTAGGCAACGTAATGCCTGATTATGAAATAAGGCGCGATCGACTTCGCAAAGAAGGGCATAAGTTTTATTTTTAATATGTTTAATAGCAAAAATAGCAATATTATTTCGGAGACAATATGCAATTTCAATATTATGACCTAGGTAATCTAAATGGCGGAGAAATAGTTGAGGTTATTCTTTCAGGGAACTCCGCTAATGTCAGATTGATGGACAGTTCAAATTATAGTAGCTTTAAAAATGGTAGACATCATACATATTATGGTGGACTTGCAAAAAGTTCCCCCGTTAGGATTCCTGTCCCAAGATCTGGGCACTGGTATGTGACTGTTGATTTAGGCGGATATCGTGGTACGGTAAGAACATCGGTTAATGTTTTGCCAGGCGCGCTTCCTGAGTTACGACAAGTCCCGCTATCGAGCGTTCCAACTCTTCGCTTGGATAGAGATTATACTAATGGTCAATTTGTAGAAAGAGAGGAACATAGGGAATACGATGTTTTTGTTTCTCATGCATCAGAAGATAAGGATGAAGTGGTGCGGCCTTTAGCTATAAAGTTACAATCAAAGGGTCTGAAAGTCTGGTATGATGAGTTTGAGTTAAAAATCGGAGATAGTCTTAGAAGAAAAATTGATAAAGGACTTGCAAACAGTCGATTCGGGATAGTTGTACTTTCAACCGCATTTATTGGCAAGGGCTGGGCAAATTATGAATTAGACGGAATTGTAACAAAAGCAGTTTCTGGCCAACAAGTGATTCTTCCAATTTGGCACAATATAACAAAACAGCAAGTCATTGATTATAGCCCCTCCCTCGCAGATAAGCTTGCAAGGAATACAGCAATAAATACTATTGATGAGATAGCGGAGGAGATATATGGGGTTGTCAAAAGTTGAGTACGTTATTGTATATATAGGCATAAGATAAAGGTTACATAAATAAAAGGAGGTTTATTATGTCTGACCGAAAACGCGTGTGGGTTTCGCCTGATGGCGAGGGTGGATGGAACGTGAAGACTCAAGGGAAAAGCAAGGCTGCAGGTAATTTTGAAGATAAAAGCAATGCAATTGATAAGGCTAAGGATATTGCGCAAAATGCATCAAAAGGGCAGGTTATTATTCAAAAAAGAGATGGCACTATTCAAACTGAATATACTTACGGGAAAGATCCGTATCCACCGAAGGGGTAGAACTTATTTCTGATATATAAGCAGGGGCAAACGCAGGATATGAAAAAACTCCACAATTTTTTTCTATATCTATTTATTGCCTTACTTTTAGTCCCAGGTTGCAATGTTTCTACTAAGTCTCAACCTGCAACAGCCCAAAGCACAGGCCTCTTTGCGCATACGAAAAGAGCCGATAACAATGAGCACATTCTTTTCGGCTATCCCGGCCACGAAAAAATCATTCTTTACCGCAAAGGCTATGTTTTAGGATATAACCCAGATAAGAAGAATGCAGACTGGGTAAGTTACCATTTTACCGAAGCCTATTGTGTCAAGAACGCAGGTAGGACAGGAGATTTTAGGCCAGACCCAGATTTGCCTCCCGGACAAAGGGCAGAATTAGTTGATTACAAGAATAGCGGTTATGATAAGGGTCACTTAGCTCCTGCCGCGGATATGGCAAGAGACACACAGACAATGTCCGAGAGCTTTCTTTTATCAAATATGACACCACAGGTGGGTATTGGCTTCAATAGAGGCATATGGAAGAACCTAGAAGAGAAGGTAAGGAGCTGGGTACACCAGAAGAAAAATATCTATGTCTTTACAGGGCCTATCTATGCGAACTCCACTTACAAGACCATAGGGCCAAACAGGGTAGCCGTTCCTGCGCATTTCTATAAGATAATAGTTTCCTGCACAGAAACAGGGGAAAACCTTGATTCGATAGCGTTTATTCTTCCTAACCAAAAAGGGCCCGGTAATATGCTGCCACAATTTATTACTTCTATTAGAGAGATTGAAAAACGCACCGGATTAGACTTTATGCATGATCTCGATGATGATATTGAAAATAAACTCGAAACCAAAACAGCAAAAATGTGGTAAAGAAGAGGGGATAAAAATATGGGCAAAATAATTGATCCAAAGAAAATTAGAATAGGCGATGTTATACTTGTAGCGAGCGGCACAGCCGCTACTATTTGGGTACAACAAAAGTTGGGGTATGGAGATAGAAGCAAATGGACTCATGTAGCGGGATGTATGGGGGGCTATGATTTAATTGAAGGGCAAGTTCCAAGATCAAGAGTCTGTGACCTGCAAAAGAACTATGTTGATAAAAAGATTGAAATAAAAGTAATGAGAAAGACTTATGATAACAATTATCCTAGAATAAAAATAGCTCTTTGGTGGGCTTCTATGAATAATACACTTTATGATTTTCCTCAACTTTTGTGGTATCCTATAAAAGCAATTGGCCATATTTGGCCAGCATTAGGAAATTGCCTGTTGCATGTAAATAATATATTTAACAACAAAAAATTGCTTATTTGTTCAGAATTATTAGCCAGTGGTTTTTATAAAGAAAATTATTATATATTTGGTAAGACAGCCGAAAATGTGCTGCCAGCAGATTTTGATGACTCCACTATATTTAACGAAGTAACCGATATCTGGCTAGAAGTATAAAAAGTAAAATATATTTAACTTAAATAATATCAATAATTTATAACTTGCATTTTCTTATATTTGTGGTATATTTATAGCGAGAGTGTTAATAAAAAATACTCTTCTTTGTAGCAGATAGTACCGCTACCTAATTCATGTGGCGCCTAACAGCGGCATGAGTCCAAATTAACGGATTCGTGCCGCTTTTTTTGTTGCCAGCGGCACCTAATGGCTAAAATTGGAGGTGCCACATGAAGATTCAAAAAGTAAAAGTTTCAGAAATCAACCCCGCTGTTTACAATCCTCGTATTACACTTCAGCCAGGCGATGCCGAGTATGAGGGTCTTAAGAAAAGTATCCTAACGTTCGGCCTGGTTGAGCCACTTGTTCTAAATAAGCGCACAGGCAACCTTGTCGGTGGTCACCAACGGTTGAACATACTTATCGCTGCTGGATTTGAAGAAGTAGAGGTAAGTGTCGTAGATCTCGATCCTACGCAGGAAAAAGCTCTTAATCTCGCCTTAAACAAAATCCAGGGCGATTGGGACAATGAAAAGCTCGCGGTCTTACTAGAGGAGCTAACCAAGATCCCTGACTTTGACATCGGCCTCACGGGCTTTGACTTGCCGGAAATTAGTGAAATCCTGGATAAAGCCGAAGATGCCAGGGAAGATGAGTTCGACCTCGATAAAGAGCTCGATAATTTAGGTAATGCCGTAACTCAAAAAGGCGACCTTATTCTTCTCGGCAAACATAGGCTACTGTGTGGTGATTCTTCAAATCCAGAAGATATAAAGAGGTTAATCGGTGATGAAAAGGTTAACCTGATTTTTAGCGATCCGCCATACAATGTCAATTACTATGGTGGCAATCGACCGGTGGATAACGTTCGCCCAAAAAAATCGCGTGATTGGAATAGGATTTATAACGATAATTTGAGCCAGGCAGAATACGAAAAATGGCTTAAAACGATCCTTAAAAACGTGACTCCATATCTTGCGCCGGGCGCGCCTTGTTATTTGTTTAATGGGTCGGCCCAATTTGGGTCTATGTACCAGATGCTTACCGAGCTGAAATTTCATGTTTCATGCGTAATAACTTGGGCAAAGGAAAGCTTCTCCATCGGTTATGGCGATTATAACCAGCAGACCGAGTTTTGTCTCTACGCCTGGAAAGAAAATAATGGTGCACATAATTGGTATGGCCCTACAAATGAGTCAACCCTCTGGCAGATAAAGCGAGACCATACCGCCAGCTATGATCACCCGACCCAGAAACCTGTCGCTTTGGCTCACCGCGCGATAAAGAATAGTTCCAAACGGGGGGACGTTGTCCTGGACATGTTTTTGGGTTCGGGCACCACCTTAATCGCGGCAGAGGGCTTGCATAGGGCATGTCTTGGGATCGAGATTGATCCTCATTATTGCGATGCCATAGTGCGCCGCTACATTTCTTGTATAGGTAAGAACAAGGTACCAGCGGAGCTTGTGAAAAAGTACTATAGCGAGGCGCAGCATGTCAGTAAATAACGATCAGGCCAATAAAGAGCAGCCTATCCTTGTGCTGATCCAAGACATAAAGGAAGGCCGCGTAGCGCCTGAAGTTGTCGATAAGGACTTGCGCCAGCAGTGTGTCGAAGTGTTTTTGGGTGAGGGGTACACCGTTGCCTCAATAGCTCAGATATTTAAGAAGTGCGATAAGACAATCCGGCGCGATATCGAGGATATAAGAGCACGCAACGCCATTACGCCGGATATAGACCTGGCCAAAAAGACCATAGGTGAGATGGTCGTATATATGCATACCCACCGGGCGTACCTAATGCGCCTTGCGCGCTCAAAAGATGCCTCGCTGGCCGAAAAGGCCCAGGCCGAATACTTGGCGGCTCGTATAGGCCTAGAACTGATCGCCAAGCTGCAAACCCTGGGGTTCCTGCCTTTAAAACCTCAGGAGATCGTTGCTGATATCTCGCATCATGTAGCTGCCGATAATGAGAGTTCGTTCGGAGAATTGAGATCTGAGATAGTAGAGATAGAGAGAATTTCGAAGGAATCCGGAGAGTTGACGCCGGAAATGGTAAAAGAGCTTGAGAATTTAAAAAAGAGAATTGAAAAAGCGGAAATACAGGATAGCGTAATCAAAATATCATCCCATGCGGATGAGGAAGGGAAAAAAGATGAAAAAGATAATTGAAACTATCAGTAGCGAGATCGGGAGGATCAGAAGGAGGGCGGGAATGGATTTCATCAGTTTCCGTAACTTTTATTTCCAACATTATAATAAAAGTCCGGATGGCGAATTCCAGAAAGAATTATCGCAAATCCTCGCCAATATGACTACAAGAAGAGGCGCGCGATATGCAATAGCGGCGCCGCGTGGATTCGCAAAAAGCACGATCGTAGGATTACAGTATGTGATCTATTGTATTTGCTATAAGCTTGAGGACTTCATTGTGATAGCCTCCAGCACAAGCAGTCAAGCGACGGATTTTTTGCGGCATATTAAAGAGGAGTTCGAGAACAACGAAAGATTAAAATTGGACTTTCCGGAAGTTTGCGAAGTCGGCAGTAAGCTAAGCCCACCGCGGTGGACACAGAGCGAGATCATCACCAGTAATGACGTGAAGGTCATCGCTCTAGGCACGGGACAACAGTTAAGGGGTCGCAGACACAAAGAATCGCGGCCTACGTTAATAGTTCTTGATGATATCGAAACCGATGAGTCGGTGGAGAATCCAGATAGTCGTTATAAGCTGGAAGATTGGATAAATAAGACCGTCCTAAAGGCAGGTGATGCTAGAACCAATGTTATAATTATTGGTACGTTGCATCATCCCGCATCTCTACTGGCAAAATACACTGACCCCAAACAATCGCCCGGTTGGACCAGTAAAATATACAAGGCGATAATATCGCATGCCGAACATGTCGAGCTATGGGAAAAATGGAAGCGGATACTCTCAGGTAAAGAAACCTACAATGGGGAATTTGGTAGGGATGCGGCATTTGCGTTTTATAAAAAGCACGAAAGTACTATGCTTGAAGGAGTGAAGCTTTTATGGCCGGACTTCAAGAGCTATCACGATCTTATGTTGATGCGGGAACAGGAGGGTTATTCCAGCTTCGATTCCGAAATGCAAAACGAACCCATTAACTCAAGGGACTGCGCCTTTAATATGGAAGAGGTGAGCTATCGAGAGGATGAATTTGAATCCGAGGAGCATTTAATGCGTGCAATGCGGCACGAAATACTATGTTTTGGGTCATGCGATCCGAGCCTCGGCAAAGAAGGGAAACAGAGCGACGACTCAGCCATAGTTGTTGTTGCTTGGAATGCTGAAAGAGGGAAGATCTATGTATTGGAGGCCGATATTGCCAGGCGCAGCCCCGATAAGACGATAGAAGATATACTGGCCCATCACATGAAGCATGAGATTGTGGGGTTTGCCTTTGAGACAAACCAATTTCAGGAGATTATGGCAAAGGATCTTATAAAGCGCGCCAGGGAAAGATGTATACCGGTACGGCTTAAGGAGGTGAGAAATACCGGGGATAAGCTTGCCAGGATACAGTCGCTTCAGGCCCTTATCAAGAGCGGTGCTATAGTATTTTCCAGGAAGCATCAGACCTTGCTTGAGCAGCTACGGTATTTCCCTAAGGGCCCGCATGACGATGGGCTGGATGCATTGGAGATGGTAGTGCGGTTATGCTATAAGCCACCAAGAGACTACAGATTGTTATCTATACCGTGGTAATCTAGCGAAAATAGCCCTAGGCGCGGTTGATCGCCTAGGGCTATTTTTATATTATTGTGCAGTTAAGGACTATATATTGCGCTCGGCTTCTTTTATTAGCTTGCTTAATGGCTGGTTTAAAGCAGAGGCGACCTTATAGGCGGTACCGATTCCTACATCTACTTTGCCAAGCTCTATTGAACTGACGTAGGTGCGGTGTATTTCGGCCTTATCCGCAAAATCCTCCTGGGAAAGACCCATATTATGGCGTCTTCTTCTGACTGCCATCCCAAATTCTTCCCTAAAGCTATTAACCTTGCCTTTGTCTTTCATCAGAGCTATAATCCCATCTTGTAGACAATAAATCTACAGACGATAGTCTACAAAATGAATATGCCATTTTGGGGATAATATTGGCTATAAAAGGAGGGTTAGGGCTATGAAAAAGATAAGGCATTTTATCAAAGCGCATTATAAGGTAACTTTGGCACTATTTATTTTGTCGTTTCTGTGCAGCAGTGTGCTTGCTAAGGAAGTAATGTATGAAAACCCACAAATATTCGATTATCCGTTCGATAAGGTGTGGACAACCGTTGTGCTAGCGCTTCAAAAATCAGGTATGATGATAAAAGAGATGAATAGGGATAGCGGATTCATCTCTACAGATTGGGGCATGATGGGTGGCGGCATCGGAGGAGCATTTAGCAGGGCAATGGTGGGTAGGGCGTATTTATACAAATTTACCTATTCAATCGTTCCTATTAATGATCGTCAAACTTCCGTGAAAATAAAGTGCGCTGTTGGGCTACAGAATCAGTTCGGGCAGATAGACTCGGGAGATTGGATGGCAGGTGGCGATCTGGCAAAGAATGAGCTGGAACAGATCAAGGGGCTTGATTTATGGCTGATTGGGGAGCCATCCGTGGCTATGGGAATAGATTATAAGTATAATAAGGACCTTGATAGGCTTAGAATCATGAAGGTATTCCCAAATACATCTGCCAAAAAGGCAGGCATGAGATATTATGATCTTCTTATGAAAATAGACAGCAGAGACATAACCAATGAGCGCGACTACATGACAGCCATGAAAAATCTTAAGCCAGGCGACATATACACTGTAACTATATCGCGTTTTGATGAAGCTAAAGAGTTCAAGCTGACAGCAGAAGCTAAATAACAGCAATTATCCTACTAGCCTTTCAGCGATCCTACCCGTTGCATAAAATCCGTTGAAGGCTGACTATCGAGGAGTATAATACATATATATAGGGACAGAATAAAGAAGGATGCCTCAATTGTACGCTATTAAAAAGGGATAACAATGCCTCAAGACAGAATAAGTGGAGCCGATGCAGATAGGTATGGCAGTGAGACTGCGAGGCTGATAGCAAAAGCGATTGGAGCTATATCTATCAGCGAAACCAGTAATGAATTTGAATTAGATAACAGTAAAATAACAATCAGATGCGCTAGAAAAAATACGCAAAATTTGGGTGCCCCGTATAAACTATTAGAAAGAGTAAGTGCTGTAATAGCTGCTTTAGAGCAAGAAAATGGCGATTATAAATTATACGAAATAACCCCGGCTAAATTTAAGGAAAAGATGAGGCCCACAGGAAGCACAGGGCCATCTGCCGGAAGAGTTGGGCTAGTGAGTAAATCCTTATTTATTAATGAAGGGAAATTCATCCGTGAAGTAAAATTGAATACAGAAGAAAAAAATAAAATATGGAGGATGGCTTTTCGTTGTGGAAACCAGGGTCAATCATTGTGGGAGGAATGCAAAAAATATAATGTTGCAGCAATCACTTATAGCCCTTTGGAAAAATTCGATTTAACAAATCACAAGTATAATGAACCAGTCGAGCTATGGAGCAAGCTTTCCTCCTCTTCACAAAAATCAAGCCTAAGACACGTTGCCTACGATATGAAAAATGGTGATACGATATATGTTAAAGAGGGACCGAAAATTATTTGCAAAGGGACTGTCTTAGGTAAGCCAGATCGGGCATATGTATTTGATCAGAGTTTTCGAATAGTTGATCATAATGGTACCCCATGGCCTCACCAAGTGCCTGTAGCGTGGGAAGCTTCTTTTGAACCCGTTGGTGTGCTGCTTGGAGCAGAACAAAATGCCGTTCTGGAGCTGAATGGTGAACGATTAAGTAAATTACAAAAGGCCCTTTCAAACAATGGGGCAGTTGGTGTTGAAAACAAAATTGCCAGGATCTGTTGGAATGATCATGGATGGCAAAGACCTTCCGGACGCGATGGTAAAAGTAAGAATAAAGATGCGTATGAGTTTAAAGTAGGATATGGACATGAGGAGTGGTTGCTTGATACAGAAAAATTAGTTGATGGCTATCATTATGGATACTTACAGCCAATTGGAAAGGCTTGGGATAAATATCAAGGCCAAACTTTTAATATTTCTCTCTATTCGATAAACGACGATTCGCGCCAGCGATGGTGGATTGGAACCATCAGAAATGCCGAGGTTGTATCGCCAGAGGAATCGAAAGAAGTTTTAGAATATTATAAGAAAAAAGGCTGGCTGCAAGAAATGATAGACCAAATAAAAAATATAAATGGTGACGAGAGAGATTTTGGTAAAAATGCTCCATTCGCATTTACGAATATTAAATTTAAGCCAGCCGATTGGGAATTGCTCGATCCCCCGCAGCGTATTTCAAATAAGGACAAATCAGTATCATCTACTTACTATGTGCTACTGAATAAAGTAAAAAATCCAGATTTGGAGCTACCATTTGGCGATGATCCAACTTTTACCCCAGGGCATACCATAAGAGATGAAAAAGGCATTGCATATTATGGACAGAGAAAAAGCGAGATTGACCGTTTCCATTATAAGATGCAGAATAACTCATATAAGCAGTTAGTAGATATGTATGGGCATGATAATGTTAGCACCGAACGCCAGATAGGCATTGGAGCAGCCGTTGATATTTCAGTTAAAGATGGAGATGGTGAAATCTTCTATGAATTTAAAACCAGTAATTCCATAAAAGCATGTATACGGGAAGCCCTATCGCAACTTCTCGAGTATTCATATTATCCTGATACGGAAAGAGCGAAGAAATTAATTATCGTATCGCAAAATCCAATAACTAAAGATGCCAAAAATTATTTAATTAAGATTAGAGAGCATTTTAAAATACCTGTTTATTACAAGCAATATAATGTAGATAAGAATTGCTTGGAAGAAGATGAATATTAACCTTAACAAGGAAATGAGGTTATTGTGCTAGAACGAGAATTTGAAGATATTCTGTCAACATATCCAGAATTAATAGAGGAAGGGTTGTCTTTAAAAGGCCGTCAGGTGAACACTGATAGAAAATTCATAGATTTACTTTTTAAGGATAAAACTGGCCAGGACTTGATAGTAGAGCTGAAAATAGGAGTAGCAAAAAGAGAACATGTTGCTCAGTTGTTAGATTATGCTGGATATAAAATAGCTGAAGGTAAAGTGCCTGTTAGGATTATGCTTATTGCGAATCGAATCCCTGAAAATTTTAAACATTCTTTCGATTATTTCGGGTTTGAATATAAAGAAATAACCATTGATAAATTGCACGATTTCGTACGCATCAAAAATGATCAAAACCTATTAAAGATCTTTGCAGCCCCTGTAGAAAATGAAAAAAGCTTTGTGACCGAGCCCACACGCACAGATCTTTCGGTTAGCAGGCCGAGCCTAGCCATAAAAACACCTATAAATGGGACCAATCGCAATGAAACCAGACAAGCGATGGCATCTCGTATTAAATCCGGACAATTGTTTAATCAAGCCAAATGCGCCATAGAGCTACTTAATACATCTCAGGACCCCGTAGATATGAAAAGAATAATCTCTTTTATGTCTACGAAAGGCTACCATTCAAAAACTTACTATGATTTATTTAATTCATTGGTCGATTCCGACCTTGTTGAGCAGGTAACTCTTGGCGGTAGAAAGGCATATCGGCTAAGAAGAGATGAGTTATAGCAAAAATAGATTTACGCCTTAGCTTCGAGAAGCCCCATATAGATAGGGGCTGCAATTCTCAATTGCTAAAGCGGGAATGGAGATATTGAATATGGAAATAAATATTCGTATTCGAATCTCTGTTAAGGCCCTAAGAGTTATTTTATCATTGCTCTTATGGGCAGTGATAGGATAGCCCTGAGGTCCGGGCCACGGAGGGGTTTAATAACCCCTCCGTGGTTTTTTAAATTTAGGAAAATGATATATGAAAGATAGCTTAAAGTTTCACCCGCTAGTAGAGAAGACTAAAAAAGGCATCGATAAATCTCATATATACAGAGGATGTATTAAGAATAAACATGGCGATATTAATATTCGAATCGGACCAAATAGCCTTGATCGAGCATTAAAAATCATGGATTCGGTAATTAAGAAACTTGAAAAGAAAAGCGCGAAAGTATTTCTAAATGAGCAACAGTATAAGAGCGCTACTTGCGTAACCATTTTTGAAGAAACGCTTTCAATAGATCTATATGAAAAAATAAATATTACCAAAAAGAAAGAGATGCGAGATCGTTTTGATTACGATCCTTATAACTATACTCCTAATGGGAATCTTGTGCTTCGCATCAAAGACGGTCCTTATGAGATTCGTAGCGAGTGGGAAGACGGCAAGAGGAAACAATTAGAGGATCACATAGATGATTTTATCGATGGATTGTTTCTTGCAGCAAAGAAGGGGAGGGCTGATAGGTTAGAAAGAGAGCGCGAACATCGGAAATGGGAAGCGGAAGAGAGTAGGAAAGAAAAAGAAGAGCAGGCAAGGCAGCGCGAACAGGCAGAGCTCGATTCGCTAGAAAATGAAGCAATGCGATGGCAAAGAAGCAAAATAATCCGAGCTTATATAGAAGCCACTACGGATGCATATATAAAAAAGAACGGCAAAATTGATCCGGGAAGCGAATTTGACCAATGGAAAACATGGGCTAACGAGCGCGTGAATCGTCTCGATCCTCTTTACGGCAAATTTCCTGCATAACAAAAAAGAAAGTTACGTGTTGAAAGATGGGGAAAGGATGGGCTCAATGAAAACACCCGAGTATAGCAGTGAATCAGGCCATAATCTAGAAGACTGCGAGAATGAAATAGCCGAAATACTAGCCGACGCAATGTATGAGCACATTAAAAAAAGCCCGCAAAAACCAGATCAAAAGGTAAAAGATAAAGAACATGAAAGCCAGATAAAGCAATGTCCGGGTCGGTAGGGATGGACATTACTATCCCATAGTATTTCAGTAAGTTACGTAATTTCAGGCCAAAAATGACCGGACAAAACGGACACGTTTTCGCTCATTTTGTCCGTTTCGGACACCAAAAATCACCGAGGAATACTATCTCTCTATTCGAAATTTTCTTGATATGATAAGGTATTATGGCTATAATGCACCTGTGTAAATAAGAGATACCTTGCCGTAGTGATACGGGCAAGGGCTACCATATAGAAAAAATCACCGTAGAAAGAACGCGGTGATTTTTTTATTGTGGTAGCTATAGGGGATTTGAAGCTATAGAACGCCGAGTGAAAATTTGCCGTTTAGAGAAATCTATGCTACAATTGTCTTATCATGATAAATAAAAGGAGGCCGTTGTTTAAAATCTTGCTCTCTTTATAAAAACATTTCGTCCATGACGGGCGAAATGTTTTTTTATTGTCTAAACTTCATAAAGGGAGGGCAATGATATCGTGATATTTAAAAATAACGTTCTGATAATCGGATACGGATCCGTAGCTCGCTGCGTTTTACCGATCCTCCTCAAGCATATCTCCATACCGTACAAAAACATCACAATAATCGACTTCGTAGACAAGAGAAAAGAGCTTTTGCCCTGGATAAAACGCGGAATAAAATTCTGCCAGGGAAAGATCACCCCGCTCAACATTTCCCAGGTCCTATCGGAACATGTTTCTCCCGGCGGTATTATAATCGATTTATCGTGGAATATAGACTGCATCGAAATGCTCAACTGGTGCCATGATAATAATGTTTTGTATATAAATACGTCGGTTGAGCAGTGGGACCCTTACGCCGATATCCACAATAAGACGCCGTTCCAAAAATCCCTGTATTACCGCCAGAAGGAGATAAAGAAGGCGTCGTCCCGGTGGCGGGCGCCTGCGGCGACGGCGATCCTGGACCACGGCGCCAACCCGGGGCTCATATCTCATTTCACAAAGAAAGGACTCGCCGATATCGCTCAAAGATCGCTGGAAGATAATAATCTTTCGCCGAAGGCAAAGCGCAGGATCAAAGAGTGCCTTAAAGCAAAGATATTCGCTCATCTAGCTAAGGAGCTGAACGTCAAGGTCATCCATATAAGCGAGCACGATACGCAGATCACGGACAGGCCTAAAAGGTATAATGAATTTGTGGGCACATGGTCGATCGAGGGCCTGCGGGAGGAGGGGATAGCTCCCGCAGAGATGGGGTGGGGCACCCACGAGACGGATATACCGCTATTTTCGACGTTCCCTCCCGCGAACAGCAAGAACCAGATATTCCTTTCCCAGATGGGAATGAATACCTGGGTCCGCTCCTGGGTTCCCAGCGAGGAGATAATCGGCATGGTCATACGCCATGCCGAGGCGATAAGCATCTCCGACCATCTTACCGTCAAAGAAAAAGGCAAGATAATATATTGTCCGACGGTACATTATGCCTATATGCCGTGCAATGAGACTATAACATCTCTTCATGAGCTCAGGTGCAGGAATTACGACCTTCAAAAGCGGCTGAGGATCATGAACAATGAGATCACGGAAGGCGATGATATATTGGGGGCGCTCATCATGGGGCATAAATATAATTCCTGGTGGACGGGGAGCGTACTCAACATCCATGAATCGCGCAGGCTCGTGCCTCATCAGAACGCGACGACGGTGCAGGTGGCCATCGGGGCGGTATCGGCCGTCATGTGGATGCTGGAGAATCCGCGGAAAGGTATCTGCGTGCCGGACGATCTCCCGTACGAATATATACTCGACATCGCGCATCCGTACCTGGGGAAGCTGGTATCGATCGCTTCTGACTGGACACCGCTGAAGAATTACCAGATCTTCTTTAAAGAAAACCCCAACCTGTGCCTGGACAGGAAGAACGCGTGGTCCTTTAAGAATTTCTTATTCTGTGATTAAAAAATTAACTTGATAATTAGGCGCCCTGTGCTACAATCACTATAAATGTAATACGGGGACGCAAAATGGCTGGATTATTCAGGTTTGGTATCTCTTTATCGAAAGATTTGCTCGATAAGTTCGACAGGCTCATAGAAGGGAAGAGTTATTCCAGCCGCTCCGAAGCATTGCGCGACCTGATAAGGCAGGAATTGGTAAAGAAAGAGTGGGAGCGGGGCAGCGAGGTGGCCGGCGCCGTTACGCTTGTCTATAACCACCATAAAAGAGAGCTCGTAAATAAGCTTACCGATATCCAGCACGATCACCAGAAAGTAATTATTTCTACCCAGCATATACATCTCGATCACGATAATTGCCTGGAAATAGTCGCTGTAAAAGGCCATCCGCGCGAGGTCCAGAAACTGGCAGATACGCTTAAGGCTGTAAACGGCGTCAAGCACGGCGCATTGAACATGACGAGCACCGGCAAGGATATCGATTAGGTAAAAACAGACAAGGTCATAAATTTTTGAAGACGCAGACGGTAGTTTTAACCGGCGGAGCCGGATTTATCGGGAGTTGTTTCCTGTGGAAGCTGAATAAAGAAGGCATCGACAATATAGTAGTGGTCGATAACCTCGGCACGTCCGAAAAATGGCGTAATCTCACGGGCAAGAGATTTTCAGACTATATCCAGAAGGACGATTTCCTGAAAGTGCTGAGCGCGGACAAGATCAGGAATGTCAGCGCAGTAGTGCACCTGGGAGCCTGCAGTTCAACCACCCTCACAGACGCCGCGTACTACATCAGAAATAATTACGAATATTCGAAAACTATCGCTGTATGGGCCAGGCGGCACGGCGCCCGCTTCATATACGCTTCTTCTGCCGCGACATACGGCAGCGGCGCGGAAGGGTATGATGATTCCGAAGCGACGCTGTATAATTTAAAACCATTGAACATGTACGGTTATTCAAAGCATCTTTTTGACATGTGGGCGCTGAATAACGGCATGCTTAAAGAGACGGCGGGAATAAAATTTTTCAATGTATTCGGCCCTAACGAGTACCATAAGGGCGAGATGATGAGCGTTATCTGTAAAAGATTCAAGGATGTGAGAGATAAGGGCGTCATAAGGCTTTTCAAATCGTATAACAGTGATTACAGGGACGGTGAGCAGCAGAGGGATTTTATTTATGTCAAAGACGCCGTCAAGGTGCTCTATCATTTTTTCACACATCCGCGGCTTAACGGCATATTTAATCTCGGCTCCGGGACCGCGAGAAGCTGGAACGATCTCGCGCATGCCATGTTTTCGGCGCTGGAGAAGAAGCCGAGGATCGAATATGTAGAGATGCCGGAAGAGATCAAGCCGAAATATCAGTATTTCACCGAGGCCAGGATGAATAAATTGCGCAAAGCCGGGTACAGGGCCGGCTTTACCTCGCTGGAAGAGGCCGTGAAAGATTACGCGATATACCTTAAGGACGGCAGCTGCATGTGAGGCGGGAGGAGAGAATATCGATGCACGACCTAAGATACGCGAACGAGATCCTGGCAGCCCTGAAAAATAAAAATGTAAGTAAGGGCAGGGCCAAAGACGTAACCGTTAACGTCAGATTGAGCCCGTTTAGCCACGTGAGGCCGGAAGGGCTGAACGAAACATTCCGGTTATTAGCGGGTAGCGAGGGTTATGGTAATGTTAAGCTGGATGTTAAGGCGTTAGAGTTCGAGATGCATTGCAGGTCCTGCGGCCGCGAATCCAGGCACGCGAAAGCCGTTTTTAAATGCCCTTATTGCGATTCCGCCGACTTTGATATACAGAAGAACGAAGAATTTTACATAGATTCGATAGATATAAATAATTAACATACACCCGATGGAAACAGGCGAAGTAGCGTTGTTACAAAAGACACCTTTATATGAGACCCACACAGCGATGGGCGCCAAGATGGCCCCTTTTGGCGGTTGGCTCATGCCCATACAGTACGATGGGATACTTTCCGAGCATGCCCACACGCGCAATGCCGTATCCGTATTCGATATCTGCCACATGGGTGAATTTATGCTGGAGGCCGATCCCGTCTCAAGCGGCCTCGACCGCATCGTTACTCAGAATATCATTGCAATGCCCGCAGGCGCCTGCCGTTACGGTTTTATGCTTAATGATGATGGCGGGGTTATCGACGATCTTGTCGTTTACAGGTTCGGGGAAAAATCATGGATGCTTGTCGTCAACGCCGCAACCATCGCTAACGACGAGACGCATTTAAGAAAACATCTCTCCGGGCAATACAGTTTCGAGAATGCATCTGCCGTAACGGGTAAACTAGATATCCAGGGGCCGAAGTCGCCCGAAACGCTAAAAACAATTTTCGGGGATGGGATAATGCGCCTGGCTTATTACACCTTCGGCAAATTTAAGTTATGGGGAGACGATGTTATAGTGAGCCGCACCGGATATACCGGAGAGCCCGGATATGAAGTATATATACCGGCTGCCCGGGCGGTGAAGTTCTGGAAATTTTTGACGGGAAAAGACAGCCGTGTCAAACCCGCGGGACTGGGCGCCCGCGATACCCTGCGGCTTGAGATGGGGTACCCTCTTTACGGTCAGGACCTCGATCCGGGCCATACGCCTGTTGCGGCCGGGTTCGGGCGGTTCGTCGATTTCGATAAAGATTTTATAGGAAAGAGCGCCTTGCTTAAAGAGCGTAATCTGGGGGCGAAGGAGCGTCTTATCTGTTTCAAATCCGTGACGCGCCGCTCGCCCCGCCACAGCTTTGCCATATTTAAAGGCACTGAGCGCGTCGGGACGGTTACGAGCGGTTCTTTTTCCCCGAGCCTCCTGGCGGGTATAGGGATGGGCTACGTTTCCGGCGATCATAAGATCGGCGACTCTCTCATCGTCAGGGATTCTAACACGGAAATACCGGTGACCGTTGTCAAAAAACCTTTCTATCATAACAAATAGGAGATATTCCGATGAATGCGCCGAAAAATATTTTATATACCAAAGACCATGAATGGGCCCGTATCGAAGGCAAGAAGGCCTATATCGGTATTACCGATTATGCGCAAGCGGCGCTGGGAGATATCACATTTGCCGGCCTGCCGAAGAAGGGGGACGTGCTGAAGCAGTCCGACATCTGCGCGACCGTCGAGAGCGTAAAAGCCGCCTCCGATGTTTACGCTCCGTTTTCCGGTAAAGTTGTCGCAGTTAACGAAAACCTTGCCGCGCATCCCGAATTAATAAATAAATCTCCATACGAGAGCGGTTACTTTTTTATTATGGAGATCTCCAATGAACCCGAGAAGGCAAAGCTTATGGATAGCACCGCCTACAGCGCTTACGTGGAGGGGATCTCCAAGTGAGTTATGTTCCGCATACCAAAGACGATATTAAGGAGATGCTCAAAACAATAGGGGTTTCGGGCGTCGGGGACCTATTTAAAGATATTCCCGCGAGTCTCCGCCCAAAATCGTTTAATATTCCGGCGGGTAAATCTGAGTGTGAAGTCACCGGCCATTTAAAAAGACTCTCTTCGAAGAACGCGACGGACCTGATAAATTTCGTCGGAGCGGGTTTTTACGACCACTTCATCCCTGCCGCGGTCGACGCGATCGTGAACCGCCCGGAATTTTATACGGCATATACCCCGTACCAGCCGGAATGTTCCCAGGGCTGGCTCCAGGCGATATACGAATACCAGACGGTCATCTGCGAGCTTACCGGCCTCGATGTCTCCAATGCTTCTTTATACGACGGCGGGACCGCCATCTATGAGGCGGCGATGATGGCCTTACGGCTTACGAAGCGAAACAAGATCATCATGGATAGCGGCGTTAATTTGATCTACCGCACTATGCTCTATACTTATACGTCCAACCTTTCGATCGAATTCGTTGAGATACCCGTTGTGCACGGCCAGAGTTCGCGCGAGGAGCTTTTCAAGCACCTCGACGATAAGACGGCGGCGGTGATCCTGCAGAACCCGAATTTTTTCGGAGCGGTCGATGATTATAGCGATATAGTCGAGCGTGTCCACAAACACGGGGCGCTTGCCATCGCTTCCGTCTATCCGGTTTCACTGGGCATGCTGAAATCGCCCGGCGAGATGGGATTCGACATTGCCACGGGCGAAGGGCAGAGTCTCGGCATTCCGCTCTCCTTTGGAGGACCGTATCTCGGTTTCATGGCAGCCAAAAAAGAGCTGGTGCGGCAGATGCCCGGCAGGATCGTGGGAGCCACGATCGATAAGGACGGCAGGAGGGGCTTCGTCCTGACGTTACAAACGCGCGAGCAGCATATAAGGAGAGAAAAGGCTACCTCCAATATATGCTCGAACGAGGCCCTGTGTGCGCTGCGCGCGGTCGTATTCGTTTCGCTTGTAGGCACCGAGGGTTTAAAAGAGCTCGCCCAGCGTAATTACCAGAAAGCGGAATTTGCCAAGAATGAACTGTCGCGGATCGCCGGAGTTGAGGTTAAACGCTCCGCGCCTACCTTTAATGAGTTTACGGTGAGCTTGCCGCGGCATGCCAACGAAGTGGTCTACGGCATGATAGATAAAGGTTTTGCCTGCGGGTTCCCGCTGGGTAGATTTTATAAAGGTATGAATAATTATCTTCTGGTTGCCGTTACCGAAAAAAGGACCAAAGAAGATATCCGGAAACTTGCCGACGGACTGGAGGCTGTGCTATGAAGCTGATCTTCGAGAAAGGCAAGCCGGGCCGCCGCGGTTTTACCCAGGCGAGAGCGGATGTGCCGGAGGTAAAGCCTATCGATAAGAGATGCGTCCGTAAAGATATGCCGCGCCTTGCTTCCGTGAGCGAACTGGACGTAATACGCCACTATTCCGGACTCTCGCGGCTTAATTATTCGGTCGATACGAATTTTTATCCGCTCGGCTCCTGTACCATGAAATATAACCCGAAATTCACCGAGCGTATCGCGTCCCTGGAAGGTTTTACCGGGGTCCATCCGCTTCTGCCCCAGTTATCCGGCGGCGGTATGCTTGCCCAGGGGTCGCTCGAGGTGCTTTATGAGACAGAGCGCCTCCTTGCCGAGATAACGGGCATGAACGCTTTTACGATGCAGCCGATGGCGGGGGCGCACGGCGAGCTTACGGGGAATATGCTTATAGCCGCGTATCACAAGGCCAACGGGTCGAGGCGCAAGTATGTTATAGTCCCGGACTCGTCCCACGGCACAAATCCGGCGAGCGCCGCGATCGCGGGGTATGAAGTCATAGTTATCAAGACCGCCGCGGACGGATACATGGACCTGGAAGAGTATAAAAAGCGGATGAATAACGATGTCGCGGCCGTCATGCTGACGTGCCCGGATACGCTGGGGCTCTTTAATCCACACATCAAAGAGATATCGGATATCGCGCACAAGGCTGGCGCTCTGATGTATTACGACGGGGCAAACTTAAACGCCATGCTGGGTAAGTGCCGGCCCGGCGATATCGGGTTCGACGTTGTCCATATAAACCTGCATAAGACATTTGCAACGCCGCATGGCGGGGGAGGGCCGGGCGCGGGGCCCGTCGGCGTCGGCGAAAAATTGGCGGATTTCCTGCCTATCCCGAGGGTTGTAAGACATGCGGACGGCACATTTGCGCTTGATTACCACCGCCATAAATCGATAGGCTATATCGCGCCGTTTTATGGAAATTTCGGGGTTATCCTCAAGGCCTACGCGTATATGCTCTTTCTCGGCAAAGAGGGCCTCATCGAAGCGGCCGAGGCCGCTGTCCTAAATGCCAATTACTGCCTGTCGCGGCTTAAAGATCATTACGACCTTCCTTACGACAAGAGATGCATGCATGAATGTGTCTTTTCCGCCGCCCGCCAGGCGCTTGGCGGCGTCCATGCTATAGATATTGCAAAATACCTGATCGATAAAGGATATCATCCTCCGACGGTATATTTCCCGCTGATCGTAAAAGAGGCGCTGATGATCGAGCCGACGGAAACGGAATCGAAAGAGACGATGGACGAGTTTATCGATACGATGATCGAGATCGCCCGCCTTGCGAAAGAGAACCCCTCTGCCGTTACGCAGGCGCCGCTTCACATGCCGGTTAAACGGCTCGACGAAACCAAGGCCGCGCGCGAACCGAATCTTCGCTGGCAGCCGCAATAAAACAGTCCTAAAAGACGCGTATGAAGACATTCAGGCTCATCAGGTCCCGTCCGTCGGGCGCATCCTGCAATATGGCATTGGACGAGCGGATATTTTCCCGTTATCTTGACGAAGGCATCCCTGTTTTCCGCGTCTATGGCTGGAAGAGACCCGCCCTGACCTACGGTATTTCGCAAAAACCGGATGATTCTCTCGACGGGCCGCGCCTTGCGCGGGACGGAATAGAGGTTGTAAAAAGGATTACCGGCGGTGGTATACTGTTCCACGACAACGAAATAACTTATAGTTTTGTCTGCAGTAAGGCGGATGTGGGTGAACCGGCCGGGACGCTGGTCTCTTACCGTGAGATATGCGCCTTTCTCATACGATTTTACGATCTCATCGGTCTTAAGGCCTCTTTCGCGCTTGAATCCGGGGATTTTCGAAATAGATGCGCTCCGCACGAACTCTGCTCGGCCGCTCATGAAAAATATGACATCGTAATTAACGGCAAAAAGATAGGCGGGAACGCCCAGAAGCGGAAACGGCAGGTTGTATTCCAGCACGGTTCTATACCCATCGGCATCGATTGGAATTTAGCGCGCCGTTATATCAGGACTTTGCCCGAAGACGTATCCGCCGGGGTAACTACGCTCCGTGAAGAGCTGGGAAGCGTCCCGGAAAAAAGAGTGCTGGAAGAGAAGCTTATCGATGCTTTTAGCGCTGAATTCGGCGTTCGCTTTACCGAGGAGACAGGAGCCCTGTATGAGACCGGCGTGGCTCGATAAGAAGATAAGTTTGAACGCGTGCTCCGGCATGAAGGAGACACTGCGCAGCCTGCGCGTCGAGACTGTATGCGAGCAGGCGATGTGCCCGAATATCGGGGAATGCTTCGGCCGGAGGGAAGCGACTTTTTTGATACTCGGCCGGCAGTGCACGCGTATGTGCAGTTTTTGTAATGTAAAAAAGGGAAAGCCGTTGCCGCCGGATAGCGGTGAACCGGCCAGGGTGGCCGAAGCGGCAGCGAAATTTTCCTTAAAACACGTCGTCATTACGAGCGTTACCAGGGATGATCTTGCCGACGGCGGGGCGGGAATTTTCGCGGAGACGGTCCTGCGTATCCGAAAAAGATCTCCGGCCGTAAAGATAGAGATCCTTATACCGGACTTCCGACTTTCCCGCGATGCGATTATGCTCGTGGTGAAGTCGTGCCCGGATATCATCGCGCATAATATAGAGACGGTACCCTCGCTTTATGACGTTACGCGCAAGGGGGCAGATTACGGCCGCTCGCTCAGGGTCCTGCGCCTCATAAGAGATATATCGCCGCATATGAAGACGAAGTCGGGCATAATGCTCGGCATGGGGGAGAGTGCGGCGGAAGTTTATTCAGTGATGAAAGACCTGCGTTCGGCAGGCTGTGATTTTTTAAGCATCGGCCAATATCTCGCCCCGAGCCGAGGCCATTATCCGGTGAAAGAATATATTGCGCCGGATAAATTTATGCGATATAAAGAAGAGGGCGCGAAGATGGGTTTTGCGCATATCGAAAGCGGCCCGTATGTGCGCAGTTCTTACATGGCCGGGAATTACCTATGACTTCGAATATAGACCGGATATACATGTCCGAGGCGTTGAAAGAGGCCCAAAAGGCATTCGATACCGACGAGGTACCGGTAGGCGCGATAATAGTCCATAATGGCAGAGTCGTTGCGAAGGCGCACAACCAGATAAAATTGCTCAAAGACCCGACGGCCCATGCCGAGATGATAGCGATCACACAGGCCGCCGCTTCTTGCGAGAACGAAAGATTGCCGGAAGCCGTGTTGTATGTTACAATTGAACCCTGCCCGATGTGTGCCGGCGCGCTTGTCCTGGCGAGGATAAAAAGAGTCTGTTTCGGCGCGCCCGACCCGAAGACCGGCGCTTTCGGTTCGCAGATGGATATAAACAAGTTGAAGCTAAACCACAAGATTGCGGTAACCAAAGGCGAATTGGAAGACGAATGCGTCTTCCTCATGAAGGAATTTTTTAAGAAGAAACGAAAATAAATCAGGTCCTTTTAGCGCTTCAGGGTCGAAGTTGTTTTGCAAATTCGGAGAGGTCGCCTAGTGGTCGAGGGCGGCGGTTTGCTAAACCGCTATACGCTTGAAAAGGTGTATCGAGAGTTCAAATCTCTCCCTCTCCGCCAGATTTAGTCAATCTTAGCCAACTTCATCAGGCTGAGTCAGGAGATTTGAAGCGAGCGAGCGCCGACCTTTAGGGAGGAAAAGCGCTATGCGCGACAGCGAGCGAGGGGAGGTTACGCAGCTGCCTCCGGCGGCGTAGTAACCAAATCTCTCCCTCTCCGCCATGAACCATTCGACAAAACCTTCGGTTTTGTCTCAGGTTCATGGCACAGTCATGTTGATTT
Source organism: Candidatus Omnitrophota bacterium (assembly GCA_041650935.1). Taxonomy (GTDB): domain Bacteria; phylum Omnitrophota; class Gorgyraeia; order 2-01-FULL-45-10; family 2-01-FULL-45-10; genus FEN-1322. Next base: position 129,930 of record JBAZKH010000002.1, read on the forward strand.
TTGGGGACTGGTACAGGGCAAACGCTCGGGCTTCGCCCAGCACCCGAGCGAAGCGAGTGGTGCTGGGTACATGGCACAGCCCTGTACCGGAGGCCATTGTTTAACAGTAGGCCGACTGGCACAGGGCATAACTTTTTACGGTACTTCTGTCTACCGGCGGAAGTACCTTATTTTTGTGAATCCCTCGTCTTTTCCCTACGGCAGACATACCCTGTCCTTAAGCAGCTATCAACAGTTGTAGTCAGTGGCCAAAATCCCGGAAGTGCCATTTTCAGTGGAAATTTAATTAATAAAATAACCCTAACCTCCTTTACACAGCCGCTACTTCGCGCTATAATATAATTTGCGTATATGAAGAGAATATTAAAAAGTATAGTGATAATTTTAGTAGCGGCGTGCGTATATTCGCTTATACCAGTGGCCGGATTGTACCTTTCCGGGAACCAACCGCCGTATACAAATTCTCAGGTTGCCGAAAAACTCAAAAGTCATAAGGGTAGTTATTTCGAATTCATCGTTTTTAGCGATAACCACGCCGGCCTCATATTCGATGACAGCGCTACCTTGAAGCTTGTACGCAGCATCAACCACGAAAGGCGATTCAAAAAGGTTCCCATAGATTTTGCGGCGATAGCGGGTGATATCACTTTCAGGGGCTCGGCCTGGGATTACTGTGTATTCAGCAGGATCCGTTCTCAGGTAAAAGTCCCGGTCATAAGCGCCATGGGAAATCACGACGAGGATAAGGACGACGGCAGTCTCTTTAAGAAATATACCGGCGAGAAGGACTTCTCTTTTTCCGACAGGAACTCGTATTTTATAGTCATCGACAATATCTCCGGCAATGTGAGCGACGGGCAGTTTTACAACCTCGAAGAGGACCTGAAAAAATCGGCCGCGTACACGCATCGTTTCATAATTATGCACAAACCCCCGTTTGCCCCGTATTTCCAATCGTGGTACAGGCCGGAAGGGAACGCATGGTCGTACCGGTTCATGAAACTATGCGAGCAGTATAAAGTCGACATCGTCTTCTCCGGCCATGAGCATATATTCAAGGCCAAGGAATTCGGAGGAGTGAAGTATATAACTACCGGCGGCGGCGGGATGCCGACGCAGATCCCGGGCGCCGGCGGCGCATTCCTCCATTACACTGTGGTCAAAGTATACGGTGATTATGTCGATTACGAAGTAAGAAAAGTCTTCCCGCCTCTATGGGAATTTTTCAGCTATTATATGTGGAGCGACATCTTCTACTTTCTGAAAGACGCCCTTTCGTAAAACTTTATGAAGATACTGCGAGATTACATCCTGAAAGAATTCTTCCACTCGTTCCTGCTCTCTATAGTCGTATTTACATTCGTCCTTCTCGTCGGGAACATAATACAGCTGGCGGACCTCGTCATAAATAAAGGCGTCGAAATATTCGCGGTATTAAAACTATTCCTCTTCCTGATCCCGTGGCTCCTTTCGTTCACGCTCCCGATAGCGGCGCTTACGGCCGTCGTGCTCGTCTTCGGCAGGTTCTCCGGCGACGGAGAGCTCACCGCCATAAAGGCGAGCGGTATCGGGCTCTTCAGGATCTCCCTGCCGTTGCTGATACTGGGGGTGCTCTTCAGCTTTATCGCGTTTTACTTAAACGACCAGATATCACCTAATGCCTCTTTTGCCTCGCGCAGTGTAGTCAAGGAGATCGGGATGAAGAATCCCGCCGCGATGCTGGAAGAAGGCACGTTCATACGGGGATTCGGGAACTATGTAATTTTTATATATGAGATAAAGGGGAACAAATTCAGGAATATAAGGATATACCAGCCGCAGGAAGGCAAAACGACCCGCACGATAGTGGCGGAGTTCGGAGAGATCCATACCCAGCCCGGTTCGAGCGTAATAGAGCTCAAACTCTTTAACGGGACGAGCGAGGAGCCTTCTCCTACGGAGCCGGACAATTTTTATAAACTCAATTTCAAGACGTACAATATGACGATCGACGTATCGAAATTTATGAAGAAAGAGAAGATAAATAAGAAGATAAGGGAGATGACAGTGCAGGAACTCCTGGCGGAGATAGAGAGCGTGAAAGCGCAGAAGATGGATACCACGCCCCTATACGTAGAGATATACAAGAAGATAAACATGTCCATAGCGTCCTTTATACTTATATTGATGGGTATACCGCTGGGCATAAAGGCGCAGAGGAGCGAGAAGTCGATAGGGTTCGGGATAAGCCTGCTTCTCTTCGCGGTATACTGGGGGACATTTTTAGGCGGGATAGCGATGTCGCTTAGAGGGACGGTGCCGGCGTTACTTGGGGTGTCGCTGCCGAACGCGGTATTTTTTCTATTCGGGTTGATACTGTTTATGCATACGGCAAGAAAGTGAAACAAAACGAAGCAGAAAATGAAACGGAGGAGGTATGGGATTAAGGACTCAGCGGCAGATAAAGTTAAAACAGGCTATTAAACGTAAGGCCAAACGGAAACACCTTACGGCAAAAGGCGAGGACCTGAAGCAGTATTATTACGGCAAATACTATCTGAAGATAGGCGCGTAAATGAAGCATGGTCCGTATGAAATAGTGATAATAGGCGGCGGGCCCGCCGGCATGACGGCCGGGCTCTATGCCTGCAGGGCGAGGATGCGGACGCTTCTAGTCGAAAAGGCGCTCTGCGGCGGCCAGGTCCTAGTAGCCGACACCATCGAAAATTTTCCCGGATTTCCCGAAGGGATAAAGGGTCCGGACCTTGCCGAGTGGATGTTCAAACAGGCATCCCGTTTTGGTCTTGAAGTGAAGACGTCGGAAGTTACAGGCATAGAGCCTAAGAAGACGGCCGCGGCGAACTTCAAGGTGTGCCTCCAGGGCGGCGAGATTGTAGAAGCGCTCTCTTTGATAGTGGCGGCCGGCGCTAACTGGAACCATCTGAATATCCCCGGCGAGCAGAAACTTACCGGGCGGGGCGTATCCTATTGCGCGACATGCGACGGCCCGCTCTTTAAGGGTAAGGATGTAGCGGTGATAGGCGGCGGCGATACGGCGCTCGAGGATGCCATATTTCTTACGAAATTTGCCCGGAAAGTAACGGTCATACACAGACGCGACAAACTGCGGGCTACCAAAATATTGCAGGAGAGGGCGATTTCCAACAAAAAGATAGAATTTTGCCTGAATGCCGTTGCTGTAGAGATAAAAGGCTCTGCCAGGGTTGAGGCGGTAGCGGTAAAAGATGTCAGCACCGGTAAGCCGGCGGAAGTCAGGGCGGATGCGGTCTTCGTGCTCATCGGCACAGTGCCGAATTCGGAGATGGTGAAGGGCATGGTGAAGATGGACGATAAGAATTATATATTGACCGATGACCATATGCGTACTTCCGTAGACGGTATATTTGCCTGCGGCGATGTCAGGGGAAAGCTGTTGCGGCAGGTTTCGACGGCCGTGGGTGACGGCGCAACCGCGGCTTTCAGCGCCGAACGTTACGTAGAGTCGATTAATGCCGGCGGAAAATGATATTGACTTTAATCCGTCTTTCGTGATAATTTATTGCCTAAAGATTTGCCGATCCGTCTTCGCTTTTAAGACGCTTAGACTGTAGTAGAGCTTTGGTGAGATTCGGCGCCGGAGTGAAATTATAGTGCCGAGGTAGCTCAGTGGTAGAGCGCTGCGCTGAAAACGCAGGCGTGGGCAGTCCGATTCTGCCCCTCGGCACCATTTTGCTGCGCTCAAAGCTTTTCAGCTTTGAGCGCAGCAGGAATATCCCCTACGAAGCCTTATCGGAAATTTCCGGATTAAAAGGCGAAGTAGGTATTTTTATGTCTACTTGTTAAGCATTAAAAAAGTAAGACGTTGATCCTTGACATCACGATACTATATGATATAGTTATATCATATATTTGGTTAAGACAATACAAGTCTAGATAACTTTGTTTGGAGGCAAATTGGAAGCTTGCGGATCTAGGACCTCGTGTCTGAAGAATAGGCTATTCAAGGTAATAGTGTGCATTATTACCCTGGTAGCCTTTTTGTTTACTATAGTCCCGCCTGACATGGCATGGGCATTAACAATGCCGCAAACCAAAGCTGTAAATTTTGCTCCAAAGGCCGCGCCGGCTATAACCGAAATTACCATTCCCGAATATCTCGGTGTGATTAAAGAGTCGTGGTCTCCTCAAAACACGCAAACACGCAAGTCCGACAACCCGCAAACTATAATACATATCCAGGATGCCCACTGTAACTATTATGCCCAATTACAGATAGCACGGATCGTTGGCTATCTGCAGGAGCGGTACGGCATAAGCCAGGTAAACCTGGAAGGCGGTAAGCGGGATTACGATCTCTCGGCCCTTACCGGGATCAAAGATGTGGGGCTGCGGGCTAAGGCGTTAGAACATTTTATGAAAGAAGGCGTAATTAACGGCGCCGAATATTTTGCCGCCAATAATCCGAAAAAGGCATCGCTCTGGGGGATCGAAGACACAGGGCTTTATATCGAAAATCTTAAAGTTTACCTGGATTCCCTGGCCGATAAAACGGCCATAGATAGGTACCTCAAAAATTTAACATCAGCTCTCTCGAACCTAAAGACGCGTATATATTCCAGGGACCTGATCACGCTTGACCGTCATCGGACGGCTTTCAAGAATAAAAAACTGGGGCTTAAAGAATACTTTAATTATTTGACCGGATTGTCATCGTCTCAAAATGTAGATACTTCAGACCTGACTAATATACAGATATTACTTAAGACGTTGACATTAGAAAAGGATATGGATTTCAAAGAGTCGAACGCCGAGAGAGAAGGGCTTATAGATAAGCTCGGGAAGGTGCTTTCCCGGGATGAAGTAAGGGAGCTGGTTGGAAAAGCCGTCGAATTTAGGACCGGGCGGATATCCGCCATAAAATTTCATTCATACCTGCTGGACAAAGCAAAAGAGCTGAAAATACCCTCGGGAGAATACAAGAACCTCATCCTTTATACCGTATACCTGGGCGTCTATTCAAATCTCGATAACGATAAACTATTCGAAGAGGCCGGCGTTCTGGCAAGACGGGTCAGCGAAAAACTTTTCCAGGATACCGCCCAAAATGAGCTTTATAAACTTTCGGAAGATCTCGACATAATTAAGGATGTGCTGGAGATCGCGCTCACATCAGACGAGCACAAATATTTTAGAGATCATCGCGGCGAATTCGATATGAAGAATTATCTGGCATTTGTGAATGATAAAGCGCAGTTTTACGGGCTCAAACTCCGCCTCGGGGACGACATCCTGAAATTAAACGACCATCTGGAGCGGATGGAGAAATTTTATCTGATAGGCCTTGAGCGCGACGAGGCATTTATTAAAAATCTCAAGTTCAATAGCAGGGGACGTTTAAACGTCCCCTACGCTGTGGATAACTCTAAGGCCGCTATCCTTATTACAGGCGGATTCCACGCAAAGAACCTCGCTGGACTATTTAAGAAAAAGAAGATATCCTACATATCGATCATGCCGAATTTTAAAGAGGAAGAAGGTTACGAGTGCCCGTACTTAAGTCTGCTATCGGGCAGGAAGAGGATCGTCCTGGCCAAGGAGGTAAAGAAGATCGCGGGCCAGTCACTTGCATACTGCAGTCAGCAAACATCGCTGGCGGATGATGTGAAGGGTTTAATGCCTGCCGCAAATATTGGGGTATCGTCCGCTACCTCTCCAATGCCGGATACCGTGGCATCCCCAAGCGTACCGTCCCCGACGATCATGTCCCGCATAAACGAGTTACTTAAAAATATCGTGAAGACATTATTCGGCGTCAGATTTAGCGCGGATCAGGAGAAGATAATACAAGCGGAGGCAAAAGAGGTTGTAGACATATTGCTGCCCGGTAAGGATACGGCTGAAAAAGGTAAGCGCGCGCAGGAATTGGCGGCAGCCGCTTCGCTAAACTCTATACCCGTAATGTTTATCAATACCTTAACCCGTCCTATTTCAGGCAGAGGGTTGCTGTGTATCATAGCCGCTGCCGGTATTATTACCGGTGGTTTTGCTGTGAATAGCTACAGTATGCCCGCATTTCCAGAACTTCTTATTTGCTTTACGGCAGGTACCGCAGCCGTATGGGCCTTGATCTTTACGGGTACTTTTATAGAAGCGTGGAAGCCGCATATAACGGTAGAGCGGGCATATATACCCGTGTTAGTGAGCCGTTCATTTTTCATAAATTCAACCGCGCATGAATTGACCCACCTTTTGAAACGCATGGACTGTATACAGACAGACTTGCCGGCAGCTTCCGCGATAGGGACATTACGTGCGTTCGAAAGAGAGATGCTCGAAGGCAGCGATAAAGCGGGATTCGATTATGGCCTGAGTGTCGAACGTGATAAAAAAATAAGCCCGGAAGAAAAACATGCCCAGCTTATAAGCTGGGCAAAACGAAGAGGCTGTTCCGGCAGCGAGGTCGAGCCGCCTTTTACCTATCCTTTGGGAGCCGCATTGGCCGGTTATGGCTATGCGCTCAGTCTCGAGACGGGTAATCCCGGCGATCCGAGGAAATTTATCTATCTGATCTCAAAAGGTATATCTCCGCTGGAAGCGGAGCGCGCTATCAGATCAACCGCTTTCCAGTCCGGGCCCGAGGAAACGCCGCAAGCCGAATCTGCCAGGATCGACCTGCCTTTATTGGTAGAAGATTCGGAGCTCATGAAACGTCTTACCGCGATTAATGGCGGCAAGCGGCCGCATGTTATTAATATTTACGGGGGCCATGAAGATACTTTACCGGTACTTAAGGATGCTTTAAACGCCATCCCTCAGGACGAATCCGATGATTATATAGCGGTTACGCTGAAAAATACCGATAGCAGTACCGGCGTGACGACCTATTCCCTTATAGCCGACAGGGCAAGTTATATTATAAACGGCAAAACGGCAAACAATGAAAAATTACTTCACGCTATCTGGGCAGGACGTGCTGAGGTAGGGGCTTTTGAATTCGTCTTCCGGTTTTCGGTAGTTCCGGCCGATAATACCATAGCTATCGAATCGGTTTCGATCGGCAGGGTGTATACCGCGGACTTGCGGAGCAGACACCTTGTCTCCCGTTTCTTTAAGAATTTCGCGAAGACGCTGGAACAGAATTATCGCGGGATGGATATAACCGCGACATCCCTTGAAGATTTTCATGGCGCCGGAGTCCAGGTGATACCTTACTTGATGCGTAAATATTTCAGCGCACAGAAGCTGAAAAAAGAGAGCCCGGTCTATTCCGGGCGCGTGGGGAAGCGGCGATCGGTCTTTTCCCGCGCTAAAGATCCCAATGTTACCTGCGGGTCTTTCCACCCCGGGGTGGAAAATGCTATTTATGAAGATGAGCAGGACGGGTTATTGCGCGCCGCGGGTGATGTGCTCGACAAAGTCCGGCCGATAAATCCGGAGGAAGAGTCACGCGTATTATTTATACCGATCGATATGAGCAAGCTGAGAGACTATTCGGCCCTGCGCGCCGACATAAAACACGCTTTCGGTATGGATTTTAGCAATATGAATACAATATTTTACGACGGCACGGAAAGAGGCCTTATGGAAGCGGCTGCCGATCCGAAGTATGGCCTGAACAGGCCCGGCACTTTGGCGCTTGCGTATATAGATGAGAAAGCGATGAGCGGGGAGGCGGCGGAGTCCCATAATAAGAACAATGCCGCATTTAAGATAATACGCGAAGAGGCACCCCGGGGTGTCGCTAAAGACGAATTATTCATGCATGTCGCGTTCGGTCTGCCGGTGCTCGACTACGTGAAAGGCAATTCAAACGAAACCCACATGATGGAGCTATGGAGCATCATAGAGCGGATGGTGAAAAACCCGCGTGAATTGAAAAATAGCATAGAGACTCTCTTTAAAAAAGGTTTTATTCTGGCGCTTAAGAAGATAACGAAAATAAATATCAATAAGGAGATAGAAGACGGAAAATATAACTTAAGGGAAGTGCTTACGAAAGCATAAAGATTTTTTGCCCGGCCGGCACAAGGCGCGTTTTACGCTTCGCCGCAAGCGGCGTAATTCCGTGTCCTTACCGGCCGGGACTATGTTATAATGGCTCCTATGAAAAACAGGACAGTCTTTAAGGGCAGGCTGCTTAATCTTTGTGTGAAGCGGATACGGCTGCCGAACGGTTATCTTGCCACATTCGAAACGGTAAAACACCCCGGCGCGGCATTAATAGTGCCGTTCCTTTCTAAAGACAAAATTATTTTATTAAGGCAATATAGGGCGGTTATCGGTTCCTACATCTACGAATTGCCCGCAGGCACTCTCGATAAGAACGAGTCGCCGCTTTCATGCGCTCGCCGCGAGATAGTCGAAGAAACCGGCCATTCAGCCAAAAAGTTAACATACCTCGGGAAGATATTCCCCGTTCCGGGTTATTCTACCGAATGCATACGGATCTACAAAGCGGAAGGGCTGCGTAAGGTGGAGCATATTGCCGAGAAAGACGAAGTCATCGACGCGCGCATAGTTACAAAACCCGCTATAAGGAAACTCTTCAAATCCGGCAGGATCACCGACGCCAAGACGATAGCGGCGCTTGCCATGTGCGGTTGGTTATGAGCGAAAAGAAGAATATACGTCTCAGGTCCGGGAAGAAAGGCGTGCGCAAAGCAGGCCACCCGTGGATATTCAAAGGGCAGTTGACCAAGCTCGACCCCGCTATAAGGCCCGGCGATATAATTTCTATAACCGATGATAAGAATAAATTTATCGGCCGCGGTTACTACAATCCAAAATCCGAAATAGCAGTAAGATTGCTCACCTTTACCGACGAACCCATAAATAGAGACTTCTTTTACAAGAAGATCGCGGCGGCATTGAAGAGGCGCGAGCCTCTCTTGAATATCGGGGCAGGTTTAAACCTGCCCCACCGCAAAGGTATAACCAACGCTTACCGGGTAGTTTTCAGTGAAGCGGATGGCCTTCCGGGATTGATAGCGGATCTTTATAACGACACCGCCGTATTCCAGATACTTACCCTGGGCATGGAAAAGTTTAAGACCGAAATAGCGGACGTCATAGACGATCTATTAAAACCAAAATATCTCTACGAAAAGAGCGCATCGCCATTCCGGAAGATCGAAGGGTTGAAGGATGTGACCGGCTGGTGGGGGGGCGAAGGCAAGGGTTTAGTCGAAATATCCGAAGGGAAAGTAAGATTCCTGGTCGATATAATAAACGGCCATAAGACGGGTTTCTATCTCGACCAGCGTAAGTCGCGCATCGCGTTAGAAGGCATATCCAGGGGTAAGGACGTACTCGACCTTTTCTGTTACACGGGCGGGTTTTCCGTAAGCGCGGCGATATCCGGCGCCCGTCGTGTCATCGGGGTGGATATCAAGGAAGACTGGTTAAATCTTGCCCGGGAGAATGCGCGCCTTAACGGCGTCCATGAAAAGACGGAGTTTGTGAAGGGCGACTCTTTTGCGGTACTGAAGGATATGAGTGGTTCGGGCAAGAAGTTCGACATCATAGCGCTCGACCCGCCGTCGTTTTTGAAAGGCAGGGAATCGCGCGTCACCGCGGCCAGAGGTTACCGGGAGCTGAACTCTCTTGCCATGAAGTCGCTCTCCGGCGGTGGGATCCTTGCGACGTTCTCATGCTCCCATAATATGCCTAACGAACTCTTCTCAAAGGTCATAAAGGAATCCGCTGATGCGGCCGGCAGGAAATTTACGATACTCAAGCGCTGCCGTCAGGCAGAAGATCATCCGATCGTTAAAGGGATCCCGGAGACTGAGTACCTAAAAGGATACTTTCTTAAAATGGAAAGTAATATAATAAAGGAAAAAGGGTAGGAGAATATGCCGCTCTACATTATTTTAGGGCTTATAGCGGGAACGCTCTCCGGTATCTTCGGGATAGGGGGCGGGACTATCCTGATCCCCGGCCTTGTATTTTTGGCGGGCCTGACGCAGCATGAGGCGCAGGGCACGACCCTGGCCATAATGCTTTTGCCGATAGGACTCCTGGCGGTAATCCGGTATTGGCAGGCAGGCCATGTCCGCTTTGACATCGCCATATTTATTTGCATAGGATTTCTTATCGGCGGGTTGCTTGGCGCCAACATAGCCGTAGGGCTTCCAAACCTTATCTTAAGGAAATTATTCGGGGTTTTTTTAATGATAGTGGCGATCTACACGATATTCGCGAAATGACAAACGGAGGAATAGAATGAGCGGTCTTTTTGGCGTAGTAGCTAAAGAAAATTGTGCACAGACACTTCTATACGGTACGGACTACCACTCGCATCTTGGCACCGAATACGGCGGGATGGCGACTTTAGGGGACCGCTTTTACCGTCATATCCATAATATCAGCCAGAGCCAGTTTAAATCCAAATTTTATGAAGATTACCATAAGATGTCCGGCAATAAAGGGATAGGCGCGATAAGCGATGCCGATGAACAGCCTATATTCCTGCATTCTAAATTCGGAGCTTTTTGTATCGTTACCGCGGGACTGATCGAAAATAAAGACGCGCTTGTGAAGAATCTCCTGAAAAAAGGGGTCTCTTTCAGCGAAGTGAGTAAATACCGGGTCAATACTACCGAGCTTATGGCTAAACTTATCGTGGAAGGCGATGACCTGATAGACGGGATCGAAAAAATGTTCGACGTCATCGAGGGATCATGCTCATTACTTATATTAAGCGAAGATGGGGTATACGCCGCCCGCGACAGGATGGGGTATACGCCGCTTACCATCGGAAAACGCGACGATGACTGGGCCGTTACGAGCGAGACGAGCGCTTTTGCCAACCTCGGCTTCGATATCGTAAAACCGCTTAAGCCCGGCGAAATAGTGCTTATAAACGAAACAGGCCTTGTCTCGCAAAGGGCCGGCTACGATCTTAGTCAGGTCTGCACATTCCTGTGGATATATACGGGGTTCCCCGCCTCGAGCTACGAAGGGATAAACGTCGAGACCGTGAGAGAAGAGAGCGGCAGGGCGCTCGCCAAGAAAGATAAAGATATAGAAATAGACGTAGTCGCCGGTGTCCCGGACTCCGGGACCGCGCATGCCATAGGTTACGCGATGCAGTCAGGCAAGCCTTACCGCCGCCCCCTTATCAAATATACCCCTGGCTACGGTAGAAGTTATACGCCGCCGTCACAGGATACGCGCGACCTTATAGCGAAGATGAAGCTAGTACCGATACGCGAAATAATATCCGGCCACAAAATAGTTCTCTGCGAAGACTCGATCGTCAGGGGAACCCAGCTGAAGAGTTTCACGGTCAATAAGCTCTGGAGCTGCGGCGCCACCGAGGTCCATATCCGCCCGGCGTGCCCGCCGCTTATGTTTCCCTGCAAGTTCTGCCTGTCGACGCGCTCCATACACGAGCTTGCCGCGCGGAAAGCGATCAGGGCGCTGGAAGGGCATGACCTGGAAGATGTCTCCGGGTATGTGGATGAGCGCAGCGAAAAATACGCCAGGATGGTCAAGTGGATAGAGCGCGACCTGGAAGTCACCACCTTGCGCTACCAGAATATAGATGATATGATAAAGGCGATAGGTATGCCGCGCGAGAAGTTATGCCTTTATTGCTGGACGGGCGAATGTCCCGCGAAAGCTTCCGGAACATGCGCGGGTAAGACAAAGGCGCCGCGCGCCGAGCATGCGCCGTCTCAAAAGACGCGTGCACAGGCGCTCTCGGGTTCCGGCGCTTAAAGGAGGAGTGTGCTATGAAGACGGGAAAATTTTTTCTTGTCGTTATTGCCGTAATGAGCGCATTTATATTTTCCTTGGTCTGTGACGCAGGCGAACTTAAACCTATAAAACTTCCTCCCCCGCAAACCGAAGGCGGAAAACCCCTTATGCAGGCGCTCAAGGAACGTAAGAGTATGCGCGAATTCAGTCCGAAGGAGCTGCCGCCGCAGGTGCTTTCGGATCTTTTATGGGCGGCATGCGGTATAAATCGCCCGGATTCCGGCGGCAGGACCGCTCCCACGGCCAGGAATATGCAGGAGATAGATATTTATGTTTCAAAAGCAGAAGGGCTTTATCTGTATGACGCAAAAGCAAATAGCCTCCTGCCGGTAATGACAGGCGACATAAGGGCCTCTACCGGGAGCCAGCCGTTTGTAAAGGACGCGCCCGTAAATCTCATATTTGTGGCCGATATGGCGAAGATGCCCGGCATGCCGCAGGATGCCATGGATTTTTATGTGGCTACCGATACGGGATATATAAGCGAAAACGTATATCTTTATTGCGCGTCCGCCGGGCTGGCAACCGTCGTACGCGGCTTGGTCGACAAGCCTGTCCTTTCTAATGTGATGAAACTACGGCCGGGCCAGAAGATAATTCTCGCGCAGACGGCCGGATATTCTAAGTAATAAAATGTAACGTTTAAGAAAGGGGGTATTTGAAAGATGAAATTTACGAAGTTGTCGATGGCAGCGGTAATGGGCATCTTTATTTTGTCGGCAGCAGGCCTTGCGTTTGCTACAGATGATCCCGGAACGGTAAAGGCGGAAATCGCCTCCGATAAGGAAAATATCCAGGCAGAACGCGCCGAGATGAAGGAAAACGCTACCGAAGCGAAGACAGAGGAAAAAGCGATACAGGAACAGATTAAAACAGCCCGGGAATCAGGCGATGCGGAAAAAGCCGGTGAACTGAAAGAACAGCTCATAGAGACCCATAAGTCTAATGTCGCCGAGAAAAGAGAAGATAAGCAGGCTCTCCATGCGGCGAAGAAAGAACTGCGGCAGGATAAGAAGGCGGCAAAGAAAGCATACTGCGGATCCAGGTAGTAAAACAAGTCTATCATGTTTCAGTCTTCGAACGGCCCTAGGTCGAACTCCAGGGCCGTTGTTTTAGCGGGTACGCGGACGCTGTAGGCGGTTACAAATGGCACAAGACGCCTTCGGGTATGGACAGGCCCGCGGCACCGCTGGACGGCGGGATAAAATGAATTTACGGTAAATTATGGAGAATAGGAACCCCGGATTTTTTTACACGCTCGCCGCATTCCTGGCCTGTACGCTATTCCTCGCGGGCTGTTCGGTCATTCCCATAAGGACATCGCCAAAATATGCCCTCGAAGATCTGTATAAACGCATAAATTACAGGACGGACGGCCGCTACAGGGTGGTGAGCCTCTTTTACGCGACGACTAGGACCATCGACTACGCTCAAGGTCCGTCGCCGGAATTTAAGCCGGAGCTTGCCGGAGAGACGACTTATGGCTCGCTCGATGTCAGGATGGACCCTCGTCTTAAGATCGGCACGATGCTGCCGGATAAGCTGAAGAAGAACGGCCTGATAGAACTGGATAAGAACGAAAAGCTCGACGGAGACGTCTTCATAGAACGGCTTTCGGCGGCTATAAAGGCGTCTCCCCACAAATCGATCCTCATCGTAGTCTTTGGCTACAAGGACGGCTTCGAGTCGACCGCGATGAAGGCCGCCTATTTCGAATACATGCTCGATTTCAATACGCCGGTGCTTCTCTTCGATTGGCCGGGCGACCAGCCGCTCAATATAGGGGGTTACCTGAAAGCACGGTCACTTGCCGCCGCCTCGGGGCCGCGTCTTGCGGATGTAATAGCCAGGGTGGTCCGCGAGATCGCGCCGGAAAAGGTCTGGATCACGGCATCATCCCTCGGTTGCCAGGTGGTTAGCGATGCCTTCGACACACTTTATACATATCCCGACTTTGCCGATCCCGGCCGGGAGATAGACCACGTGCTCCTGGCGGCCCCGGATGTGAGCCGGGATGAGTTCGACGACAAATTCAAAAAAGAGTTCGACGCGCTCTCGAAGAATCTGACGGCGTATGTAGCCTCCGACGACAACGCGCTGCTTATGAGCGGTCTCATAAATCAGGAAGAGAAGCTCGGCCGCCCGCGGGTGCGGATAAAAGACCCGGAACAGCTCGAAGAGACGCGGGGACTGTTATACCTGAAGTCACTCGATCCGGAAAGGTTCACCGTCATAGACGTTACGCCGGTCAATAAGTCGAGTTTTAAGCACGGCTACTGCCTTGAGTGCCCGGAATTCTACGACGATTTTTATATGCGCATACTCGGTGCCAAACCCAACGTAAACAGGTCCCTCTATCTGCTAAAGTTTAAGAACGACGCGGATTATTGGGTCATGCAGAGCGCTGACTAGATGGCTAAAGAGAAGAACGCCCTCGATGAAGGATTGGATCCGCAGGTTGCGGGCCATCTTAAGGTCGTCCGGTCGCGGCATCCGGCGCATCTTCTTTCGATAGAAGAGTTGCGCAGGGACATAGACAGAATAGGGGTTTATTACCCGCCGGAACCGGTCAAAGATACAAGAGATGTAGATATCCCCGGCCCCGCCGGCAAGATACGCGTCCGCGTATATACGCCCGAAGGAAAAGGGCCGTTTCCCCCGATCATATTTTACCACGGCGGCGGTTGGTGTATAGGCAGTTTGGGCGGTTACAATAGTATATGCTCCGCGCTTGCGAACAGGATCCCCGCGGTGGTCTTCTCGGTAGATTACAGGCTGGCGCCCGAAAACCCGTTTCCCGCCGCAATCGATGACAGCTACGCCGCCCTGCAATATTTCAGCAGGAATGCCGCAAATTTTAACGCCGATCCCGTCCGCCTTGCCGTCGCAGGCGATAGCGCCGGCGCAAACATTGCCGCGGTAATCAGCCTTAAGGCGAAAGAAGAGCGCGGCCCGCGGATTGCTTTCCAGGCGCTCATATATCCCGCCGCAAATATAGCCCACCCTGTGACCGAATCGTACGAGCTCTTTGGAAAGGGCTATGACCTCGACAGGGAGATGATAGAGGTGTTCAGGGCGCACTATATGCCGGATAAGAAAGACTGGGTAAATCCGTACGCGTCGCCCGCGCTGGCAAAAGATCTTAGAGGGCTTCCACCTACATTGCTCATAACCGCCGAATTCGATCCGCTGAGGGATGATGGTATAAAGTTCGCGGAACAGCTTAAGCGCGCGGGCGTGCCGGTGAAACACACCCTCTATAAAGGTGTTATCCACGGCTTCCTGAGCTTCACGACGTTTCCCGCCGCGCAAAGAGCTTTCGATGAGATCGCGGCGGCGTTCAGGGCTTCCTGATGTTTCAACTGGATAGCAGGGATATCAAGAAATAATTGCTACTTATAGGTAGTCGACTCATGGGTAGCATAGCCATATACTATATCGTAGAAAGGACACAATATGGCAGAGATAAATAAACGGGTTGGGCATAATATAAGGAAATATAGACAGAAGGCCGGGCTTAGTCAGGAAAAACTTGCATTTGAATCAGGTCTCCATCGTGCCTATGTTGGGCAGATAGAGCGGGGAGAAAAGAACATAGGACTGATTAATCTTGAAAAGATAGCAAAAGCGCTCAAGATATCTACAGATCGCCTGGTCAAAAGCTAAATGAAAATATATGACAACCCGGAAACAAAACAGGTAATGCTATGCCGAATATATTCGCTAAATGCTCTTGCGATTGCGGGATGATATGCATAGCTCAAAATAAATGGGATAGCCTAATTCCTTTAAATAAGCTATGGAACATCAAATAGCCCGTCCCTGAAAAACGGCACTGAAAACAGGAAAAGACTATGTTGACACCGGGCGGTAAGCAGATGAAATATTGCCCCAAATGCAGGACCGAATATGAAAATTGGGTCAAAGTTTGCGCTGATTGCAATACAGAGCTGGTTTATGAGCTCCCTCAAGATCCCGCCGGGCCTTCCCAGGAATACATAAAATATAAAGAATTATTGAGTACCTTTAATGCCGGGGACGTCATATTCATACGATCGTTGCTGGATAGCAGCGGTATAATCTATTATTTCAATGGAGAAAACTTCCTGTTCTTCAGGCCGGCTGTTGAACCTGCGCGTCTTATGGTCGATGAGAGACATTATGACGAAGCTAAGGAGATACTGAAAGAATTTAAAAGCAGTTTCACTTCTTTTCATACAGATCAGGAGAAGTGAAAGACGATGAGCGATGTTATTAAAACGGTCCGGTTGCTTGAGATCCAAATCCGAAAAAACAAAACGCCTATGCCGAGAACGGCCCTGAGGTATGCGATCGAGAAGATGCCAAAGGAATTGAAACAAAAAGCAATGGCGCGGTAAAGCACAGAAATAAATAGTGGAGATTTTACAATATGGATATCTACACAAAATCATATAGCACAAAAAATGGTTTGGTCGAAGGGGCGCAGGTTAAATGGCCCGGGTTCAGTATCCTGCTGGTTTCCGGGAAGAAGGCATTTCTGACATGCGGGGTCTTTGATCTGGACGCTATCGATTCTTTTGGCGGAGCGGCAGCTATCGTCGAGAGCACTCCGGATAACCCTATCGGCAGTCTGGACCGATTCCCGGATAGAAAAGTCACTAAAGTGAATTCACGGGCAAAGGCTTTAGGCATCAAAGCAGGGATGAATGTTAAAGACGCCTTTGAGTTGATAGCGTAAGCCAAAAAATAGGGTATTTATATGGCGAAGATCAAGCTGGACCTGCATGATATATTCAATAAGGGGAGGGCGATTGAGGACGAGCTCAATAGGGTCATCAGGGATGCCGTTGAGAAAAAAATAGCCCTGGTAGAGATCATTCCGGGGAAAGGCAGCGGCCAGCTAAAAAAACATGTTTTGCGGTTTTTAGACTCCCCTGAAATAAAAAAGCTGTATCATCGGGTAGAGAAGGATGATAAAAATTTCGGAAGGGTATTTGTCCATTTCAGGTTTTAAGAATGGGTGCGTATCTTGTCTCTAAAAAAAAGAGATCTCGGCGGGCAGCCGATAGCCAGGATCATGGCCCTGCATGGGCTGAAAAGCCACGATCTTGTGGCCGCCTCGACGGAGCAGATAACGCATAAGATGATCAGCCGTGCCATAAAGGGCAGGCGCCTGACGCCGAACGTGCAGAATAAAGTATTGAACGCGCTGAATAAAACCGCAAAAAAGAAGTACGCGTTAAAAGATATCTTTAATTATTGATGCAAAAATAAAAAAAGGACATAACCATGCATAATTTTATCGGAGAATTATTCGGGACGATGATACTTGTGCTGCTTGGCGACGGCGTAGTCGCGAATGTTTTACTGAAGAAGAGTAAGGGTGAGGGATCCGGATGGATGGTTATTACGAGCGGATGGGGTTTCGGCGTGGCCATTGCGGTTTATGTTGCCGGCTGGGTGAGCGGCGCGCATATAAATCCTGCGGTAACGCTGGGGTTCCTGATTATCGGTAAGATTGGCTTAAAGGATGTGCCGTATTATCTAGCGGGTCAACTCCTCGGCGCGTTCCTGGGCGCCCTGATCGTGTGGCTTGCGTACCTGCCCCACTGGAAAGTAACCGAGGACCCCGACAAGAAGCTGTCGGTCTTCTGCACCATGCCCGCCGTCCGCAATTACGGCGCCAACCTGCTTTGTGAGATCATCGGTACGGCTATGCTCCTAATGGGAATACTCGGGATATTCAACATACACAACTCCATTGGTACCGGCATAGGGCCGTATCTGGTGGGGATACTGGTTTTCAGTATAGGGCTCTCTATAGGCGGGCCGACAGGCTATGCGATCAATCCGGCGCGCGATTTAATGCCGAGAATCGCGCACGCCATTCTCCCTATACCCGGGAAACGCGACCCCGACTGGGCTTATTCATGGGTACCGGTCGTCGGGCCATTGATCGGCAGCATAATCGGCGCGGGCCTGTACCACATCATATTTTAGATGTTATCAATAAATAAACCTGGTGGTTATCTTAAGCGATGTCTCAAACGGTATGCCGCTTTGTATAATGGACGGGACATCATCGTTACCACGATACCGTCGAGAAATCCTATCATAAAGAAAGAATGGGTAAAGACGGGGCAGTACATAAATTTAATGAGCTGTTGACGGGATCCATGAACAGGAAAATCTTATCGTTATCTATCGCTTTAATAATAGTCCTGGGGATTGCCGCATATGCCGGTTCCTTAGGCGGTAAGTTTCTGCTGGATGACGAACTCCTGATAAAAAATAACATATTCATCATACATCGGGCCGGACCCGGGATTTTTTTTACGACGGATATAATGGCGGGAGTGGGCATGGTCTCCGCTTTCTACCGCCCACTCCAGATGATCACCTATGCATCGGATCATGCCGTATGGAATTTAAACGCAACCGGATATCATATCACGAGTATGCTCCTCCATATACTCGTTGCGTTATGCATATACCGGATGCTTAGTATCCTACTTAGCGATAACAAGCTCTCTTTCCTGGCCTCCGCCTTATTTGTTGTCCACCCGATACATACCGAAGCAGTCAGCTATATTTCGGGGAGGGCGGACCCTCTTTCCTGTTTATTCATGCTTCTATGTTTTATAATTTATATAAAAGAGATAAACCGGGACAAGATAAGCCTGCCGGGTTATATACTTATCCCGTTAACTTACGCCTTAGCGCTTCTCTCGAAAGAGACGAGCGTAATACTACCTCTCCTGCTGCTCTTTTATCATTTTGTCTTCAAACGAAAGATCAAGGTACTGCCGTTTGTCTTACTATTGGGCGTTTTTACCGTCTACCTGTTCATCAGGCTTATATATCTAAGGCTCGTATTAGTACCTATGCAAGCCGGTTTTGACACGATGCCTGGCAGGATCCCGGGATTTTTTGCCGCTATGCTGACCTATATAAAACTCCTCTTCCTGCCGTTCCCGCTTCACATGGAATACAGGGCCGGGCTATTCGCCTTTACAAATCCGAGGGTGATCGCCGGCATTATACTTACTTTTATTATCATCGCCTTTGCCTGGATAAAGAGGAAGAACAAGATAATCCTATTCTCGATAGGCTGGTTCTTCCTGGGGATCCTTCCCGTATCGAACCTGTACAAGATAAGCGCGTACATGGCGGAGCATTTCCTGTACCTGCCGTCGATAGGATTCTTCATGTTGATTGCCTATGCATTGACAGGCATCTCTAATAATAAAAAGTATAGTGCCGCCGGGACAGTTCTTATAATAGCGCTTCTTTCATTCTATTTAACCGCGGCGATAAAGCAAAATGATTACTGGAAAACCCCTTTTGCCTTTTATGACAGGACGTTGAAGCTTGTCCCGGAGAGCGAGAGCGCCTATTACGGCCGCGGGATACTTTATGATAAAATCGGAAAATACGACCAGGCCATAGCGGATTATGATATGGCCATCCTCATAAAACCGGATTACACCGATGCGTATAATAATAGGGGAATAGTCTACGATAAGAAAGGTGAATACGATAAGGCAATGGCGGATTACAAAAAGGCCATCCGGATAAATCCGGATTATGCGCCTGCCCGCAACAACCTTAAGAATACATACGAAAAGATCGATCGCAATAAGAGTGTTGCCCCACACCCATAAGGGGAGACCATCTATTTTCCTCAACATTGTGTATAACCTTCGTGCAGTCGGATTCTGTCATAGTCTGTCATACCCCTATAATTTTTGTGCTCCATTTTAAGCGATTACAAAGTTAGCACTACTGGCACGATTTGTGCTCTATCTATTTGTAAGATAGAAAGAGGAGAATCGTAATGAGGTGTATTTTTAGGAACGTACTTCTTGTTGTTTTGCTGTGCGCTGCCGCTATGTTGATGAACTGCGCGGTAACTGAAGCATCTATTGTTACCGGGGATGTGACCGGAGGATGGGCGTATAACCATGGCGGGGTCTTTGTCCAGTTAACGCCGCCTATCGGCGATGTCGGCAATAATAACTTCCAGTCGCCCAATCTCTATGGGTTCAATGAGTCGCAGAATATTGTACTGACGAGAAATGTTACGGCAAATATCGGGACTACTTTAGTAATGGCCGGGACTGAAGTCTCCAGCCACTATATTTTCTTTGATTCGACCCCATCTAAAAGGCTTTATGGATACGTCGAGTTTGACGAGGATATAATAGCTATAATGACGAAAGTAGACACCTTGTCAGACAGTGATTTTATTTCAGGAGGTTTCGCGAACTATCTTAACCCTAAAAGACGCGGCCTTGAGGATGCAGATACGGTCACCATTGATCCATCAAATCCAAGGAGAATTTATATTAACTTCAAGTCCGGGAACCCCGGAGACTATATACGCGTTTTAACCGGGTCTCCATCGACCTCTACCACCCCCGAGCCCGCCACGATGGTTCTTTTCGGCATTGGCAGCGCGGCAATGGCGTTTGCGAGAAGGAAGAAACAGCAGGCATAACACAGCGTTTTCATATTAGTTATTGCAGGGCTTGAGCTTAACGCTCGAGCCCTTTTTATTGATGATCAAAAATCGTGCCAGACAGGCAGGGGACACCCTGGCCGTTCCCTTTAAGCTATGATCCCCGAAAGTCCTACGACCTCATCGGGATACTTCTTTACGCTAATAAAAAACAAAGTCTTGACAAGCTATAAATCATATGATATACTTTTGTTACACAAAGGAGGAGAGCCATGAAGAGATCATTGTTTATGGTTTTGGCGGTTTTAGGCGTAACCGGGTATTTTACTGCATGCGCGATGGCTGCAGATAGCGAAGGATCAGGTTGTTCTACGACTTCTTCCGATCCGGTTAAAGAGGTTGTAATGGCTGCACCAAATGCGGTGGCAGCCGGTACCGAGGCGGCCGCTCCGGCGGTCTCGGATACGGTAAAGGCGGTTGCAACGCCCGTAGCGGATGCTGCCTCCGCGGCAACTGCTCCTTTAACGGGAAGTGAGGAGGCGAAGTAATCTGGACGAGGCCTTGGCCTCTTATCCGATCCCTACCCAAATAAAAGAGCCTCCGGCACAGAAGACCGGAGGCTCTTTTATCCTCCTTCGCAGAAAACCCCGAGCTTTCAAGCTCAAAGATGAATGCGTGAGGTTGCGGCGGTGACGAACGTCGAATTGCAGAAATTAGGGACAGACACCATTTTCCACCGAAAATTTCTTCACGCCTCTAATTTTATGTATTTTAGCTTTTTTTTGTTGTATTTACATAAAACATAGTGTATACTTATTTTGCCATGAAACGATATATCCATAGAGCGATAGAAAAAGAGTTGTTGGCGGCGGCAAAGGAATTCCCTGTGCTTGTTCTTACAGGGCCGCGGCAGACCGGTAAGTCAACCATTCTTCAGCAGATATTCCCGAAACATTACTATGCGACCTTTGATGACCCGCTTACAAGTAAGCTTGCCAATGACGACCCCAAGCTTTTTCTTTCCCGCGCTGAAAAGATGATTGTAGATGAAATACAGTATGCACCGGGCTTACTGCCGTTTATAAAAATGGTTGTCGACCGCGACCGAAGAAACGCGGGGCATTTTATTTTAACTGGCTCTCAGTACTTTCCTCTGATGGGTGGCATAAGTGAGTCTCTGGCGGGCAGGGCGGCCCTGTATGAACTGTTGCCTTTTTCTTCAGAAGAGATGCCTCGAAGAGAAGGGGACGACGGGATGAGGCAAACGTTTTCAGCCATGTTCCGGGGTTTTTTCCCGGAGGTTGTCGTTCATGGCGCAAATCGGGACCGGTTTTATGCCTCATATCTTCGGACATATCTCGAACGCGATATTCGTCAGATAACATCCGTTCACGACTTGAAAGTGTTTCAGAATTTTCTGGAGCTCCTGGCGGCCAGGGCGGGGAATATTCTCAATGTTCACGAGCTGTCGAAAGAAGCGGCTGTCAGCTTTACATCGGCGAGACGGTGGATCTCTATTCTCGAGTCCACGCGGCTTATTTATCTTCTTCGTCCCTATGCAAAAAATATATCGAAGAGGATTATTAAAAGCCCTAAACTTTATTTTACCGACACAGGTCTTTTAGCATATCTTTTGAGATATCCTGATGCTATTACAATGAGTACCGGTCCTCAGGCAGGGGCATTTTTTGAAAATCTTGTGCTTGCGGAAATCCTAAAATTGAAATATAATCATAATCTCAATTTTGAACCATACTTCTACAGAGATTCAAATCATAACGAGATCGACTTTGTGCTGGACTATGGTGTTGCGGTTAAGATGTTTGAGGTAAAGTGCACTTCTACCCCGAATGAGAAGCACTTCGCGTCATTAGCGAAGCTTGCTAAGGGATTTCGAAATGCCGCCGGATATCTTGTGAGCTTTGTCAAGGAGAGGACAACTATATCAAAGAATATCGAATCGATAGCATGGATTTCTGTTAAAGATGTAGCGGTGAAATATCGGAAAAAGTAGGCACAATTTGGTCACAAGCACAGAAAAGCGAAGAAGATATTAAGACGGCGTACGAAAGTAAGTTATTAAAGAATAAAGAGTTGTTTGAGTAAAATTTAAGTGTCCCTCGGCCGGAGGCCTCGGGACTTAGCTAACACTATGGCTTAATAAACTTGCTGGCGTAGCTCAGTTGGTTCTGCTTCGCCCTTAAGCACTTAGATAATGGTAGGGCTTCGCAGGAACTTACAGACTTGCCGAGTTGTTTGACTTAGATTCACATGCTGGCGTAGCTCAGTTGGTAGAGCAGCGGTTTCGTAAACCGCAGGTCAGTGGTTCGAATCCACCCGCCAGCTCCATAATATCAAGTCAGACGGACTTTAATTATAATATCCGTCTGTGTGGGTGAGAACCAGAAAAAGGATTTTAAGGAAAAAACTATAGTTTTTTCCTTATCGGCGCACTAGAACATCTTTGCGGAAGAAAGAAAAATATTAAAAGGAAAACATCAGGTTTTCCTTTTAAGGAGCGAAGGCGTTAGCTGAAGCGACGTTCGAATCCACCCGCCAGCTCCACTATTATTTAAGTTCAGGTGCAGTCCCGAGTAACCACGGTATGAGTGAAGTTGCGAGGGGCTCCACTATTATTTAAGTTCAGGTGCAGTCCCGAGTAAACACGGTATGAGTTAAGTTGCGAGGGGCTCCATCCTACTTCGCTATTAAGGAGCTTAGATAAGAGTAGAGCTTCGTAGGAATGGTGAGAATCCGAAGGTCCTACTAATCATATGATCATACGGGTGATATTGATCGCGATCATCCTTAGCGCCCCCGGCGCATATGCCGAAGAAATAAGGGACACCGCCGTAGCGGTTGCGCCGGCACCGGACGAAAACCTGTATAAGAAAGATACTGTCCCGCTCGACAGTCCTTATCCGCCGGGTGACGAATATTTTTCCAATTACGAGATGCCTGTACTTATCGACAAGGCGACAAATAAAGTAACATACTATCAGCCCGCTTCGCATGGCGGGTGGATCGCGGCAGGGGATCAGCAGGCCGCCCTCCAGGCTTTGTACGACAAGAGAGCGGAGATCAGAAAAGAACAGCAGTTAAGGGATATGCAGGATGAAATGGACAGGATGCGCCGGGATTCGTTCGGGCAAAAGATGGAAGAGATGACCTCTCACAGATAAAACTCCGAAAAGGGGAAAACCAGTGGCCGGCAAAAAGATAATCGTATTATCGGCAAGTCCCAGGAAGAACGGCAATACCGCTTTACTTGTGAAATGGTTCAGCGAGGGCGCACGGTCAAAAGGCGCCGATGTCGAAATCGTCGAAACGGCTTTCCTGAAATATAAATCGACCGGCTGTATCTCCTGCAGGGCCTGCCAGAAGCTCAAAAAATACGAATGCGTTATAAACGATGAGGCTAAGCCCGTCCTTAAGCGGATGGCGCATGCGGATGTTATTGTCATGGCCACGCCGCTGTATTTCTTCGGGCCGAGCGCCCAGCTTAAACTGGTCTTCGACAGGATGTTTTCTCTGTACAAATGGGACAACGCTGCCGATACGATGACAACGCCGCTTAAAGGCAAGATGCTCGTCCTGCTCGCGAGCGCATATGAAGACGTGGGGCTCGATGCCCTCGAAAAACCCTTCTCGATAACCGCAGATTACACCGGCATGAAATTTAAATCTCTCCTCATTCCCAACGCAGGCGAGTCGGGCGATATTAAGGATAGCGCACCCATCTACAAAAAAGCGATTGCCTTAGGCAGGGAAGTCGGATAAAATAATTTAAGCATGACACGATTCAGAGACGTTCTTAAGAACAAAAATTTCTTATTTCTATGGCTGGGACAGCTGATCTCGAATTTCGGCGACAGGCTGAACCAGATGGCGCTCGTCGCGCTCGTCTATCAGCGTAACCCCGGCTCCGAAATTGCGCTCGCCAAGCTCATATCATTCACCATAATACCCGTCTTTCTCATCGGCCCCATCGCCGGGGCATGGGTTGACCGGCTCAACAGGAGAAAGATAATGGTGATCTGTGATATATTAAGGGGCGTTCTTGTCCTTACGATACCTTTTTTCATCAAAGCCGACCAGATACTCTTAGTCTACCTTGCCATATTCCTGGTATTCTCTATCTCGCGTTTCTTCATACCGTCGAAAATGGCGCTTATACCCGAACTTGTCGCCAAAGACAAGCTCCTTGTGGCGAACGCGCTGAGCGATACGACTCACATGATAGGCAATGTCGTGGGCCTGGTCGTCGCCGGCGTCATAGTCAACATTGCTTTGGTCGGCGCGATAGGCGGGTTCTATATCGACAGCGTAACGTTCTTCATATCGGCAGGCCTCATAGCGATGATCGTACAGCGCGGCTTTGCCGGCCATGTCAAAGAGGATCTCGTCGTTACCGGACGAGCGCTCGAAAACTCGTTCCGGCGGACGATCTTCAGTGAAATAAAAGAAGGGCTTAAGTATCTTGCAAAGTACCGCGACATGCGTTTCGTCGTCTATGTATTCTTCCTGCTCATGGCCGGGGTGGGGGCCATATCCTGCGTTATAATAGTCTTTATCCAGAGCGCGTTCGGTACATCGACCAGGGACCTGGGAATCCTGGGTATGTTCCTGGTCGGCGGTCTCTTTTTAGGTTCGATCCTCTATGGCAGATTCTGCCAGAATATGGAGAAGAGGCGCGCTATACACTTAAGTTTTACCGCAAGCGGGATAGCAATAATATTATTTGCGCTTGCCGTGAAACATTATCCTAACCTTTTATTAGGCGGCGCGCTTGTAGGGCTGCTCGGGATCTCTATAAGCCCGATAATGGTGAGTACAAATACGCTTACGCATGAAACGGTGCCCGAAGAGGCAAGGGGCAGGATATTCAGTTCGCTCGATGCGGTGATACATCTGGCATTTCTTGTATTTATGTTCATTGCGGCTTATGCGGCTAAATATATAGACGGGGTATGGATAATAGCAGCGGTAGGGCTGGTGTACTTTATTTGCGGTGCGGTGAGGCTTGTCATGCCTCGGCGTTGCCCGGCATGACCCTTAAGCGAAGCCGAAGGGGTCACTTCTTCAAGGAATTTTTCTCTTTTTTGACCTTCTCGGTGCAAATCTTGAAGTAGTTGCAGACAGGACAGCAGATATTTTCCTCGCCCTTTTCGCCCCGGTACCACTTGGTTTCGCAGGTCCAGTATACCTGGCATGTTTCACAACAATTAATTTTGCTATTAGACATGATTTGAATCTCCTCAATGCTTAGAATACAGTATGATCGGATAATTGTCAATGAAGAAATCTTATAAATATGCGTTGATGGCTATCGCGGTCCCGTTTTTTATCGCAGCGTCGGGGTTTGCGGCGGCACAGGACGGTGCCGCGCGCGAACTCTTTCCGGAGGCGGGCGCGTTCACGGCGAAAAAATGCGGCGATATCTATTATCTCGAGGCGTCCAGGGACAATAAGGCGGCCGGGTATTGCATAAATGTCACTGCCAAAGGATACGGCGGGCCGATATATATGGTCGTGGGCGTGGAACCGGCCGGCACAATAAGGGGGATACGGATCCTTTCGCACTCCGAGACGCCCGGAATAGGCGCGGCGATAAACGAGGTGTCCTCCGTCGGGCGGACGCCGTGGTTTTTGGCGCAGTTCACGGGAAAACGCGCGGGGGCGATCAGGCTTAAAAAGGATGTGGACGCGGTAAGCGGCGCAACCGTATCGAGCGCGGCAGTAACGAATGCCGTGAATGAGTGCGTGGCGGAATTTTTATCGCGGCTTAAAGCGGCAGGATAAGATTTAAGGACTTGAAAGATGGCGCGATAAGATTTATAATAAAAACCCTGATGGCGTAAATTAAAGGAAGGAGATGTAGATGTTGGAAGTAACGAAAGAAAACTTTGAGAAAGAAGTTTTGCGGTCGGATAAGCCGGTGCTTATAGATTTCTGGGCGCCGTGGTGCATGCCGTGCAAGATCATCGCTCCGGCGGTGGAGCGGCTATCCGAAGAGATGAAGGCTGAGGCTAAAATAATGAAGGCGAACGTCGACGAGGTGCCGGAGATAGCGACGGAGCTCTCGATACTCAATATACCGACACTCGTCCTGTTCAGGGGCGGCAAAGAACTTGCGCGCATGATCGGTGTCCATTCGAAAGAGGCGATCGAGAATAAGATAAGGTCCGTGATATGAATATAGCGGTGCTCTGTTCCGGCAACGGGTCGAACCTCCAGGCGATCATAGGCAGGGTTGCAGATGGTTATATACCGGCCAGGATAGTGCTGGTGGTAAGCGACAATAAGGACGCTTATGCGCTTAAGCGCGCCCGCCGGGCCGGTATAGAAACGCTGGTGCTCGATCCGGGTAATTTCGGCACCCGCGAAAAGTTCGACCGCGAGATCATAAAGAATTTACGAACGAAGAAAGTCGGCCTTGTCGTGCTGGCAGGTTACATGAGGCTCCTCGGCAGCCATTTCATAAAAGAGTATAAAGGGCGGATCGTTAATATCCACCCGTCGCTTCTTCCGTCGTTTAAAGGGACCCATGGCATAAAGGATGCGCTGGAATACGGCGTTAAAGTTACCGGCCCGACGGTCCATTTTGTAGACGAGCAGCTCGACCATGGTCCGATAATCTTACAGAAGGCGCTCGAGGTAAGGGCTAGCGATACGGAAGAGACCTTGTTTGCGCGCGTGCATAAAGAGGAACATAAAATTTATCCCGAGGCGATAAAATTATTCGTCGAGGGAAGATTCAGGATAGACGGACGTAAAGTAAAAATAATGAAGTGAAGGTACTCCAGCGCCTGCAATGCTTCCGTTCGCCGCATTGCTTAACAGCGCTTCAGTATCAAATTTGCTTCGCAAATTCGGAAGGAGAGTTACAAGAAGATGAAGACTGCGATTAATGACGTAAAGGCGCGCGAGATACTGGATTCAAGGGGAAACCCGACGATCGAGGTGGACATTATTCTGGGTGACGGTTCGTTCGGCCGAGCGGCGGTGCCGAGCGGCGCGTCGACGGGGGAGCATGAAGCGGTTGAGCTCCGGGACGGCGACAAATCGCGTTACATGGGCAAGGGCACGCTTAAAGCGGTTGCTAACGTGAACGGCGAGATAAAGAAGGCTATTAAAGGAAAAGACGCGTTGAAACAGGGTGAGCTCGATCAGCTCCTGATCGAGCTGGACGGCACACCCAATAAAGGCAGGCTGGGCGCAAACGCTACTCTAGGCGTATCGCTTGCGGCCGCAAAAGCAGCCTCCGTATCGAAAGGTATGCCGCTATATCATTATATAGGCGGCGATAAGGCAAAGATATTGCCGATCCCGATGATGAATATTTTAAACGGCGGTCTCCATGCCGACAACAACGTCGACCTTCAGGAGTTTATGATAATGCCCGTGAACGCGGGTTCTTTTAAGGAAGCGTTAAGGTGGGGCGCCGAGGTATTTCATAACCTCAAGAAGATACTGCACGATAAGAAATTATCGACCTCTGTCGGGGATGAGGGCGGATTTGCGCCTAACCTGAAGTCCAACGATGAAGCGGTGGAGGTTATACTGGCCGCTATCGATAAAGCAGGATATAAAGCCGGCAAGGATATAGCGATCGCGCTCGATCCCGCAGCCAGCTCTTTTTACGAGAACGGTAAATATATTCTCGAGGCGGAATCGAAGAAAGAGAACTCGTCGGCCGACATGTTGGCGTTTTACAAAAAATGGATCGCGAAATACCCGATAGTTTCGATCGAGGACGGGCTGGCCGAAGACGACTGGACGGGCTGGGCAGCGCTTACCGCTTCTCTCGGCAAGTCGATACAACTCGTGGGCGACGACATATTCGTTACCAACGTTAAGCGCCTGAGGATGGGGATCGAGAAGAAGGTGGCTAATTCTATCCTTATAAAACTGAACCAGATCGGCACGCTCACCGAGACGCTCGATACTATAGATCTCGCCAAACACCACGGCTATACATCCGTCGTGTCGCACCGTTCCGGCGAAACGGAAGATACTACGATCGCTCATCTCGTGGTCGCTATGAATACGGGCCAGATAAAGACGGGCTCCGTCTGCAGGTCGGAGAGGATCTGCAAGTATAACGAGCTTTTGCGCATCGAGGAAGAGTTGGGCAAGAAGGCAGTTTACGGCAAAACAATATGGCGAAAGTAACCCGCCTTAACGTGCGTTGTCAATTATAGGCGATGGCCTTCGGCGGGTGTATCCGCCGAAGGCCATCGGTTTGGTTATGGATGGACGTCGAAGGCGGATAGGTTCTGCCAGGGTCTGGCTCGTAATAGCGGTGCTGGTCGTGATATTCCTGCCGCCGTTCGCGAAGTATCAGGAGCTGAAATACAAGAATAGGAAACTCGAAGAGCGGATAGTGGGCCTCAAGGTCGAGAACGAGCAGCTTGCGGAAGAGAAGAGAAAGCTCGAAACGGATATAGGTTATGTCGAAAAGAAGGCCCGCGAAAAGATCGGCGTTGTCCGCAAAGGCGAGATAGTGCTAAAAGAAGTGAATGTGAAGAAATAATAACGGTTGCAAACCAATTATCTTTTGGTATAATAGATTTACATTGCGGGGTGGAGCAGTCTGGTAGCTCGTTGGGCTCAAGTATGGATACAAAGCTCAAAGCTGATATTGCAGAGTCTGCCGTTGTAATAGCGCTTCTTATAAAAGCGGCAGCGCAATATACAAAGAGCGTTGGGATTTGTTGTCCGCCAGGGGCTGTCTAACTGGAAACGGTTAGATGAAAACCTGTCAAATTCGGTGAAGCCTGGAATGGTAATACCGAGCCAAACCTATCGGGATATAGATAGGAAGGTGTAGAGACTAGACGGCAGGCATCCTAAAGAAACGCGGGATGAAGGTATAGTCCAGACTACGAACTTCGAAATTTCGAAGGCGGCGAAAGCCGTAGTAGCAAGCATAACCCAAAGGTCGTCCGTTCGAATCGGACCCCCGCTACCAAATTAAAAACCCTCTATAGTAAACCTGTAGAGGGTTTTTAATTTTTCGTATCCTTTTAAAAAGGCATTGCTTCGGCGGATCTGCTACTGTTTATTTATGTGGACGACTTTCGCCGGAGGGAAACCGTTGAAGTAGGTCGAAGAAGCTATCGAATAAGCCCCGATATTCTCCGCGTATACCAGATCGCCTATTTCGAGATCCGGAAGCTCCTCCGCGACGGAAATAGTATCGAACGCGTCACAGGTGGGTCCGAAAACCGCGCATACCTTTAGGTCACCGTCCTTAAACGCCTTCAATGGATATGTACAGTGGTCGAATACTATCCCTGAGAATGTGTGGTATACGCCGTCGTCAAGGTAATAGCAGGTCTTGCCGTCGCGGACGGCTTTTCCGATAACCTTTGTTACAAGCGTGGCGGCATTGGCGACCATGAACCGCCCGGGTTCTGCGAGGATCTCTATATCTTTCGGGAAGAGCCTGTTGAATTCCACGTTAAGTTTTCTCGCGAGCGTCTTGAAGCTCTTCACTTTATTGTTATATTTTACCGGGAATCCGCCGCCTATATCGAGTATCTTTATCTTGTGCCCGCGCGATTCCGCCTCTTTCATGATGGAAGCGGAAAGCTGTAGAGCCTGCATATAATTCTCAAAATTATTGCACTGGCTGCCGACATGGAAACTTATACCTTCGACGACCAGGCCAACCTTAAACGCCTCGATTATCAGATCGACCGCCTCGCCCGGGTGGGCGCCGAACTTCGACGAGAGCTCGACCATCGATCCGGTGTTAGGCACCCTGATCCGAAGCACGAGTCCCGCATGAGGGGCGTGGAGCTTTATCTTCTTCAATTCGTCGATATTGTCGTAAGTGACGAGCGGCTTATACTGGTCAAGCTCGTGCAGGGTCTCTATCTGCTTTATCGTATTGGCGTAAATGATCTTGTCCCATATGAAGTCCTGCCGTTCTTCGGGCGGCAGGTTCTTTATGTTTTCGTATACGATCATAAACTCCGGCATGGAAGCGACGTCGAAACTCGCGCCTACCTTATACAGGGTCCGCACTATTTCGGGATTGGAATTCGACTTGACCGCAAAATATGCCTGGACGCGCGGCAGGGCCTCTTTGAATTCTTTGTAATTTTGGCGTATCCTTTCATGGTCCAATACAAAGACCGGCGTGCCGTTTTTTCCGGCTATCTTCTTCAGGTTATCGAGCATCCGTGCCTCTGCCAACTCCGACTTTTTCTCCGCGCTGTTCAACAATGTCTTCATCTTGCTCCTCTTCTGCTTCGCAGGGCCTAGTCCCTGAACAGGAAATTTTTAAAACACCAGATATTCTTTTCGTCCAGGACAGAGTTAGGGTTTTCCTTGAAGAATACCTGGTAATTTTTGGACGGCGTCCAATCGGAAGCCCGCGACACTAATTTCCCGAGATACGGTTTGGCGATACCCAGAATATAATCGTGAGGCAGGTCGTCCGGCACGCAGACGCCTTTGTGCGGGTTCTCTATCATCCACATAATGGCGGAGACGATGCCTATGGCAACCTGCATCGTCGTCGCATTCTGGTGAGGGACAAGCCTTCTGGATTCCTCGATACTCAATATACTGCCCGTCCACCATGAATTATATTTGTGCCCCATTATGAGCGCGCCCAGGATATCGTTGCCCGACGTAATCTCGTCGGACATTATCCGCAAGTTTGGCTGGAGATCGTAACTGCGCGCGCGCAGTTCATAGAGCGAAGAGATCGTCTCGTGGCACGGCATATAGGCGTAATATACGGTGGGCCTGTATATGGGCTTGCCGCTCTTCCATACGGTAAGTTTTTCGGAGATCGAGAACGATTCGCCGTGCCTTATCACCATGCCGATAATTTCATAATCCGGGACCCACGAACGGACCCATGTATTCATCCCCATCTGCGACAAAAATATCTGGTTCCCGGGACCGTAAGTCGCGACGTTTGCGAAAGGAGGGAGTATCCTCTCGTGCGTGCCCCATCCCATCTCCGCCGGAGAGATGCCCTCTTCTCTCAAACCTTCGATCGACCACGTCCCGACGAATTCATCCACCTCTTTCGGGCGGTTGGTAATTTGCGTATCGCGCTCGGAACAGTGTATGGTCTTAACGCCGAGCTTCATCGCGAGATGGGCGAAATCTCTCTCGCGCATAAAGTTCTCGACTTCCCTGGCATCCTTCTTTGCCACGGACTTGTCCCGTACGAATTTTGCGGCGATATCCTCCAGCCCTTTCTTGGTGAAATGCGAAATGAGGCCCGGGTTGGCGCCATGATCCACGATCGCGGTCGTAGCGGAATTTTCCCAGCCGCTGGTAGCCTGTCTTAACTCCATGTGCCGGTAATAGAGGGATTTTTCAAGAGGCGATTTACTGTGAATATTGGCGTACGGATCCCATTCCTCGACGGAAGTATTTACATATAATACGTGGTTCTCATGGCACCATGTCAGGATGTCTATACACGATATGTTCCAGGCCAGGTCTATGATCATTCCGCCGGAAGAGACGTATTTGCCGAGCACACGCGCCAGGTTTGTCGGAGTAATCTTCTCCTGGTAATATTTGACGCCTTTCCGCGTCCACTCGCGCAGCTCTTTGCGCTTATCGGCGAAGTCTATTACCGTGACGTTTTTATGCGGGATCTTGATATGTTTGAAAAGTACCGGAAGGGCACATTTGCATACGGAGCCGTAACCTATTACAAGAATTTTGTTTTTAAATTCCATCATTACCTCTCTTTTGTTTTTACATTTTAATGGATAGAATTATTTATGTCAACCCTCTTGACAATCTTTTATTATAATATTATGATATAACGCAGCGGGGGAAAGATGAAAGCGCGGAAAATCAATATCGATGACGGGTTGAGAGAAATGATACCCGTCATAATTTTTTGCCTTGCGCTTGCGGTAATATTTTGTATTCCGCTTCGCGTGATGGCTTATGGCTACCTGCCGCCCGACGATGCCATGCGCCACGCGGGGAAGGTCATTGCCGAAAAGAGCTGGGACAAGATACTTGTTTTGCGGCCTGAATTCAAAATGGACAGCCATCCCGGCTGGCATGCCATTCTCGGGCTTGTCCGTGCCGTATCCGGATGTAACCAGGATGCGCTCGTCTTTTTTTCCGTCATAGGGCTCTTCACGCTCTTCTGCCTTATTCCGATATTTTTCCTGGAATTTCCTGAAGCATGGCTCGCGTCCCTTCTCGCCGTTATAGTCCTTGCGCCGCATCTTATCATCAGGCTATTTTTGGGCAGGCCGTTTATATTTACCATGTCCGTCATACTCATCCTGTGTTTTTTGTGGCCGCGTCTTAAAGAGAAAAAACCGCCTTATGCCATAATGGGCATACTGGCCGGGCTGATCGCATGTTCGACGTGGATACACGCGAGCTGGTACCTTTTTGTACTGCCGATAGCGTCTTTTTTCATAGCCCGGGAATGGCGCGCCGGGATCCGGCTGATGTTATGCGCCGCGGCCGGGATTATTATCGGCGCATCCTTTACGGGCCATCCGTACCTCTTCCTTAAACAGACATTCACTCACATGATGCTTGCCTTCGGGAACGTATCGGCCCAGCGCCTGCTCGTAGGAGAGTTCCAGTCTTTTGGAGGAGAGGCATTCATAGTGCTATTTATCCTCGGAATACTCGTATGGCGAAAATCGCGCGGCAAGTGGGATGCCGGAATAGTTTATAATCCGGTTTTTGTATTGGCCGTCTGCGGCTGGGTCTTCGGTTTTGTCGCCACGCGTTTCTGGACGGATTGGGGAATGCCGGCGGCCATATTCTGGATAATGTCGGAACTGAACAATCTCTTTGCGGAAAAAGCGCAGACAGCGTCGTCTAAGAGGTTAATTATCGCATTTGCCATAACGGGCGCGCTATTTTTAGCCATTACCCCGGATACGAACAGCCGGTGGACGTACAACCTTACGACGGAGTATCTCACGCAGGATAACAAAAAACAGGCCGAGTGGTTACCTGAGCCTGGCGGTATCATATATAGCGACGACATGAGGCTATTTTACCAGACATTTTTTAAGAATCCTAAGGCGCCCTGGCGGTATATACTGGGTTTTGAGCCGGCGATGATGCCTCCGGAAGATCTTGCGGTACTTAGAAAGATACACTGGAATTTCGCGGCGGGAGAAGCGTTCAAACCGTGGGTCGAGAAGATGCGTCCAGAGGACAGGCTCGTTATCCGCGGAGCCTATAACGCAAAACCTCCGGTTGCAGGATTAGAGTGGCACTATGCTGCGACAGGCACATGGATCGGGCGATTGCCGAGAAATAATAGCGGGAAATATTAGTATTTTTACTTCTAACATGATAGTTTCTTTGAGCAGTTAATCCTTAAAAAAGCTAGTTATTATATTTGCAAATACCCATTTCCTATGGTAAACTTTATTTATAACAAAAATAAGTCAATCTAAAATTAGTTCAACAATAATTTGGGGGGAGATAATGAAAAAAATAACAATGTTGTTAGTGGCGGGTTTAATAGTTTCCGTTTCGCTTCTTTCGGGAGAGGCTTACGCGGCGATAAAGAACATGCCTTTTAACGATGATCACCTTTCATTTGTCACAAAAAGGAAAATTACTTTTCCGGACAGTGCGCCTATTTCAGTGACAAAATACGCTAACGGCAGCATCAGGGAAAAAGTCTTTTATTACGGTTCTATTATAAGCCTTCCAAATTCTTATCAAAAGACTATCACATATATTTTTGCCCCAGGAAAGCGTGATAGGCAAGGGCAGGTAATGACGGTAGTGATACAAGGACTAACAGATTGGTCCAAGTATAATATTTCATACACTGTCAAAAAAGTTAAGGCCGTTACAATGACGGATAGCTGTGGAAAATCGAAGATATACGAATACAATACAAACGGCACTCTCAATAGCATAATTACGCGTATGGAATATAATGGGATCGAGAATATCCTGGAGGAGACAATATCTTACTCGTATATCTACTATGCCGCAAATAGGGTTAAGACCGCAACGAAGACCGTCGTTACATATTATACCGATCCGGATGATCCGACGACTTTTGGCGAAACCATGAATACGGAGATATTAACGGAAAATTATGATAGGCGAGGGAATCTGATCATTTAGCAAGCCATCAGTCCCGAATAAAATAGTGTAGCCAAGGCGTAGAGGAGCTTCAAGGGTTCTTCTGCGCCTTTTTATTGTTAAACATAAAAAAGCAAGATGTTTAACATTGACAAAGTTACTTTTGTCGTGTATACTCTTATTAAGAGAAAAGAAATGTGAATATCCGAAAAGGTGCAGAGTAATCTAACTCTGCATCAAGTACCGGATGAAGTTCCGGTACTTGGCAAACCAACGGAAACGTTGGGACGCAAAGCCATAGGGTCTAAGTCCGCCGAAAAACGGCGAGATAAGACAGCCTGGCGCACCGATAACGCGGAATAGATTATTTGAGTGCGCGCGGCATAGACAGCCTGGCTACCGAAGATGGTAGTCGGGCTATTTTTTTGGGTACTTAGCTTAAAGATTTTAAAACTATTTTCAAAAATGGAGGGTGCATACATGAAGACTAAAATGATAATTACTTTCTTGCCCCTCCTGATTTTTATTTTTCTAGTTTCGATATCGAGCGCCGCGGATGACATCAGAAGCTCTAACAAAAATCCCGGCCTTGTCCAAAAGATACGTATACCCGGTCCCGCCGCAGACGGCGCAATCAAGGGATTCCAGACACAGGTAAATATGGCACGCTCGCTCTCCTGTGCCTCCGCCGATAACGGAGGCTTCTCCGAGTTAATGGACGAATCCGCCGCGGATACCAATAAAGAGGCTTCCGCTACCCCCGCATATAAACCCGGCGAGATTATAGTAAAGGTAAAAGAGGGTTATAGCGTCTCCGATTTAGACAGCTTAAACACCCAATATAATGCCGCCTCTCCTCAGAAAGCGTTCCCGATGTATGTGGAACCGCAGGAAAAGCTGGATACGCTTAAGAAAGAGCTTGCCGATCTTTCGGAAGGCCATAACTCCTGGTACTGGCAGCTCGATAAGAATTCCGATGAATATAAGAAATATGAAGAGAGATTAGCGGCCGAAAAGAAAGCCCTGGCCGATCAGATAAAGAGAGAGGCCGAAACAGTCGCAAGGTTCGAGGCTTATAATGCAGAATGCGTCGATGGCGGTTCCACAACGCCCGGCCTGGAAAGGATATATCTATTAAAGCTCGATTCATCAGTAGATCCTAAACAGCTTGCGGCCATATATGGAGCAGACCCGGCGGTAGAATATGCCCACCCTAACTATATAGCAAGAATCAATATGATACCCAACGATACTTATTATGCCTCATCGGGCGCCTGGAAACAGCCCTTCAGAGACCTGTGGGGTGTAGTAAAGACGCAGGCCGATAAGGCGTGGGACACGACTCAGGGAGAAGGGGTTGTCGTCGCCGTATCCGATACAGGAGTAGACTATAACCATCCCGACCTTAAGGCCAATATGTGGAAAGATAAGAACGGCAGCTGTGGCTATAACTTCGTAGCTGATAACACAGATCCTATGGACGACTTTGGCCACGGTACACACTGCGCAGGCACCATTGCCGCTGTCGGCAATAATAATATAGGTATTATCGGTATTGCCCCCAAGGCAAAGATAATGGCTGTAAAAGGGCTTGATAATACTGGCAGCGGCTATATGAGCGATCTGGCTCAAACCATCCAATACGCAGCCGACAACGGAGCTGATGTCATAAGCTGCAGCTGGGGCGGCCCGGAGGATTCTGAAGATTCCGACTGCATGCTTCTTTGCGATACCGTCCGCTATGCGACCAATATAAGAAATAGTGTTGTTGTTGCGGCCGCGGGTAATGATGATATGAACGTCGGGTCTTATAACATTTACCCGGCCAATATAAAAGAAGTCATAACAGTCGCCGCATCCACTTCGGAGGATAAAAAGGCAGAATTCTCCAATTATGGCGCAAAGATAGATGTGTCGGCACCCGGCGGCGGGGATATAGGAGGCAAACATCCCGAACGCTCCATACTCTCTCTCAAGGCGTCTTTAGCCGTACCCGATATACTGGGCGGTAAAAGCGCCCCTCTCGTTATAGGGGGTAATTACCTGCGCCAGGCCGGCACCTCCATGGCATGTCCGCACGTTTCCGGTGTCGCGGCCCTCGTCAAGAGCCTGCATCGCGACTTTACGCCTGAGCAAGTCCGCCAGGCTATCCGCGCCGGGAGCGATGATATACTTTACGCCGGTTTCGATACTTACTCAGGTTACGGAAGAGTTAACGCGTTAGGGGCAATCTCCATTTTACCCATTGCGCCGGTGATAATAGAGCCGTCTGTAAGACAGTGGGACAACGCGGATACTATCCCTATCAAATTCACGGTTAAAGGAAGCAATGTCGCAAGCTGGAAGATAGAATATAGTGATGTTAAGAGCACCTGGAGGATCCTTACCCAAGGAACGGGCCCCGTCAATACCCCGGCGGTTTTCGATTGGGATATCCGGGCCATTCCCGACGGTCCCAGGACCATACGTCTGGTAGCTGTAAATAGCCAGGGGAAAATATTCGAAAGTAAAACGGATATCTATAATAACCATGTAACCGTTACGAAACCGCAAAACCATTTTTCCGATAATTATTACGGCCCCGGGAAAAATGTCGTAATCGAAGGGACCGTTAATCCTTATGGACTCACCTCATATACGCTGAGTATTTATAAACTCGAAGAAGACGCAAGCTTCGTACCTGGTAAATTTATTGGCTATACCTCGGGAAAATCTATTCCGGTAGAAAATACCGTGGTTAACTTAGCCAATGGCGGCAAGGCCCCGGTCATAAACGGCCGCATTGCGGAATGGGATATAAGGAATATCCCGGCGGGATATTACAGAATCCAACTTAATGTTTTTACGCAGACATCCGGCACTAGTCCTACCACAAGGAAGGTCATGGTCGAGGTGGATCCTTCTCTTCATCCCGGCTGGCCTCTGCATATCCCGATTATGACCGATGGCGGCTGGACAAGCCCTCCCGTCAACATATTTACTGCCGCCGATATCAATGGCGACGGCCGTGACGAGATACTGTTTAACTATAGCGGCCAGATAAACGTCATGGACTCTAACGGCGCCTCATTGCCAGGCTGGCCCAGGACATTTGCTTCCGCAGGCGATACCAGCCAGAACGGAGTAACTATAGGCGACGTGATGGGTACCGGCAAGCCGCAGATCATAGTCGGGACTTGCGGCGGGCAGATACACCTTTTTGACCGGGCGGGGAACCTTGTCAAAAAATTTCCTGAAGGCTCACGCTCCAGTTATGGCGTAAATCCGGCCGTGGCAGTATCAGATATAGACATGGACGGAAAGAATGAAATGGTAATAACCGCAGGCATGAACCTATACGTCGTAGGCCGGGACGGCGAAAAATGGTCGGAAGAACTGTCCGCGACTCACGAGCCCGGAGAGAACTGTCTATTCCAACCGACAGTCGCCGACCTGGACGGTAACGGAGAAAAAGAGATCATTGTGCAGTCGATGTTCTACGGTAACGAGATACATGTATTCGACTGCAAAGGAAATATAATGCATGGCTGGCCGAAAAAGCTTTGTCCGCCATCCTGGTACTGGGATGGATACAGTTCTGCCCCAATCGCCGCGGATGTAGACAAAGACGGCATACTGGAGATACTCACGGCCGCAAACAATAATAAAATCTATATCTTTAAGCCGGACGGCACTATCCTGGCCGGATGGCCCCTGCAATTCGATATAAATGACATCTTGACGTTAGGCCAAATTGTCGTAGGAGACCTGGATAAAGACGGTAATATTGAGATTGTGGTAGGGGGACCCCGTATCGTACAAGGTTGGAATAGCAAAGTAGGAAACGTTTTATACGTTTTCCGTGCCAACGGCACTGTATATAACAGCGCCTGGCCCGTTTGCCGCATGCCAAACGGCTTCGGCGTAACCTGGGTTTATGGTCTTACACCCACCTTAGCCGATATAAATAATGACGGCCTGCCGGAGATCATTATTAACGGCGTTGCCGACTTTTTCAGAGGGGAGTCCTTTAACGTTTATGATATTAACGGTCGTGAAATTAAGGAGCTTCGCAAGCCTATTTTAGGGTTTACAGCCTGGCCTGCGAATTGTCCGGTTGTAGGTGATTTTTCAGGCAGCGGTAAAAATCAGATCCTGTGGCTTGCTCGCGGCTATGTTTGTGAAGAAAGCTCCAGGAACACAGTTTTTTATAGCTCCAGTTATTATGATATGTACCTGTGGAACACCGATACGCCTTCGACTAATCCCAGGCCCTGGCCCATGTTCCACTGCGACTCCCGGCATGCGGGGGCTATACCTGCAAATGTCGCCAGCCCGTTTAAAGCGCCTTCGGATTTGCGCGTAATAAATAACACAAGCACGATGGTGGAGTTGTCGTGGAAGAATAATTCCGCGTTGATAACGGACTTTGAGATCGAAAGGAAAGCGGCCGTTGGCGGCGCATATGCCAAGATAGACGAAGTGAAGGCTAAAAATACCTCTTACAAGGACAAGAAAGTCCCGTCAGGAGTGACATGCTTTTACAGGGTCCGCGCGGCCAAGGGCAGCGCTTACCGGTCGAAATATTCGAACGAAGTAAATGTGGATACCGTCCTGCCCGGGCCATCCGGTCTTACCGCGACCGCCGTATCATCCATGCAGATAAATCTTGCCTGGTTAGATAACTCTAAGGATGAAAGAAAATTCTGTGTAGAGCGGAAGACCGGCGCCGGCGGTACGTATGTCGAAATACACAGGACAGCTTCCAACCACGCTAACTATAAAGACAATAGGGCCATTCCCGGCACGACATACTACTACAGGGTCCGCGCGATAAATAAAAAAGGCGCTTATTCCGAGTATTCGGATGTGGCGAGCGCTATAACTTTGCTGCCTGCGCCGTCCGGACTTACCGCGACCGCCATATCGAAGAAAGCGATAAAGCTTTACTGGACGGATAATTCCAAAGACGAGAAAAATTTCCTTATCGAAAGAAAGCTGGGCGCTAACGGCACTTATGCCCAGATCCATAAAACGGGTCCCAAAGATAACGATTATAAGGATACTCAGCTAAGCGCGGGAACGACTTACTATTACAGGGTCCGCGTAGTCAATAAAAGCGCTTATTCAGAATATTCGAACGAAGCGCACGCTGCCACAAATAGATAGCCCCTTTAAAATAAGGGACGGGCTGTTTTTCAATCGGCTTGACACGCCTCTTAATATAATATAAAATATTACCCGCTAAATGTAACAATATAATATAACCCGGAATATATGATAGATAGATATTCGCTTCCCAGGATCTCCGCGATATGGAGTGACGAGAATCGCTTTAAAAAGATGCTCGATGTCGAGCTATACGCGTGCGAAGCTCTGGCCAAACTTGGCAGGATACCCAAGCATTCGCTATTTCAGATACAGAAGCATGCCCGGTTCGATGTTGCCAGGATACGCGAGATCGAGCGCGAGACAAACCACGATGTAATAGCTTTCCTGAAGAACCTTTCGGAGAATATAGGCGAGGACGCCAAGTATGTCCATATGGGGCTTACTTCCAGCGATGTATTGGATACGGCGCTTTCTGTCCAGATGCGCGAGGCCTGCGGTATTTTAATCGACGACGTCCAGAAACTCCTTAAGATGCTTTCGCGCAAAGCGAGATGCCATAAAAAGACGCTGATGGCCGGCAGGACGCATTCGGTCCATGCGGAGCCTACGACGTTTGGCTTGAAAATGGCGCTCTACTACGATGAGATGATGCGGGATCTCGAGCTTTTAAAGCATGCCCGCGAAATCATCTCCGTAGGAAAAATATCGGGCGCGGTCGGCACGTACGCCAATATAGACCCGTTTGTCGAAACATATGTATGCAGGCGGCTCGGTCTCAAACCCGCCAGGATCTCTAACCAGATACTACAGCGTGACCGGCACGCCCAATTCCTGAGCGCCATAGCGATAACCGGGACATCGCTTGAAAAATTTGCCACCGAATTCAGGAACCTGCAGCACACAGAGATAGGCGAGGTGGAGGAATATTTTGCGAAGGGCCAGAAGGGCTCGAGCGCCATGCCCCACAAGAAGAATCCT
Source organism: Candidatus Omnitrophota bacterium (assembly GCA_041650935.1). GTDB lineage: Bacteria > Omnitrophota > Gorgyraeia > 2-01-FULL-45-10 > 2-01-FULL-45-10 > FEN-1322. Next base: position 170,260 of record JBAZKH010000002.1, read on the forward strand.
ATAGCCTGCGAACGTGTTGCGGGGCTTGCGCGCATTCTCAGGGCAAATGCGATAGTATCCATGGAGAATATGGTCTTGTGGCACGAACGTGACATATCGCACTCTTCGGCAGAACGCGTGATACTGCCGGATTCAACGATAGCGCTTGATTATATGCTGAATAAGTTTGCAGATATCGTGTGGCACCTGATCGTCCACGAAGATAGAATGCTTGCCAACCTCAATATGTCCAGAGGCGCGGTATTTTCTGGAAGGTTATTGGTCAAACTCATAGATAAGGGGCTCACCCGTAACGAGGCCTACGATAAGATACAAAAGTGTGCATTCACCGCTAAGAAAGAGAGCCTGGATTTTAAAGACGCGGTCCTGTCCGACGACGGCATCCGTTCGTTGCTTGGGGCAAGCGAGATCGAAGAAGTCTTCGATCTAAAATATTACCTGAAGAATGTGGACAGGATATTCAGGCACGTGGGAATATGAGACGAGGAGAAAAGATGGAGAAATTAAAACAAATCTACGAAGGTAAGGCCAAGATATTGTATGAAACCGACGACCCGGATCTGCTTATACAGGAGTTCAAGGACGACGCGACAGCTTTTGACGCTACGAAACGCGGCACCATTGTCAATAAAGGCGTGATCAATAATAAACTATCCGAAAAGTTATTCATCCTGCTTACCGATAAAGGTATACCCACGCATTTTGTAAAGCGCCTTAACGATAGAGAAATGCTTATTAAAAGGGTCCAGATAGTTCCCATCGAAGTGACGGTGCGCAATATCGTCGCCGGCGGGATGGCGAAATTATTGGGCCTGGAGGAGGGGATAATCCTTAAAGAGCCGGTCCTCGAGTATCATTACAAAGAGGACAAGCTTCATGATCCCCTGATAAACGAATATCATATAAAAGCGCTTAAAATAGCCACTGATAAAGAGCTCGACACGATAAAAAAATATTCCTTCATGGTGAATGAGGCGCTCAAAGCCTTCTTCAATTCTAAGGGGCTCATCCTCGTGGATTTCAAGCTCGAATTCGGAAGGAATAAGAATAAAGTGATCCTTGCCGACGAGATATCGCCGGATACATGCAGGCTGTGGGACAAGGATACGAAAGAAAAGCTCGACAAGGACCGTTTTCGCAGGGATCTCGGAGGCGTCGAAGAGGCGTACCAGGAAGTATTGCGCCGCGTTCTGGAATAAATTTTTCGACACAGCATATTTCCACCCCGGGGCGGAATGAGACATGGAGCAGTAATAATGAAACGCATAACATATAAATCCGCCGGGGTCGACATCGACAAAGCGAACCGGCTCGTGGCCGACTATAAACGGTTTGCGCGCTCGACCAGGATAGGCGGGGTCTTAAGCGACGTCGGCGGTTTCGGCGCGCTATTCCGTCCCAATCTTAAGTCATTACGCGACCCAATACTCGTATCTTCGACCGACGGCGTCGGGACGAAGCTGAAGATCGCGTTTCTTGCCGATAAACACGATACGGTAGGTATCGATCTCGTCGCGATGAGCGCTAACGACATACTCTGCTCGGGCGCCAGCGGCATGTTTTTCCTAGATTACATCTCTACTGGAAAGATCAAATCATCTGTTCTGAGGGATATCGTTAAAGGTATTGCCGCAGGCTGCCGCGAGGCGGGCTATGCCCTTGTAGGCGGCGAGACGGCGGAGATGCCCGGCCTTTATGCCCCCGGCGAATACGACCTGGCGGGATTCGGCGTCGGGATCGTCGACCGGAAAGACGTGATAGACGGACGTTCGACGAAAGTCGGCGATATCGTGCTGGGTCTTGAGTCGACGGGCCCGCATTCCAACGGCTATTCGCTTATCAGGAAAGTCTTCGGCCGGCGGGAACAAAAGGCGCTTTCGAAAGAATTACTTGCGCCCACACGCCTGTACGCAAAGCCGGTCCTGGCACTTAAAGAGCGTATCAAGATAAAAGGCATTGCCAACATAACAGGCGGCGCGTTTTACGATAAGATCCCCAGGATAATACCGGAAGGTATGGCCATCGAAATATACAAAACCTCATGGCGGGTGCCGGATATATTTTTGCGTATAAAAAGGACCGGCAATCTCGATGATAAGGAGATCTACAGGACGCTCAATATGGGGATAGGGATGGTGTTGGTGCTGGCAAAACGCGACGCCGATAGAGCGATCGATATATTGCGAAGAAAAGGTGCCGAGTCGCATGTCATAGGCCGGGTCGTAAAAGGCGATAGGGAAGTGACAATAATATGAGGATACTCGTAATCGGTTCGGGCGGACGGGAACATGCGCTATGCTGGCGGATAGCGCAAAGCATAAAGTGCTCGAAGTTGTATTGCGCGCCCGGTAACGGCGGGACAAGACAAGTAGCCGAAAATGTCGCTATAAACGCCGATGATATCGACGGCCTCCTGGGATTCGCCAAAACAAACAGGATAGACCTTACCGTCGTTGGGCCGGAAGCGCCGCTCGTAAAAGGCATCGTCGACACCTTCAGGGCGGCGGGTCTTAAAATATTCGGTCCGGATAAGAATGTAGCGGCCATAGAGGGCAGTAAGATATTTGCGAAGAATCTTATGAATAGGGCCGGCGTTCCTACAGCCGCTTTTGAGGTTTTTGAAAATATAGACGATGCCCTGCGGTATGCAGGGACCAGGACGCTGCCGCTTGTGGTCAAGGCGGACGGTCTTTGCGCGGGTAAAGGAGTCGTTATCTGCAAAACGCAGGAGGAGGTCAGGGACGCTCTTGAAAATATGATGGTCGCAAAGCTCTTCGGCCCGGCCGGCGAAAAAGTGATAATAGAAGAGTGTCTCGCCGGCGAAGAGGCGTCGATAATAGTAATATCGGACGGTAAGGACATAGCGCCGTTTGTCTCGAGCCAGGATCATAAAAGGGTATTTGACGGTGATATCGGTCCGAATACCGGAGGCATGGGGGCGTACTCTCCGGCGCCGGTCATAACGGGAGACCTTTTCAAGAAGATCATAGATACGATAATTCACCCGGTTATCAATACGCTCGCGCAAGACGGGACTCCTTACGTGGGAGCGCTCTATGCCGGCATCATGATCACAAAGGCCGGCCCATTTGTCCTTGAGTTTAACGCGCGTTTTGGCGATCCGGAGACGCAGGCAGTATTACCGAGACTGAAGAGCGACCTGGTGGAGATTATGGAGAGGGCCATTGACGGTGAACTGGCGAATTTTTCGCTTGCCTGGGATTCGCGACCCTGCGTGTCGGTGGTGATGGCCGCCGGCGGGTATCCGGGGAATTACGAAAAGGGGATGGAGATAAAGGGGTTGGCCGAAGCCGCCGCGCTGAAGGATGTCGTCATCTTTCATGCCGGTACGCGCAAAGGCAGGCGCGCCACAGACAGCGATGAATCGTTCATAACGACCGGCGGCAGGATTTTGAATGTGACGGCCGTCGGCGACGATATGCAGAAAGCCGTAGATAATTGTTATAACGCCGTCAGGCTGATACATTTCGATAAGATGCATTACAGAAGGGACATAGGCGTCAAGGCGCTGAAGCCTGCCGCGCTTTCCCGTACTAAACCGCGGTAAAGCTTTGTAAGGCCTATTACCGCGGAGCAGAAGGAGATTTCGATGGCAAAACGACCGGTAGTTGCCGTTATCATGGGGAGTGATTCCGACCTGGCCGTTATGGGCGAGGCGGCGAAAATTTTAGACTCAAACGGCGTGGCATATCGGCTTAAGATACTCTCCGCGCATCGTTCACCCGACGACACAGCGTCTTTTACAAAGGCCGCGCGCGCCAAGGGCTTCAAAGTTATAATAGCCGGCGCCGGCGGCGCGGCGCATCTCGCAGGCGTCATAGCCAGCCATACCACGCTACCCGTCATAGGCGTGCCGATGGAGACGAGGGAATTAAAAGGGATAGATTCTCTATTTTCGACGGTGCAGATGCCTTCCGGGGTCCCGGTAGCTACTATGAGTATAGGCAAATCCGGCGCCCGCAACGCCGCCATTCTTGCCATGCAGATATTGAGCCTGTCCGATAAACGGATCGAAAAACAGATATCGAAATTCAAAAAAGGGCTTGTGGCGGCCGTAAGGGCCAAGAACAGAAAACTTTAATGCGATCTTTGAAGAGAACGGTTGTCTTGCAGGTTAACCCGGAAAGACCGGATAAGAGATCTATAAGTCTCGGCGCAGGGATGTTGCGCTCGGGCGGGCTGGTTGCGTTTCCGACGGAGACCGTCTATGGTCTCGGCGCGAATCTCCTGGACGAAAAAGCAATAGCGCGGTTATGCAGGGTAAAGCATCGCCCGAAGGGAAAACAGTTCACCGTCCATATCGAAAACATCTCCGCGATAAAGAAATTAAAGTGCGAAATTCCGCCTGCCGCCGGGAAACTTATCGATAAATATTGGCCCGGGCCCTTGACCATAATACTGAAGTCCAAAGACGGCGCCAGGACGGGTTTCAGGATGCCTGCCAACGCTGTGGCTTTGGCGCTCATAAGGCAGGCAAAGGTTCCGGTAGTTGCGCCGAGCGCGAACATAAGCGGCCGGCGGCCGCCAACGGGACCTGAGGGCGTATTGAAGCAGCTGGCGGGCAGGATAGACCTTCTGCTGGACGCCGGGCCATCGGAAGTCGGCGTAGAATCGACCGTTGTGGATATGACAGTCAGTCCTCCGCAAATTTTGCGCGCGGGAGCAATAAAAAGGGTTGAAATATTCAAGGCGTTAAATCCGAAATCCGAATATCGAATTTAAAGAGTAGCTTATGGGCAGTATTAAATCAGTCTTATTCATTTGCACCGGCAACTCCTGCAGGTCTGTCATGGCAGAGGGGCTTTTGAAGAAGCGCCTCAACGAGCTGGGCAAAACCGGTATAATTGTCCGATCCGCCGGGTTGAGGGCGCTTGATGGTTATTCGCCTATGGATGAGACGATTGAAGTAATGGCGGCGGCGGGCGTCGATGTAAACACATTCAAATCGACCGCGATCACAAAAGATATGGTAAAAGCGGCGGACCTTATCCTTGTAATGGCCGCCTCTCACAAATATGAAATTACAAGGCGCGTGCCGGCGGCGGCTGCCAAGACATTCCTGCTGCGGGAATACGGTATCACAGCAGGTGAAAAGACGCCGGCGGATACGGATATACCGGATCCCATAGGCCTGAGCATTCCGGAGTATCAGGCCTGTCTTGACGCCATAAAGAAAGAGGTAGAAAGGGTGGCGGATATATTATGATAAAGATCGCAATCGGCAGCGACCATGGTGGTTATGAATTAAAGAAGAACATTATCGAGTTCCTGCGGCAGGAAAAATACGCGGTTGAGGATATGGGCACGCATTCGAAGGATTCCTGCGATTATCCCATGATAGGCTTTGAGGTGGCAAAGGCCGTGTCCGGCGGGAAAGCCGATAAGGGCATCCTCATATGCAAGACCGGTGTCGGTATGGTAATAATTGCAAACAAGCTCCACGGGGTGCGCGCGGCAGTATGTTACGATAAAGAGATAGCGCGGTCATCGAGGGAGCATAATGACTGTAATATCGCCGTCCTGGCTGCCAACTATACCGATTTTAACAAATCTAAAGAGATCCTTAAAATCTGGATCAAGACGGCCCATGAGGGAGAGCGTCACGCGAGACGCGTGAAACAGATCAAGGACATAGAATCGAAGTTGAAATAAAGGAGATATGGCGTGGGTAATTTAAGAAAGAAGGATCCGGAAATTTTTAGAGCCATCCTCGATGAAGCGCGCAGAGAAGCCGATAATCTGGAACTTATTGCCAGTGAAAATTTCGTATCGGAAGAAGTGCTGGAGGCTCAAGGGTCGTGCCTTACGAACAAATATGCCGAAGGCTATCCGAATGCGCGCTGGTATAACGGCTGTCGTAATGCCGATATAGTCGAATCGATAGCCATAGAAAGGGCCAAGAAACTGTTTGGCGCCGAGCATGTCAATGTCCAGCCGCACGCGGGCACGCCTGCCAACATGGTCGTCTACTTCGCCATGCTTAATGTAGGCGATACGGTGCTGGCTATGGACCTTGCCTGCGGCGGCCACCTGTCGCACGGCAACCCTCACAATTTTTCCGGGAAATTTTATAAGATCGTTCCATACGGCGTGGACCGCAAGACAGAGATGCTCGATTACGGCCGCATAGCGGAACTTGCGCAGGCGCACAAACCGAAGATGATAATTGCCGGCGCATCCGCATATTCGAGAGAGATAGATTTCAAAAAGTTCAGGGCCATAGCCGATTCCGTCGGCGCACTGCTCTTCGTAGATATAGCGCATATAGCCGGACTGGTCGCGGCAGGAGTACATCAAAGCCCCGTCCCGTTCGCGGATTTTGTCACGACCACGACGCATAAGACACTGCGCGGCCCCAGGGGCGCTATCATAATGTGCAAAAGAGAGTTCGCCCGGCGGATAGATACTGAGGTTTTCCCCGGCGCCCAGGGCGGACCGCTTATGCAGGTTATCGCTGCCAAGGCCGTATGCTTTAAAGAGGCGCTGCAGCCGGCATTCAAGACCTATCAGAAACAGATAGTGAAGAATACCAGGGCCTTTTCCGCCGAGATGGCAAAGATGGGATATCGGATAGTCGCCGGCGGGACGGATACGCACTTATTCTTAGTCGACCTTACCGATAAAAATATTACCGGTAAAGACGCCGCGACCGTTCTGGAGAGGGCCGGTATCACGCTGAATAAGAATCTTATACCGTACGATCCCAGGCCGCCGCAGGTAGCTAGCGGTGTGCGCATAGGTACGCCGGCTATTACGACGCGCGGCATGAAGGAGCCCGAGATGCGTCGTATCGCCCGTCTTATCGACGAGGTTCTGCGCGACATGTCGAACGCGAATACTATTAAAGGAGTGAGTGCCGAAGTTGCAAAGCTTGCCAAAAAGTTTCCCCTGTATAAAGATTTGATCCGGAGGCTGGAAAGAGAGTGAGAAAAAGAAGAGTCGTCAGGTCACCGGGTCACCGGGTCACCGGGAGCCGGAGGCCGAGCTGGGATGAGTATTTCCTGGGCATTGCAGAGCTGGTCTCGAAGCGCTCGACCTGCCTTAGGAGGTCGGTCGGCGCGGTCCTTGTAAAAGATAAACGGATACTCGCTACGGGCTATAACGGCGCACCGAGCGGGATAAGACACTGTGCCGAAACCGGCTGCATACGCGAGCGGATGAAGATCCCTTCCGGCGAGCGCCATGAATTGTGCCGCGGTCTCCATGGGGAACAGAACGCTTTCCTGCAAGCGGCCCTGCACGGCACGAGCCTGAATGGCGCGAGTCTATATTCGACGACACAACCGTGCATAATCTGCGCGAAGATGATAATAAACGCCGGCATAAAAGAGATAGTTATAAGCGGGGATTACCCCGATAAGATGTCGAAAGATTTATTACACGAAGCCAGGGTCAGGGTGAGAACGTTAAGATGAAATATATCGCCATAGCCGCTTTTAGGGCGGCCGGCATACTGTTAATCTGCGCGTGCCTTGCCGGCTGTTCGAGCCTCCCCTTAAAAGAAGGGGGCCTTGAGATAAGTAAAGATACGACAGTCGGGATCGATGATATAGGCGTCGGTACCGTGACAAGGCAGTTCTAGATCGTATATCGTTGAAATAGTAATATGGGTATAGAAAGGAGGGGATCTATGAAGGTATTTTTAATAATAATATCGGCACTATTATTAACGGCAGTTTTCCCGGGAGGAGGATTTTGCGTGGATAAAGATATAGTTGTTTTAGAAACAACTCAGGGCAATATAGAAATAAAACTTATGCCGGATGTGGCGCCGAAGGCATGCGAAAATTTTAAAGGCCTTGTCGAAAAAGGATATTATAACGGCCTAATATTCCATAGGGTGATAAAGGACTTCATGATACAGGGCGGTGACCCTACCGGAACAGGCAGCGGCGGGAGCTCGATTTGGGGAAAACCGTTTGGAGACGAGTTCAAGAAAGACGTTACCTTTAACCGCAAAGGCCTTGTGGCGATGGCCAATTCCGGTCCCGGCACGAACGGCAGCCAGTTCTTCATCACCGTAGCGTCAGCGGACTGGCTCACTATGCACCATACGATATTCGGCGAGGTCGTATCGGGTTATGATGTTGTGCAGAAGATCGAGAACACCCAGACGGATTACAACGACCGCCCGATCACCGAGCAGAAGATCATCAAGGCGTATTTAAAGTAAAATTTTTTGCAAATTTTACAAAGGTTGACGAGGAATTTTTTTGTTCAGGCAGATGAGTTGCCTTTTGGATGCTCGAGGAAGCACGGCTTCCTCGCAAACAAAATAGACCCTAGTTCAAAAAAATTTCCGAGGAAATGTTATGCGATGCCCGTTTTGCAGCAGCAGAAAAGACAGCGTAATCGATTCGCGGCACTCGCGGAACGGCTCGAGCGTGCGCCGCCGCAGGGCGTGCCTGAAGTGTAAGAAGCGCTTCACGACCTACGAATACGTAGAGCGTGTGCCGCTGATGGTCATAAAGAAGGACGCGCGCCGGGAACCCTTTGGCCGCGAAAAACTCATGAACGGCATAATGGTGGCGTGCGAGAAGCGTCCCGTCAGCGTGAAGCGTATAGAAAAACTCGTTGACGATATCGAAAGAAGGCTCGAGAAGAAGTACGATACCGAAGTCTCGTCGAAAGATATAGGCGAGCTCGTTATGCGGGGCTTACACGAGATCGACGAGATAGCTTACGTGCGGTTCGCTTCCGTCTACCGGCAGTTCCGCGACGTCGGCCAGTTCATGCGGGAGCTGAAGACATTCCTTAAATAGCAGTGAATAGTGGATAGTGAATAGAAGATGCGAGAGGCTTTATACTACGAGAAACTGGATATAAAGAAAGTACGCTGCCACCTTTGCCCTTATAACTGCGTGATCTCGGACAGCGGGAGGGGCGCATGCGGGGTAAGAGTAAATAAAGACGGGACTTTATACACCGAAGTTTACGATAAGACCACAGGTATTGCCCTCGACCCCATAGAGAAGAAACCCCTATACCGTTACCATCCCGGAGAATACATCCTTTCCCTCGGCACGAGAGGGTGTAATCTGCACTGCGAATTCTGCCAGAACTGGCACATATCCCAGGAGATCGATACCCCGACGCAAAGCATAACATCGTCACAGGTCATAGATAAGGCGAAATCGCTGGGCTCGTTTGGTATAGCATATACTTATAATGAGCCGTTCATATGGTATGAGTTTGTCCTGGAAACGGCGCGGCTTGCCGCGAAGAACGGTCTTAAAAATGTGCTGGTTACCAATGGCTATGTCAACATGGGACCCCTGGAAGGGATGCTTCCTTATATAGACGCAATGAATATAGATCTTAAATCTTTCGACGATAAATTTTATACGAAAGTTTGCAAGGGTAGTTTAAAACCTGTCCTCGAGGTGATAAAACGTTCGCATCGCTCATGCCATATAGAGCTTACAAATCTGATAATACCGAGCCTGAACGATTCGGAGGATACGATAAGGAAGATGGTCGATTGGATATACGGAAACCTGGGGCCGGAAGCGCCGCTCCACCTCTCCCGGTACTTTCCCTGCTACAAAATGTCCCTGCCGTCGACGCCAATAGGGACGCTAAAGAAAGCAGCGGAAATTGCAAAGGCTAAATTGAAATATGTTTACATCGGGAATGTATAATTATCTATAATACTTTTCGTAATCGTTCAGGTCTATATTTAATTTCGCGCCTTTTTCCTGTTCCCGCAGCCAATCTTCGATGTAGGCATTTTTCTTCTCGGCAAGGACTTTCTTCGTGAAATCCTCTTTCTCCTTCTTGAACGTCTCCTGGTCGAATGGCAGTGTCTCGGCCACCCTGAATATAAGAATGCCTTTTCTCACGTTCGCAGGTTTCGATATTTCACCTTTCTTCATCTTGACCGCTTCTGCCGTGATCCAGCCCGCCTCCCCGATCCCTTCCAGATAATCCGACTTTATGAACGGGACCGACTCCTGCGTCTTTATCTTTAGTTTTGCGGCCGCGGCCTCGAAAGAGAGCTTATCCTTGTCCATGAGCCTGCGCAGGTCCTCATATGTCTTATTGGCGGCTTCGAGCGCAATAGGCCTTGCCCTATTTTCGGCCAGCATGGACTTTATGACATCTTTTACTTCGTCGAAAGTGGCAATCTTCTTGGCAGGTTCTTTGCTTTCGGCTTCCTGGGTCTGGATAACGAAGCTGGCCTTATTATTATCATAGAACTTTTTTATCTCGTCATCAGGTACCTTCACTTTGTTCGTAAATGAATCGAGTCCCAGCAGGATATACGATATCTTAAACTTCGAATTATTTTTTTCATAATTCCGGATAACTTCATCATCCGAGATCTTGACGTCTTTCGTTATGCTGTCAGTCAACTTCTGGATCATGACATTTTCCCGGATCATCTCCTCGAAGTTCCTCGGGTACAGTCCAAGGGAATTCCTCAGGAAATAACTGTAGAGGCGGTCGTCGAATTTTCCGTTGCGCATGAAGAGGGGCTGGGAGGTAATGAACTTTATTACCTCGCTATCGGGCACCTTTATCCTGGCCATCCCGGCCTTCTTTGATAATATCAGCCTGCTCCAGGCGAGCTTTCCTATGAAATTTTTATTCTTCAGAAAAGATTCGAGCGCCTTGGCATTACTGTAATAGTTAAGTATGACCTGGCACCGTACGCTGGAGATACTGCCGGCAAAATCGTCAAATGAGATATTTTTGTTCTCAATAGTTCCCACATACTTAGGGCCTTTCTTGCCGGAACGATCCGCACTCATATAACCGACTACGACAAAGGCGGGCAGTATCAATATAAGGATGGCCCACAGGACTACTTTAGTCACGTTCTTGTTTCTGAATGTTTTCAGCATTGCTTTCCCCTTATTTTAATGTTAGTAGATTATATTTTATTCGCCGGGCTAATTCAAGGATAAAAGCTATCGCCAATAAAAGCTACCGGGTGCTTGCTTTTACGAGGATTGGGAAGTATAATCTTATTATGCCGATCGAGGAGTATCTGTAATCATGAAAGAATCGAACCTTATTGGGCAGGTGCTGATCCAAAAGGGGCTCATTACGGTCGAGGCCCTGGAGAGGGCGCTTAGCGAACAGCAGCATCTGCAGGAGCGCATCGGCGATGTATTGATAAAACTTGGCCTGATAAATGAGGATGATTTCTATAGGATCCTTTCGGAGCAATCAGGGGTGGAGTATGTAAGGCTTAAAGATGTTAAAATAGATCCCGCTGTTATAGAGCAGATTCCCGCGAAGTTCGCCTGCCATTACGAATTGATACCCATAGAGATATCTGATAATACGATAACCATGGCCATGGCTAACCCTCTCGATATCCATACCGTAGATGATATAAAGCTTCTCCTGAAGAAAGATATAAAGCCCGTCCTGGCATCGCACCGGGAGATACTCGAAGCGATAAAGAAATATTACGGTGTCGGCGCCGAGACGATAGAGAAGATGGCGCCGGACGCGGCGGGCCCGGAACGGATCGCAAGCGTGCAGGCACAGGAGACGCAGGACCTGATAGAATCCGTCGATGATGCTTCGATTATAAATGTCGTAAACCAGATACTGCTCGAGGCCTATCGCGACAGGGCGACCGATATACATATAGAACCATACGAAGACGAACTCTCTGTCAGGTACAGGATAGACGGTGTCCTCCACGAGACGAAGGTCCCGTCGTCGATAAAGAATTTCCAATCGGCCATAATCTCGCGCATAAAGATCATGGCGAATCTCGACATATCCGAGCGCCGCCTGCCGCAGGACGGCAGGATGAAGATCCGCATAGGCACCGAAGAGGTCGACCTCAGGGTATCGATATTGCCCACGCCGTTCGGAGAGTCGGTCGTTATAAGGCTGCTTTCGACGAATGTGCGTTTCGGCCTGGAGAACCTGGGGCTCCTGAAGCAGGATCTCGATATACTCGAACGGATGATAAAATTACCGCACGGCATAGTATTCGTCACCGGCCCGACGGGAAGCGGAAAGACGACAACGCTATACGCTTCTTTGAGCAAGATAAACACCAAAGATAAGAAGATAATAACGATAGAGGACCCGATCGAATACCAGCTGAAAGGCATAACCCAGATACAGGTCCAGCCCAAGATAGACCTTACCTTTGCCAACGCTCTCCGTTCCATGCTCCGGCACGACCCGGACGTAATGATGGTCGGAGAAGTGAGGGATTACGAAACCGCGGAGATCACGATAAGGGTCGCGCTTACGGGCCACCTGGTCTTTTCCACCATACATACCAACGACGCCGCCGGCGGTGTTACGCGTCTCATAGACATGGGCGTCGAGCCGTTTCTTGTGGCCTCCGCCGTCGAATGCTTTATAGCCCAAAGGCTGGTCCGCGTGATATGCGAAAAGTGTAAACACGAGGTGAAACCGGAAAAAGAGCTCTTGAAGGAACTCGGCGTTTCGGGACTGAATCTCTCGAAGGTCAAGATATGTGAAGGTAAAGGCTGTGATGCCTGCAGGTTCACCGGATATAAAGGCAGGACGGCGATATACGAATTTCTCGAGATGAAAGAAGCGATCAAGGAGCTGGTCCTTAAGAGGTCGTCGTCGGACCAGATAAAGAAACGGGCCACCGAGCTGGGGATGAGAACGCTCAGGCAGGACGGATGGGAGAAGATAAGGAAGGGCATCACTACGCCGAGCGAGGTTATAAGGGTTACCCAGCAGGAAGAGCTTGAAGAGATCGAAGAGTAGATAATGGCGAGATTCGTATATGAGGCGAAGAAAGGGCCTAAAGATGTTGTCAGAGGCGCGCTTTCCGCGGACAACAAGGCCTCTGCCATCCAGAAGATAGCCCAGATGGGCTATTTTATCATGTCTCTCGAAGAGGCGGAAGAAGTCTCATCCTCCGGCGACAAAGCCGCGGGGGCCGTATTTGCAAGGATCTCTTTAAAAGACCTCGCGGACTTCACAAGGCAGCTTTCGGATCTTCTCGAAGCGGGCCTGACGATAGTGAAGGCGCTCGATCTCCTGCACAACCAGACCACCAATAAAAAATTCAAGCGTGTCATTACGGATATACGCGAATTCTGCGTCGGAGGCAGCCCGCTTTCTGAGGCTCTCCGGCGTCATCCCAAGGTATTCTCCGACCTATATGTCAGCATGATACGCTCCGGCGAGACCGGCGGCGCTCTAGAAAAGATCCTGAAGAGGCTGTCCGATTTCAGCGAGAAACAGCTGGATATCCAGACGAAGATACGGACAGCGCTTGCTTACCCGATACTCATGTCGGTCGTCGGCCTGGCAACGATAGTTGTGCTGATGACCTTTGTTATCCCGAAGATGATGGTGATGTTTGCCGACCTGGGACAGGCGCTGCCTCTGCCTACCCAGATACTCCTTGCCATAAGCAACGCCGTTAAGAATTATTGGTGGGCGATTGCCCTGGCCGTCTTCGCCGCGGGCGCCTTCCTGGCCAAAATTTATGCCACACCGGACGGGCGCCTGGCTATCGACGATGTTAAACTGAAGGCTCCGGTATTTGGCCAGCTCAGCATGAAGGTTGAGATAGCAAGATTTGCCAGGACGCTCGCTACGCTATTGGAGAACGGCGTTCCGATACTCGAATCGCTCAAGGTTACCGCGGAGACCATAAATAACACCGTTATCAAAGCAGAGATCGACAAGGCCTTCGAAGCGGTGAGGGAAGGGTCTTCCCTTGCCAACGGTTTTAGCGGCAGTACCGTGATACCTCCGGCGGTGGTAAATATGATAGCGATAGGGGAAGAGGCGGGGCATCTGGAAAGATCTCTTTCTAAAGTGGCGCAGACCTATGACAGGGAATCGGACGAGGCGGTAAAGATAATGATGTCGCTCCTGGAGCCGGTGCTTATACTGACGCTCGGCATCGTCGTCGGTTTCATAGTAATATCGATGCTGTTACCGATATTCGAGATAAATTTCATGATGAGGTAAGCTGGTTTAATTATAATTACAAATGACCAATATTTAAATATTGGGATTTAACGATTGATTTGGATTTTGTAATTGGGATTTTGAAATTTAAAAGGGGGTTAGAAATGCGTGATAAGCGTGGATTTACGCTGGTCGAGCTGATGCTCGTAGTAATTATCATAGGTACTCTTGTAGCGATGGTTATGCCGCGGCTTGCCGGCAGGACCGAGCAGGCAAAACGCGCGGCTGCCAAAGCCGATATAGAAGCCAATATTTCTTCGGCGCTCGATCTTTACGAGATAGATAACGGCAATTATCCGGAGAGTCTCGACATCCTGCTGGAAAAGAAAGACAACAAAGGCCCCTATTTGAAGAAGAGGGCGAACGATCCATGGGGCCATCCTTATAAATATACCTATCCCGGCACGCACAGTGATTATGACCTCTATTCTTTTGGGAAGGACGGCGTCGATAATAGCGGAGAAGGCGACGACGTGACGAATTGGGAGAGCGCCGCCGCGACGGAAGAAAGTCAGGAACCATGAGGCATAAAGGGTTTACTCTGATCGAGCTTACCCTTGTAGTAACCATCATAGTGGCGCTTATCGGTTTATCCATCCCGTTATTCAGGCAAACCTTCAACAACCTTACCGCGAAAGATGCCGTATTTAACATATCCAAGCTTGTAAGTTATGCCCGGGAAAGAGCCGTCATAGATAAGAAAAATTACAAAGCGGTATTCGATTTTAACCACCGGACGTATCAACTTATGGAATTCAGCGGTTATTCCGGAGATAAAGCTTCTTACAAGAAAGCGCGCGGCCAGTTCGGCAGGATGTTTGCCTTACCCAAGAGTTTATTTTTTTACGATCCCAAAACAGGCATATCCGAAAAAAAGGAAGAAGTATTTAAAAAAGAGATCATATTCTATCCGGACGGCCGTTGTAATGAGCTATTGATCGATATCGTGGATTCGCGCGGCAGCGGCTATAGTATTACCCTGAAAGGGTTCGGAGGGTTCCCCCAGATAAAAGAGGTGACCGGTGAGGTGTAAAAAAGGGATCCTGCTCCTGGAAGTGATGGTCTCTATCGTGGTAATTACCGCCGGGCTCTTATTTGTCATGCGCGTCTACTCCACGGCGAAAGAGGCGCTCCAGAGATCCAGGGACTTTTTCAAATATTCGCTTTTACTCGAAGATCGGATGTATGATTTCGAAGAAAAGGGCGTTATAGAAGAAGGCAGGGATAAAGGCCGTTTCCCTTCCTTGCGCGAATATTACTGGGAAGTTTCGGCCGATTCATTGGCGTTTGAAGAACAGGAGCTGAGCGATCTATGTTCCGTGCGGATGGACGTCTTTTACAGGGCTAGCTCCGCCCAGGCCGAGAAGAGCGATAAGTATTCGCTGTTTACCTATCTATTTAAAAAGAGATGACGAGAAGACCATACAAACGCGGGCCGGGATTTACATTTATCGAGCTGATCATCGCCGTGACCATATTCGCGATTATAGCCGTCAGTATATATGCCACATTTAACGCCGGCATAAGGGTCTGGCTCAAAACCTCTCCGATGATAGAAGAGAACCAGGCGCTCAGGGTCTTCTACTATACGATAAGCACGGACTTAAAGAATGCTATATGCTATTACGATGCGTCTCAAACACTTACGAAATCGGGTTTCGGGGCCGAATACGAAGGCAAAATAAATTTTGAAGGGGCACAGACAAGGATATCTTTTATGGCGATCATCGGTATATCGGATGCGGCCGGCGCCATCCGCGAAGAACCGGCCAGGATAACCTATCTTTACGATAAGAGCACAAAGACGGTCAAGAGGCTGGTCGCTGCAAGGGCCGAAGGGCTCGATGAACAGAATGCAAACGTATCCGATATGCTGGAAAATATCGCCGAGAAAGATTTTGGGTTCGAATATTGCTATAAAAAACCGATATCGAACACAGAGTATGAGTATGAGTGGAAAGATGCGTGGGTGGATAAGAATGTCCTTAATATCCCGCGCGGGGTCAGGATAAAAGCCGGGAATTTCACAAAGACCGTCTTTATCCCATCGGGCGTATTGGGCGAGGATACATGGTAGATAAAAAGCGCGGCACCATCCTTATAACGTCGCTATGGATACTGGCGATACTCTCGATCCTTGCCATCGGCATCGGCTTGCGGGTCTCGGTCGAGGCGCGTCTCGCCAAATACAATATGGACAGAGCGCGGGCGCTCTATCTGGCCAAAGCCGGTGCCGTCAAAGCGCTGTACCGGCTTTCCAGGGGCTCCAATTCTTATGATAACGTTTATGAGTGCGGCGTAACTTTCTCACCCCAGGAAAAATCCGGTGAAGAAAAGTTCAAGGCTGTTTTTGCGGGCAAACTGGGCGATGGGACTTACAGCGTAATCTATAAAGAAGGTGCCAGGATATATGCCGGCGCCGCGGATGAGGAGCGAAGAATCAATATAAATACGGCCCCCGAGAGCGTATTAAAGAGCCTTCTCATTTATATAGATGAAGATGCCACAATAGCCTCCAATATCGTACAATGGCGCAGTCCCGGCCCGGGTCTCGACGATGGTTACTATCAGGCTCTGCCCGTTCCATATGAGTGCAAACATGAAAGGTTCGCCGCCGTCGAAGAACTTCTGCTTGTCAAAGGCGTGGAGAAGAAGATATATGATAAGATGAAAAATTACATAACGGCTTTCGGGGATGCCGGGAAATTTACCGTTAATATAAATACCGCGCCGAAAGAGGTCTTGAGTACGATTTTAATGTCCGGCACGTCGGTAAGCGCGCCTATCGATAAGACGGCCGCGGATATCCTTTCCGACAGGATCGTCATATTCCGCAGCGGACCTGACCGGGTGACGGGCACTAAAGACGACGTCAGTTTTACGCAGGATCTCTCTATAGAAGCGATACTGCCGGAACTATCGACGCAGGCCGCCGAACTTAAAAAATACTTTACAACAAAATCGAGTTACTTTAGAATTGAGTCTGAAGGCGTTCTTACGAGGTCTAAGGTCGCGAGAAAAGCAGTATACGTTGTCCAGAAAAGCCAGGGAAAGATACCAACATTAAAATCATACCGCGAATATTAGAATATTTTGAAGGGCTATTCGGCCGGAAACGGAACTTTGTATCGGTCGAAATGGGCGAGGGTTTCATAAAGATCGCCGAAATAGCCGTTTTACGGGACCGGAAAGAAGTGGTGCGGCTCGTGAAGAGGCCGGTTGCCCAGGATAAAGCGGCCGCGGATATAAAGAGCATATTCGATTCCCTGAACATTTCCCACCGTCAAGTATACCTGAACATTCCCCGCCATCTTGTAACGGTAAGATTCCTTAAGCTGCCTTCTACGGACGCGGAGGAGATACGCAAGATGGCCCGGATAGAATCCTTGAAACACGTCCCGTATGGCGACGAAGATATCGTATCCGGCTGCCGCATTATCGAAAGACTGCCCGACGGATATTCAAAGGTTCTTATCGCGGTGACGCAGGCCGAAACGGTGCGTAAAGAGCTGGAGATCCTGAAGGCCGCCGGCATTACTGTAGACGCGGCCGCGCTTGGTTCGGAGACGCTTCTTCTGTGGTATCTCGCCTGCGGCGCGGCCGGGGCAGATTCCACCGATCTGATAGTTAATGTGGGCGCCGGCCACATCGATATAGATATAATCGAGGGCGAAAAACTGGTCTTTACAAGAGGTGTCCAGTACCCTGCCGCCAGGCCTATATCGACGGAAAAGATAATCGACCAGATAAATTTATCTATGGCGGCCTACAGGAAAGAGTCGGCCAATCCTATCGTGAAGATAATCCTGACCGGCGTAACATCCGGCACGAGCGAACTAAAGACGATACTCGGTGCAAGGATAAAGATACCCGTTGAGATAATCGACCAGATGAAGAATGTCACGCAGCAGGAAGGGGCTGCCCTGGAACTAGCCGAAGCATCTTTTGCGGAACTGCTTGGCCTGGAGTTAAAGTATGACGCGGCAGGCATCAACCTTCTGCCGGCCCCGGTCCAGGAAGAGCAGAGGCTTGACCTTGTAAAAAGGAATATGACGGCAGCGCTCGTCGTGTCGGCGCTTATAATCGCGATAATCTTCGGCACTATTTTGAAAAAGCTCTACGACAAAGTAATATATATATCGTATGTCGATTCGGAGCTTGCGAAGATTTCTCCGCAGGTAAAGCAGGCGAAGAAGATGGTAAAGGAGATGGATATCATCACCGCGAAAATCGCGGAACGGCCGCTTGCTATAGATATTGTAACCGAAGTATTCAAAATAACGCCGCCGGGCGTAACATTGACGATGATGGAGTACGAGAGCAATAAGGCAGTCTCGCTCAGAGGGACTGCGCCGAGTTTAAGCGACATTTTTCAATTCGTGACCACACTTGAAAGATCCGCTTATTTCGATAATGTCAAAGTGAAGTATGCCAACAAGAGAGCCGGGCAGGGAGTAAATATCGCAGATTTCGAGATAACCTGCCCCGTAGCGAAAGTTAAATAAGCCATGTTTATAAAGAATATGAGCAAGCGTGAGAGATTTATCGCCCTGGCGGCCGTGTCGTTCATAGCGCTTGCCATCCTCTATAATTTTATAATCGAGCCGGTTACCCGCCAATGGCAGTCTCTTAACAGCCAGATGGAATCGAAAGCCTCTGCGTTGAAGACGGGCATCGCTATTGTCTCAGCGCGCAAAACTATCGAAGAAAATTACTCGAAGTTTTCAAAATATGTCAGGAGCGAAAAGAACGAGGAAGAGTCCGTTGCCGAGGTTCTGGCGTATTTAGAGACCCTTTCCAGGAGCGATTCATGCCTTATATTGAACATAAAACCTGTAGGTACTAAAGATTTTGATACATATAAGGAACTGCTCGTAGACCTCTCCTGTGAAGGAGACTCGAGCCAGCTCACAAAATTTTTGTACGATATAGAAAACACCAAAAATATGATCCTGAAAATCCGTCATTTTTCATTGACGGCCAAGGCAGGGCAGGACGGCGCTCTGCGTGGTACCTTCCTTATCAGTAAGATAATCCTCGAATAAATAATGAATTTTTTCTTGACAGAAATTACGGTTATGATATACTCTCTACTTAGAGAGTAAGTGGTTACTCTCTAAGTAGAGAGTGGATATGGAAGATAAAAATATATACCTGATAAAAGACTTATCCCGCCTTTCAGGATTATCTGTCTACACAATCAAATATTATCTAAATCTTGGGCTTATAAAAGAGATCTCCAGGAGCCAGGAGACCAACTTCAGGTATTTCGATGATTCCACTCTCGAAAAATTGAATAAAATAATAAATCTGCGCCGCAACAAAACACCCTTAAAGAAGATATACCATTTACTGACCGGGTCAGTAAATGGTTAGCTATAGAGGATATAATGAGCTATTATGAAATCCTGGGGCTGAATAAAGAACCGTTCTCGACGAGCCCGGATCCCGCGTTCTTCTACCGTTCTTCCGCGCATTCCACCGCTATACAGCGCCTGGAGATAGCGATAAGGTTGAAGCGCGGCTTAAGCGTGATCCTGGGCGATGTCGGCATCGGTAAGACTACGATGTCGCGCGCCCTCCTGCAGAATTTTGCCAATGACGACGATTACATCTTCCATATCATACTTGATCCCACTTACAAATCCGAGTTCCAGTTCCTGACGAGCCTTTCTAAGATGTTCGGCATAAAACCCGACACGCGCTCCACCCTCGATTATAAGGAAGAGCTGGAGAAGTACCTTTTCAGGAAAGGTGTCGATGAGAATAGGACGGTCGTATTGTTGATAGATGAGGGCCAGAAGCTGTCGACGCCCTTTCTCGAGATATTGAGGACGCTCCTTAATTACGAGACGAACGAGTATAAGCTTTTACAGCTGGTGCTCGTTTCTCAGATGGAACTTCTGCCGCGGATAAAGAAGATAAAAAATTTCTATGACAGGATCGCATTGAAATATATTATAAATCCTCTCGACCTGGATGAGACGAAAGAGATGGTAGAATTCAGGCTTATCGAAGCAGGGTGCGACCCGACGAGAAAAGTATTTACGGATGAGGCTATTGAAAGCGTGTTCGAATATGCCCAGGGTTATCCGCGCAAGACATCGATAATCTGTCATAATGCGCTTGAGGCGCTTGTGATGCATCAGAAGTCCGTTGTGGACAGCGCGCTCATCTCCAAAATAATAGACAGAGAGAGTATATAAATGGTTAAAGAGACGTCCCCGGAAGAGAGACTGCTGAGCCTTATAAAAAAGAAGGCCAGGAAAGAAGAGTCCGGTCCGGAACCAAAAATACCTCAAGCACCTGAAACAGAGGTCGCAAAAATTATCAAAACCAACGAACGCATTTCTAAGGTGCTCAAGAGCGAACTTTTTAAAAACAAGCTCTTTGAACCGGCGAGCCTGAAGAACCTTAACAGGTACCTTATATTGGTCTTCGCCTTCCTTATATTATACTTTGTTATCGATCTGGCATTTGTGCGGCCGTATAAAAATGTCCAATTACTTGTGTCGAAAGCTTCCGGCGGAGGGGAGAGGAAGATTTTGCCGTCCGGAACAAAGGAGATCGCTGTCGTTAAGGATTACTCCTCATACGCGTCCGCCGCGCCTTCAAGGGTGGTCTTCGGCCAATATCAGGCCGCGCCTTCCGGCGAGGCGGCGATATCGTCCGGGGCAATGTCGGATCAGATAGGACTTGTCGGTATAATCGCGGGAGATAACCCGCAGGCGATAATAGAAGATAAGAAGGCACAGAAGACTTATTACCTGAACAAAGGGCAGTCTTTTGACGGATATGTCGTCGAAGAGATATCCGAAAATAAGGTTACCCTTGATTGCGAAGGCAAGAAGATAGCGTTGTTTTTGTAGTTAGATAACGGTTTTATTGTTCGTTGTTCGTTGAGCGTTGAGCGTAAGAGGAGGCAATATGAAGAAGATTATATCCGGAATAGCAGTTATAGCGTTTACCTTTATTTCACTATGCGGCCCGGCCGTTTCTGTAGAAGCCCAGGTGGACTCTACCGCTTCGCTTGCCTCCAATGCCAAAGGCGCCATGGCGCCGGTAACGACATCCGACAGGATATCGCTCGACCTTAAAGGCATGGATGTCGTCGAGGTGATAAAGATGCTTGCCACAAAAGGCGGCCTTAATATCATCCTCTCTGCCGACGTGAAAGGGCGTGTTACCATATTCTTAAAGAACGTCGGTATCATTGATGCCCTAGAGATAATACTTACGGCCAACGGCCTTGCATACGACAGGCGCGGTGAGATCATATATGTAATGTCGCAGAGGGAGTACGAGGCCATCTACGGCGAAAAATATGCCGAGAGGAAAGAGGCAAAGATATTCCATCTAAAATATGCTAAGGCCAGCGACGCCAGTAAGGCGCTGAACCAGATGAAGACGAAGATAGGCAAGATCGTGGTGGATGACGGGTCGAATACGATAGTGGTGATGGATTCTCCGGCGACGATATACGAGATCGGCAAGGCCATCAAAGCCATAGATATGCCGACGGTAACCAAAGTGTTCGAACTGAAATACGCCAGGGCCTCGGATATAAAACAGAAAGTGACCGATGTATTGACAAAAGGGGTCGGCTCCGTGCAGATCGACGAGCGGACAAATAAGGTTGCCGTTACAGACCTTGAGAGGCGGATGGTTGATATAGAGCGGATGGTGACAGCTTTCGATGACAAGCTCCAGCAGGTCTTGATCGAGGCGAAGATCATCCAGATCACTCTCGACGACAATTTCAAGCTGGGCGTCGACTGGCAATCAGTGATCAAGAAGGCGGGCCAGATAAGCAAAGACATAAATATCGTGAGCGCCTTCCAGCTCGCGGCGTCGAATGCGTTCGGTCCTCCCGGCGCGCAGTTAATAATAGGTTCCCTCGGAGAAACGGATTGGGGTACTATGATCCAGATATTGAAGACTGTCGGCGATACGGACCTTCTCTCGAGCCCGCGCATAACGGCGCTGAATAACCAGGAGGCGAAGATAATGATCGGTACCTCCCAGCCTTATGCCACCAATACCGTCACTCAAACTACGGGCCTTGCCACGACGGCGACCAACCTTACGTTTATAGATATAGGAGTGAAATTGTATGTTACTCCCACTATAAATAAAGACGGTTTCGTTACCATGAGGATAAGGCCGGAAGTGAGTTCCACGACGACTAATTATACTTACGGCACGCCGGCGACGACCGTTCCTGTTGTGGAGACCACGCAGGCGGAGACGAGCGTGACCGTAAAAGACGGGACGACGATAATTATAGGAGGGCTCATCAAGGACCAGCGGAAGAGTTCGGTCAATAAGATCCCCATCCTGGGCGATGTTCCTGTGCTCGGGGCAGCGTTCAGGCAGACCATAGATCAGATCATTAAACAGGAACTGGTGGTCTTCCTTACGCCTCATATTATCACCGGTGACTACGATATCCTGGAACAACCCAAGACGTATCCGATCGGAGAAAAAGGTTTTACCATGTCCGAGTCTCCGACATTCGAAAGGCGCAATCCTATAGAGATAAGCCCCGGTATGTTTAAAGAAAAGAAGACCTGGCCGGATTGGTCGAAGTCCCATAAACAGGAGACGTCGGGCAAGGTTGTCATAAATACGCCGGAAGATTATTTCTATATCCTGAAGTCCAAAATATTAGGTAAGATACGGCTTCCGGAGGGGAAGAAGATCTCTATGAAGGGCAGTGTTAAACTGACATTTGTCCTGTCGCCGAAGGGCGAGCTTAGGTCCGGACCAGAGATAATAAAGTCGTCGAATTCCGCGTTGAGCGGCCCGGCCATAGATGCCGTAAAAAAGGCGGCGCCTTTTCCGTCGTTCCCGGAATCGATGGGACCGGTAGAACAGCGTTTTAATATAGATATTTCGAACCAAAAGGGGGAGCTTGATGAATAAGGATGGCGGTAAGATAGTGATAATAGCTTTGTCGGTAGTCTGTTTCATACTTCTCTATTCCACCGTAGCTTTTTATGTTATGGAGGAGGGAGAGAAAGGTAAAAAGGTCCTCCTGCAGAAGAAATTCGAAGAGGCAACCGCCGCCGGGCAGGATTTTGAAACACGTTTAAAAGAAGCAGAGATAGTTAGTGTGGAGCTCAAGACGCGGCTTAAGGCCCAGGAAGAGACTATAACCGCATCTGCGCAGCGTCTCGAGGATGCTAAAAAAGAAAATAGCGGCAATCTCTTCAAGCTCCAGGAACGCGAAAACGAAATCCGCGCGATGAAAGAGAGGCTGGATAAGGAGACCGCCGAGAAAGAGAGCCTGGCCGGCAAGGTAGAAAAGATGAATGCCGAATGCATTAATCTTAAAGTACAACTCGATAGTTTCCTTAAGACCAAAGAAGATACAGAGCGGAAGGGTAAAGATAAGCTCGAAAAAGAAGGCCTTTCTCTCGGCACGATAGTAGTTGATCAGAAGTAGCGGTAAGTTACCTTGACTTTCATCCGTATATTATGTAAAATTATCTCACTAAGATGAAGAAGCGCCCGAAGAGACCCATCAAGGCCAGAAAGAGATGGGTCATAAATCCCAGGGTTCGTATTACGGAGAGCGGAAAGCTCTATAAAAGGGCAAGGGTAAGGAGAGAGGTCTTAAATACGCATGAAGACTGATAAAAGCACCCGGAAACTCAAACTTGGTTTGCCGAAAGGGAGCCTGCAGGAAGCAACCGTCAGGATGTTCAGAAAGGCCGGTTTTTATGTCGGCATAAGCGAACGGTCCTATTTCCCGTCGATAGATGATGACGAGATAGAAGTTATACTCTTCCGCGCGCAGGAGATGTCGCGCTATGTCGAAGACGGTATTCTCGACGTCGGTATTACCGGCAACGATTGGATACTGGAGAACTCTTCTAACGTCGTAAGAGTTGCCGAGCTTATTTATGCCAAACAGAGCATGCGGCCCGTGCGGTGGGTACTTGCCGTCCCGGAAGCTTCGCGGATAAAGAAGATCAAGGACCTGAAGGGCAAACGTGTGGCCACCGAGCTGGTGAACGTTACCACGAATTACCTGAAGAGAAACGGCGTAAAAGCGGAGGTGGAGTTCAGCTGGGGCGCTACCGAAGTCAAGGCGGCCGTCGGGGTCGATGCCATAGTAGAAGTGACCGAGACCGGGTCCAGCCTGCGGGCAAATAAATTGAGAGAAGTTGCGACGGTATGTGAGTCTACGACACAGCTTATCGCCAACAGGAAGAGCTGGATGACGCCATGGAAGCGGCACAAAATAGAGAACCTCGCACTTCTCTTAAAAGGCGCGATACTTGCCGAAGAGAAAGTCGGATTAAAGATGAACGTGTTGAAGAAAGATCTGAAGGCGGTGCTCGGACTTCTGCCGGCAATGATGAAACCGACCATATCGGAGCTTTCCGACCCGGCATGGGCGGATGTGGATACGATCATCGACGAAAAGACCGTAAAATATCTCATACCGCAGTTAAAACGCGCGGGTGCGCAAGGTATAATAGAGTATCCCTTAAATAAGGTCATATATTGAAAAATACGAGATCCAAATCCAAAATAATTTCAAAATCCCAACCCTCCTTGGTATTATTTTTAGTATTGGGATTTATTCCTTATTAGGAGGTGATCAACAATGCCCTGCGGTAAGAAGAGAAAAAGAGCGAAGATGGCGAAGCACAAGAGAAAAAAAAGGATGAGAAGGGATCGCCATAAGAAGAAATAGAAGGGTCTTGTAAAGACAAGGTGTTATTGAAAAATATTTCGATTTACCTGGCAGGTTTTTTTGTCCTTCCGGCGCTGATGATTACAGATTCAGAGGCCGTAACGGACATATCTGCAAGGGGTTATCTGTTTAGCGTGCATGAAATTCGCATAGAGAGCGCCCGTCCATCGGGCGCTCTTGCGAAATCGCTCGCCCATTACACCATGGGCATTATCTACGATAATGAAGAGAGGTTCGAAGACGCGATACGGGAATATAGCGAAGCATTGGCTTTAGAGCCTGATATAAGTTATATACATACGCGCCTTGCCATAGATTACATCCTGACGAACAAAGAAGAGCAGGCGCTCGCGGAGCTCGAAATAGCCGTCGCGCTCGACCCGGCCGATACAAGGCCGAAATTTTTGAAGGCACTTGCTTACACAGCGCAGGAAAAGTTCGAAGATGCCAGGAAAGAATATGTCGACATAATACGCAAGGATCCGGAATCGGTCCTGGCGCTCTCTTCGCTGGCGGACCTACTGGTCCTGCAGGAAAAGCTCGTCGAAGCAGCCTCTATATACGAAAAACTTCTCAAGAAAGAGAAGAATTCGTTTGCCCTATATTTCAATCTTGCCGTCATCTATTCTAAGCTCGGCAAGACGGGCGCTGCGATAAAAAAGCTGGAAGAAGCGGTTGAACTGGATCCGGATCGTGTCGAGACGCCGCTCTACTATTATCTTGGGTTGTTATATTTTAAGGCGGGCAAGATAGATAAGGCGATTGCCCAGTATGATTTATTGGTAAAAAGCGATCCCAGAGATGCCCTTGCTTATGTCCACTGGGCGGATCTTTACCTGAAGCTGAATAGATACGGCGATGCCATTGCCGTTTTAGATAAGGCCTTAAAGGGCGGAATAAAAGACGCGGAAGTTTATCTCGCTATGGGTTATGCTTATAGCGAGCTTAAGGATTACTCAAAAGCGTTGAAATTTTATAATACCGCTCTCAGGCTTGACAAGGACGCGCCCATGGTCTATTTTTACTTGGGTGCCTTATATGATAAGCTTAAGGACAAAACTGCCGCGGTAAAAAATTTCCGGGCAGCGATAAGGCTGGACCCCGGTTTCTCGGATGCTTATAATTACCTAGGTTATATGTTGGTTGAATCCGGCGAGAACCTGGACGAAGCCGTTATGCTTATAAAGAAAGCGCTTGAAATCGATCCGGAGAATGGCGCATACATAGATTCGCTGGGTTGGGCATATTTCAAGAAGGGTGAAACAGGAGAGGCTCTTAAGCTGCTCAAGCGGGCTGTCAAGCTGGAACCGGCGGAAGCCGAGATAAAGAACCATCTGGAGACGGTTAAGAAGAGCCTGAAGAAATAATTTCAAATGACAAAATCCAAATGACAAATCAATCTTTAAATGACCAACATTAAAATATTTGGTTTTAAATGATTGATTTGGATTTTGAAATTTGGAATTTGTCATTTAATAGAAAGATGTTTGCATGGATAAACAAGTTGATGTTTTAGCGTTGAAAAGAAAAGCGATAGATATCAGAAAAGATATACTAAAAATGCTTATGCTCGCGGGCTCGGGCCACACGGGCGGGAGCCTCTCGATCGTGGAGATATTGATCGCGCTATATTATTATAAGTTAAAACACGATCCTAAGAAACCCGGCTGGAACGGGCGCGACTACTTTTTGCTTTCGAAAGGACACGCGGCACCCGCGCTCTATGCCATCCTGGCCGACTGGGGTTATTTCCCCAAAGATAAGCTCTGGAGCTTGCGTAAACTGGGCAGTTCCCTGCAGGGCCATCCGCAGAAAGGCCTGGCCGGTGTGGAGATATCGAGCGGTTCGCTCGGCCAGGGTCTTTCGATAGCGAACGGCATCGCCCTTGCCTCGCGCCTGGATAAGAGAGACACGAGGGTCTATTGTCTTATGGGCGACGGCGAGACGAACGAGGGTCAGGTATGGGAAGCCGCTATGACGGCGGCGCATTACAAGCTCGACAACGTTTGTGCTATAATCGATTTTAACGGGCTCCAGATAGACGGGTTCTGCTGCGAGGTGAAGGATATGGGCCCTTATATTAATAAGTGGGCCGACTTTGGCTGGAATACGATAGAGACCGACGGCCACGACATAGAAAAACTCGCCTCGGCGCTCGATTCGGCCGCGCGCTCGAAGGGTAAACCGACGATCATAATTGCGCATACTATAAAAGGCAAAGGTGTTTCATTCGTAGAGAATAAAGTCGAGTGGCACGGTATAGCTCCGAAAAAAGAAGAGTACGAACGTGCCGTAAAAGAACTCGACGCAGAGCTTGAAAAATTAACGACCCAATAGCGAGGAGAAAGATATGACGCCGCAAAGATTAAAAATTATACTCATGTATGTTAAGTTATACCGTTTAAAGATCATCGTAGTTGTCGCCGCCATAATAGTATTGGTTTTTGCAATAATGGGGCTGATGTCGCTGGAATCCTTCTATCGTAATATTACGCTTGCCCAGCTGCCCATACAGATTCTCCTGACGGTGCTTAGTGCGTTCATATTCGTTATCATGTATCTCAAGTGGGGCACCAGCATGATGGCGCAGCTGACAACCAAGCGTCCGAGAGGAAAATTTGTCCAGGTAAAATGGAGTGACGTCATCGGCATGGAAGAAGCCAAGCGTGAGGCCTGGGAAGTCGTCCAGCTTATCAAAGACCGCGCAAAGGTCAAAAAAATCGGCGGAAAGATAGTGCGCGGCATACTTATGATCGGGCCGCCCGGATGCGGTAAAACTTATCTGGCCAAAGCTATAGCTACGGAAGCAGGTATCCCGTTCCTGGCCATGTCCGGAAGTTCTTTTGTAGAGATCTTCGTGGGAGTCGGGGCAAGCAAAGTACGGAAACTTTTTAAGCAGGCGCGAATGCTTGCCGAAGGTTACGGCGGATGCATTATATTCATCGATGAGTTGGATTCGATAGGGTCAAACAGGATATTCAATGCTTTCGGCAGCCAGGAGAAAGATTCGACACAAAACCAGATGCTTGCAGAGATAGATGGTGTGCAGGAAAAAGAGCAGAATATCATCATTATAGGAGCAACTAACGCGGATGAGCAATATCTTGATCCCGCCATGTTGAGGCCGGGCAGGTTTGACAGAAAATTGTATATAGACAAACCGAATTTGCAGGATAGAGAAAGAATATTCGAATATTATTTCAGCAAAATAAAATATGATAAGCAATCCATCGATATGAAGCACCTTGCCAAGAGAGCCGTGTATAAAACGCCGGCGGAAATCGAAAATATAGTCAAAGAGGCGGCTTTAATCGCGGCAAGAGATCAAAGGGAGGAAGTAAGCTATAAACACATTTCCGAGGCGATAGAGCGTATCGAGATGGGGTTAAAGCATAAGCGGTACATGACGCCTAAAGAAAAAGAGATGGTGGCTTATCATGAAAGCGGCCACCTGGTAGTCCTGTATCTATTGCATCCCACCGACGATGTGTTCAAGGCGTCCATAGTCGGCCGCAGGGAGGCTTTAGGAGTAGTTTATCACCAACCGCGCGAGGAGCTGTTTACCAAATCCAGAGACGCGTTTCTTGCCGATATAAAAGTATCTCTGGCGGGTTTTGTCGCCGAAAAGGTAAGGTTTGGTATCACATCCAGCGGTGTCGCGTCGGATTTTTGGACGGCCATGAGGATCGCGCATTCAATGGTATGGGAACTGGGCATGAATGATGCCGGACTGGTGGGTGATTACACCGCCATACCGGAAACCCAGCTCTCCGACCATACAAAGGAAACGTTAAATAATGAAACTAATAAAATATTCCAGAAGTGTTTGAAAGACGTCGAAGACCTGCTCATAAAAGAGAAGGTAATTCTCGAAAGGTTTGTGAAAGAATTGCTGGAGAAGGAAGAGCTCGATTACGATGAGATAGAAAAAATATTCCAGGAATACGGCAAGTTTCATGCGAAAGATTTATGAGAAGAGCGGTAGCTTTAATTGTCGCCTCCGGTTTGCTATTTGCTGTCGTGACGGGTTGCGCCCCGACTTATCCTAAAGAGAAAGTTGCCGAGTCGATAGTCCGGCTTTGTAAAAAAGAATATAAACTCGACGTAAAAGTTGCTACCATCGGCAAAACAGTTGCGATATACGCGCCGCTTGCGGATCTTTGGGATCCGATGTTTGCGTTGACGAAACACGCCGGCGAGGAATTAAACGACATAATCTTAAGCATATCGAGAGTGTCGCTATCTACGGACGCCGATTATAAATTTTACGTCGTAATTGCCCATGACACACGTCTACCCGAGATACAGATAATAATAGTGAAGGCCGTAGAGGACGTTAAGCGGTTTATGTTAAGCGACATATCCCGGGGCGAATTTTCCAAGAGGATGCTCATCGATAAGCGGATAAGCCCCCAGGCAAAGAAGGAGCACGCCATAAAAGAGGTCTTTGAAAAGATGGGCCTCGACAGGAAATGGCAGGACGCCGTAATGAACGACTTCTTCCGCTCCCAGCCCGCGTCGCTCGGTGATATAGGCTACTGGAACGGCAGGTTCTACGTAAAAGATGTTTCGCTCCCGGAGTTTTTGGCCGAACAGATAGCGGCTCGGATAAAGATGGAATTTTTCGAAGAGCGGAAGCTTGCCGATGCCGTCCTTATTAAATCGACGAGGGGTGAGTACGTTTCATTGGCCGGTAAATCATATTTTCAGATATGGGTTTCGGCCGAATCGAAGACATTCGGCCAAACCGGGACGCCGGCAATGTCAAACATAATTTTCAAGAATAGCCTTGATGTCATTGCCGCCGTCTTACACGGCTATAGGTTTGAGAATTATGAATACATCGAGATTACCGACGAGGCAGCGGCGAGGTCGATCAAGGTTACAAAAGAGATGCTGGAAGATTTCAGGAAGAAGAAACTCACGTTCGATAATTTATTGAGTCAGACGGGATAATGAGGAGAAGATGACTGCTGAAAAGACGAAAATGGTATCGACAAGGGACGGTTTCGGCGAGGGATTGATAGAGCTGGGCAGGACAAATAAGGATGTGGTGGTCCTCTCGGCCGACCTTACGGATTCTACGCGCGCGGCGTGGTTTAAAAAACAATTTCCGGAACGTTTCTTCGGCCTGGGCGTGGCGGAGCAGGATATGTTCGGTACCGCGGCGGGTTTCGCGCTTATGGGCAAGATTCCGTTCGCGTGCACATTCGGTGTTTTTGCTTCGGGACGGGCATGGGACCAAATACGCGTATCGGTGGCGTATATGAATTTAGGCGTGAAGATCGTGGGAACGCACGGCGGGATTTCCGTCGGGCCGGATGGCGCGACACACCAGGCGGTAGAAGAGATAGCTCTTATGAGAATAATACCCAATATGACGGTGATCGTGCCTGCCGATGCGATCGAGGCGCGAAAGGCGACGATAGCGGCGGCTGGGCTAAAAGGCCCGGTCTACTTAAGATTGGGCCGCGCGGGTGTCCCGGTCATTACAAAAGAAGCGAATTCTTTTAATATAGGCAAGGCCAATACGCTGCGCTCGGGCACGGACCTTACTATATTTGCCTGCGGGCAGATGGTCTCGGAGGCGCTTACAGCCGGAGATATGCTGGCAAAGGAAAAAATAAGCGCGCGTGTCATAAATGTGCATACACCAAAACCGATCGACAGGGATGTTATTATAAAGGCCGCCATCGAGACCGGCGCCATAGTTACCGCAGAAGAACATACTATTATGGGCGGTCTCGGCTCAGCTATCGCGGAAGTCGTTAGCCAGGATTGCCCCGTACCTGTAAAGATGGTGGGTGTTCGGGACCGTTTTGGCGTTTCAGGCGAGCCTGCCGAGCTTTTTAAGTATTTTGGTCTTACGGCAGATGAGATCGTTAAGGCCGCTCGTGAAGCGCTTAAAATGAAGAAGAAAACGTAAGGTTATAGAAACCTTAACTCATCATGAACTCCATCACACTCACCGCACCTGCGAAGGTTAATCTTCTCCTGAAGGTCCTATCCAAGCGAAAAGACGGCTATCATAGTATCTATACGCTATTCGAGCGCATATCCCTCGCGGACAAAATCACGATCTCCAAAATTCCGAAAGGTATCATCGTAGAATCGGATAAGTTCATTACCTCCGAGGCCAAAGATAATCTTGTCTATAAGGCGGCGGCATCCATGCTTAAGATAAATGGCGGCGGCAAGCCGGGGGGAGTGAAGATAAAAATCGAGAAACACATTCCTA
This sequence comes from Candidatus Omnitrophota bacterium, assembly GCA_041650935.1. GTDB lineage: Bacteria > Omnitrophota > Gorgyraeia > 2-01-FULL-45-10 > 2-01-FULL-45-10 > FEN-1322. The sequence continues at coordinate 201,168 of JBAZKH010000002.1, forward strand.
TTGCGGCCGGCCTGGGCGGCGGCAGTTCCGATGCCGCAAGCACGCTCATAGGCGTAAATAGCCTGTATAATATAAAATTAAGACAAACAGAATTGATGAAAATGGGCGGAACATTGGGCGCCGACGTCCCATTTTTCTTATTGGATAGGCCTTTTGCCATAGGAAAAGGCAGGGGAGATGATCTGGGGGCGTTTAATTGCAGAAGGTCTCTATGGCACCTTATAGTATATCCCGGATTTAAACTTGCCACGAAGGATGTATATGAGGCGTTTGACGGCCTGCCGAAGGGCTTGACAAAGAAAGGCGAGGATGATAAAATACATCGTTATTTTACCGCACCATTTTGCTTTAATTCGCTCGAACAGATGCTATATAACGACTTAGAAGATACGGCGATAGTTCAAAATAAGGTCTTGGGAAGTGTAATAGAACGCTTGGCCGCTTCTAGTGGGAGAAACACCATTGTGTCGGGAAGTGGGCCGAGCGTATTTTGTCTGTGCAAAACGGGAAAGGAGGCGGCTTTAGCCAGGAAACGGCTGTTAAAAAGTGTGCCGGCATCTGAACGTAAAAGCTGGCAGGTATTCGTCGCAAGAACAGAAAAATGAGGGGTTAAATACACCATGCAGATCAGTGAAGTAAAGGTCTTCTTGAAAGAAGGACAGGATAAAAAATTAAAGGCTTACGCGACAGTTACTTTCGACAATTGTTTCGTTGTAAGGAACGTTAAGGTGATAGAAGGCAATAAAGGGATGTTTGTTGCTATGCCTTCCAGGAAGTTAAAAGACCCATGTCCGAAATGCGGTTTTCGGAACGCGGTGAGATCGAAATTCTGTAATCAGTGCGGGACGAGTCTGCCGATGACCGAACCTAAACCGTTCGTGCCGGGCGATGATTCGACAAGACAGTCCGAACACAAGGATATAGCTCATCCCATAACCGCGGAGTGCAGGGATTATATCCAGAAGAAGGTCCTGGAAGCCTACGAAAACGAAAAGAAGTCTCCGTCGTCTCAGCAGGGCCATAGCGCGGTCCATGTTTCCGCCCCGCGTAGTCCGTCCCGCGAGATCGAGGAAGATACCGATATAGAGTTATAAGGTAGTCTCGTCGTTTGTCGTTCGTATTTCGTTACGATATACCAAATACGAACGATGAGCTACGAACGACGAAATTGCCCGGTGGTGTAATGGTAGCACACCAGCCTTTGGAGCTGTGGGTCCTGGTTCGAATCCAGGCTGGGCAACCATGGTTCGACGCGCCAAAAATTGGCGATAGCAAATTTGGTCCTGAAGATACTACGAATGGAAGCTCTAAAGGACCTAAGAGGCAGATATGAAAGAACCGGTAGCGATAATACTGGCGGCGGGCAGGGGCACAAGGATGAAATCCGAGATGCCCAAAGTCCTGCATAAGATATGGAATAAGCCCATAATCGATTATGTGCTTGCCTCTGTCCGTAATGCGGGAGTCTCCGAGATAATCCTCGTCGCAGGCCATGGCAGCGCGCTCTTAAAAGAGGCCGTGCCGGGAGTAAAGATTGTGGTGCAAAAAGAGCTGCGCGGCTCCGGCGATGCCGTTAGTACAGCACGGAAAGCGCTGAAGAATCTTTCCGGGGATATAGTTGTAGTATGCGGAGATACGCCGCTTATCCGCCCGGAAACCATAAATGGCCTTATCGCGAAACATAAGAGTTCCGGCGCGGCCGTGACAATACTCACAACGAAGGTTATCGATCCGACGGGATACGGCAGGATCGTAAGGGACGATAACGGCAAGGTGAAGGCGATAGTCGAACAGGAGAAGACGAGCCTCTATGAAGAGGTTATAAACGAGATAAATGTAGGGACATACTGTTTCAGGGCCGCCGATCTATTTGCCGCGCTTGAGGCTGTGAAACCGGATAATAAGAAGAAGGAGTTTTTCCTGACCGACACGGTAGATATCCTTAAGAATAACGGTAAGCCGATAGAATCTTATCTGGCAAAAGATCCGGGCGAGACGATAGGCATAAATACACGTAAGGATCTTGCCGAGGCTGCCGCTATCCTGAAGACGCGGACGGCCGGGGAGCTGATGGCGAACGGCGTTACGATCGAGGATCCTCTCTCGACGGTGATATATCCCGGCGTGAAGATCGGCAGGGATTCGATTATACATTCGAATACGGTTATAGAGGGTGACGTAGAGATAGGGTCGGGATGCAGCATAGGGCCCTTTACAAGGATACGCCCCCATGTGCGCATAGGTAACGATGTCGAAGTCGGCAATTTTGTCGAGATAAACAGGACGCGCGTCGGCGACCGCACAAAGATAAAGCACCATACCTACCTTGGCGATGCCATCGTCGGTAATAATGTCAATATAGGCGCCGGGACGATAACAGCCAACTATGACGGGAAGTCGAAGAACAGGACCGTGATAGAGGACGGCGCGTTTGTCGGCGTGGGTGCTGTCCTGATTGCGCCCATTAAAGTGGGCCGCCGGGCCGTTGTCGGCGCGGGTTCGGTTGTGCCGAAAAATCACGATGTGGCGGGAGGCACGACGGTATTGGGCGTGCCTGCGAGAGTGTACCGGAAGCGTAAAGACCCAAACAGACGGCATAAATAATTCTGAAATCCAAATATCGAAATTCGAAACAAATACGAAATTCAAAATTATAAAATTGGGAGACAGAGATGAGAAACCACTTGCTGGTTTTTAGCGGTAATTCCAACAGGAAGCTCGCGGAGGATATCTGTAAATTTCTGAAAGTGAAACTCGCCGACGCGTCGGTCGACCATTTTTCCGACGGGGAGATACGCATCAAGATAAACGAAAATGTCCGCGGCCACGATGTCTTCGTCGTCCAGCCCACATCATTTCCCTCGAACGAGAACCTGATGGAACTTCTTATAATGATAGATGCGCTGAGGCGCGCCTCTGCCCAGAGGATAACGGCGGTCCTGCCGTACTTCGGCTATGCCAGGCAGGACAGGAAAGACCAGCCGCGCGTGCCGATCACGGCGAAGCTCGTCGCGAACCTTCTTGCGGTCGCCGGGGCCGACAGGGTCCTGACGATAGACCTGCATGCGGGCCAGATACAGGGTTTCTTCGACATACCGCTCGATCACTTATTCGCTTTCACTATATTCACGGAACATATAAAGAAGCTGAAACTCGACTCGAACCTTGTAATAGTCTCTCCCGACGTCGGCGGCATAAAGACGGCGCGGGCATACGCCAAGCGTCTTAAGTGTTCGCTTGCGATCGTCGACAAAAGGCGCGTTAACGATAAGCAGGCGGAAGTAATGCATATAATGGGTGACGTCAAAGGCAAACATGCCGTTATAGCCGATGACATGGTCGCAACGGCGGGTTCGCTCGTCGAGGCGGTCGAAGCGATAAAGAAGGCCGGCGCCAAAGATGTATATGCGACCATTACGCATCCCGTATTATGCGGCCCGGCGATAGAGAGATTGAAAAAATCGGCTCTTAAAGAATTGGTAGTTACGGATACGATACCTTTGGCAAAAGAGAAGCGGATAGGCAAGATCAGGGTCCTTTCCGTTGCTTCTCTTCTGGGCGAAGCTATAAAGAGGATACACGAGGAAGAATCGATCAGCGTGTTGTTCGATTAAATAAGCCATAAGTGCGAATTAATCCCGCAAGTACCTATTGAAGACCTCGGTCTAAGGTTCCAGCTTGCGGGGCTAAAAACGAGGAAGGTAAATAATGGAAAAGATAATACTGAAAGCAGAGACAAGGACAGCAACCGGCAAGAAGATTGCCAAAGACCTGAGGGCGAAAGGGATCATCCCGGCCAATGTATACAAGTCCGGTAAGCAGGCCACGAACCTGCAGGTTGTCGTAACCGACCTGAAGGATGTTTTGCATACTAGGGCCGGCGAGAACGTAATCATAACGCTTAAGATATCCGGCGAGGGCAATCTCAAGGATAAGACGGTAGTTATCAAGGAGATACAGCGTGAACCTATCAAAAGCCAAATCCTCCATATCGATTTCAACGAGATATCGCTTACCGAAACATTGAAGGTAAACGTGCCTTTGGTCTCGCGCGGAGAGCCCGTCGGAGTAAAAGTGGACGGCGGCATACTCGAACACATTATGCGCGAACTGCAGGTAGAGTGTCTGCCTACAGCTATTCCCGAAAAATTGGAAGTCGATGTCTCGAACATGAAGATAGGCGACGCCATATATGTAAAGAATGTGGTCCTGCCGGAAGGCGTGAAGGTATTGAATGACGCTGAACTCATCGTCATGATAGTGAAACCCCCGAAGGTAGAGGTTCCGAAAGAAGAGGTTGCGGCCGAGGGCGCTGTTGAACCCGAGCTCATAAGGAAGAAGAAAGAAGAAGCTGTGGAAGGCGAAGCGGCGGCGCCTAAGGAAGAGGCGAAACCGGCTGCCGGAGCCAAGGAAGAGAAAAAATAATAACAAATGTCAAAATCCAAATCAATCATTTAAATCCAAATATTTGAATATTGGTTATTTGAAGATTGATTTGTCATTTGTCATTATAAAATTTAGGGGTTAGCGTGAAACTGATAATAGGTTTGGGTAATCCCGGTTTAGAGTACCGGCACACCAGGCACAATATGGGTTTCGATATCGTAACGGCGCTTGCCAAGGAAAACGGTATAAAGATAAACAAGGAGCGCCATTTTTCGCTTGTAGGGAAAGGCCGGATCGCCGGAGAAGACGTTCTGCTGGTATTGCCGCAAACCTATATGAACCTCTCCGGGAGAGCGGTCGGCGAGATAGCGAGCCGCGAAATGAAGGATGCGGCCGAAATACTCGTCGTATGCGATGATATAAATATCGAGCTTGGCCGCATAAGGCTAAAACCCCGCGGCTCATCAGGAGGGCACAAGGGCCTGACATCGATAATAAGCACGCTCGGAAGAGATGATTTTGCGCGCCTCAGGGTGGGCATCGCTACGGAAGTGCATAGGGGCGACATAACAAATTATGTGTTAAGCCCTTTCAGGCGCAAAGAGGCGAGAAACGTCTCTCATGTCATATCGCTTGCCGTGGACGCTATTACCTGTCTTTTGGCCGACGGGATCGATAAGGCTATGGCAAAGTTTAACAGGAGAAAGGTTGGCACGTCGTAAAAAAGGTTTTGTTTTAAAGATAATAATATGGTAAAGTGAATAATCAAACAGGGGGCAGAATACCGATGAATAACTATGAGATCCTTTTCATAATCAAACCGGAACTTAAGGAAGAAGAATTGAAGAACGTTGCAAAGGCGATAACCGATTCCGTAACAAAGAACGGCGGCACGATAAATAAAGAAGAGAATTGGGGGAAGAAACAGCTTACCTACCCGGTGAAGAAGTCGAAAGAGGGCTATTATTACAAGCTCGATTTTACCGCTCCTCCGGAGGCGATCGAAAAACTCGAAGCCGGCTACAGGCTCAATGCCGATATATTACGGACGATGGTGACGAAGAGGTAAATTTGTCGTTCGCTTGATAGACATTACGATATACTAAATACGATATACGAACGACGAAAGAATAGAAAGAGAGCGCAAAGATGGCCGCAAGTCTAAATAAGGTGCTTTTGATAGGCAATCTTACAAGGGATCCGGAATTGCGGTATATACCCAGCGGTTCCGCCGTTGCTACATTTACCGTGGCCGTAAACAGGGTTTACAAGGACCAGGCCGGGGAGAAAAAAGAGCAGGTGTCGTTTATACGGGTGGTCGTTTGGGGCCGCAGGGCGGAAGTATGCGGTGAGTACCTGTCGAAAGGCAGCCCGGTCTTCGTCGAAGGAAGGCTGCAGTCAAGGGACTGGGAGACGCAGGATGGCCAGAAACGTTCTACCGTCGAGGTAATAGCGGATAATGTGCAGTTCCTGCGGGGCGCGGCGAAGCAGGGCGGCGCGCCGGGTGAGCGTAGCGAGTCTCCGGCACCCGAAGATATAGAGACGATCAATTTGAGTGAAGAGCCGCCAGCGCCGGGCAGCGCTAATCCTTCGCCGGGCTCAGGCGTAGCCCCGCGTGATAGCCGAGGGGCTAAAAAAGAAGCTTCTCAGGCGCCGCGAAACGCGGATGAAGAGGCGCCGTTTTAAATCGTCGTTCGTATATCGTTTACGAAAGACGAAAAACTTGACTATAACTAACGAGGAGAGATATGTTCAAACCGTTCAATAAACCCGAAAGAAAGAAAGTTAAAAGAGATCCTTCTAAGAAGAAGGTCTTCAAAAAAAGGCCGTGCAGGTTCTGTAATGATAAAGTTAAGAACCTGGACTTCATAGAATATCTCAGGTTCCAGAAGTTCCTGACAGAGAGAGGCAAGATAGTGCCGTCCAGGATATCCGGCAACTGCGCGAAACACCAGAGACAACTGTCCAAGGCCATACACAAAGCCCGGATAATGGCGCTATTACCGTTCGTATCGGAATAAAATCGTCATTTGTTGTTCGTTGTGCGTTGTTAGTTGTTCGTATAGTGTAACGGAAGAAGAGGATGCGCAAGATGAAGGTCATACTTTTACAGAACGTGGATAGGCTGGGCAAGATCGGTGAAGTCATTACCGTTAAAGAAGGCTATGCGAGGAACTTTCTGATTCCCAAAGAACTTGCCAGGGCGGCTACGGCCGGCAACATGAAAATGCTCGGCCAGCTTAAGAAGAAACAGGCCGAAGAGGATGCAAAACGGATGGCGGAAGTTAAAGCGCTAGCCGAAAAAATATCCGCGGTCTCCATTACGATTCCTGCCCAGGCCGGTGAAGAGGATAAGCTCTTCGGTTCCGTCTCGGGTGAGGCTATAGCGGAGGCCCTTGCCGCAGAAAGCATCGTGGTGGATAAACGCGACATAATTTTAGACGAGCCTATCAAAAAGATCGGCGTATATCAGGTAACGGTAAAACTTCACCCGGAAATCAAGGCAAGTTTAAAGGTCTGGATCGTCAAGAAATAGACTAAAATTATAATGCCCGCACAAGAGATAATCGAAAAACTACCGCCGCAGAGCATAGAGGCAGAGATGGCCGTCCTCGGCTCAATGCTTTTGGACCGCGATGCTATATCGCAGGCCGTAGAAGCGCTCGAGCCTTCATTCTTTTATAAAGAGGCGCATAAGAAGATATACTCCTCCATATTGAAACTTTTCGATGAGAATAAAGGTATCGATATCGTTACGCTGATTGACGAGCTTAAGCGGTCGAACTGGCTCGATGAAGCGGGCGGGCCGGCCTATATAACGACCCTCTCCTCGAGCGTTCCCACGACGGCCAACTTTGTCCATTATTCAAAGATAGTAAAAGAGAAAGCCCTTTTAAGAAAACTCATAACAACAGCTACCCAGATAGTCTCGAATTGTTATGATACCACGCAGGATATAGACGGCATCCTGGACAAATCCGAACAGCTCATATTCGATGTAAGCTCGAAGAAAGTCGAATCGCGTTTTTCGCCTTTACGGGAAGTGATAAAAAGTTCGATCGAGACGATAGACAATCTATACCAGAGAAAAGAGAATATCACGGGACTCGCAACCGGCTATCGCGATCTCGATATGAAGACCGCGGGTTTTCAACCTTCCGATTTTATAGTAATAGCCGGGCGGCCGTCGATGGGCAAGAGTGCGCTCGCATCCTGTATCGTCGAACATATCGGCGTTGTGGAAAAAGAATCCGTGGCGTTCTTCTCCCTCGAAATGTCGAAGGAACAGCTTGTGCAGAGGATGCTATGTTCGCACGCCAGGGTCGATGCCCATAAGGTGAGGACGGGATTCCTTTCGCAGGCCGATTGGCCCAGGCTCGTCAGTGCCGCCGGGAAACTCTCCGAAGCGCCGATATATATAGATGATTCGCCGGGTTCGACGGTCCTTGAAATACGTACAAAAGCCAGGCGTCTGAAGGCCCAGTTTAACATAAAGATGATAGTCCTGGACTACCTGCAGTTGATGCAGGGGCCGTCCGGCGCGGATAACAGGCAGCAGGAAATATCGGAGATATCGAGGTCGCTCAAGGCGCTCGCAAGAGAGCTTAACGTTCCGGTTATCGCGATAAGCCAGCTCTCCCGCGCCGTCGAGCAGAGATCGGACCACAGGCCGCAGTTATCGGACTTAAGAGAATCCGGCGCGATAGAGCAGGACGCGGATCTCGTCCTTCTGCTATTAAGGGAAGAGTATTATAATCCTACAGATGAAAATAAAGGCGTGGCGGAAGTTATAATAGCCAAACAGAGGAACGGCCCGGTCGGGAGCCTTAACCTGGCGTTTCTGGGTGAATATATGAGATTCGAAAATCTGGCGGCGAAGACGGAAGAGTTCGTAGGTGTAGATATGGAGAACGCATGAGTCTGCTCCGCCAATCAACTCTCAGGTCGAGGCATGTCTTCGCAGGACTAATATTTTTGATGATGGTCTCTTCGAACGCTTATTCCGATACGGCCAACCCGCCCACAAACGAAGGCAAAGCGATCGCGGCCATAAAGGTGAAGAATAACAGGGCCATCAGCACCGAAATCATCTTATCCAAGATCAGGACCAAGGTGGGCGACAAGTACAGCCAGGAGGTATTAAACGACGATCTGAAGAAGCTGTACGCCACGCAATATTTCATGGATATATCGATAGACGTCGAAGATTACCAGGGCGGTGTCGCCGTCACTTTTGCCGTAGAAGAGAAGCCGGTTATCGAGGATATAGTCTTTAAAGGCAATAACGAATTCAGGCCCACTAAATTAAAATCGACAATGAAGTCCAAGCCGAATGACATGCTTAACCTCTCCCTACTGGCCCAGGATATGGCAGAGATAAGGATGCTTTATGTAAAGAAAGGTTTTCCGCAGGCGGACGCCAAATATACCATCGATACGGATAAAGAGACGAACAAAGCTATCATTACCGTGATAATCGATGAAAAGGTACATGTTAGAGTCTCAAGCGTAAAGATAACCGGCAATAAGGCGATCAAGACCAGAGAGATAAGGAAAGTCCTGGGGACGAAACCCGCATGGCTATTTAACCCCGGCATTTTTAACGACGAGACATTGCAGGACGATATAGATAAGATAAAATCGCTTTACGATGAGATTGGTTTCATGGATGCCGAGGTGACGCCGAAGCTGGCATATAGTCCCGACGGTAAAGTCCTTGACATGACTTTCGATATAAAAGAGAGTAAACAATATCTCATCGGCGACATAACGTTTAAAGGCAATCTCGTATATCCGGAAAAAAAGGTTCGGGCAAATATAGTGATGAAGAAAGGCAAACCGTTCTCGACGAGGGTGCTTCGTGAGGACGTCTTCTCCGTAAGACAGTATTACTATAAATACGGCTACATGAATGTCATAGTCGATGTCGAGAAGAACCTTAATCCGCAGACCGGTAATGTCGACCTGGTCTATAACATAGACCCCAAGGAGATCATATATATCGGCAAGGTCGATATACGCGGTAACCTTAAGACGCGCGATGTCGTTGTAAGAAGAGAGCTGAGGGTATTCCCCGGGGATAAGTTTAACGGTGACAAGATAAGAAGATCGAAAGAGAGGCTGTATAACCTGGGATTTTTCGAGAACGTAAGTTTCGATACGGAGGCGACAAATGATCCGAACGTCCAGAACCTTGTTGTCAACGTCAAGGAGACAAAGACCGGAGAGTTCTCGTTCGGCGGCGGCTACAGCTCCGTCGATATGCTTATGGGATTCGCGGAAATTACCCAGAGGAATTTCGATATAATGAATTTCCCGACGTTTACCGGCGGGGGGCAGAACCTGACCATTAAGGGTGAGATAGGTATGGTCAGGACGAATTATAACCTCGGGTGGACGGATCCATGGATATTTGGTTTCCCTTTCCTCGGAGGATTCGACGTCTACAGGACATCGCACGACAAGGATTCCGACACAGGCTGGCCGTATGACGAGACAAGGACCGGCGGTGATGTCAGGCTCGGTAAAGAGCTTACGGATACGTTAAGGGCCGATCTCTATTACAGGCTGGAAGACGTAAATATATCCAACCTCGACAGCAATGTGTCGCAGGACCTGAAAGACGAAAACGGCAGTAATTATATCTCAAGCTTATCGCTTTCCCTGACCCAGGATACAAGAGATAACGTATTTAATCCAGCCAAAGGTTATATGCTGGGCGGTTCGATAGAAGATGCAGGCGGCATCTTCGCGGGGGATAAGAATTTCTGGAAGGGGACGGCCTCGGCGGTCTATTATCATACGTTCTTTGAAAAGGTACTGCTCGAATTGAAGGCGAGGGGCGGGTTGGCGGATTCTTACGGCAGCACCAAAAATGTGCCTGTATATGAAAGATTCTACGCCGGCGGCGCCAATACCATACGTGGTTACAAAGAACGGTATGTGGGGCCGAGGGATACCGGGTCTAATGAGCCTATCGGAGGCAATGCGATACTTATAGGCAACGTCGAATTGACATTCCCTATATACGAGAAAGTCATAAAGGGCGCGGTCTTTTATGATGTGGGTAACGTCTGGAGGAAGATAGACAATTTCCTCGACGACGCGTCACAATTCAAGTCGGGTGTCGGTGTAGGCGCTAGGATAAAGACGCCTTTGGGACCCGTAAAAGTCGATTACGGTTATCCGCTTGCAAAGAATCACGAAGATAAGCGCGAAGGGCAGTTCTATTTCAGTATGAGCAGGGGATTCTGAAGCAGTTGTTAGTTAAAAAAAATAATAAAGGGAGGATAGAATGAAGAGAATAGCAGTAGTGCTGATGGCGGCGCTGTTTGCCGCAGGGCTCTTTGCGGGTCCGGTTTGCGAAAAGGCATTCGCCAAAGAATTAAAGATAGGTTATGTGGATCTTGCCAAAGTCTTTGACGAATACAAGAAGACCAAAGATGCGGAAAAAACGCTGGAAGCGAAAGGTAAGTCCAAGGAGGCCGAGAGGAACAAGATGGTCGAAGAGCTGAAGAAGCTGAAAGACGAACAGGCGCTCCTTTCCGAAAAAGGCAAAGCCGAGAAACAGAGCATAATAGATGCCAAAGTAAAAGCGGTCCAGGAGTATGATACGAAGGCCAGGAACGACCTCGTAAAAGATAGGAACGACGCGCTCGGCGGTATAATGAAGGATATCGAGAAGATCGTCAATGACTATGCCAAAGCAAACGGGTATGATTATGTGCTGAATTCCCGCACACTGCTCTATGGTTCGGAGCAGAGTGATATTACAGGCGAGATATTGTCCCGGCTGAACAAATAAAGTTATGCCTGCTAAGATCAAGGATATAGCTAAACTCCTAAAAGGTGAGCTCGTCGGAAACGGCGAGGTCCTTATAAATGGTATAAACGGCGTAAACGAGGCTAAAGAGGGAGAACTTGCTTTCATCCTTAACACCAGGGCCGCAGAGCTTGTCAAATCCACAAAGGCGAGCTGCGTGGTTGTTCCTAAAGATTTACGCGGGGATTTCGATAAGCCTCTCATAAAAGTCGAAAGCCCGTCGATAGCTTTCTCCCGGGCGATAGAGGCGATAATGCCCGGGAGGATACCCCATCCCAAAGGGATCCATCCGACGGCAGTGATATCCAAAAGCGCATCTATCGGTAAGAACGTGAGTTTCGGGCCCTATGTCGTGGTCGAGCAGGGAGCGTCTATCGGTGACAACACGATCGCCTATCCCTTCTGTTACATCGGCAAGAATACCAGGATAGGCAAAGATTGCATATTCTATCCCAATGTAGTTATACGCGAAGAGGTCACGATAGGTAATAGGGTTATCATACACCCCGGGACGGTCATCGGAAGCGACGGCTTCGGTTACGATGTCTTAAAAGACGGCACCCAGCTCAAAATACCTCAACTGGGCATAGTCGTTGTAGAGGATGATGTCGAGCTCGGCGCATGCGTTACCGTCGACAGGGCGCGTTTTAATAAGACCGTTATAGGCAGAGGCTCCAAGATAGATAATCTTGTCCAGATTGCCCATAACGTTATTATAGGGCCGAACTGCGTAGTGGCTGGGCAGTCCGGTATATCGGGCAGCTCTCAACTGGGCAGGAATGTTGTTTTTGGCGGACAGGTCGGTGTTTCCGATCACGTGAAACTGGGTGATTTTGTCATCGCCGGAGCAAAGACAGGCATACACAAATCGTATCCTACCGGTACGGTGCTATTCGGGTATCCGTCGAAACCCATCGTTAAGGCGAGAGAACAGATAGCCTCTCTCGGCCTCCTTTCTAAATTATTCGCGCGCGTCCGGAAACTCGAAGCCAAAATAGAAGAACTGAAGAAGTGATCCCTCGACGCGGCCCGCAGTCTGACAACAGCCTTGCTCGGGATAATGGTGAGCGAAGCCGAACCATGACCCCTCGGCCCAAACAAAAGACGATCTCGAAATCAGTTTCTGTAGAAGGCATCGGTCTGCAGACCGGCGGAAGAGTAAAGCTAACTTTAAAGAGTTCTCTTCCCAATTCGGGAATAACATTTATCCGGACCGACCTCGCGGACCGGCCCGCTCTAAATCTTCGCTCTATAGACTTAAATAACCCCGGCCCTGCAGAACGTAGGACAACTTTAGGATTCGGCCCTATCCAGATACAGACGACCGAACACCTGCTCGCGGCGTTGTCGGGCTTTTCCATCGATAATATTATAATCGAACTCGATAACACGGAGCTGCCCGGTCTCGACGGCAGCGCTAAGAGTTTTGCGGATCTTATAAAGAGCGCAGGCCCCAGGGAGCAGGAGGAGCCGAGGGGCCATTTAAAGATAGATAAGGTCGTCTGGTGCGCTGCCGGAGACAGTCTCATAGCGGTCTTCCCCGATGAGCAATTCAAGGTCTCATACACGCTTTCATATAACAAGCCGGGTCTGGGAACACAGTTTTACAGTGTTGCCGTAAATGAAGCAAGCTTCGAAAAGGAAATAGCGCCTGCAAGGACATTCTGCCTGGAAGAGGAATCTCTCGAGCTCCTTAAGAAGGGGCTGGGTAAAGGGGCAAATTATGATAATACGCTTGTCCTGGGTAATACAGGCCCTGTAAAGACGGCGTTACGATTTGCCGACGAACCGGTCAGGCACAAGATACTTGATCTCATTGGAGATTTATATATTTTAGGGATGCCGGTTATCGGCCATGTGGTTGCGATAAAGAGCGGACATAGTTTAAATATGGAGCTTGTAAAAAGGCTAAAAGAGAGGAAGTGACTATGGGACTCGAAGGCGTTACGATAGAAGGAAAGAGGCTCGATATAAACACGATCCAGAAGATACTGCCGCACAGGTATCCGTTCCTGCTCGTCGATAGAATTATCGAATCCGGCGGTAACAAGATAGTGGGGATAAAGAACGTGACGATAAACGAGCCCTTCTTCCAGGGCCATTTCCCGGGGCATCCGATAATGCCGGGCGTCCTCATTATCGAGGCGATGGCGCAGGTCGGAGGTGTCTGCGCCCTCAGCATGGATGCCAATGCCGGCAAACTCGCATATTTCCTGAGTATCGATAACGTGAAGTTCCGTAAGCCCGTCGTTCCGGGCGACGTCTTACGTATGGAGGTCGAGCTCTTAAAAGTTAAGATGGGTATGGTCAAGGTCCACGGCGTAGCGAAAGTGGATGGTGAAGTAGCTACTGAAGCGGACATGATGTTCGCTTTCGTGAATCCATGAACCGCTCGCAGGTGGTTCATGGCGCAGCCAAAGGAGCAGAATGGCGAGGATAGGCCTGGTCGCGGGAGAAGGGCGGTTGCCGATGGTGTTTGCGCGTGTCGCCAAAGAGAAGGGCGATACCGTAATAGCCTTCGGCCTTAAAGGCGTGACCTCGCCCGATTTGGGAAAGTGCGTCGATAAAATGCACTGGATCCCATGGGGCGGTCTCCAGAAGGGGCTGCTTCTTCTGGCTACCGAGAGGATCAGGAAGATAATAATGCTCGGCAAGATCAAAAAAGATATCTTCTTCAAAGATGAGGAAGCGCTTGATATCGACGCTAAAAAGATCATGGACAAGATAAAAGACAAAAAAGATTATGCTATATTAAACGAAATAAATAATGTCCTCTCCAAATTCGGCATCGAGGTCCTTGACTCGACGACTTACATGAAAGAGCTTATCCCCGCGCGCGGCACCCTCACGAAACGCGAACCTTCGGCGGCAGAGTGGGCGGATATAAATTTCGGGAAAGATGTCGCGAAATCGCTTTCAGGCTTCGATATAGGCCAGACGCTCGTCGTAAAAGACAAGACCGTGATAGCCGTCGAGGCGGTGGAGGGGACGGACGCGACCATCGAGCGCTCGGCCGGGCTCGTTAACGGCGGTTTTGTCGTCGTCAAAGTGGCGCGTCCGGCGCAGGATATGAGATTCGACGTCCCGCTCGTCGGGCTCGATACTATAAAAACCCTCGCCAAATCCGGAGGCGGCGCGCTTGCCCTCGAAGCCGATAAGACGATCCTGCTCGACAGGGCCGAGATCGTTAAATTCGCCGACACAGAGAATATTTCGATCGTAATAATATAATAGACTCCCCCGTCCCGCGAAAAAATAATAATAAAAGTACTTGCAAAATTCCGGAATGAATGATATATTTGTAATATGAACACAGATTCAATTATTGAAAAAAAATTCAATCGGAGGGGTAAAATGATCGTAATAGATAGGAAGGAAAGAGATAAGCGGCTGCGGAAGGCCGATATCCTGAAGGCGGCCGAACACGTATTCTCCTCCAAAGGGTATCACGAGGCGACGATACAGGATATAGCCAGAGAGGCTCAATATGGTACCGGCACCGTTTACCTTTATTTCAAAGATAAGAACGAATTATATCTTTCTCTGCTTGAAGAAAAGATGAGAAGTCTGGCAGAGACGGTTCAGGAGAAGATAGAGGATATCAGGGATGCCGGGAAAAAGCTGGAATCTTTCATACAAGAGAGCCTTAACTTCTTCGATCAAAACCAGGGTTTCTTCCGGATATACATATTTGAAAAGGATAACCTTCGGCTGATGGTGGGGAAGGAGGCCTCCAAGTCTTTTGCGTCGATAAAATATCTTACGAATTATATTGAAGAGCTTATCAGGATGGCGCAAAAACAGGGTGTGATCGGGAAAAGCTATGACTCATCGGAAGTGGCGGATATATTAATTTCTATCATGGGCTCTCTTATTTTGAATTGGACCAGGTCGGGGTCGAAAAAGACGCAGAACCTGAGCGATAAATCCGGTTTTATTTTTGACGTATTTTTAAGAGGAGTGGAGAAGGGATAAATTTATGATTTCGAAAAAAATAGCGCCGCTAATACTAATTATTTCTATAGTCAGTCTTCCGTTTTGTGCCTATAGCGCGGAACCGCCTAATAGCCCGGAAGAAAAGAGCGGCAGGCTCCTTACCATTCCTGAAGGGATCTCCATGGTGCTTAAAGACAGCCGGTTGATAAAAATAGAAATGTTCGGTAAAGATATGTCGTTTGACGACACTCTTCTCGCGCTCTCTCCGCTATTGCCTCACCTGACCGCGAATATGGCCAAAACTTATCAGAGATATGCGCCGGCAATGAAATTTGGCGCCATGGACGTACAGATGGGGGACAGGAATCCGCTGTCCGGAGGTTTTGATATATACCAAACCTTGTTCGATTTCGGTAAAAACGTTTCGAATTATAAGGCTTCAACGGAAATGCTCAATGCCCGTAAGGCGAGCGTGGAGAGCATAAAGAGGACGGTAACGCTGGAATTTATAGTCTCTTATTTTGATTTATTGGAGACGGAGAAGATGATCGCCGTTGCCGAAAAAGAGGTTGATAGCCTTGCCGCTTACCTTAATGATATGGAGCATCTTTATACGCAGGGCGTTATCGTGGAGAACGACCTTTTACCGGCAAAGGTGAAGCTCGCCGATGCCAAACAAAAACTGATAGCTTCCGGTAATATGAGAGAGGTTGCCGCAGCCGGTATTAATACCATGCTTACTATGCCGCTTACAGAAAGCATAATCACCCAGGATGTGAAAACGGAGATGTTTAAATTACCCGAACTGAGCGCGGCCTGGGTCTCTGCGGAAGCTAAAAGGCCGGAGATACTATTCTTTAATAAGCAGATAAAGTCTTCAATTTTAAGGGAGCGGGCGAAGACGGTACAAAACCTTCCCACCGTTTTTCTTAATACGGGATACACCTATAACCAGAATCAATATATGGTCCATGAAGATAACGCGTACATCAAGCTCGGCGCGAAGATGGATCTGTATGACGGCGGAGCGACCGGCGCCGAAATTATGAAAGAACGCCACTTGAATAAACAACTCAAGGAACAGAAGAATAAGATCGTCGAGGATATACGTTACGAGGTCAAGCGCAGCTTCCTGGGCTTGAAAGACGCTATCGAGAAATTGGCGGTCGCAAAGGGCGCGCTTCAACAGGCCGAAGAAAATGTGCGGTTTTACCGTGTTAAATACAATAACGGCGCCGCAACCTCTACTGATGTGCTTGAAGCCATCAATCTTCAGACCAAGGCCGAGACTAACTACTATACCGCGGATTACGAACTAAAACGCTGTTACGCGCGGCTGGTATATTCTATGGGAAACGATTTAATTTCAATCTATAATGAAACGGAGAAATAACTATGGCAATGAAAAAAAATAGAAAGATGTTTTATGCGTTTATTTTGGGAATATTAGCCTGCGGTACAATTTTATCATGGTACTTTATGAATAATTTTGGCATTGTCAGTACGGATGACGCTTATATCGAAGGCAGGATCCATAGTATAGCCTCGAAGATCCCCGGGACCGTTAAGCTCGTTAACGTTAAAGATAACCAGATCGTTAAAGAGGGCGATCTCCTGGTCGAGATCGATCCGGCCGATTATGAGCTGAAGGTCGCCGAGGCGATGGCCAACCTGGATATGCGAAAGGCCGCGCTTGAAGATGCCGAGCGTGATAAAACGCGCGCGGAAGCGCTCTATAACGAAAAAGTATTTCCAAAAGAGCGCTATGAAGATGCGCTTACCGCATTTAGCCTGGTAAAAGCCCAGACCGATAGCGCTGAGGTGCAGCTTAAAATTGCTCAAAAAAATATGGAATATACGAAGATATGCGCCCCTTCCGATGGGCATATAACAAAGAAGTCGGTTGAGGCGGGCAATCAGATACAACCGACGCAAGCCCTTCTGGCTGTCGTCCCGAACGATATGTGGGTAGTCGCAAATTTTAAAGAGACCCAGTTGGCTCGTATGAGCCCCGGACAGGTAGCGGAGATCCGGGTAGATACTTATCCCGGAAGGGTCTTCCGGGGGCACGTGGATAGTATTCAGCGCGGGACCGGATCAAAATTCAGCATGTTTCCACCGGAGAACGCCGCGGGTAATTTTGTCAAGGTTGTCCAGCGCGTCCCCGTGAAGATCGTATTCGACGAAAATCCGGACGAAAAATATCCGTTAAGCATCGGCATGTCCGTCGTCCCAAAAGTTAAGGTGCGTTGATGCAAAACCAGGCATCTGCCGGCAGCGCCGATGCTAACTGGCGCCCTTTGCACAACCCCTGGCTGGCGTGCGCCGCTGTCATGCTGGCGACGACTCTGGAGGTTTTGGATACCACTATTACAAATGTTGCTTTACCGCATATTGCCGGTAACCTTGGTGTAACCCCCCACGAAGCAACATGGGTAATAACGAGCTATCTTGTTTCAAACGCGATAATTTTACCTGCCGCCGCCTGGCTTAGCGGCTTCTTCGGCAGGAAGCGGATCCTCATGATCTGTACGGTTGTTTTTACGCTGGCATCTTTACTATGCGGAGCGGCAGGCAGCCTTGGTTTTTTACTTTTCGCCCGGGTTTTGCAAGGAGTGGGAGGAGGGGCATTGATGCCCATATCGCAGGCGATATTGCTCGAAAGTTTCCCCAGGGAGAAACAGGGTATGGCAATGGCCGCCTTTGGGATGTGCGTTATACTTGCGCCCATAATTGGTCCTGTTATAGGGGGGTGGCTTACCGATAATTATAATTGGCGCTGGATATTTTTTATTAATCTGCCAATAGGGATATTGGCGATCCTGATGACAAATGTCTTTGTTGAGGATCCGCCGTATATTAAAAAGGATAATGCCATGATCGACTATGTCGGATTCTTCCTTATGGCGATAGGACTTGGAACTCTTCAGATTGTGCTCGATAAAGGGCAGGAGGTCGATTGGTTCCAGGCACCGTGGCTTTGCAGGGCAAGCGTAGCGGTTGTGGTATCGCTTATAGCATTCGTCTTATGGGAATTGCGCGTAAAAAACCCTGTGGTAAACTTGCGGATATTCAAAGACATGAATTTTTCCGCGGGAATGATATCCGCCACCCTTATCGGCGCATGCATGTACGGTATTATGACATTGATCACGCTATTTTATCAAACCCTGCTTGGGTATACCGCTTATCTGGGCGGGCTGGTAACGTCCCCGCTTGGGATAGGCTGTTTTGTTGCTGCTCTTGCCATCGGATACTTAAGCAACCGTTTTGATAACCGGATATTCTTTGCGTCAGGATTGATTGTATTGGCCTTAGCGAGTTTTGGTATGGGGAACATTAATATGCAGATCGGCATGCAAAGTAAACTATTCGTTACTATCGCCGTAGGTTTTGGTACTATGATGTCTTTTATACCATTAAGCATACTGGCCGTAGGGCACCTTCACAAAAAAGAGATGGGAAATGGCACCGGACTTTTCAATCTTATGAGAAATATAGGAGGCAGTATAGGTATAGCCGTAACTACGACTTGCTTAGCGCGCATGGGACAAGTGCACCAGACATACCTTTCCAGCCATCTTACGCCGTATGACCCTGTCTATCAAGAGATGTCTAAAATGGTGAGCCCGCAGATGGCGAACGGGCTTATTTACAGAGGTTTATTGGGCCAATCCGCGCTGCTTGCCTACATAGATTGTTTCCAATTTTTCGCAGGTCTAGCCGCGATATGCATGTTCATGGTCTTCTTTTTCAGGCGGGTCAAGAGCGCGGGGGCGATAGCGGTCCATTAGGTGAAGAATGTCAAAAAAATATAGCTGGCTGATTATCGTTGTCTTATGTATTACCGGTTGCGCGAGCGCGCGGCATGCGGTCCCTCCGGATTTATTGAACAGCACCCGCGTTTTAGGTATGCGGGATATGCGGGCATTCGGCGGCATTCCAAGCGACTCTTTTAAAAATGATTTTTTAAATTTATTGAAACAGGAGAAGATCAAAGGGTTTCCGTTTTTTGATCCGAAGACTGTCCGCGCCTATTCAGTACTTGCTATTTCGGGCGGCTCGGCGAATGGGGCCTACGGCGCCGGGTTACTCAACGGATGGTCTAAAGAAGGCTCGCGCCCGGAATTTAAGATCGTTACCGGTATAAGTACGGGAGCAATAATAGCGCCGTTTGCTTTTTTGGGAAGCGGCCATGATGACAAGTTGAAGGAATTCTATACGAATTACTCAACGAAAGACGTTGTGAAGTTAAGGTTGTCGGCTAATTCGCTTGCCAGCGCTAAGCCGCTGGAGCAGTTAATCGAAAAGTATGCCGATAAACAGATGCTGGAAGAGATCGCGATAGAATACAGTAAAGGGCGCAGGCTGTATGTAGGCACCACCAACCTGGACGCGCAGAGGCTCGTGATATGGGACATGGGCAAGATTGCCTCCATAGGCGGCGATAAGGCGCTGGCGTTATTCCGCAAAGTAATACTGGCATCGGCGTCTATTCCCATAGCTTTTCCGCCGGTTTATCTTAATGTGGAAGTCGGTGACAAAACTTATGATGAAATGCATATTGATGGAGGAACGACAAAACAGGTATTTTTTATTTACGATGTCCTTCAGGGATTTGATGATGCCTTCAAAGAAAGCGGTATCGATTTTTCAAAAATAAAATACAGCATTTATGTGATCAGGAATGGTTATGTGGATCCGATCTGGCGAGAAGTGCCGGACAGTCTTTCGGCGATCGCCGAACGCAGTATCGATACAATGACAAATGCTCAAGGTTCCGGAGACCTGTACCAACTGTACGTATTTGCCAAAGCCGGTAAGGGCGATTTTTATCTGGCGTATATTCCGCCGGCCAGCGTCTACAGTTCCAAAGAGCTATTTGACGCTTCTGTAATGCGGAAACTTTTCGATCTTGGTTTTGAGCAGGCCACGCATGGCTATCCATGGAAGAAAACCCCGCCGGGGATGGAAAAGGATCTGATCAATAATAAATAGAAGTTAAAGAGCGACGTTTCTAAAAAAGAAAGAATCGGTGGATAATATGAAGATACTGGATCTGGCGCGTCTGATAAAAGGTGTGGTAGAGGGTAATAAAAATATTAACATAGAGGGTTTAAGCGGCATAGATACCGCGAAATCTGGAGACTTGACGTTCGCTGTCGGCGAAGAGAGGCTCAAGAGCGCGGAGAAGAGCGATGCCTCGTGCGTATTGACGGATATGAATATAAGAAAGTCTACAAAAACCATAATACGGGTCAAGAACCCCAAGTTATCTTTTCTGAAGAGCTACAATATATTCAATGCGCCGAAGAAGCGGAAGTCATTTATACATCCACGGGCCGCCGTCTCCAAAAAAGCGCGTCTCGGGAAGAACGTATGGATCGGCTCCGGCGCGGCAATAGAAGAAGGAGTAACGATCGGGGACCATGTAACCATAGAATCTAACTCTGTAATAAAGAAAAACTGCGAGATAGGTTCATTTTGCCGTATCTATCCTAACGTTACGTTGTATGAAAATACAAAATTGCAAAAAAATGTAATCCTGCATAGCGGCGCAGTGGTCGGTTCGGACGGCTTTGGATATGTGAAAGATGAAGGCAAGATAAATAAATTCCCGCAGCTTGGAAGAGTTATTATTGAGGATGATGTGGAGATAGGCGCGAATACCACCATAGACAGAGGGTCTTTAAGCGACACCGTCATAGGCGCAGGTACGAAGATAGATAACCTTTGCCAGATTGCTCACAATGTAAAGATAGGGAAGAATATGCTTATGGCCGCGCAATGCGGCATTTCCGGCAGTACAACTATTGGAAACAATGTGACGATGGGCGGACAGGCGGGAATTGTCGATAACATTACAATCGGCGATAACGTAACCATAGGGGCCAAAAGCGCCGTTATCGGTAGTATAAAAAGCGGTACGGTTGTATGGGGTATACCGGCCAGGCCGATCGCTCAAACAAAGCGGCAAATGGCCGTATTATCATGGATAGCAAAAAACTTTAGAAGCTTTAGGGGGCATACTTAAACAAAGGGCAGGATGGCTTTCGCCGCGCGCATACGCGCGCCGCCCTGGCCTAGGCTAGACTTCACACCCGCCAGTTCCTCGCGCATAATCTTTAACTTTCCCGCATCTGACAGCAGTGAAACTACGGTCTCCGATATTTTTTGGGGCGTCGCGTCGTATTGCAGTATTTCCGGGGCGATCTCGCCTCCGGCGACTATATTTACTATGCCCAGGAACCGTATAGTAATGACGAACTTATATACGATGTAGGTGAGTAGATTTACCTTGTAGGTTATGACAAGCGGTGTGCCTATAATTGCCGTCTCGAGGGTGGCGGTCCCGGAGGTGACTATCGCGAAATCCGCGGCGGCCACAACGTTATACGTATCGGAATCGGCTATCTTGATGTCGCATCCGGCGGCTTTGATAGCTTTCTCATACATGCTCATCGGCAGACCGCTATATCTTGCTATTACAAACTGCGTATTCCGCATCCTTTCATTTATAAGTCTCGCGCTTTGCGCCATTAGCGGCAGGAGCCGTTTGATTTCCATTGCGCGAGAACCGGGCAGAAGCGCTATCGTAACTTTATCTCCGGTGAGGCCGTAAGAGGCAAGGGTCTCTTCCCGCCGCCGCGAGACCCTTACCGTATCGAGCAGGGGATGTCCCACGAATTCTGCGTCGATACCGTATGTTTTGTATAGATCCTCCTCGAATTTGAAGAATACGACCATCTTGGTGACGCATCGTTTTATTATAGCTATCCTGTTGCGGCCCCACGCCCAGACCTGCGGGCTTATGTAGTAAACTACGGGGATGTTTCGCTTCTTAAGTTCCTGGGCAAGGCGTAAATTGAAACCCGGGTAATCTATCAGAATGGCGAGGTCGGGGCGTTCAAGGTCTATTTTGTGAAGTATGCCTTTATATACTCTCCCGACGGTAAATATATTCTTCCAGACTTCTACAAGGCCCACGAGGGCGAGTTTTGATATATCGAAGACGACCTCAACGCCGGCAGTTTTCGACAATTCGCCGCCCATGCCAAAAAAGCGCAGATCGGGACGCAGGGATTTTAAATCTTTTACGAGGTTTGCGGCATGAAGATCGCCGGAAGGTTCGCCGGAAACAAGCAATATTTTAGGCATACATTCTTTAAATACGAAATTTTAAATACGAAACAAATTCGAATTTCGATATTCGTATTTAGTGTTTAGCGTCCGGGTTTATCTTCTCTATTATCGCCAACGCCACCGCAAGCGCCCGCCTGCCTTCGACGCCGGAGACGATCGGTTTTTTGCCGGTCCGCACGCACTCTATGAACGACTTGAGCTCTTTCTTAAGAGGCTCTTTCTTCTTGATCTTTATCCGTTCTTTTATGATCTTGTCGCCGGTCTTTCTGAATATGGCGGCATCCTGTGTCACATAGTCGAGCGAGACGTAAGATTCTTCCTGGAATATGCGCATCTTACGTACGACATCTTTAGTCACGCGGCTGGCCGTGATATCGGCTATCGTGCCGTCCTCGAAGGTGAGGCGCACGTTGGCGACATCCTCGAAATTGGAGATCGTGCTCAGGCCCACCGCCTCGATATTCGTAACGTCCTGTTTTATGAGCCCCAGGACTATATCTATATCGTGGATCATAAGGTCGAGGACTACGCCGACATCTTCGACCCTCTTTTGAAATGGGCCCAGCCTCTGGCATTCTATGAATTTCGGTTTTACCAGATACGGCTCTATCGCCATTACGGCGGAGTTGAACCTTTCTATGTGGCCGACCTGTATTATGAGGTTCCTCTCTTTTGCTATATCTATCAATTCATCCGCTTCGGATAGCGTTTTGGTAATAGGTTTTTCGATCAGGACATGGATATTGTGGTTCAGAAAGTCCTTGGCCATGTTATAGTGAAGGCTCGTGGGAACGGCGATACTTACGGCGTCTACCTTGCCGAAGAGGTCCTCATGGTCGGAATAACTCGCTGTATGGAACTTTTTGCCTATTTCCAGGGATCGTTCGAGGTTGCAATCGCATACCCCTATGAGTTTTACGTGCTTCGTCAACCTTGAATATACCTTGGTGTGGAAGCCGCCCAGGCGGCCGGCGCCGATAACCGCTACTTTCAATTTTTCCATATAGTTCCTTAAGATTTAAGCTAAAATTATAGCATTTATGAGGCGTATTAGCAAGGTTTTGGTGATATTTTGCCTCGACAAACCGCCGCTTACTGTGGTATAAGAGATAAGTATGAAAAATTATATAAGGTTGATAAAATTCGTACTTCCTCATGTCTGGGTGCTTGTCCTGGCGGGATTATGCATGATAGTATCATCCGCCTTCGGCGGGGTATCGATAAGCATGATTATCCCGCTGGTCGATAACATAATTACCGGAAAGAAGATAACGATCCCTGCTGGCATCAGTCTGCCCGGCCCCGTCCAGAGCCTTGTCGATCTGGTGAATTCACTCACCCCGCTGCAGCTTCTGAATGACATGATCCTCATAGTGATCATACTCTGGTTCCTTAAGAGTTTCTTCGAATTTTGCCAGACATACCTGATGAATGACGTCTCCCAGCGTGTTGTAAGGGACGTCAAGGACCTTATATATAAGAAGTTTCTCACGCTTTCGATGGATTTCTACTCGAAGAACGCCACCGGGAAGCTGATGTCGAGGATAACTTATGACTCGGCGATAATAAGGGATTCTATATCGACAGGGCTTACGGACCTGCTCTACCAGCCCGTCCAACTCATCGTCTACGCCGTGCTGTTACTGTTAGTCAAAATATATTTTTCGATATCGTGGCTTTTAATAGCGATAAGCATACTGCTCTTTATGCTCGTCGTCTATCCCGTCGCCAAGATCGGCAAGCGTTTAAAATCGATATCCAGGCAGTCACAGGAGAAGATGGGCGATATGACGATGACCCTTCACGAAACGATATCGGGCATCCGCGTCGTCAAGGCGTTCTCTATGGAGAGGTACGAAGCGAAGAAGTTTGCCGACCAGAACCAGGGGCTCTATAAACTCACGATGAAACAGGTCAAGCGCATGACGGTCGTGAGCCCGATCACGGAATTTGTCGGGATAGCCTGTGTGGCCGTGATACTCTGGATAGCGGCCAAGGAGATAATATCCGGCGTGCTGTCGGCGGGCGCCTTCATAGCGTTCCTGGCGAGCCTTTTGTCTTTGATGAAGCCGATAAAGCGGCTTACGAACGTCTATACGATAAACCAGCAGGCGATGGCCGCCGCCGAGCGCATATTCGATACGCTCGACGCCAAACCGTCGGTCCAGGAGAAACCCGGGGCTATTATACTGCCGCGGATACGGACAGGCGTGCGGTACGAGGACGTCTATTTCAAGTACGAAGATAAGGAGGTCCTGAAGGATATAAACCTTGACGTGAGAGTGGGTGAGGTGGCTGCGTTCGTGGGTCCCAGCGGAACGGGCAAGACGACACTCGTCAACCTTCTGCCGAGGTTCTACGACGTTACCTCGGGGCGCGTACTGATAGACGGGATCGATATCCGCGACTGCACTGCAAAGTCGCTTATGGAGCAGATCGGCATCGTTACGCAGGAGACGATACTATTTAACGATACGGTTGCCGCGAATATCTCCTACGGCTCCGGCGTGCATACCAAGGATGACATAATAAGGGCTGCGCGTATAGCCAATGCCCACGACTTCATCACGAAGATGCCGCAGGGCTATGACACCGTAGTGGGCGAGCGCGGTTTCAGGCTATCCGGCGGAGAGAAGCAGCGTCTGGCGATAGCACGGGCCGTCTTCAAGGATCCGCCCATACTCATACTCGATGAAGCGACCTCCCAGCTCGATACGGAGTCGGAGGTACTCGTGCAGGAGGCGATAGACAGGATGATGAAGGGCAGGACCGTATTCGTCATTGCCCACCGCCTGAGCACCATAAAGCACGCCTCGATGATCTACGTCCTCGACCTGGGTAAGATAGTGGATAAAGGTTCCCACGAAGAGCTACTCTGCAAAGACGGCCTCTATAAACGCCTCTACGAAATGCAGTTTAAAGCGTAAAATTTTTACTGGGGGAGCAGGGAGAAAAGCGCAGTCTTCCCCGGATAGGTGTAAGTGAGCACTTTTCCACCCCAGGGTGGAATGAGAAAAATTTTAGATTGCAAAAAGGCAGCTAGTATCATATAATATACTACTTAAAATCGGGCCCGGACCTTGGCAGAGCGAGGCCCGGATCTATCAAATTGTACGTAAAACTCAAAATTTCCTCTGAAAAATTTTGAGCCAAGGAGGGTAACGGTAAGCGTATGGTAGAATCGACGTTAATAAAGACTTTGCTGGAAGCGGGGGTCCACTTCGGGCATGAGACGAAGAGATGGAACCCCAAGATGAAGAAGTACATATTCGGCCAGAAGAACGGCATCTACATAATCGATCTCGAGAAGACCGAGGATGCCATCGTTAAAGCATGCACTTTCTTAAAAAGCATCACCGCGGCCGGGCAGTATGTCCTATTCGTAGGAACAAAGAAACAGGCCCAGGAGATAATCAAGGAAGAGGCCGCGAAGTGCGGGATGTTCTACGTCAACCAGAGATGGCTCGGCGGCATGCTTACAAACTTCCAGACGATAAAGAAGAGCTTGAGAAGGCTCGAGGAACTCGAGAGGATAAAAGAGGACGGAACTATGGCGAAGCTCTCGAAGAAAGAGGCCTCGAAGCTGAATAAAGAGATGTGGAAGCTCAATAAGAACCTTGAAGGCGTCAGGAGCATGGATAAACTTCCCAAGGCGATGTTCGTGATCGACGCGAAGAAGGAGGATATTGCGGTAAAGGAAGCCAATATCCTCAATATCCCGGTCGTGGCGCTTGTCGATACAAATTCGGACCCTGACGTGATCCAGTACGTCATTCCCGGTAACGACGATGCGATAAGATCGATAAAACTCGTGGTGAGCATAATAGCCGGCTGTATCGCCGAAGGCAGTAAGTTGTTTGCGGCAGGTGAAGCCAAGGCAAAGAAGGAAGCCGAGGAGGAAGATGCCGAGGATACCGGCGAGAAGATAAAGGTCATCGACGAAAAGGTCGAGGAGCTTGTGGCCGGCGATCTAAAGCTTAAAGAAGACGAGACGCTTCCGAAGGATGTTCCGATAAAGAAGAAGACGCTAAAGAAGATGAAGTAAGAGAGGAGTTGGCGGATTAAAATGATAGATGCGATCAAAAGATTAAGAGAGAAGACGAACGCCGGTGTTGTCGACTGCAAAAAGGCGCTAAAAGAGTCCAACGGCGACGTAGATAAAGCGATAGAGATACTGCGCAAGCGCGGCGTTGCGCTTGCCTCGAAGAAAGTTGGCCGGCAGACCAAAGAGGGCCGGATCGAGAGCTACATACACTTAGGCGGCAAGATAGGCGTCCTTATAGAGGTCGATTGCGAATCAGACTTTGTCGCCAGAAACGACGACTTCAAGACATTCGTGAGAAACCTGGCTATGCAGGTTGCGGCATCGAACCCGCTCTATGTCAATAAAGAAGACGTGCCTCCGGCCTCGGTTGAGAAAGAGAAAGAGATAATAAAGGCCCAGCTCGCGGGAAAGCCCGCGCAGGCAGCGGAGAAGATAATCGAGGGAAAACTCGCGAAGTTCTTCGAGGATGCCTGCCTTATGGAGCAGCCGTTCGTCAAGGATTCCAGCCTAAAAGTAAAAGACGTCGTTGCCTCTAAGATAGGCACGATCGGCGAGAATATAATAGTCCGCAGGTTTGTCAGGTTCCAGGTCGGAGAAGAGTTATAAAAGATAATGACTAAGCCGGCATTCAAGAGAGTAGTACTTAAACTAAGCGGCGAGGCGCTTCAAGGCCGCTGGGGTTACGGTATCGATTACGATATTACCGCCTCGATCGCCAAACAGATTAAGGACATTCGAAGGCTCGGTGTCGACGTTGCGATAGTGATAGGCGGCGGCAATATCTTCCGGGGCGAAGCGGCGAGCGCAAGAGGCATCGACAGGGTCAACGCCGATTATATGGGTATGCTCGCCACCGTCATAAACGGTCTGGCGCTGCAGGATGCGCTTGAGAAGATAGGCGTATTTACGCGTGTCCAGACCGCAATAGCCATGCAGCAGCTTGCCGAGCCCTATATCCGCAGGCGGGCCATCCGCCACCTGGAAAAAGGACGGGTCGTCATATTCGTCGGCGGCACGGGCAACCCTTACTTTACTACCGATACTACAGCGGCGCTCCGCGCGATCGAGATCGGCGCCGATGTTATCCTTAAGGCCACTAAAGTGGACGGTGTATATTCCGCCGACCCGATGAAGGATAAGCGGGCGAAAAGGTTCGACGCATTAAGATACATCGATGTCCTGAAAAAGGGGCTAAAGGTCATGGACACGACGGCGACGAGCCTGTGCATGGACAATAAACTTCCGATAATAGTATTCGATTTAATGAGAGAAGGAAATATAAAGCGGGTCATAACCGGGGAGAAGATCGGGACGATCGTTAAAGGATAATGACGAATCAATCTATAAATGACCAATATCCAATTATTGAGATTTGAATGATTGATTTGGATTTTGAAATTCGAAAATTGTGGGGTGATAATATGACTGCTAAAGAGATACTGCACGATACCGAAACGAAGATGAAAAAGACGGTGGAATCGACCCAGAGGGAATTTTCCACCATCAGGACGGGCCGGGCCTCGGGCGCCATACTAGATAACGTCAGGGTCGATTATTACGGTGCGCCCACGCCGCTGAAACAGCTCGCCGCCGTCTCGACGCCGGAGGCGAGGCTCATCGTCATCCAGCCGTGGGACAAAGGCGCCCTGCCGGAGATCGAGAAGGCCCTTCTGAAATCGGATATAGGCATAACCCCGACCAATGACGGTAAGGTGATAAGGCTCACGATCCCGCCGCTTACCCAGGAACGCAGGGCGGAGCTCGATAAAGTATTGAAGAAGATTGCCGAAGACGGCCACGTCTCGCTGAGGACGGCGCGCCACGCGGCCATAGAAAACGTCAGGAAGTCCGAAAAGGATAAAGTCATAACCGAAGACGAAAAGTTCAAGACCCAGGACGATATCCAGAAACTCACCGACAAATACGTCAAAGAGATAGACGGTTTCCTCTCGTCGAAAGAGAAGGAGATCTCCGGGTAGGGAATAGTGCTTGGTGGGGTATTCCCTACGAAGCACCAGGTTATTTAAGTGTTGAAGTGCGAAGTAGGGTTCGTATGGTACGTCATAATAGAGACTTGCCCTACGAAGCTCTACTCTTATCTAAGCGTCTTAAGGGCGAAGTAGGGCCGCTAGCTCATCAGGTAGAGCACCACACTTTTAATGTGGTTGTGGCAGGTTCGAGTCCTGCGCGGCTCACCAGTAAATTTAAACGCTCGACTGTAAGACAACGGTCGGGCGTTTAAATTTTTCAAAGGGAAAAACGTAGTTTTTCCCTTATGACGCTTCGCTCACAACAAATCTTATACGACATTGTTCGCTTCGCTGTATCCCTTTTCCTTAAAGGGAGCATCTTTATTAAGGGAAGGGGAATTTTTCCCCTTCCCTTAGAAATCCTAACCCCTTTACATAGGTGTCGTTTCTGGCGGCCGTATGGGCGAGTCCTGCGCGGCTCACCATGTACCACTCGCGTTTGCCCATTGGTGGTACATGCCCTGTACCGGAGGCTATTGTTTGACAGTAGGCCGACTAGTACAGGGCAAACGCTCGGGTACATGGCACGGCCATGTGCCCGAGAGCGAGTGGCTACAGAGATAAATTTATAGTGAGAGGCGTAGCCCCTCACCATGGTTCGACGCGGGAAAAGGCCTCTCTGGTAAAATTGGAGAAGGCCTTTTTCCTTGCTCACCATGGCCCTTCGGCGACCGAGGAGCAAGAATGTGGTATCTTTATATAATAAGATGTATAGCTACAAGCGCTTGATTAAGGCCGGATAAGGAAGTATAATAGTCATGAAATGGGGAAGACTTTAGCTACTAAAGAAGAATACATGATGAGAGCCGCAGGTATCAGCCTGTGGTTCAATGTCGTCCTCTTTGTCTTCAAACTGGGGGCACTGATAGTGGTCCGCTCCCTTGCAATAGCCACCGACTTTGCCATTACTGTAGTGGGGCTCACCGTATCGATCATCCTTTACAATTCCCTGAAACTTTCGACGCGTCCGGCGGACCTGTTCCATAATTACGGTTACGGCAAGGTCGAACATGTCTGCGAAGCGATGGAAGGGATAGTCCTGATAGGCATAGCTCTTATCATGTCTTTTCAGGCGGCGTCGACTTTTTTCCATCCCACGCATGTTACGTATCCCCTGGTGGGCCTGGCCTCGAGCATACTCAGCCTCTCTTTAAATTTTATCGGAGCCTTCTTTTTGTTTCAGCTGGCCCGCAAGAGCGCCTCGCCCGCGGTTAAAGCGGAAGGCCTGCATTACACGCTCGAAGGTTTCATCTCGACGGCGATCGCGGGAGCGTTCCTGGCGACGCTTTTTCTCAGGGTTGGCCCCTGGCCGTACGTCGAGCCGTATATCGACCCGTCCGTTACTATCCTGGTAAGCATTGCCATCTCCGCCCCGTCCCTGAGGCTCATGAAACAGGCCTTCGTGAACCTGCTCGACGCTTCGATCGAGGAGCCGAGCAAGATGGAGGCCGTGGTGCGGCTTGCCCAATACGCGGACTACTACTGCAATTTCAAAGATATAAAGACACGGACTGCGGGGCACAGGAAGTTTATAGAGATGAAGCTCGTAATGCCCAAAGATATCGCTTTTTCCAGAGCATACGAGATAGTGTCGAAGATCGAAAAGGATATCGCCGCGGGCGTTCCCGACAGCGAAGTGACCATTACGATGATACCGTGCTCGAAAGATTGCGGATTGATGCAGGACAATAAACCATGCCCGTATCTGATTTACCAAAAGTAGCCATAGTCGGCCGGCCCAACGTTGGGAAATCGTCTTTATTCAACAGGATCGTCGGCGCAAGGCGCTCGATCGTCGAGCCGGCGAGCGGCACTACGCGCGACAGGCTGTATGCTGAGATACGATGGCGGCGGAAGCGCTTTACTCTTATCGATACGGGCGGTTTCGAGGCCCCGGCGCGTGACGGAATAACGCCATTTATCTTAAAACAACTCGACCGCGCCATAGAGGAAGCGGACGTGATATTCTTCGTCACCGACGGCGCCGCGGGGCTGTCTCACCAGGACACGGAGCTTGCTTCAAGGTTAAGAAAGACCTCCAAGAAAATATATCTTATAGTCAATAAGATCGACGACAGCTCTCAATCATCGAGAACGCTCGCGTTCTTCGAACTGGGCCTGGGCTCACCTTACGCCGTATCGGCTATAAACGGTTCCGGTATCGAGACACTGCTCGATGGTCTTCTCGAGAAAGTGGACCAGTCTTCAGCGCCTGCCTCTCCGGAACCGATCAAGGTTGCGATCGTGGGCCGGCCAAATGTCGGTAAGTCATCCTACTTAAACGCCATCCTGAATGAAGAGCGTTCGATAGTCCATCACATCGCCGGCACGACGCGCGACGCCATCGATACGGATTTCGGCTATAAAGGCATCGTATACCGGCTCATAGATACCGCGGGCATGAGGCACAATATGAAGCTGAAAACGTCCGCGGATTTTTACGGCAGCGTCCGTTCGAAAGAGGCGGTGGCGCGCGCCGATGTGGCCATAGTTATAATAGACGGCATGGAAGGGATGAGAGAAGATGACGAGCGCATACTCGATTTTTGTGTAAAAAAGGACAGGGCGGTCATCCTGGCGGTCAATAAATGGGACCTGGTGCGGAACATCGAAAGATCCAAATATACGGAAATGCTGATCGGTAGGATGGCGGTGATCAGGAATTTCCCGGTCTTCTTCATTTCATGCAAAACAAGGAGCAATATACTTCCCTCCTTCGACCTTATCCGCCCGCTTTACGAAAGGGCAAAAAAGATATTTGACCCCAAAGAGCTTGACGGGATTGTCTCCGCGCTGAACGCGTCACCCGAGATACGCAATAAAAGGATGCGTTTCGAATATTTAAAACAGGCGGGAACGGGCCCGTCTCATTTTATCCTGGGTATGAAAAATCCCAGGCTGGCGAATGAGAACCTGAAGAGATATATTGAAAATTTTTTAAGACGGACCTGCGACCTGGCGGGCGTACCGGTTAAAATAACTTTCGAGAAGAGAGGTCTGCTTCGCTCTTCTATAGTTAAATAACAGTAGAGCTTCGCAGGACCTATCCGGTGCGCCGCCGTTTCTTAAGTATAGCTGCTAAAGCGGCGAAGCAGAAGAGAGGTAAAACGGTGAATCTAAACAAAGTATGGGAGTTTATCTTATCCGAAAAGGTCTTCCCCATAGTTGTAGTTTTGCTGATTATAGTAATGGCCGTCGTCACTGTCGTCAGGGAGGGCAAAGATATCAAAGTCGGCCTATATGGTGTTACGCAGATGCTCGCCAGGCAGTCGCCGTACGATAACCCTACCGACGCGAACCGTCCCATATTCCGGTACGCGCCGGCCTTTACGATCCTGCAGGCGCCTTTTCTTCTGACGAGCAGGGCCACCGGCCCTTATGAGTTCGAAGGGATATTGCCGTCGGTCTTCTTCTGGTACGTTGCGGAGATAATTGCGCTCCTGGGGAGCGTCTTTGTATTGATGCGGCTGATACCCGCCGTATCGGCCGCGGCCGCTAAGCGGAATATGAGGATAAGCATAATCCTCGCGCTGCCGCTCATCGCGTATGAGCTCTCCAATTGCCAGAATAAGCTCATCGCGCTTGCCTTCCTGCTCTTTGCTGTATATATGTTCGAAAAGAAAAGGTATTTCCTGTCATCCATACTATTGAGCCTCGCGCTGACGATCTATATCCCGCTGGCCTTTTTCGTTTTTTATTTTATATTTCGGTCGCGCGGTAAATATATAGTAAGCCTTATCCTTGGAGGGCTCGCGGTATTTGTCATCGCGCCGTCGCTAATATGGGGTATCGAATATAATAATTTCCTGCTCAAAGACTGGTACATGAGGTGCCTCAAGCCGTTTATCCTGACGAAGTCTTATGCTACGTATATGGAGCTAAGGCCCAGCAGCCAGTCCCTTCCGAGCGCTATCGCTAGAATATTTATATCAGGCGCGGCCGCGCCGTATAAATACGTCATACCGCCGGAGGCCATCCACATATTGATCAGGATTTGTTCAACGACAGTACTCGCGGTATCGTTAGCGACGGTCTGGAGGCGGTTGAGGCCGAGGCTCCTCGGCATATCGTACGCGGTCTTCTTACCGCTTGCTCTCATTACACCGTCCTATTGTATATGGTATACATGGGCGTATCTCTTCGTCCTGTATTTTGCGGCGCTGAATTATATAAGCTACCCCGACGTCGCGCCGGACGAGCGGCGGCTGGTGAAGTTTGCGGTGGGGATACTTCTCGTAACGAGCTATTCGATCGCCGTTGGACCGCTGAATAATATCTCGGTCATGTTCTGGGGAACACTCTTCTTCTGGGGCGCGGCCGTTGCGGTGATACTGAAAAATATGAGGGTTTCATAATGATGAAAGAAACGTTGTCGGTAATAGCGATTGCGCACAATGAAGAGGGAGTGATCGGCCGGGTTATCGACAAGATCCTTGCCGGCTACAGGGACAAGATCCTCGAACTCATTATCGTCGACGACGTCTCAACCGACAGGACGGCCGAGATAGCGCGCTCGCGAATGGCGCGCGAACCGAAAGTTAAGCTTGTAAACCGTAAGCCGCCCTGCGGCGTCGGACGGGCAGTAAAGACGGGATTTAAGAATGTCGACCCGCGCGCCGCTTATGTCCTTACCATGGACAGTGACTTCGTGGAAAATATGGATGATATAGGCCGTATGATAGAGAGGATGGAGCGCGGTGATTGCGACGGCGTAATAGGCTCGCGTTTTATAAAAGGGAGCCGCATGGAAGGGTACCCGCTTACCAAAAAGATAGCCAACCGCCTGTTCCACTACGTTGTGCGGTTGTTGTTCGGTATAAAGCAGAAGGACCTTTCCAATAATTTCAAACTTTACAAGCGCGAGGTAATAGAGCGGATACCATGGCACAGCGACGATTTTGCGATAAATGCGGAGACGGGTATATTGCCGATACTGGCCGGCTACAAGGTATGCGAAGTCCCGGCCTCGTGGATAGGCAGGGATGAAGGCCAGGGCAAATCGAAATTCAAATTATTCAAAGTAGGCATCGGATATGTAAAGGTAATCCCATACGCGTGGGCCTTTAGGAGGGCCGGGAGAGGGCAGCGGACCGGGTGAGTATAACAAAACCTATTTTATATATTACGGCAGTCATACTGATGGCTTCGACGGCCGGATATTGCCAGGAAATATCCGATGAAAATAAGATAAAGGTCCTGGCGGGAGAAGTTGTCAGTATTGATACCGTTGGAAGCACCGTCGTCGTGCGCTGGTTCGGATGGAACAACGGCCTTAGTTATTACCAGACTACATTTTCCGTATCCTCATCGACGAAGATCGTTAAGGGAAGAGGCATGATAAGCTTTCTGGACCTGAACCAATTCGATTATGTCATCATAAGGTACACTGAAAGCGGCGCGCTTTTTCCCGTCGCTATCAGCATTCTGATAGATAATAGCATGTGAAACCCTTTATGGGCGGAAGGAAGACGTATGTTCAAGAGAACAGCCATTATTTTTTTAATGCTGGTTTTACCAATTCAGTATATCGTTCTGGCCCAGGACGAAGCGGTAAAGGAGGGTGAGAACCAGGATGTGAAGGAGGCCGAGGCCATTACACGGGAAAGTATTTCCCGCGTCCGGCCCGGCATGGAGGTTAAGAAGATAGGCGGTTTGAACTTGATGGTGCCGGAAGGTACCAAATTTTACAGGGAAGGCGCGCAGATACGGATGGAAGAGGAGGGTGAATATTCCGCGCGAAGATTTAAGGAAATGGATGCGCGTCTTCAAAAAGTAGAGAATAAAGTGCGCGGCATCGAAACCGGGATGGAGGAACTGCGTAAGAATATAGAGGCTGTTCGCAAGTCCTCCAACCCTGACCCTTCGACAAAGATTCAAGGTCAACCCTAACGCGCCTGAGGTCGAAGGGTTGACAAATCGTAATTTGATGCTATACTTAGAATAAGTACTGGTGATAAACTACTTACTATAAGTACACTACTTACAGTAGATACTATAAGAACTGGAAAATGCATACAAACCTCATCAATATAAAAGATATCTCCAGAAAATTCAATATTACCCCATATACGATCAACCATTACACAAATCTCGGCCTGCTCAAAGTCGTCATTAAGAACAAAAATAAGCGGTTATACAATGAGCCCGAAGTCGCATATAAACTGAAGATTATATCGAGCCTCATAGCGGAAGGGTATCCGCTGCAGCTTATCAGAAAAAGACTCGACAGCGAGGTGGCTTAACGTGAGTTATTATAAGATATTGGGACTTGAAGCGGAACCGTTTTCCACGAGCCCGGACCCGGAATTTTTCTATCAGTCGAATGAGCATAAATCCGCGCTCTACCGTCTGCGTGTCGCCATAGAACTGAGGCGGGGCTTAAGCCTTGTCCTCGGAGATGTCGGTACCGGAAAGACAACGCTATCCAGAAAGCTTTCCCAGCTCCTGCTTACGGAATCGGGCCTTATTATGACGATGATATTAAACCCCATCTACGAATCCGAGAAACAGTTTCTCGCGGATCTGGCCGAGCGGTTCCACATATTCGTTACTACGCCCGACGGCCGAGCGCCCGCCATACTTGACTATCTTAAAGCGATCGAAAAATATCTCTTCGAGGAATGTGTCGAGGGCAATAAGACAATAGTCCTTCTTATAGACGAATCGCAGAAACTCTCGGACTCATGCATCGAGATACTGCGTACCATCCTTAATTACGAGACGAACGAATACAAGATATTGCAGCTTATCCTTATGGGCCAGATGGAGCTTCTTCCGCGCATTAGTTCCATCAAGAACCTGTGGGACAGGATCTCGCTTAAGTATATGCTCAATCCGCTGGATGAAGAAGAGGTGAAGGAGCTCATCGGGTTCCGCCTCCGGCAGGCGGGCTGCGTATCGCGGCAGCCTCTCTTTACCGATAACGCGATAAGCGCGATCTACGATTATACCGAGGGTTATCCGCGGCGGATAGCGATGATATGCCATGATGCGCTTGAATATCTGGTAATGCATAATAAGGAAGTGGTAAACGGTGATGTCATCAAAGATTTGATAAGGAAAGAACTGAAACCGCTCCAGGCCCAGTATGGCTGAGAATATTTTACCGGAAGAAAAGCTCTTTAGGATCATACAACAGGAAAAGAAGACCCCGCCCAGGGTCAAAGGCAAGGCGCCGGAAAAGAAGAGATGGGCCGAGCGGCTGGCCGTATTGGTTTCGCGGGCCAAGGGCATTGCCGGGGGAGTAAAGATCCCGTTAACGTGGAGGATACATGACATACAATTATTTACCATTAATAGTATCTTGTTCGTCATGGTCATCCTTCTCATCATCTTTACCATATATTATGCTTTTGCGCGGTATCCGAATATTGCGCGGATGACCACCGCCGCGGTAAGGGCTCAGGGTCGTTTGCCGGATACGGGTAAAGAGGGTGAAGAACTGCGGCCGCTCAGTTATTATACTGAGGCCGCGAGAGCAAGGGATATATTCAAACCCGCGCCCTCCGAAGCCCCGCGCTCCGGCGATACGGTAAGTGCCTCCGAAAAGAGTTTCGACGGTGAACTGAAACTTCAGGGGATTGCGTGGAGCGATGTGCCGAAAGCGCTCGTCTTCAGCGAAAAGGAGAGCAAGCTCTATGTTGTTAAAGAAGGACAGGCGATAGGGACGACCGGTATCCGGGTAAAGTCGATACTTCGCAATAAAGTTATGCTGAATTCGGGAGATAAGAACTTTGAATTATAATCCAGGAGATTTAGTGAAAAGGTGTATCGTTATATTTTTTGCGCTTAGCCTGTTTATTTTTTTAGAAGCTCCTTCGCCATCGGGCGCCGACCCGGTCGAGATCGCTCATCGTCCATCGCTATCCGATTACCATTTTCCGGGATTGGAAAAGAAGATATCTCTCGACATACGGGGGATGGACATCATCCAGTTCCTGAAATTCCTGGCGTCGGAAGGGTCCCTCAATATAGTGACGAGCAAAAACGTGGCCGGGAATATAACCCTTCTTATTACCGATGTGACCATAGGCGATGCGCTGGAAATAGCCCTGTCGATGAATAATCTCGCAAGCGAGGTTAAAGGTAACGTTATATCGATACTGACGAATGCCGAATATAAAACGATGTACGGCGTCGATTTTTACGACCAGAGGAAGACCTATATTACACAATTGAAATATGCTTCCGTCAAGAACGTGGGATCGATGCTGGCCAACGTGAAGAGCGATATAGGCAAGATAATTTTCGATGAAACGACCGGCACGATCGTTATTATAGATACGCCGTCGAAGATAAGCCAGATGCAGGCGATAATCAAACAGCAGGAACTGCCTACGGTAACGCGGGTATATCCGACCGAAACGCGCGTCTTTGAGCTTAAATACGCGAAGGCTGAGACCATGAAGGACGATATCACAAAAGCGCTTACTCCGGACATCGGCTCGCTAAGGGTTGATATAAGGACTAACACGTTCGTTATCACCGATCTGCCAACCCAGTTTAAAAAGTTAGAGATCCTGATCAATGCCTTCGATAGGAAGACGAGGCAGGTCTTTATCGAGGCCAAGGTAGTGGAAGTTACCCTGGGGGATAAGTTCCAGTGGGGCGTTGACTGGGAAAAAGTTATACGCATAGCCGGCACTCAAGGCCTAAAGTTTATACCAAGCGTCACATTGCCGCTTACCGGCGTAACGGCGCTCGGGACATTGTCGATAAAGACCGTCAACGCTACCGATCCCAACGCTATTATACAGATGCTCGCTACGGTTACGGATACGAGGATCCTTTCGAATCCTCACCTGACGGTAGAGGAAGGCAAGGAGTCTAAAATAGAGGTGATAACGAAACAGCCTTACCAGGAAGATACGACCACTACCGCTACGGGCGGAGCCACTACCCAGTCGAAGAGTTATCAATGGGTAAATGTCGGTGTCTCGCTGAACGTAACGCCGCGTATAAATAAAGACGGGTTTATCAGTATGCTTATAAAACCGGAAGTCAGTTCCATAACGACGTGGTACGGCGGGAACGCCCAGGCCGCAGGGGCTGTGCCGGTAGTAAAAAGCGCGAACGCGCAGACGACGGTCCTGATAAAAGACGGTACGACCATAATTATAGCCGGCATGGTCCAGGATAACAAGACCAGCAGTGTAAACAAGGTTCCGTTCTTCGGCGATCTGCCTTTCCTCGGGAAGGCGTTCCAGAATGTTTCGGACGAGATAAAGCGGACCGAGACGATCGTATTCCTGACGCCCAGGATCGTAGAGGGCGATCAGACATTTTTATTGCAAAAGGACATGCCTAAGCCTATGAAGGGGATTAGAGAGTGAGAAAGAGTTTAGTGAATAGTGGATAGTGAATAGTGATGGAGAGAAAAAAATGACAAAGACTGGAAAAAGCGGGATATGGCTGCTAGCACTCATATTTGCCTTTATGACGGCATTAGCCGCGCCGCCGGATGTTTGGGCCGCGATTTGGGATACTGCCGGGCGGACGTCGAAAGTGAAGAAAGAATCGTATGAGAGGCTTGTGAAGAAGAACCTCGAGCTCAGGGACCAGGTGGAGTCGCTTATAAAAGAAGAAGAACAGCTGAGGGAGATATACAAGTTATTACTGGAGAAGGTAAAGGCTTTCCAGCGCGATAACGCCCTGCTGGAAAAAGAGAGGAAGAGATCGGACGAGGTTGAGTCGCAGAGCCGCAGGACGATAGATGAATTGAAACGGAAACTCGCAGATACCGATACCAGGATAACGTCGATGGAGACCCTGGCCGGCAAGGTAGGCGTGGAAGTCAGGAAGGGCATAGAAGTTCCTTATGAAGATAAGATAAAACGCCTAAAGGCGGAAGTGGATAGCTTTGAGAAACGGTATAATAAAGCCCTGGCGGAGAAGGAGGATCTCCGGAAGGAGCTCGACGGTGTCAGGGCCGGTGTTGGGAGAACGGACGAAGAGACGGTCAGGCTTAAAGAGGAATTAAAGACGTATTACGACAAACTCGCGGAGCAAAATGGGCGGTTGCGGAGCCTTGAAGAGCAGCTGCAGACGGCGATTGCCGGGCAGGAATCTGCCTCCGGAGAACTTACCGCGGCGCGCAGGGCCCTGGAGGCTAAAGACGCCGAGTTGAAGAGCCAATATGAGAAGGTCGCTTCTTACGAAGAGGCTCAAAAGACCGCCGATACTCTTAAAAAAGGTTACGAGGCTAAAACAAACGAAGCCGCGGCGCTTAGTCAGAAGCTCGAAAGGATGGAAGAAACGGTCCGTAGAAATAAAGAATTCGAATCGGCGCTGGCTAAGGATGAGGCACAGATCAAGGCGGATGCCGAAACTATAGCGGGATTGAAAGAGCGGGTCGAGACGGCCACTTCTACTCTTAAAGATACCCAGAAAGAAGTCGAGGATCTCTCGGGCACCCGCGTTACGCAGGATGGGCGCATAAAGGAACTCGAACGGTCCCTTTCGGAAAATAAACAGCGGGCCGAAGAAGAGACGAGGCGTTTTAAGGCGCAGGCGGCGCGGGTGAATGACCTTGAAAAGGAGCTTGCCAGGGTCAGCGAGGCGCTGATGCGGACAAATAAGGAACTTGCGGCTAAAAATAAAGATACAAAAGAACTGAAGGAGATGTTCGATAAGAAGAACCTGAAGAAGGACTACCCGGAGGTATTTAAAGAGAAGGATCCCTTAGAGGAATATAAGGCCAGCCCTGTGGTTGCCAAAGTCAAAGAAGCGATCCGCAGGATAGAACTGAGCTGTAAAGCAAAGAAAGACGACGCCGGCATCCTGCAGGAGCGGGCCGCGGGGTTATCCGCCGAAAAAACGGCGCTCAGGAATAAAATTGACAGCGCGCGGGCTGATATAAAGATGTTTAATGAGTCGATCGCGCAGGTCAATGCCGGGGCGGGGGGTATGAATGAAGAGGCGTCCGCGGAGGAGGAGAGATTAAAGGTACTTAAAGATGCTGTCGAAAGAGCTGCGTCTGAAGAGAAAGACGCCCGCATCGCTTTCGAGGAGGCCGGTAAGAGGGTCAGTCAGGCGGAAGAGTCGCTCAAAAAGCTCACTGCCAATACTGCCGGGAAAACGAAGATAGAAGAACTTAATGCGCTTGAGGCGAGCCTTAACAAAGCCCGGGAGAACGAGAGCGCCGCAGGGCAGATAGCTAAGGACGCGGAAGATAAGGTCAAAAACCTGGAAGTGGAGATTGACGATGCGCAGGTCAATGTGAAGAAAGCGCTGGCTGCCAAGGCCGCATCCGAAAAAGAGAAGATAAAAGCGCTGAAGGAAAATATAGCAAATGCCGTTTTAGCGGAGGATGCCGCGACAAATAAACTCCAGCGCCTTGCCCGGGAATTAGACGTGGCCGGCCGCAAACGGGAGGCACTGCTTGCCGATATCAGGTTAGACGAGAAGGAGATATCGGACCTGAAACGTATAATCGAAAAAGAGGTGATAGAAATATCCGCTGCCCAGGCTGACGCGCAGGCATCCAAAAAAGGGCTCTCGGAGGAGGCGCGCTCTACACTTACCCTGCTCAAGGACGAGATAAACACGCTTAAAGCCGAAAATAAGAAGCTCGAAAAAGAGCTCCAGCAATCGCAGCGCTCAGAGCTGGAGGTGAAACGCAAGCTGAACCGCGACAAGATGATCCCGGAAGATTTGAAGCGGCGGGTGGATAAAGAGCGGCTCGATATGCATTATAATCTTGCGGTTGTTTACGATACGAGCGGCAGGTATGAAGATGCCAGGAGGGAATATCTTAAATGCCTGAAGATAGACCCGAAAGACGCAGGCGTCCATTATAACCTGGGTATATTATACGACGACAAATTAAACGATAATCGCAAAGCGGAATATCATTACCGCCAGTTCCTGAAGTTCAGGCCCATGGGCCAGGAGGCGGTAGATGTGAGGAGATGGCTCACTAATATAGAACTTGAATCGAGGCTGGGCAAGGAGATGAGATAATTAATAGTCACCAGCTACCAGTGACCAGGTCATCAGTGAACAAAATCCTGGCAACTGGTAGCTGGCAACCGGCAACTAAGGTTGTATGAGATTAAAAATAGCTCTGATATTCATATTATCGATACTCATACCTACCGCATTGCTCGCCTATTTCGGGCTGAAAGCGGTCAGGAGCGAGAAGGTAATCGTCGAGAGCGGTATAAAGCAAAGATATGAGGCGATGGCAAACATAGTCGAGAGTGAGATCGATTCCACTCTCGCGGGACTCTCTCCGGAACTGCTCAAAGATAAGCCGTTTATTGAATCCATAATTTCCGACCAGGCTTCTATATTCAAAGGCCAGATAACTATATTCGACGATAAAGGTTCCCCGGTAAGCGGTACCAGCGGCGCTAAGAACAACAGGCAGCTCATGGTAACGCGGCCGATGAAGAATCTGCCGTATACTGTGGCGGTCTATGAACGCTATCCGCTCCTCATAGAAAAATATGAGGCAAGGAAGAAGGCGCTCTACGCCTATATCATTACAATAGGCGCGGCGGCTATAGCGATCCTGGCGGGGGCGTTATTTACCCTCGGGGCGCTGTCGAAGCAGTGGCGGCTGGCGGAACTAAAGAGCGAATTTGTCGCGGGGCTATCCCACGACCTGAGAAAACCGCTTACTTCAATACGGATGTTTTCCGAGATGCTCAAAGACGGCGTTGTCGCGGAGAACGGGCGGCGGGAAGAGTATTATACGATCATAAATACCGAAAGCGAGCGCCTTACGCAGCTTGCCAATAATATCCTCGACTTTTCGCGCATAGAGACCGGCCGCAAGAAGCATAGGTTCAAAGAAGAGGATGTGGGCAAGATCGTCAAGGATACGGCCGACTATTTTCTTTTATACAACCTGGACGAGAAGAGACCGGTCGATGTTTCGATAGATAAGGCTCTGCCCGCGATAAAAGCCGATGCCGGCGCGATATCGCAGGCGGTCCTGAACCTGCTTTCGAACGCGGCGAAATATTCCCCGACGGAGAAGGGGATAAAGGTAAGCGTTCGCAGGCATCCCAGAGGCATAGCCATAGATGTCATAGACGAAGGTATAGGTGTCCCGCGCGGCGAGCAGAAGAAGATATTCCGTAAATTTTACCGCGCGCAGGGCCCCGATTCCGAGATCGAAGGTTCGGGGCTGGGACTGGCGTTAGTCAAGTACGCCGCGGAGATCCACGGCGGGCGGGTGACTGTAGAGAGTGAAATTGGTAAGGGGAGTAAGTTTACGATAGTGTTACCGACTTAGATAGAGTTTAGTGGATAGTGGATGGTGGATAGGATGTTATGGCGAAGATACTCATAGTCGAAGATGATAAACATATATTGACGGGACTGGTCGATAACCTGACCCTGGAAGGTTATAAGACTATAATAGCCAGAGACGGCAAAGAGGCGCTTGTCCAGGCCAGGGAACGTTCGCCCGATCTTATCATCCTCGACATAATGCTGCCCAAGCTTAACGGGTTTGAAGTTTGTAAGAGCCTGAGAAAGACAGGAGCCAATATACCCATTATAATTTTGAGCGCCCGCGCTCAGGAGTCGGATAAGGTGCTGGGACTGGAACTTGGCGCGGACGATTATGTGACGAAGCCGTTCAGCCCGCGGGAACTCCTTACCCGCGTCAAAGCTATATTGCGCAGGACGGAAGCGGCCTCAAAGCCCGAGGATACATGCGAGTTCGGTAGCGTCAGGATAGATTTTAAAAAGTTCGAAGTCTTTAAAAATAATAAAGAAGTTAAATTGACCGCGGCGGAATTTACCATACTTAAACTTCTCGTCGGCTCCTTCGGCGAGCCCGTATCCAGGCACAAGATAATATCTACGATATGGACCGATGAAGATGTTACGACACGCACGGTCGATACCCATATCTGGAACCTGCGGGAGAAACTGGAAGATGATCCCGGTAATCCCAAACATATCATTACTGTGCATAGAATAGGGTATAAGTTTATAGCTTAACCATTTGACTTGCTCAGGGTCGATACCGAGCTAGCCGGAGTATTGACATTTTCTTGACATTCTCTTTACGCCGGCCTGACAACTTTTTTTGAGATATCAGGTATACTTATTAGTGAAAGCAAAAGCGAGAGAGGCAAATCATGCGTAAATGGACATTGGTTATGATGCTGGCTCTGTTGACGACGATCGCGGCGGCACAAACAACGCCTGCGCCTTCGGCGGCGGCGCGAAAGGCCGTATCCATGGCGCCGCTTACCTGGCGTGCCGACGGCGCCGGTCTTTACAAGTTCGACGGTAATATCAGCCTGACGAACGCCGGAATAAGTAAAGAGGGTGCTGTGCGGACAGATTCCGCCGCAGGCGCCTGCGAGGCCCAGGTCTCTTACCTGGCGGACGGCACGATAACCGGCCTCGCCGCCAATTGGACGTTTACAGGACAGGTGACGATGGAAGTTACTACGACAGGCAAGGCCTCCGATTACAAAGTGGTTACTAATGGAGTTCCTCTCGACCTTACCAAATCACCGGCAGGCTCCAGCCTGAAATGGCGCGCGACGCTCGCTCCCCAGAGCGCTCTTACCGAAGTCAGGATCGTCTATACGGACAGTTCCGGGGTAATGGGGAGTTTCGGCAACCCGGACTTAAGCGGTTTTACGGCGCGAAAAGTTTTTTACGTTAAAGGTTCATCGAAAGAAGCATTATATAATTTCCAGATCCCGGTCCGGGTGGGCGAGTCGAAGAAAGCGGCTGCTGCTTGCGATATCT
The DNA here is from genome assembly GCA_041650935.1 of Candidatus Omnitrophota bacterium. GTDB lineage: Bacteria > Omnitrophota > Gorgyraeia > 2-01-FULL-45-10 > 2-01-FULL-45-10 > FEN-1322. The sequence continues at coordinate 244,255 of JBAZKH010000002.1, forward strand.
ATCTGGACAGCCCTTCGAAATCGGATTTAGCGGATATCCGTTTTACGCTTGCCGACGGCGAGACGAGCCTGGCGTATTACCGCGAAAGTATCGAGGGCGCAAAGCCGGACCGCGTGGTAACGTTCTGGCTGAGGATCCCGGAGATACCAAAAGACGCCGTCCTTCCGCTATATATATATTACGCCGCCGCGGGCGCAAGCTCTCTCTCCGATGCCGAGAAAGTATTCGACTTCTACGAGGATTTTAACGCCAACGTGATCGACCCTAAAAAGTGGAAAGTAATGCTTGCGGATAAGACAAGCAGGGCAGCTGCGGCAGGTTCCATGCTCGAACTTGACAAGGCCCGCGCCGCGGCCATTAAATATAAATTTAAAGACGGTATAATAGAATACAGGGCCAAGATCGCCGGCAGCGGCGCTGTCACAGGAATTATAGCCGCAAGCGCAAACGGCGGCAGCGACCTGGCCGCGTCTTCCTCTATTATAGCCAATGCCGCCCACTGTATCATGCAGGCGGCGGCGGTGAAAGCCAACGATCCAAAGATAATAACGCCGGGCACCTTCTATGATTACCGGATCATCTCCGACGGAGGCGATCTAGCTTTCCAGAGATACGCCGACGGCACCTTCACAGGCACGCCTCAGGCCGAGGTAAAGTACGAGGCTTCGGGAAGGACCGAGATGCCGATAGGGCTTTCCGCCGGGCCGGGCGGCTCGGGGTTTTATTGCGATTGGATAAGGACGAGAAAGACTGCCGAGATCGTTCCACAAGTCGATATAGGGAAGACCTCTGCGAGCGTCGAAGAGCAGACGAACCTGCCGCAATTCGGCAATATTACGCTATCACCGGATGGCAGTCTTATGCTCGCGCCAAAAGCGCCGGGCGGAGAGTATATTTCGCAGCTTGTCTCGTCGCCTTTCCAGGCCAGGATAATGGCCGCATCCTGGCCCGAAGTGGACTCCCCGGTTTTTTCAGTCTCTACCAATGGCGGCGCTAAATTCTATACCGGCTGGCAGAACGGCGCGGCTAAATATGCTTCGAAGGGGGATTTCACGAAAGGCGACGGACTGAAGTGGCGGGCAAGCTGGACGGCAAATGGCCCGGTGCTTAAGAAATTCTCGCTCAAATTCGAATCGGGCACGATTACGGTCATCGCGCCGGGCGGCAGTGAGGTGATAAAGCCCGCGAGTAAATATGATATCCGGTGGGATACTACCGGATACGAGAGCTCGTATAAGATGGACCTATCCTATTCGCTCGACGGAGGCCTGAATTTTACGGCAATAGCGGCCAGGGCGCCCAATACGGGGACCTATCCCTGGGCGGTACCCCAGGCGGAGTCTGGTAAAGTGGTGGTCATGGTAGCCGATTCGCTGGACAAGACGGTCTATGGGATATCGAACGCTTATTTCGCGATAACCGATAATGCTGAAACAGTCATCCCGCCGCAGGACGCATCGGTTACGACTCCGGAGACTACTGCGCAAAAGACGGCTGAGGCGGCATTGTCCAGCGCCGGCTCGAAGAAGCTGTATGAGCTCCTGATAGTAAGGAGAAAGGATCTTAAGGACGCCAAGCGGCAGGCGGCGTCGACCGATTACGAAGACGGGGATATAATTTCCGTAAAGCCGGCGGGTTTTATATGGGGAGCGGAGGAGAGGAAGAACTTCCTGATAATCCAGGCCTATCTTACCGACCAGCAGGCCCAGGCGCTGGTGAGCGCGAAAGAGACGACGACAGGGACGGATGGTGAGGGCAGGCAGGCTAAAAAGATGGTGAAGATGAGAAGGTATAAGGTTAACTTTAATAATAAAGAGCTGGCGGATAAGGGCGCGGTTGCTAAAACGGGACTGCTTAGCAGTGTGATCTTAAAGGACCTGTTGGCAATTACGGATAAAGGAACGGGCGAGTAAGCGGGTGATAAAAATGAAAAAGATAATACTTTATACAATGCTGGTCTTATCGATGCTCTCTTTCGCCATAGAGAGCGCGCACGCGTATACGACTTTTACTAATGGCAACGGCGTTACCGTGAAGACCTGCTATATCAGGCAGGGCCAGAGTATAAAGACGATCGCCGGAGACGGCTCGGGTAACGTGACCGTGAAGTTAAATAGTCCATATCCAAACGATAATCTAAAAGTAGGCCAGGCTATAGTTATATCGGGTACTACGAATTATGGGACTGTCGCCGCGCCGTGCACATACAGGATCGCTTCCGTAACGGACCAGTCCAATTTTACCGCCCGTTATATCGGCGCAGGATCTATCACAAGTACTGCCACCAATAGCACAGGGTGGGCCGGCGGAGATTATACCGACCTCAATACTTGGGTAGCCGGTTCTGACCCGTCGGGAAATAAGAGGATAGAGCAGGCCGCGTGTTATGCCGACTGGATTACAGAGGACCCTTTAAAAGCTTTCTCCGGTACCGTTTCGATTACCGGTAAAGCAACCACCGCAGATTATTACTTGCGGATCTATACGCCATTAAGCGAGCGTCACCGCGGCGTGTGGGATAGCTCCAAATTCACTATAGTAGTACCGTCCAGCGGTTCGGCCATTAAGATATCCAATGATACATCCATTGTAAATTATGTCCGCCTGGAAGGTTTGCAGATATATCAGAATGCTAATAATGGGCATGATGGGATAGAGCTCAAAGGTACTTTTGCCGCTGGTGCTAATGGAGTACGGATAGACAAGTGCATACTAAAGGGGTATAAAAACACAAAAAAGAATTTTGGCATATACCTGAACAATGCAAACGAGGTTAAACTGACTGTTTCCAATTCGGTAATGTACTATTGGAAACATGGATACCACCAGGCGAGTTGTGGAAATAACGCCGCGATCAAACTGTATAACTGTACGGTATACGATAGCGCGACTTACGGTTATTATTCTGACGATGCTACTGGTGCTGCAACAGCGACAAATTGCATTGCTTGTGACAACGGTAATAGTGGTGCACAGGGGTTTTTGAGGGTCAGTAACACTACCTGTTACAACGGTACCGGCATAGATTTTATGGATTCGGCAAACGGTGATTTTCGGCTGGTCCAAAATAGCGCTAATAATACAGCCAATATAATCGGCAAAGGGACCGATTTATCGAGCGCCGAAATTCCGGACCTTGACGATATCCAGGGATATAAGAGAAGCTCTTCTCCCTGGGATATAGGCGCCAATATAGGAGTAGTCCCGTCCGGCACAGAGTTCAAATGCGCGATACGCGCCTCCGGCGCGACGAATCCGTCGGCCGATTACAATAACCTGACTACATGGGTAACGGCTTTAAAAGGGGTAGACCTTACCTCGCCGGTGACGCAGGTATTTCCTGGTTCGCGAATCGGTACGATCGCAGACAAAAAATTCGTAACTCTCTATCGCGGCGGTAGCCCGGTTAATGTGTATGGTATGGTAGCGCATTCCAGCGCTTCGCAGATACTCGTGACTAATATAGACTCCGCGTCGCCGGAAGTATCTTTCAGCGCCGGTGACCAGTGGCGTGTCGACGGCAGTAATTATTTTACGATAAATACGGACGGCACCACGCCTCTCTATGACCAGGCTATTCCAGTTGCCGAATGTTACAGAGATCTAAGCCCGTTAAACGATGCGGTGACTTTTCAATATGGCTCAGGCAATCTTCTTACCGACTCCGGGCATGGGCTGGTAGTCCGGGCCGCGGAAGGCAGCCACCATACAGGCAAGGCTTACACAGGGTTTTATATAAAGTCTCTGGGCTCGGTTACGCCCATAAGCCTGGGTGCCGATATGAGGAATTTGAAGATCAAGGGTATAGAGCTTGACATGAGCGGGTATAGTACAGGCATACAATGCGGTATAGGGACAACCAGCCCTACCAGCCAGTCTCATTGCGATAATATAGAGGTAGCCGAATGCCTCATACATGATTTTACCGCTACCGGCTATGACGGTAATAACGGCATCCGGCTTAATTGCGATTCTACTTCACGCGGCATAAAGATCTACAATAATATAATCTATAATTTGAGAGGTAACACAAACACATCTTATAACGCCGGGATATATTTGAAAGGCGCACTCTTCGATACGGCGGCCGTCTATAATAATACGGTATACCTGGGCGGGGTAACATCTGCCGATGGGACGGTTATATACAAGGCCGGGTATGCGTACGGTATAGTGACGGATTCTAACGCGAAGGTATTGGCGATAAATAACGCTGTCTTTACCGCCGGCGCCGCTAACCCCTGCTACTCCGGCACATTCGATGCATCAAGTTGTTATAATTGCTCAAGCGATAGCACGGCGAAGGGCTCGTCACCGTTATTATCTTCCGCCGCGGCGGATAATTTTTACAGTATAACTTCCAGTCCGATAGATCTTCACCTGAAAGGCGCGCCTTCCGGTAAGACAACATGCGCCAATGCCGGCGGCAAAAACCTTACAAACGATACGCTCTGCCCCTTTACTACGGACGCGGACGGCGAGACTCGTCCGGCGAACACCTCCCCGGTTACCAATAATTGGAACCGGGGCGCGGATGAATATATACCTACCTCATTTACATGGACAGGCAGGGCGGGTACGTCATCCTGGGATACGCCCGGCAACTGGGATTGCGGAAAACTTCCGACTTCCACCGCGGCCGTTATAATACCTTATACCGCAAATAGCCCGGTGCTTAACCTTGGTTCCGTAGTTACGGTAAAATCTCTTGAGATTTCCGGAGGCACGCTTGAATTGGATAGCGGCCTTGTCGTAACAGGCGACACCTCGATCGCGAAAGATGCCAGCCATACCGGAACCCTGATCTGCGACGGCGGCACTATAACCGTTAAGGGTAATTTAACTTGCGCCGGCGGCGGTGTCCTGACGCCGCGTTCCAACACTATTACCGTCGGCGGGAATCTCGATCTTTCACTCGGAGCTCTTACCTCCTCCCCCGCGTCGACGATCGCGATGAATGGCGCGGCGGCGCGTACGGTGACGCTCGACTCTACCGGCACGTGCAACCACCTGCAGTTTACAGGCGCAGGCCCGTTCTATTTCGGACGGACGGGTTATGCGGTGAATGACCTGATACTTGCGAATTCAGCCGCTGTCGTGATAAATACGGGCATGACCCTGACCGTTAACGGCGCGGTCAATATAGGCGCGGGCACTACCGTTACGAATAACGGCTCTCTTATCCTTAACGGCAGTTCATTTACCAATAACGGCACGTTTACGTCGGATGAGACGGGAGTGGATTCCGTTGTTACTTACCAGAGCAGTTCAGGTTTAGCCGTAGATATAATGAACGGCGCTTATCAATACCTGGAGATAAAGAAATCGGGCGCGACCTTTAATGTTCCGGTGGATCTTGCCGTAAATAGGAATCTTACCGTTTCCGCGGGCACGCTTTCGGTTGCTTCGGGCGCGGAGCTCGCGGTGACGGGCGACCTGATATGCGCCGGGACCTTTGACCTAAAAAGCAGCAGCACCATTACAGTCGGCGGTAATATCGATTTTACGGACGACAGCACATTAAGCTGCAGTGCCTCTTCTGCTATTATAATGAATGATTCCGTAGCCTCCGATACCAGGACATTGACGCTCGGCGGCGCGTCCCCGGTATGTTATAACCTGCGGTTTGCCGGCGCGGCCAAGTATAACTTTGGCAACACGAGCCTTACGGTAAATAACCTGACGCTTTTGGGTGCGGTAAATGTAACAATAGCCTCCGGCCAGGCGCTTACCATTAACGGCACAGGCACTGCCCTTAATATAGGGGCGGGCACTACTCTTACCAATAACTCTAACCTATATCTAGCCGGCACTTCATTCTCAAATACAGGCACATTCACCTCGGGAGTGGACTCTACCGTCACATACACCGGCTCATCAGCGACCATAATGAGCGCTACCTATAATAACCTCACATTCAATAAATCAGGCTCTACATTTACCCTGCCTGCGGATATCACCGTCAATAAAGCCCTTACGATGACCTCAGGCAGTATCAATCTCTCGACATATAGCCTCTATGTAAAAGGGAACTGGATAGGTAACGGCAATACCGTCACAGGCACAGGAGCAGGAG